>CAYONX010000070.1:0-21598 GCA_964405425.1 uncultured Pirellulaceae bacterium | reverse complement strand
GCCTTGTCGCTCACAAAAGCTAGTGCCTTGTCGCTCACAAAAAATTGGAAAGCAGCATCTTGTTTTAGATTAACGGTTTCGCGGAATTATTCATCGCCGCCGAAAACGAGGTTGCTGCTTGAATACGACGTTCCAAAATTTGCCGCCAGCACTACCACTTGATCGATGGCATCGAGAAATTGTTGAGATGCCAGTTCCTGGAGTGGGTGAATGTAGGCAGACCACAGAGTGTCGTTGTTTACGCAGTATCGAGCATCGAGTGCGCGATCAAAATTGGCCCTCATCATCGCCGTCCATTCATCCGCTTTGACATCATCGATGGCTATAATTGGACTGATGATTCGCATTCGGTTGTGTGATTCATCGGTGATGACAAACAGCAGATGATCGGCGTATTCAAACTTCCAATATCCCAGTTGCTCTTCGATCATCGTATCCGCCAGCTTTTTGATGAGTTCTGCCAAGCGGGAATTGTCCATGTACGCGGGAGCAATCATTAGGTTGTTTCTAGCGGAGACAGGTGTGCAGCATGCGAAGAACAATTCTTACAATTAGACGCAGAATGTAAAGCGGAACGGTCAAAGTTCGTGTTCAAATTCGGATTCTATACGAAAAAAGGCCAGTAACAATTTGTTACTGGCCCGCGAAGACGATTCTACATGTTCGAAATCAAGCGATTTCGTCCAGTATTCTCTCGACAGCGACGTTGATCTTGTCCGCCGTTTCGTAGCGGCCAGTCGCGATCTGTTCCCGGATTTCAGCAACCTTTTCTGTGCGAATGCCATTGTTGGATGTAATGGCTTGCGCTTCGGCAGAAATATCCAGTTGGTCTACCGGAACGGTGTTTTGTTGAGCTTCGAGAGCTCCGGTTTTGTTTTGTGTTTTTAGATTTATTGCGTTGGTATTTTGAACCGTTGTTGTTCTTCGAATTTGCATTGTTTTCTCCCCGGTTTCGGGCTGTGGTGCTGGGTCAACCAGCGAACCATGTTGTTAGTTGGCACAAATTATGTTTCGTAAACAACTCGGAGGTCCCGTTAAGGTGACCAGACCGCTACTTTTGGGCCGTGGTCGTGTTCCTCATTTTGATCAATCCATGACCGAATTGCTTCCGATGCGTCTTCAAAGGCTGCGTTTCCGTGTCGATACTCAGTGCCGTCCGTAACAAAGTTGACTTTGCAAATTGAAGCACTGTTTTCATCGTCGAATACGCGTCGCCGAATTACGAAGACGATTCGAAAAAGTATTGTATTGCCTGGCATCAACCATTTCACATTCGTAAAGTTTGGTGCCTCGTGCAAACGAATGACGTTTAGCGGTTGAACACCTTTCACGAATTTGTTGAATTGGGCATAACTCTTTTCCAGTCAAAACAGCTGGCAGAAAGGAGCCAATTTAGTCTGGCTTTTTTCACTCACTGAATTTGACAGGACCTGTTTTACGTGCTGCTATTCGTTTCGGTTCGGAATATATTCCCTTCAAAACAGAATTACCGTTTGTAGTGCATGCACTGCCAACAGATCAACGAAGTATAGGGAAAACGCGGTAATTGACGCAACGCCACCGTGGTTGGATTTCGCTAGCAAGGGGTTGACGGCGTTATGCCTTGGCGTTGCCTAAATTGCCGCCGATAGTGAGCCATCCGGATAGTGAGGCATCGGGATAGGGCTGCCGTCGGATAGGCTGAATAGACCTTTGTAGCAAAAGCACAATGAGTCTGAGTCATAGTTTTTGCGATTGGTTCTGCACGGCGGCAATTTTGAGAGTGGTTCTGACAGCGGTTTTGAGCCAGCACTTTGGCCGCCTTGCGGCACGTAGTGAAAATACGCCGAACAAAACTGGTGTTTGAAGCGTTGTACGGAAAGGTTAGGTTACTTTGAGTAGCCAAATGACCATTTCTGATACCCACGATGGAGTGTCGCCAATTTCGGCAGGGATTGCCCAATCTAATTTCCAGGGCGATTCCATGACTATTCGAGAACTCACAGCACCAAAAATTCGTCTTAACGTTCCCGTAGGCAGTCCATCACTTACGATGGACCTTGATCAATTTTTCGAATTCAATTTCTGGCTTGCCGAAGAATTGTTGGACCTTGAAGCCAAAAACGACCATTGGCGGACTCCCAATTCGAATCCTCTTCCGACATACGATGCGAACGGATTGCCAGATGAATTGAAGATCGATTTCGAGAGTTGCTAGTTCGTTATACAGTTGCTAGTTCGTTATACTGATTTTCGAGCTGCAATCAGTTTGTGAATTGCGGTTAAAAAGAAAAAACCGCAGCCAAAAAACCGTATAGATCTTTTGGCTGCGGAATGATGGATTGGGCAGTGGTTGGGTGGAGCTATGCTCGCCCACCAAATTCCACTCGGCGTCTGCCAAGTTGATGTTGAAGACGTTGAACGATGCTGCTGTGCATCTGGCTTACGCGACTTTCGCTCAAATCAAGCGTCGCCCCGATTTCCTTCATCGTCAATTCTTCATAATAATAAAGAATGATGATCAGGCGTTCGTTTCGATTAAGGCCCTTAGTGACCAAACGCATCAAATCGTTCTTTTGAATACGACGCGTTGGATCTTCGCCTTTTTTGTCTTCCAGGATATCGATCTCACGGATGTCTTTGTAGCTATCCGTCTCGTACCACTTCTTGTTTAGACTGATCAAGCCAACCGCATTGGCATCTGAAATCATTTTTTCCAGTTCTGGAATCGAGATTTCAAGACGTTCTGCAAGCTCGGCTTGAGTCGGAGCTCTTCCAAGCTTGGTTTCGATTTGCTTGGTCGCCGCATTTAACTTGCTGGCCTTCGAACGAACCAGGCGAGGAACCCAGTCCATCGATCGTAGTTCGTCGAGCATGGCACCTCGAATACGAGGCACACAATAGGTTTCGAATTTTACTCCCCGAGACATATCGAAAGCATCGATAGCGTCCATCAAGCCAAATACTCCGGCCGATATCAGGTCGTCAAGTTCGACACCGTCGGGCAGACGCTGCCAGATTCTTTCACCATTGTATTTCACCAAAGGGAAATATCGTTCCATCAGCTGATTACGCAAATCAAGGTCATTGCAATCAGGCTTATAGGCTTGCCAGACTTTCAGGATTTCTTCTTTGTCCTTGTCTTTGGCTGCAACCGTAGTCGCCATAAATTTCCTCCTTGAACCCAATGTCTTATTTTTTAGCGGCTACATCCAAGCAGCTCGTAAATCGTTAACAGTTATTCAAATGTCCTTGTTGGATCATTTGAGGACCGGTGAATATCAAATTTGCGTCTGACTCGTCAATGAAATATTTACATTTCAGAAAATTTCGTACGCAATTTTTGTTTCAGGTTCGATCGCGAATTCGACTGAACAGAATTCAGCGTTTACTTTTAATCGACTTTTGAAACATGAATAATTCAACTGAAATTCCGCGTTTAACGGTAACCCTGTGTTTTTGTCTTTTTCAACTTCGTTTCAAGCTAGCGTTTGCCAGTGACCTTTTGCTTTGAATAAGCTTCGTAACTTGTGTCTTCGTTTTGTATCTTCATTGCGCCAATAGTCGCATCATTAAGCTGCCACAGAATCCTGCTGCAGCGCGTCGAGCGAAATTTCACCCAGCGACTCTACATACGTTCCTACAATCTCTCTGGTTCCAAGAACCTTGATATCCAGTTCGTTTTCTTTAACTAGCGAGCTTATGGCTGGCCGAATCTCCTGGCGAACACAAACGATGGGTTGGTTGCCGGTTGATTGCAAATTCTTTACGGCGTTGGTGAGTGCATCCACGAGTCCATCTTTCAGGCCTCTACCAAATCGGATGACCACTGCGGAGCCTTGTATTTCTGTATTTTCCAGGATTCGATTTTGAAGTTCCGGATCAATGGTTACCGCTTTGATGGCATGATGGTTGCCGAGATGCCGTGCGGTGATTTGTGGTGCCAGGCGTTGACGGATCTTTTCGACCAGTATCCAGAATTCGGTTTGGCCGTCAGTGTAAGCATCGGCGATTGTTTCCAAAATCAGACCCAGGGGCCGGATCGACACTTGTTCTGCCACTAATTGCTTCAGAATGCTTTGTAGTTGTTTAAGCGAAACCAAATTCGGCAGCAGCTCATCAACGATGGCTGGTGAAGTTTTTCGCGTTTCTTCAATCAATTGATTGGTTGCGTCACGAGTCAGCAAATCGGCTGCGTATTTGTCCGCGACGCTAGACATCCGATCCGACAATACGACGGTCGGGCTTTGTATCTCATAGCCAAGTCTTTCCGCGTCGGTCAAATTTTCGGCTGGAATCCAAAACGCCTGGCCATCGTCGGTAGATTCAGTGGCTATGGCACCATTGATTGGGCCTGATGCTGTGCCCTGGTCGATTGCGAGGTGGAATTCAGGAAAAATAGTACCAATGTCGACCGGATTGCCTTGAACCAGAATGCGGTATTCCTTTGCGGCCAACTGCAAATTGTCTTTGATTCGGATTTTGGGCAAAATGACGCCCAAAGAAGCGGCCAGGTTCTTTCTCAAGGCAGTCACCGCAGGCAGCAACTTGCCTCCATTTTTTGGGTTGGCCAGTGGAATCAATTCTATGCCCAATTCCATTTCCAAGATCTCATTGCCTAGCAAACGGTCAATGGTGACTTCGGGTGCCGGCTCGTTTGGTTGAGGATTTTCTTGATTGTTGATCTCCTGGTTGGCTTCGTTTTGTATGGCCCACGCACCGAATAAGAAAATGGCAGCCAGCCCGATTAGTGGGAGCTTTGGCAGCGAAGTAAATACCATGGCCAGTAAAAACAGCGCCGTGATGATCAAAACGATCGGGCGCCCAGAAAGCTGGCGAAACGAATCTGCGTTTAAATTCGAAGGCGTGGTCGGCCGAGTCACCAGCATGGCTGCGGCGATCGATATGAACAGTGCCGGAATCTGACTGGCCAGACCATCACCAATTGTTAGCTTGGTAAAAACGCTAGCAGCTTCTGGCATCGACATATTTGCTGTCAAGCCGACGATCAAGCCGCCAGCAATATTGATCAACGTAATCACAATGCCAGCAACCGCATCGCCACGTACAAATTTACTGGCACCATCCATCGCGCCGAAGAAATCAGCGTTTTTTGTTAATTCTTGACGCTGTCGCTGCGCTTCTACATTGTTGATCACGCCTGCATTTAGGTCGGCGTCGATCGACATTTGGCGTCCGGGCATTCCATCAAGCGCAAATCGTGCTGTGACTTCGCTAATGCGAGTTGCACCCTTGGTAATCACAACGAACTGGATAATTATGATGATGGCAAAAATAACCAAGCCAATCGCGATCTGACCACCCGCTACAAATTCGCCGAAGGCACGAATCAGTTGCCCGGCTGAACCTTCAAAGTCCGTCGCGCCGTTTGTCAGAATAAGTCGTGTTGTGGCAATGTTCAGCGACAATCTAGCCAACGTCGTTACCAGCAGCAGCGATGGAAAAACGCTGAATTCCAAGGGCGAACGCACGTAAATCGTTGTCAACAAAATGATCACAGCGATCGAGATGTTGGCTGCTAGCAGCAAATCCATTATCGCTGCGGGCAATGGCACAAAAACGATAAACAAACAGCCAATGACGCCAAGTGGCAGAATCAGCTCCTGCCAGCGGTTGGGTAGCCCGTTCGATTTGGATTGGCGATTTGAGTTCATGGAACACGAAAAACACGAATAATTCGGCTGCGGACATTAGCCAATCGGAAGAATAGCGTCCAGCTCATTTTGCGCATTGGGCACCAATGCTACGGGTGAAAACCGTCATATTCGGCACGAAGTGAATGGGAAAACGGCATACCTTGGTTTTGATTACAGAGCAAAGGCATCAATCATCTGTTGCGACATAGGGTTTTACATACTAATTATCGAACAGATATTGCAAGAAACGATGGAACCGCACAACGAACAAGCTCAGAGCAGAATTGCGAAACCGATGTGCGCGCCCGTTTCGGTTAGTAACCTGGAAGCGGTTCACGAGGATGAATTGCTGGCAGCACAGATTTTGATTTTCGACGATCAAGAATTTGGAGCTCCCTATAAAGCCGAACTCAAGAAATTTGGCTTCCGTTCGATTTCGATCACCAACAATCTCGAAGTGTTGAAATCAACGATCAGTGACAGCAAGGTCAATTTATTGGTCGTGGCATGTGCAAAGCTTACGGACAACGAAGTTTGCGAGGTGATTCGCAAATGCACCGCGGATGCCGAAATTTGCGTACTGGCAGCAAGCGGGACTGAAGATAGTAAATTCAAGAAACTGGCTTTGGATATCGGAGTCGATGACTTTCTACCGAGCTCCAAGGACAGCATCGAGTTGATCGCTCGTACCAGAAATTCGCTCAAATCGAAACTCGCCAATCAGCACCTTGCACAATATTCAGAACAATTACGGACTGACGTTCTGATTGACCCACTGACCAACATTGCCAATCGACGCGCGTTCGATTTTGAATTGAACCGCAAGATGATCGAATGGCAGCGAAATCGTTCTCCAGTCGCGTTGTTCATGATCGACATCGACTTTTTCAAGAAGTTCAATGACGCGCACGGACACCAGGCTGGCGATGCGGTGCTTGCAATGGTTGCTGGTTCGATTGAAGATACATTGCGGGAAATGGATTTGCTTTGTCGATTCGGTGGCGAAGAATTTGCTGCGATTGTTCCAATTCGCCGTGCACAGGAATCGACCCAGACTGCTGAGAGAATTCGTCGGGCGATCGAATTAAGTTCCTTTCAATTTGAAGGGAAAACCCTGAAAGTGACGGTCAGTGTTGGTGTTGCCGAAGTGATGAATGGCGACGATCAAGAACTGATACTCAAGCGAGCCGATACCGCACTGTATGAGTCCAAGCAAAATGGTCGCAACCGGGTTACTTTTCACGATGGTGCGCGATGCGCCGCGATCCAGCGTTCCGGCGACGGCGAACCAATCGCACCTCAACAGGATTTTTCAAAGATCTGGACGATCAATGATGAGGTGTTCAATCTTTGCAGCAGCAATATTTTGATTGTTGACGATTCAGAGGTGGTTACAAAGACCATCCGAGCGTATTTGGATCGAGGCGGATTTCAGAATCTGTTTTGTGAAACCAATCCGTTACGTGTTGAGAAATATTTCGAGAGTTCTCCTCCAGATTTGGTGTTACTGGATATCGAAATGCCTGAACTCGATGGTCTAACCATTCTACGTCGGATTCGTTCGGAAGAATGTTTCAACGGAATTCCAATTATCATTGTTACCGCTCATAACGACAGTGAAGTCAAGAACCGCGCTCTCGAACTCGGTTGTAACGACTTTCTGCTCAAACCGGTCATCGGCAGTGAAATTCTTGCTAGAGTTTCCAATACATTGTTATCCAACGCCCATACGAAGTTCCTGGCTGGCTATGCCAACAGAATGGAACAGGAAGTTAAGGTGCGAACGGCCGAATTGATTGCTTCCAGACGTGAAGCGATTCAGTGTCTGGCAAGAGCAGCAGAAATTAACGACGATGAAACCGGATACCACATTATTCGTGTTGGCAAGTATGCAGCGTTAATCGCCGAAGAAATGGGCTTCACCGATACCCAGGTTATTGAAATCGAACATGCCGCTCAACTGCACGATGTTGGCAAGATTGACATTCCGCAATCGATTTTGAAGAAACGCGATCGATTGACCCAGGAGGAATTCGACATCGTAAAAAGCCACTGTAACAAAGGTGGCAGCATGATTCGTGACGACCAAACGAACGAGTCGACGAATCAAAATGACATTTGTTCGTTTCTGTTGAACAATTGCAGTTCGTCAGTCATGCGAATGGCGGCTATTGTCGCCGAATCCCATCATGAGAAATGGGATGGCAGTGGCTATCCACATGGTTTTCGAGCCGAAAATATTCCGATCGAAGGACGTATTGTCGCCGTTTGCGATGTATTTGACGCTGTAAGTAATTCAAATGCCTATCGAGAAGCTTTCGATTTGGAAAAGTGTTTCGAAATTGTTCGCGAGGGCGCGGGCAAGCATTTTGATCCGTCAGTAGTTGACGCATTCTTTCGCCGCAAGGACGAGGTTATTCAGGTCTTTCAGGACTTCCGGTCGGAGCAGCCGACAGTTGTGGGCGTTTGAACGCCAGTCAGAATCTGATTTCTGAATATCTATCCAAATAGCTATTTCCTTGATGCCGGGCAGCGAAATATGATGATGGCTTCTGGTTAGCTGTCATTTTGGGTCGAGCAAGTGGATTTTGTTCTCGGGTTGTTGTTTTTAACGTTGATGGAAATTGTTCTTGGTATCGACAACATTGTCTTTATCACGATCGTTTCCGGTAAATTGCCTGTTGAGCAACAGCCGGCGGCTCGTCGTTGGGGGTTGGTCCTTGCATTGGTCACCCGACTGTTGTTGTTGGCTTCGCTGTTCGCGGTTGTTCACTATTCCAAATTTGCGCTGTTCGAATTAACCAGCTTGGGGATTCCTGAATCCATCATCAATGCAATTAGCGGTGGTTCTACTTTGGGCGGTGGTCATGGTGCGACCGCAATTGAATTGCCGCCAGAAATTGTTGCGGAACGATTTAGGGAAGCCAATGAGATATCTTGGCGCGATGTCGTGTTATTGTTCGGCGGAGCTTTCCTGATTGGAAAGAGCGTTTACGAAATCCATGACGAATTTGGTCATGGTGAGCATGAAGTCAAAGCGGGTAACCGATTTTGGAGTGTGATTACTCAGATCGCTTTGCTCGATATCGTATTTTCGCTTGATTCCGTGATCACGGCGGTCGGAATGGTAGACGAAATTTGGGTCATGGCGGTGGCCATTATTCTGGCAGTGATAGTAATGCTCGTTTTTGCCGAACCCATCAGTCGATTTGTCGAAGATAACCCGACTTTGAAAATATTGGCGCTCAGTTTCCTGATTCTGATCGGCGTGATGCTGGTTGCCGAATCGGTCGGTGCTCACATGGACAAGGGATATATCTATTTCGCCATGTTCTTTGCGCTGATTGTGGAGATTATAAATATTCGCTTGAGACGTAATCCTGTGGAAAATTCGGATTTGAAAGCGTCATGACGGCAAGAAAACGGGAAATACAGCGAATAGATTCTGACGGTTCAAATGGTGCGCAACCACGATTGCGGTCGCTCGGTTGATCGCAATAATGACGCTTTGACTCGCGGCCAAGATTC
Organism: uncultured Pirellulaceae bacterium; assembly: GCA_964405425.1. Taxonomy (GTDB): domain Bacteria; phylum Planctomycetota; class Planctomycetia; order Pirellulales; family Pirellulaceae; genus Mariniblastus. The sequence continues at coordinate 12,434 of CAYONX010000070.1, read as the reverse complement.
AATTTCGAACATGGAGATTTAATGGCTACTGCCTCATCATCAATAAAACCAATCGTTCTGTACGACCATTTGCCAGGAATATTGGCAGCGTATCCGGCCGTGTTGTTTGCGGTTCTTGCATTGTTGGCACTGCCTAACGATCTCAAAGACCGTACGCACGTACAAAAATTGGAAACGGCGGTAGCCAGTCAAATCGAAAGCGATGACGCCGGTGCAACGGCGGCAAATTCTGACGCAGACGGCGAAGATGAATTATCGGCAGCTGATGTCGCGGACCCATGGTGGGCAAAATTTGCACCCAATCCGCATGTTTTGTTCTGGGTTGGTTTGTCAGTAATGCTTGTCTGGTATCTGGCATTTCGATTTAACATGCCCAAAAACAAATTTATGTTGATGTTTGGCTTGCTGGGGACCTTTGTTGGAATCCCGGTCGTGCTGGAAGTTACCGGATTGATACAGCCATTTACGAGACTGGCGACGTGGCTCGGTTACCTGGCACCTGAGGTCAACGCAGGCGCGTTTTTTGTTCTGTCGATTGTGTTCTTTATCATTTGGCTTGGGAATTTTGTTTATAGCCGCACGCACATGAAAGTTGTCATCGACGAATCAGGCCTGACGATCAATCGGCTGGGTGGCAAAGGTGAGAGATTTGAATTGATCGGTTTGAAAACGGAAAACGAGCCGTTGGATTATCTGGAATTGTTCCTTGCCGGTGTGGGCTCATTGGCGTTGAAGACGCGAATGAATAAAGAGATTTTCAAGATGGATCGAGTCATCGGTTTGTACCGAGTTCCATTCTTCCCGTTCTTCCGCGGTAAGCTTTCTCGAATCGAAGAGATTTTGAGCTATCAGGGCAAAGTTGTCAGTGTTGAAGCCCAGGAAGCCAACGACGCCGCAGAACAAATGGATGCGGAGAGTGAGGAAAGTGTGGCAGCCGGCGGCGAAGAATTGGGTGAGTCAGAAAGTGGCAGCGAGTCAGGCGGTATTCGTTAGTCGCTTGCTGGTAGTGCATTGAACCACTAATGCTTTAGTTTTTACACTCGCATCGGGCACACTTTCCTTGTTTGGCGACGCGGGCTGGCTTTGGTACAACTTGTGGTAGTTCCGACGTCGCTCGCTTTGTTTATGGGCGGTGTCATAAAAATCTTCCGTTGGGCGCTCCAGTTCGCTCATCTAGTATGCCTTTGAGCCCTGAACTTGAATCTGTGCTTCGTGAACGTCTTGCTCAACACGTTCGTCATGAGGTGCAGCGAGACGTTAAGTCCTTATACGAATTCATTGATCCCGACATACGCGAATCTCGAGCCGCCAGATTCGACATTGAGCCTGAACATACGATGACGCAGATTCGCGAATACACTTCGCATATTCACTCCGCAGAGTTGGTGGAATTTGGGATAGAGAGCTATAGCGACCAAGGCGGTGACGATCGGGGAAATGTGCCCACGGCGCTGGTGCTTTCCAGTGTTCGCTACAACGAGCAAGCTGTCCCAAAACAATACCGTACGCCTTGGGTTTTACGTTCTGGCCAGTGGTATACGCGAGCAGTGGGAAAAATCCCGCCACTTGGCAAACGGTAGGGACGGACGATTGCATAACGTCACTCTCGCCTGCCGCCTGTTTGATTTGTTACGTCTGTTGCTTCGAAGACGTGTTCTTCTTTACTGCGATCGGACGGCCACGACGCCGTCATTTTTGCATCCCGGTTTCGTTTTGTTAAAATCTTTATTGTTGCGATACTTTTGGTTTCCGACGGAAACGGTGTCGTGAAAATTTCCGTTACGCGCACAGTCGTTAGGCAATGCAACGCATTCATCAGTTCATATTTGTCGTCTCTTTATTGGCGCTGAGCTGGTTTTTAATGATGGCGGTTCACGAGTTCGGCCACGTCATTGGTGCGTTAAGCACTGGCGGCACCATCAAACGCGTCGTGCTTCATCCACTTACGATTTCACGAACAGACGTTTTACCCAACCCCCAGCCGTCGATCGTAGTTTGGCTCGGCCCTATACTTGGATGCGCCATACCTGCAACCGTCTGGTGGATTATCCCGCAGCGTTTTTCCGTTGCCCGCAATATCGCAATGTTTTTCGCTGGATTTTGTCTCCTCGCAAATGGTGCGTATATTGCCGTTGGTTCCTTTGACCGTGTTGGTGACTGTGGGGTCATGCTTCAAAATGGTTCGCCTTTTTGGACGCTGCTGCTTTTCGGCATACTGACGATTCCACTCGGTTTTTACCTGTGGCATCGCCTTGGCTCGGTCAAACAATTCCTGGCCGATCCATCATTGGTCGATTCAAACATGGCCTACACACTTTTTGGCGCATTGGTCGTAATGCTCGCGCTCCAATTCACGATTTCACCGCGATAGGTAGATTCCCTTAACATTTTTTTACGCAAAATTCCGTGATGGAATTAGATTTCGACATGCATGATGCCGTCGACTTCATCAAAGTGTCCGATCTTCAGCAGTTTGCCGTTGGCTCCTGGTACTTCTGCAACGAAGGCTGGATCGCAGACCGAGACTGAAACGCTGGTCGCAATAGTAACCGCAGCGATCTTGTATGCTGCGAATGATAACGCTGCAAACCAAGGTAGAGACGCGGCGGAGGCGAGTAGAAACATCTCACGTTCGGCAGCGCGGAGCGATTTTTCTTGAACGTAATGCTCGATTACGTCGTTGCGGTCGGGCGTCTCGGTCAGCGAGAGGATTTCGTCAAACGTGCATTCATCCGGGCGATATTTTTTGCGCTCCAGCATCGCATCGTGGGCTCGTCGGCGACGTTCGAATTCCAGCTTCGCGTGGAAGCTTTCAATTTCACGCTTCTTGCTGCTGATTATATGGCTCAGGATTGAACGTGGCAAAAAGAGTGCCGCGTCGATAAGTTCAACAGATGTTCGTTTGATCAAATGACCAAGATACTGGCGGCGGTAGTGTGAAAAAACTTCCGATTGGATTTGAAGGATCGCTGCGTCCAATTCTTCGGTTGTGGTGAAGATCAGATCGCTGCCAACTTCTATGCATAATGGTTTGAGGTAGTAAACTTTGACGCCGCGTTTTTTTCCTGGACCAGCCAGAAATTCGTCGAGTCGTGTTTGAACGCTGCGAGGAATTTGTTCTTCGATCTCATCAAAACGATCTTGTTGCGTCACAGTGACATAGACTTGCCCTTGTGGAAGTCGAATCGAAGCCTTGGGAAGCTCCAACCGGCGGACTTGCGTGAATTTGTCTCGGTGTTTACGTGTAACGTATCGCCAACAATCTGACTTGGATGCGAACGGACCAAACTGGTTCAACATCGACTTTGCCAGTTCGTCGCTGCTGTCTTTGGGCGGAACCCAAATCGGCTTGCCAACCCAAGTGCCAAAATGGGTCAGATCCTGGTCAGGCGTATGAGGCTGCGGTTGATTGCCGTGCTGCGTAGTTGTCGAATTCCCGTTGTTGGTTTTCGGTGCAGGTGTTTGCGAACTTGTTTTCGACGAGAGAGTGCGTTTTTTCTTGGCCGTTTTAAGCATTTTTGATTGGTCTCCCACTGGTTGAAGTTTTGCCTTGATCTAATGTTCGAACAACGGGATCGTTTATTGGTAAAAATGCAACCTGATTGTCAGGCTGTGGGGTCGCTCAGCTTGCAATGACGTGCCGGGATTGTATCAGAGTGGTATAATTCGGGTGAAAGGCACAGGGGCTGGGAACCGGAAACCATGAATCAGCAAGAGAATACGTCGAGGTTCGTTTTTGGTTTGCGAGAGGTGTTTTATATCACATCCCTGATCGCTGCTGGCTTGGCGTTTTCGACCGGGTCGTTTTTCTTCAGCTTGTTTGTGCTGTTGTTTTGGGGCTTCTGTTTTGCAATTGTGAGGTCAAGCAATTCAGGACTAACGCTCGCAATTGTTGCTGTTTTCTTTTTGCTGTTCTTTTGTTGCGTTGGAGCGATGTTTCCCTCAATTCAAGCTGTTCGGGAAGCAGCACGTCGCGTTGCCTGCCTCAACAACATGCGGCAGTTAAATTTGGCATTGCTGAACTATGAATCGACTCATTCGCAATACCCTGAGGCGAGCAAGTTGGTGCAAGGACATCGCCATAGCTGGCGGCTGGCCATTTTGCCTTTTATCGAACAGCAAAATCTCTATTCGAAATATGATTTTAGCAAAAGTTGGGATAGCGCTCAGAATATGCCACTGGCTAAGATAGTGATCGACGGCACGACATGCCCGTCAAAGGAACATGGTCCGAAGACACCATACAAACTGGTAACAGGTCCGGGCACCATTTTTGAAGCAGGCAAGCCGCACACACTTGATCGAATCACAGACGGTACATCGAACACCATTGTTTTGATTGAAGATCATTCGGCTCCAGTTTTTTGGTCAGATCCGGATGGTGATATATCTATTGACGAAGCTGTGGAATTGTTGAGTAATCTCGATCCCAGAAATGCTGTTCATTCGCATAGCGAAACGTTCAAGACAACTTATTGGGGCACGCATGTTGCACTTGCCGATGGGTCGGTTCACAGCATTGGATTTAATGCAGACCCTGAATTGCTACGGAACGCATTTCTGATCGCCGATGGTGGCATGTTACATATTAGGTCGTTGGGTGAGCCAGTTGTTCGAGTTAAATATGGTGTGATCGTAAGTGCAGTGATTTATGGCTTTCTTGTTCTGCTGCCGATTTTTCCATTGATTCGTGAGCATCGTGCTCGCAAAAAGGATGTCCAGTCCATTCCGTAAGACCTGGAATCTGATCGTCCGGTTTGAGTGAGTGCTGCGATTTCAAGGTCCAGTCACTTTCTGAACGCTTTGATCATCGCGATTGTGGCTGGCCAGTCACCCGTGAATTGGATCCCGCGATCATCAACGTAGACAAATGCGGGCGGTTTGTTGTCGCAAACTTCGTCAACTTCGATGCGATTTTTGTCGAGCCATTTTTTAATCGCGACACGACCATCTTCGGTTCTGCAGCGGGCGCTGTGAATGACAACGCGATATTCTTTACGCAATTGATGGATCGCTTTGTCGACGCCGTGAATCGGTGGATCGGAAATGACCGTTTCACCTTGCCAGCCGGATTGGTAAGAATGCACAACGCCGTCGAAATCCAGGCACACCGTTCGAATTCGCGGCTCCAACCCGTTGGACAAAATGGTTTGCTCAGCGGCAGCTTGAACGGATAAAATAGCGTCAACCGCTTCGTGACCTTCCAGCCATTGAATTTCGGCCATCGGTTCGTCGTTCCATACTCGCGAAAAATGTTGCCGAGTATGATGTCGACCGGGAATTCGTAGCCAGCTTCCCAGATGGTTTGCGCCAAAGCTGCCGGGGAAAATGTCAGGCGGATCGTCCAGCCCATGTCGATCGAAATCACTGACAACCATTTCGACGAACGATCGTACAGATTTCGTTGCCATGGGTTTGCTCAGGAAAACAATTAGATGAAATCCGCCTTTCCCGTTCGAATCGAAAAGAATTGGATCGAATCCCAGTTTTCTAAGTTTCGTCCACCATGCTTTGGCTGCCACAAAATTTCCTTCGCGCGTCACCGATAAATCGTCGTCGTCATGCAGGTCGATATCGATGGCAAACCATCGCGAAGTCCCGTCGCTGGATGAAGAATGCAGGCCAAGTACTCCGCCACCATCTTTGGCCTTGAAATGTTTTTCAAGTGAACTCGATTGCAGAAATACTTTGCCGCGCTCTTGACGAAACGGAGCCGTAATCGCTTTGTTCTTGGGAGCACCAGTGTTTGATTCGCCGCGATATTTTTCTTTAAGATAACGGCCCCAAACATCGGTTCGATTAACCATGTGTTTGTCGAACCATGTGGCTAACTCCCCTGCCCTTTCTGCCCATTCACCTGCGATTCGTTCAAAGTAATCTGACACTGTGCTGACCGTTAATTTTTTCGTGCGAGGTGTTCAGCCTGGCAAGCAAGTGCCTGAGCAACAGCGTCTTCCCAGGGCATGGCGTACGCGATCGGATCGACGACTCCCAATTGATTGAACGCAAGAATTCGTTCGACATCGCTGCCCGTCAGTCCGTTGGACGTTCCATCGGTTGACGGAGCGTAGCTGGTGATTGTGTTGCGATAAACGGTGTCAAAATCCAAACCAAGTTGTTCGATGTTGGATTGTGCGTCTTTCAGAATCCGGTGTTTGTCCCATTGCAGATAAGGCAAATGCAATTGGACTTTTTCTGAATCCCAATTCCCCAATTGAAACGCCTGAAAAATGGCTTCGTAAAATTCTGGACGGCAATCCGGATAGATCGCGTGGTCACCTGAATGAACGCCCAAGCCAATATCGACGACGCATTGGTTTTTTTGGGAAAGCGATAATGCAGTTGCAAACGCGATCGACGCGAAAATCGCGTTACGATTGGGAACGACCGTTTCTTTCATGTTGTCCGATTCGTAGAATCCGGTCGGGACTTCCCACGATTGTGTCGTTAATGCCGAATCAAGAAGTGGCGCAAGGGTGGAAAGATCAATCAGATGCCAATCGACGTTAAGATCGTTTTCCGCAAGGTAAGCTAAATTAGCCTGCAATCGTTGCAGTTCGATTTTGTGCTTTTGACCGTAATCGAAACTGATGCCGTGAACCTGACGTCCCTGGGCAAGCAGGCGAATAAGTAAGCTGGTGGAATCGAGTCCACCGCTAAGACAGATAACCGCAAGATCAGGATTCGTCATGGACCCCAATGCGACAGATGTTTTTCGATTTGCACGCGATTAAACGTACTAATCGATTGCCATTTTGCCGCTGATCAAAGTAATGAATTCATCGTTCGTCTTGAATCGCCCAAGTTGCCTGGTCAGCTGTTCCATGGCTTCAACGTGGTGCATCGAAGTCAAAGTTCGCCGCAACATCGTCACCGCGTGCAAGGTTTCCGGAGAAAGCAAAAGTTCTTCACGACGAGTTCCTGATTGGGAAATGTCAATCGCTGGCCAGACACGCCGGTCTGCCAGTTTTCGATCCAGAACCAGTTCCATGTTTCCAGTGCCTTTGAATTCCTGAAAAATCAGTTCATCCATACGGCTGCCAGTGTCCACCAGTGCGGTACCGACGATTGTCAGCGAACCACCTTCTTCAAACGAGCGAGCGGTTGCGAACAATTTTTTCGGAATGTCCATCGCTTTGATATCGACACCACCGGACATGGTTCGGCCTGTATTGCCAACCCACTTGTTGAACGCACGGGCAAGTCGAGTGATAGAATCCATCAGCAAAAATACGTCCTGACCCAATTCGGCCAGTCGGCGACAACGCTCGATCACCAGTTGCGACAAACGAACATGACTTTCAATGTCCTCGTCCAGGCTGCTGGCGATAACTTCGCCATTTACGCTTCGACGCATGTCAGTGACTTCTTCGGGTCGTTCGTCGATGAGTAAAACGATCAATTTCGAATCGGGATGATTTTCAGCGATCCCGTGACTGATGTGTTGCAGCATGATTGTTTTGCCGCTGCGCGGTGGAGCCACAATCAGAGCACGTTGGCCTTTGCCAAGTGGCGTCAGCAAATCCATGACTCGAGTCGTCAATGGTTCCGGCCCGGTTTCCAATTTGTACCAGTGGTCCGGGTTGATGGGCGTCAATTCATCGAAGCGTTTGATTTCTGCGTAGTCGTCGGGAGCAATCCCGTCAATGTCAAGGATTTCTCGCAGTCGAGGTCCCTGTTGCCGACGTCCAGGTTGGACCATGCCGCGAATCATTACGCCCGGTCGCAAGCTGAATTTTTCGATCATTGTGCCAGGCACAAACGGGTCGGTACGTTCGCGGGCGTAATTGTTGTTTGAACTTCTTAAGAAGCCGTAACCGTTTGGATGCAACTCCAGCAAGCCAGTGCCTTCTGTCAATTCTGAATCATCAATTTCGGCAGGTTCAGAATTTCGATCGGATCGACGACCTTGTCCGTTATTTCGATAACCGCCGCCGGAATTGCGTCTGCGTCGACCACCGCCGCCGCCACGGTTTCCACCGCCGCCTCCGCCGCCACGACTGCCACCGCCGCCGCGGTTTCCACCACCGCCGCCGCTGTTACCACTGTTGTTTGAACGACCTCGACCGCCGCCTTGTCTTTTTTTTGCCATAAAACCACACCTAAACCATCAGGTACGAAAGTAGCTGTAAAAAGATCCCTGCCGATGGAGATTCCCCATGTTAGGATCAGCAAATTCGGATGCATTCGTGGCACGAATGCGAATATATAAAGCGAATTTCTCTGGAAATAATCGAAACAATCCAATCAAGAATAATTGAATTGACTTTCTCAATACATCTTCCGCTGGCTAACAATCACGATAATTAAATTCGTGTTTGCCAGAATCCTGAGGCAAATTTACCGAGTTCCTAACTCGTTCATTTCAGACGCGAAAAGCGATCGCGAAAAAACGATTTGCAGGAATTTGAAAATGACCCTAAAGAAACTATTCCCCAAAAGCCAAATCCCGCGTGGCACCGCCACAAAGATCAAGCGGAAGCTGTGACTACTTCGAAGTGTTATCCATAACGTCGCCCATGTCAAGCGCTGCTATTCACAATAATTCCTTGTTTTGTCTATTTTTCCTGTTTGTCCAAGTGGTTGCGAGGGGTAATACAAAACTAGCAAGATTCCAATATTCGTTACAATTTAACCAAACACTCTGATGGATAACGCCGATAAATCTTAACGATATACATATGCATTAAACACACGATATTTTGGATGGAATCGAAATGAGTCGGCTTTTATCGATGATAGCTGTCGTTTGCGGAATCTTCATTTCTGGCAATGCAGTCGGTCAAAAAATTGACTGGATGCACGACGTTGAGGCGGCTCAGAAGTTGGCAATAGAGCAAGATAAATTGGTCTTGCTGCACTTTTCAGCGGAATGGTGCCGACCGTGCAAGCAGCTTGAGACATTCGTTTTTAGCTCGCCATTGGTGGCCAAAGCCGTATCCGAGAAAGTTGTGCCAGTTCATGTTGATACTGACACTCATCCGGAATTGGTGAAACAGTTTTCAATCGAAGAGATTCCGGCCGATGTTGTCGTAACAACCAAAGGGCGAGTCGTTTCCAAGCGAAAGAGCCCTAAAGATATTTCTAATTACGTTCGTATGGTCAAATCGCTGCCAATGGCGGGCCAGGCCAATGGCTTGCAAAATGTCGAAATCGCACAAAAGATTGACCAGGTCATCAGCGCGAACAAGAAAGAGCTGTTTAATCCAGGCAAGCGTGATATCGCATCCAAAAAGCCTGAGCATCAGCGCCCGGCACCGTCTGGTGAATCGATGGAACTAGTCGGAAAAACGTCAACCACTCGTCAAGTTGTTCATGAGTCAAACAGTTTCGTTCCAAGAAATGGGGCTGGAAACAATGAAACAGCAAAGGCAAAGCGGCCTGCTCCAAAGCCTCAGCGAGTTATTAACGACAAGTTTTTTGTTGAAAAGACAACGATAGCTGGCCAACCCGGTAGCATGCCGCAAACAGGCGAAAGTAATTCTTTTAATCCTTCGCCCAGTCGGTCAATGCAAATGAATTCCAATCAAGTTGCATCCAGACAGGTTGCGAGCGCGAAAATCAACAATCCATTTCAGGCAGAAACGAAAGCAAAAACGGCTTCATCGTCTGAGACTGCAGCCAGAATCATGACGCCTGATTTCAGCAAAGAGCGAAAAATGGCGGCACGAAAGATGGATGCCGGACCGGCACAAGTGGCCTCCAATCAGATTCAACAATCGACTGCAAATCGACAGGCTCCCATCGCCAAGATATCGCCTGAGATCAATATGAACGCCGAGGCCACGATTCAAAAAAATAAAATCGCTGCAAAAAGATCCCAAGCCAAAATTGCACAAACCGTTGCTCCCGAATTTGCATTGGGCGGACGGTGTCCGGTTACATTGTTGCAAGACGGCAAGTGGATGAAGGGTGATTCAAAATTTGGTTGTGTTCACCGTGGGCGAGTCTATATCTTTGGTGATGAAGCAAAGCTGGAGCTGTTCAAATCAAGTCCGGATAAATTCAGCCCTGTTCTTGCCGGGTATGATCCGGTCGAATTCCATGAATCTGGCACTCTGGTCGATGGCCAGGAAGAAAACGGCGTTTTTATGGGTAAAGCACCGGAGCAAAAGATTGTCCTGTTTTCATCTAAAGAGACTCGGGAACTATTCCAGTCCGACCCACAAAAATACATGTCCACGATCCGCACTGCGGTACGAAGATCTGAACAACAAAAAGTTCGCTAACGGACCTGTGGAACCGATGCACAGATTCGATGGCCGTATGAGAGGCCATTGTGTAATACGGACTATGCAATGCGGACCATATGCGTCCATGGTGTTTTAACAATGGCGTAGCGCCGTTTGCGTGCTTGCCTTCAGTTTCTGCAAACGCATAATTCTTTGGCAACAAAGCTACTCCTTGCGCTCGCCAGCACATACAATTTGTGCTGAAACAAGGAGAGACCAATGAATTCAAAATCCCAGTGGGAATCTTTACTTACTGATCGCGCTCAAAAGATCGTTGATCTAGCGTCAGCTGAAGCTCAACGTATGAAGCATGCCGTTGTTCGCGGTGAGCACTTGTTGTGGGGCATGATCAAGGATGGTGGCGGTGTAGCTGTCAACGTTCTGAAGAACTTAAATGTCGATCTGCCTCAGCTTGAAAAAGCAGTTAAGGAGAAGTTGGATGCGGATAAAGTGGATGTCGACGAACTTGAGCAACAGCTCGACGCAACCGAAGAATGCTTGAAGACGGCGTGTGAAGAAGCAAAGGCACTAGAGCATGACAAGGTCGGCACGGAAGACATTCTGCTTGGGATTCTCAAGGACACCCAGGGTTTTGCCAGTGAAGTGCTTAGCGATTTTGGCGTCAAGTTTGACGCTGCCAAGCAGGAAGTGCAAAAAGTAATTGAGAAAGCCAAAGAGGCGGTTTCAAATGGTGCTCGAGGCTCAGAAGAAGTCGGGCAAATGGATTTGAGTGAGCGCGGACGAAGTGCAGAAGGAAAGCCAATTTCTTTCGACCGACGTTTATTTATGCAATTCACGGCTTACCAGTTTATCGATGCGTCCGTTCTTGCCGATCGATTTCGCGAAAACAAAATCCAGGCGGTTATTTACCAGGATCTCAATGACTATTCCGGCATCGGAGTATTGTCATTTTGTGAAGACCCCAACTATCTGGTGGATCAAGTTCAGCCAGTGATCGCCAGTATGTTGAACGAAGGTGGCGAGCAAAAAGAAGAATTTACGATGTTGGGTCGGACGTATTCAATTGGGTACGAAAATGATCTGGAGGAAGTTTTGCTCAACCGCCCTGCCATTCGAGCATGTGACCAGACAACTCCCTGGGCAGTCTTCTACCCGGTGCGGCGAAGCGGAATGTTTGAACGTGAGTCCAAAGAAGAACAACGCAAGATGCTGATGGAACATGGCGGTATTGGACACGCGTTTGGAAAGGCAGGTTTTGCGACTGATATTCGCTTGGCGGCGCACGGTTTGAATACCGATGACAATGATTTTATTATTGGTTTGTTGGGTAAAGAGTTGTTTCCTTTGTCCGCGCTAGTGCAAAAAATGAGGCGTACTCGTCAAACGTCGGAATTCATCGATTCAATGGGTCCGTTCTTTGTCGGCAAAGCGATCTATCAACCGGAATATCAAAGTTTCGAAAATGTTGGCTAGATTTTTACGCTGCAGTTCTTGTTTCCGAGGTCAAAAGCGATGGGATTCAAAGGGCGCTTTTCAATTTTTCAATTGATGATGATCGCAACGAGCATAGGCGCGCTGATCGCATATTTCTCGTTGGAACGCAGTGGCTCAATCGCGTGGTCACAACACGTGCTGAGTTACGATGCTGCAAAAGTGCCTGAGCATTTCGAAGTAGATTTTGTAAACGACGTACGCAGCAAAGAACGATTCATGGATGACGCGTACTCCAATGGATCGGAATTTTATCGCGCGGGGCATCGGGCGGGTTGGGAAGCTTGCCGTTATCACTTCTTTCGAGACTTCGATCATTCTGACACTTACCAAATCATCGGTAAGCCAGAACAATTCGATATGACGAGTGCTGATGATCTTACGTCGATCGCACGCCTTGCGTATGCGATCGGATACAACCAGTGTGATAGACAACTTTTGGATTTAACGCGTGAAATGGATCCGCAGCAATTGCGCCCTAAAATTGGGACGCACAAAGTGGGCTCTATTTCGATGCTGGTTTTATCGATAGTCTGTTTTGGGATCGCATTGGTTTCGCTGATCCCAAGATCTCGGGCCAGTGCGAGTTTGTAAGCATTAGTAGTAAGCGCTTCTGGAAGTGCATGTTGACATGGGTCTTAAGCTTCAAGTGGAGCCGTTATCAGCACTGCGGCTGAGACTTCCGTTCTCAAGCCATTGCTGCAAGTGCTGCTTCAGCTGGGAGAGCGATCGTGATCGGCTTGATGCAAG
>CAYONX010000069.1:5974-21747 GCA_964405425.1 uncultured Pirellulaceae bacterium | reverse complement strand
ACCGACAAGGAGTTACGGCGAAGGTCGTAAACGGCGTCGAGAAAACCGATGTCCGAGTTCAACCCAAGCATCCAGCCCAGTGAATGCCGATTGTAGTGATTGATCATTCGATGCAATCGTCAAAATCAACAAGCTCAGTGCACCGGTAGGCAAAATGGGGGCTGCGTCGATTGTTTAGCATTTACTGGCGTTAAAGACGATCTATCTTTTCTCGTGCGAAAATAGAAGCGTACTCCTACGCTTCGCCCGTCCCAACAACTCCAACATATTGGATTGCCGGAATGTCAGAACCAACAACTCCTGACCAAACTTCATCGGATGCTGCAAATCAAGGTGGCGACAAGCTGGATGCATTGCTAGATCGTATCAACGGACTTTCATCGGAAGATGCGGATGCGGCTCCAGGCCGGTCAACCGCAGAAACCGTCGCCGTTGAGAGAAAAAATGTGGCCGAAGACGGCTCGTTTTTCCCAAGAGCACCGCTGTCGGTCGACGACCTTGGCATTTCAGAAACTGCCGTGGAAGAGCTAATCACCAAGTTCATGATGGCGAAAGGTGAATCGACCGTTCGCGAAATTGCTGAACAGGTTGCCATCCCTGTGGAGCTGGGTGAAAAGTTAGTAACCTCGATGAAAAACGAACAGCTGCTTGGATATATTGGCCAGGCTGCACTGAACGATTACGTGGTCAAGCTGACTGAACTGGGACGTGAACGTGGCAGACGATACAACGAATTCAGTACCTATTTTGGTGCGGCACCTGTACCATTTAAGCAATACGTTGACAGTGTGTCTGCTCAAACCATTAACGATCAAAATCCGACAGAAGCGGATCTTGAGCGAGCATTTTCTGACTTGTTGATCGATCCAGCAATGATGTTGAAGTTGGGTCCGGCGGTTAACAGCGGTAAGGGCATGTTTCTTTTCGGCTACCCCGGGAATGGAAAAACCAGTATTGCTGAACGCGTAACGTCTTCGTTTGGTAAGTACGTTTGGATTCCACGTGCGATTACCGTTGATCGAGACATCATTCGGCTGTTCGACCCAATGAACCATGTCGAAGCTCCTTTGGAAAAGAGCGCAGGCATTCTAAACACAAACGACTACGACAAACGCTGGGTTCGAATCGAACGTCCAACGATTGTTGTGGGCGGTGAATTGACGATGGAGCATCTTGAAATTGCTTTCAACGAAACAACCGGAATCAGTGAAGCCCCCGTACAATTGAAGAGTAACACAGGCACGCTCGTAATCGATGACTTTGGACGTCAAAGAATGAGCGTTGATGAGTTACTCAATCGTTGGATTGTTCCACTGGAAAAGCGTTACGATTTTTTGAACACCAGTAGCGGTAAGAAGATTCAGGTTCCTTTTGATCAGCTCGTAATTTTCTCGACAAACCTTGAGCCAAAGGATCTGGTTGATGACGCGTTTTTGCGTCGTATTCCTTACAAGATCGAAGTGCCTAATCCGTCGCTTGAAAATTTTGTCAAGCTGTTTGAAATCATGTGCAAGATCTACAAGTTTGAATGGCAACCTGCAATGGTGAAGCGATTGATCGAAAAGCATTACTTGCCGGTTAACCGCCCGTTCAGAAACTGTCATCCTCGTGACTTGCTGTTGCAGATTAAGAACTATTGTCTGTATCAGCAGAAGCCAATTGTGCTTTCGGATGAAGGCTTTGATTTTGCCGCTGAGAATTATTTCTCAATGTGCTAATTAGTCGAAACGCGTCTTTGCCGGAACATGTTCACGCATGCATGTGTGAACATGTCACCCAATCGCTAAAGCGAGACGCATTTCTTTGGCTGACTAATACGCCATTGGGCGGCGATCTGCATAATTGGATTGGTTGATTTGTTCGTTGAGCGTCAGTACGTCGTAGACAAATCCGATCGTGAACAAGCCTCCGGTGACTGCATAGATCAGGCCGGTAATAATCTTGCCTTGATATAGGCGGTGTAAGCCAAAGATGCCAAACAGCCAGAGTAAGGCCCACGCCACGTTGTAGTCTGTGCGACCGGCATGGAAGTGCTCGTCCGCTTCTTTATCCATCGACGGTATCAGGAAAGCGTCGACAATCCAGCCGATGCCCAATAGACCAAGCGTAAAGAACCAGAGGATTCCGCTAATCGGCTTGCCATAGTAAAAACGGTGTGCACCTATCAAGCCAAGGAAAAACCACAGCAAGTAGCCGATGACTTTCGAATGCGTGTCGGCGTGGCCGACGGTGACGAATTGGACTGGTTGCTTAAATGGAGGATAGGTTGCCGCCGACATTTCCGAGTTCCTGATTCCTTGTGATTGAAGCTACAAGGATGTTATTCGCAGGCAGATTGGAAATATTTGAAAATTCTCATTGAAAATCCTGAGATAGAGTCTTCAATTTTCAGGGCGTTTTTCCTGTCTCGAAGTTGGTGCGATACGTTGAATCCGAACTCAAATTGAAGCTGCGAGCCAGGTTTGCGTTAGACATTTTCAACATGCGGAAAACCAGCAACCACATGGCTAACGCGACCGTCAGAAAAAATACCGTCGCATAGATAGCCAGCCAAATAAGGTTCTGTCCAAGGTCAAAAACGGGCTGGGCAATTTCGCCGTAATCTTCTGCAACCAGAACATACAAGCCAGTGTGATTTTCGTTGGGATCGATGCCGGCCAGTGTGGTTTCGTGGTGACCGTACGAATCTCCTTGGGCAATTACAGGCCGTATCGCGGCGAGCCATTCGCGATCCCAGGCGTCGCCGCCGGGAAGCTTTGCAACTGGGTCTTCGAATCGTTCCGTTTTTTGGATCTCAGGGAAATCCATCACACGAGGAATGTCTTTTGGGTTGGTCGAAGTGACATGGAATATTGGGTGTTCCAAAATCGCGCCCTGATTGTCGCCTTTTCGACCATCGATCAACGTAGCGTATTGATGACGTTCACTCAGGAAATCAACAAAGTGTCCCATTTCTGAAGTACACGCAACGATTCCAATGATCTCGGATTCATTTTCGCTGATTTGTCGTCGGATCGGGACAGAGAATGCAACTTTCCAGGTGGATGTACCTTTACTTAAAAAAATCGCCGACATATGAGCGTGATCGACGATCTTGCGTGGCGTTCCCCATAGTTCAACATCGTCGATCCTGCGGTCTCGAATTTCTCCGGTAAAGTAGGTTCGCCAGGAGTAATTTCGTCCAATGGTAATGTTGTCCGGTTGAGCTTGAAAAACCGAAGCCACTTGGTTGCCGCGAAGATCATTGATAAACCAACTGGCACATTCGGGGTACCTTCCAGTTTTCGCTTTGTCGATTCTGAACTTCAAATACTTCTGCAGCTTTTGCCTTGCCGCGTTGGCTCGATAATCAAGTCGGAATTGTTCAAAGTCGGGATCAGAATTGTGAGCCGGGTCGTCAAGCTGTTGTGCAAGTTCCTGAAGTTCCGGATCGTTGATCGCCGTTTGGAAATCTTCGATAAATTCTTTGTTCCGAGCCAGTTCCCAAACCACTCGGACGTACTCTTCGATCTTGGTTGCAGCAGACTTGGCCGCGAGCTGGGCCGCAAATCGATTACTGTCCTTGGCTTTTTCGGTAACGGCAACTTGCGTATCAGAATAGGCGCGGTTGTATGCGAACCAGGCGAACACTGACATCACGGTCAGCAACAAAAGCGGTCCAAGCAGTCCCAGAACTAGCAGCGGTTGACGTGCCTTCGCAAGTTCCCGCTGACGCATTGCAAACATCACACTTTGAATGCTGTCGAACCGATTGTTTGGGTTCGCATCGAGTGCACGGTCAATGATGTCGGCCAGTGCTCGATCGACTCCCGGGACGTTTCGGTGTAGTGTCGGTTTGGGTGCGCTGCGAAGAGTTTTGTTGTAGGCTTCCAGGCGTTCAGCGATGGTGGTCGACGACTCGATTCTTTCGGTCAATTCTTCTGAATGATAGGGCGGCTTACCAACGAGCATGCTGTACATGATTGCGCCCAGTGCATAAACATCCCACTTGGCAGCCGGAACCGCGTCCAAATCGGCTTGTTCGGGCGCCATAAAAAACAATGTACCCAATGAAGGCGTTTTATCAGTTCCTAAACGTGCCTGTCCAAAGTCAGCCAGCCGTGGCTTTCCGTCTTGATCCAGCAATACGTTGCCCGGCTTCAAATCGCAATGGAAAATACCTTTTCCGTGCAAATGCATCAGGCCAGTAGCAAGCTCGCTGAACAGATCTTCCGCATGCGAAACCGGAAGTGCGTTTTCGGACTTGAGCAGATCTTCAAGCGATCCGTGCTCGAAATAATCCATGATGAAGTAGGGTGGCGTTGCCGTCCAATCGACATCGACCAATTGCACAACGTATCGATCAGCGGAAAGTGCGATCAGTTTTTCGACTTCACGAGCCAGCATTTGAACGTCGTCGCTGGTTTTTCGCGTGTAGTATTTCACGGCTACACGGCGCCCCGTTTTCTTCTCCGTCCCGGACCAAACTTCTCCGTAAGCACCGGCTCCCAGGAATTGTTCCAATGTATAGCCGGGAACTTTGGCCGGTGGTTGTGATGATTTCAAGCTAAGTTCTTGTGAACGTAACCTGTCTTCATCAGATTGATATTGTGTTTGTTGGTCTCGCAACGACATGCCCGCCCGCAATGTACAATGATTTTCTGTTCCTGGTTCGATTTTAACCGTTAAACGCCGGAACCCACAACGAAAACTGGTCGTTGCCGCCATCGACATTCGCAACAGAAACTTTATTATCGTTGATTACGGAATTTTCGTCAAAAGGTTTAAATTTGACTGACAAACATCAAGACATTCAGGCTGTCGTTTTCGATATGGACGGTTTGATGTTTAACACCGAAGATATCTACGACATCGTTGGCGTCGAAATACTCAAAGATCGCGGCCACGAATTTACTCTGGAACTTAAACATAAAATGATGGGCTTGCCGGGGATCAAAGCTCTGGAAGTCATGAAGCAGCATTGCAATTTGCCGGATGACGTTGCGCAGCTGAAAATCGAATCCGAAGTCGTCTTCAGAGATTTGTTGCCGCACAAAATTGAAATGCTTCCGGGGCTTTCCGAGCTGCTGGATGGTTTGGAGCAGCGTGGTTTGCCGAAGGCTGTTGCGACCAGTAGCGAGCGTCAATTTGCGGAACTGGCACTGGGCTCTTTTGGCTTGATGCCACGATTTGAATTTGTGCTGACAGCGGATGACGTAATCAACGGCAAACCGGCTCCAGACATTTATCTGGAATCCGCACGGCGACTTGGCGTTGAAATCCAAAATGTCTTGGTTTTGGAGGATAGCTTTATCGGATCAACCGCTGCTGCCACTGCAGGAGCTTTAACGGTTGCAGTGCCTGGTTCACACAGTTCGGAACAGAATTTTGATCATGTCGATTACGTTGTTGACCGATTGGACAGTGAGGTTATCCTGATGCTTTTGAATCGTTAATCTTCCCACCCAGATATCTAATATGAATGCTCCTACAGCAATAGTTCTTGCGGCCGGCAAAGGCACGCGAATGAAATCGGATTTGCCGAAAGTCTTATGTCAGGCAAACGGACGGCCACTGGTTTCGTATGTCATTGATTCGTTGCGTAGCGCTGGCGTTGAAAAGATTGTTGCGGTGGTTGGATACCGGGCCGACGATGTGAAAGATGAACTTTCCAGTTACGACAACATCGAATTCGCGCTTCAGGAAGAACAACTTGGAACTGGGCACGCGGTGATGATGTGTCGCGACAATTTGGAAAAAATCGACGGGCCGGTCGTGATTGTTGCTGGCGATTCGCCGATGCTGCAGTCGTCTTCAATTGTAGAGCTGTTGAACGATTTTCAACAGAAAAAACCGGCGTGCATTTTGGGAACATTGATTCATGACGAACCAAAAGGGTTAGGGCGAATCGTTCGTAACGATGAGGGAAATTTTGTTGGAATCGTCGAAGAAAAGGACGCTACTGAAGAACAACGTAAAATTAACGAAGTCAATATGAGCACGTATGTGTTTGATTGCCGTACAATGTTGGGTGCACTTGACCGATTAACGGCAGACAATAATCAGCAAGAATATTACATTACTGATTTGCCAGGAATTTTGCTAAAAGACAATTTGGACGTTCGTGCTTTGCCTGTCCTTAAACCGATCGAAGCACTTAGCGTCAACACAGTGGAACACCTGGCGGCGGTTGAAGCAGCCATAGCCGAATCCACAAACAACGCAAGCTAGTTGGTTCGTTTCTGTAACACTGTGATTTCATTTCCCATCCATTCATTTCCCGTTCATTCAATACGAAACTTCCCTCAATGAATCGTGAACTAAAAATTTTTAGTGGTCGATCCCACCCGAGACTGGTCGACGATATCCGAAGTTTTTTGAACCTGGATATGAATGAAGTCAAATTGTCGACGTTTCCTGACGGCGAAATCCATTGCAAGATTGAAGACGTTCGAGGTTGTGACGTGTTTCTGGTGCAGCCGACGTCGCCACCGGTGAACGACAATTTGATGGAACTGTTAATCATGATCGACACTTGTTTGCGAGCAAGTGCCGAGCGGATTACGGCGGTGATTCCTTATTTTGGCTACGCTCGTCAGGATCGTAAGGACGAAGGGCGAGTTCCAATCACGGCAAAATTGGTTGCCAATATGTTGACGCGTGCCGGTGCAAATCGAGTTTTAACAATGGATTTGCATGCGGCCCAGATTCAAGGGTTCTTCGATTGCCCGGTTGATCACTTGTACGCCGCCAGCGTACTCAATCAGCATTTTCTAAACATGGGCTTCGAGAAAGAAGAGCTTGTTATTGTTAGCCCCGATGAAGGCAGTATCAAGCGAGCGGTTGGGCACGCCAAGCGAATCGGCGGCAGTCTGGCGATTATTGACAAACGCCGTACGGGTGCGGAATCGACTAGCCAGGAAAATATTATTGGTGGTCCGCTCAAAGGAAAAGTCGCGTTAATGTTCGACGACATGATCAGTACGGCTGGTTCCATTTGCGGCGCCGCTGAATTGGTCAAGCAAAACGGTGCCAGAGAAATTCATGTTGCCGCCACACACGGTGTGTTTGCGGGCAAGGCAATTGAACGATTGTCACAAGCACCAATCGACAGCATTGTGGTTACCGATAGCGTGCCGTTGCCCGAGGAAAAGCGAGCGGGTTTGAAGAACATTGAAATTCTTTCGGTGTCGGGGATTCTTGGCGAAGCGATTAAACGTATTCATCGCCACGAATCGATCAGTGCGATTTTTGAAGGCGAGAGTCATCCCGCGATCATTGAAGCGTAATGGTTGATCGGGATTGTCGTTGGTTGCACGTCGTGATGCTGCTTGGTCCAGTGAGCTGCATGTCTTTTGCCGCCGGTATGTTGCGCGACGAACCGATGGCTAGTGCCCAATGGCACTTACTTTAGGCACGAATCTCGATTGGTGAGTAGTTTAACGACAAGCCGGAAGGCGACCGTGTTTCCCTACCCAAGCCCAATCACCGACGCCTGCCGGCTAATCGTTAAACAGGACAAGCATCGTTCAGTTGGTATTGTCGCGATAAAGCTGCAAAGAAATAGCTTCCTCGATTTTCTCTCGCGAAACGTCAGTCGCAATTCGAGGGTGAACGAACACACGCACCTTCTTTACGAACGAATCAAACTGTTCGGTCGCCAGTGCTTTTACAATCGGTGATAACTCTTC
This sequence comes from uncultured Pirellulaceae bacterium, assembly GCA_964405425.1. GTDB lineage: Bacteria > Planctomycetota > Planctomycetia > Pirellulales > Pirellulaceae > Mariniblastus. Next base: position 14,077 of record CAYONX010000069.1, on the reverse strand, counting down.
CATTTGATACTGCTTCGTTCCGTCATGGATCGCTACCTTGAATTGCACTTCCAATCCTGGCGGCGGTGCGTCAATCAATAACTCATGTTGCTCGATCGTTGTTCCGCAACTATCCGAAAGCGATCGCGCCAATGCTTGTCCGCATTGACACAATTCAGAATACGGGCGGTGAGAAAAGTGTTCAAAAAACTTCGGGCTCTGATTGAACGTGTACTCTGCGACTCGCTTGTACAAACTTCGATTCAGGCCGTACAGGCCATCGAATAAATCATACGACGGATGGTCGTCCGTCACTGCATCGGCGAGCTTCTGGACAAAATTAGTGTCAGTCGTTGAATCGCAATGTTTGGCATAGAACGATGATTCGTCGTTTTGGTACACGGTATAGCATAATCGTTGCAGCATGGCGGTCGCACTGCGAACGGTATGATGCCAGTAAACTTCACTGAACATTACATAGCGTGCAAAGACCATCATCTCAGCCGCCGTTTTGCCTTTTGGAGAAATCGCGATTCCGTTCTTTTGATCGTTAAGGCAAAGAGCGTTGATGAGTCGTCCGGAATCAAAATTCATTCCGTAGGGGACGCCACAGTGCAGACTGTCGCGATAAAGGTAGTCCATTTTGTCGACGTCGATCGGACCCGACAATATCGAAGCCAAGATCTGTTGGATCGCATTGTCGGATTGACCAAGAATTAAATTTGCGACGGCATTTGGCTCGCACGCCCATTCTTTCTGCAACAGAGAACTTATTTCTGAATCCAGAACCAATGACCGGGCAATTTCTTCGTGAGCCGGAATATGTTCCAGTTTCATATCCTCGATCACGTGGCAGTACGGCCAATGACCAATATCATGCAGCAACGCAGCGACAACCATCGATTCAAGGTGATGCTGTTCCACTAAATTGGCGAAGTAATTGGATTGCAGAATCCGCCGACAGAACAGAAGTGCATTGCGGTAAACGCCCAACGAATGCTCGAAACGGCTGTGCTTCGCACCTGGGTAGACGTCACCCACCAAACCAAGCTGACTGATCTTGGATAGTCGCCGAAACGGCCGTGAATCGATTAACCGCATGACTCGGTCGGTCGACGGAATGTCAATCTGGTTGGGGATTCGGATGACGTTGGGTCGTGAGTCGAGCGCAAGAATTTCTGGAATCATGGCAAGGACTCAGGGAAATTAGAACAACATTTGTCCAAGCATGGAGATTACCGTTGACGGTACATCCTGGGCGGATCCAAATCCGCCGGGCAGAACTTCAAGCCCGGAAATAAGTCGAGCGAGCAAGCAGACGCACAAATACATCCCATAGTGAACGACTCCGAAAATGTAGTCGAAGTCCAAAGTGTACATCCCGATCATGCCACCGCCAGCGATCATCCCAACAATTCCAACGATCGTTCCGATGCTGTTGTTGGTCCCGGGAAACGCATAGCTCATGATTGGCATCAAGATCCAAAGCGCGGCGTAGACGGCTGAACAGATGCCCAGACGCGTCCATAAGTCCTGGCCCAGAAATCCGACCGTCTCCTGATTGCGCAAGAAAGTGTATGCGACATAGGCGACGGGAAGTGCATACACGGCCGCACCGATTACGAGCAGATACAGCGGGAAATTTTCTTTGTCTTCGAATACCACTCCGATAATAAATGTCGCGACCAGAAACAGCACGATGGCTGCGGCGATCAAAGTGATTTGAACACCGGACAATCTGGTTTCATTTCGCGAGATCGGCTTCAGAACAGATCGGCCGGCTGAATCTTTAGGCCCCGATTCCTCCGGAGCGTGCAAGACAACTTGTTCGTCCAATTCCGGGATCGTGATGGTCGACTTGCACTTGGGGCATGGGCCTTCTTTGCCAGCAAATTTTTCGCTGACATCGAAACGGGTCATGCATTTGGTACAGGTTACGCGAATGGACATGAGGGATCAGAAGTTGAAGATGCGTGGGTGTGAATGTAAGTTAATTTCGATTGCAGGATTTCGATCGCAGTTATTGCATGTCGAGAAGGTCGTGCTCGTTGATCATGGCGAAACCTTCGCACGCCAATGTTGCTTGAGCCAGTTCGATGTTGTCCACCATTAACGCAACCGCCATTTGACCGTCTGTAGTAACCATTAGCGGATACGATTGCATGAGATTGATTTCCGCTTGAAGTAGCGCTTCGCATACACGAATCATTGGCTGATTGATCTGTGGCAATTCGATACCGATCAAATCGCTTTCGATCAGCCCCAACCCTTGCGACTCCAGAATTTCTCGACCTTGTTCGGGATGAGTTAAAACGAAGCGGACCACGCTGCATTCGGTCGAGTCCTGGATATTCATCGCGACGATTCGCGAGCTTGTATTTTGGAAACAACGTACGACTTCCAACAAGCGGCCAATCCGGTTTTCCAGAAACGCAGTGAATTGTTTAATGGTCGGGTATTCGCGGCCTTGAAGCGTGTTTAAATCAATACCGGAATCAGAATCTTCTCCGTACGACATTGCATTCTCGCAATTTTCAGTTCAAATCCGAAATGAATTTTGGCGGCGCAAGGTCATTAAACCTTGCCGACATCCATTGACAAGCCCGGTAATGTAAAAAAACTGTCGAACATGGTCAATCCAATTCCTTCAATCAAACGTCAAACCGAAACAGAGATTCGAGTGCGATATCAGGAAACGGATGCTCAAGGGCACGTCCACCACGCAAATTATATCAATTACTTTGAGATTGGTCGTGTGGAGATGCTGCGGGATAGCGGAATAAGTTATCGCGAATTTGAAGAATCCGGTTTGATGCTGGTGATCGTAAACTTGAAATGCGACTACTTTTTACCGGCTCATTACGATGATTTGCTGGTGCTAAGGACTCGCTTGATTCGGGCCAAAGGGGTCAGAATTCAACACGGCTATGAGATTTTTCGAGGTGACGATTTGCTTGTCAGCGGCGAATCGGTAGTCGCTTGTGTTGATGCCAACGGGAAGCCCAAAGCGTTGCCCACCTGGTTACGGACGGATGGATAGTTTGCCAGTTTGCCGTTTCCGTGCCGCAAGAAAATTATAGATCGATCATCGAAGATTGATAATCGAGGCCTGTGCTCGATGGCAAACTTAACGAGTTTCTTGTTGGACAGCTGAACGCGAACATTGGCATTGAGCTTCCCAATGGTCGTACAAGCTCCACATGGCGTCTCGATAATTGCCACGGTGTTTGTGGAAGCTTTGTTCCGCGACTTCAAGGCTAAGCAGGCGGTCAGTGTTTGATTGAAGGTTTTTGACGATGCTCATGAATTGCGTTAAATCGGGACGCAATCGAAGCAGGGTTTTGATTCCCATTAGCCTGCGATGCGTTGTCAGCAATACCGTGAAATTCTGTTTGACATACTGATTGATCAGCAAGCGGCGTTGAACCGGGCCAATCGATTCAATGCCGTCAATGATGATCAAATTCGTTTTTGAAGATCCAATGGTCGCTTCAACGAATTGACAAAACGGAGGTTCAAAATTCCATTCAATTAGCGGCGGTGAAAATCCGTACCCGTTTCGTCGCAAGATAATGGAATGCAAGTCGTCAAAGCGGTGTGAGACGTTTTGAGCTAACGCAAACGCGAGCGTACTTTTTCCACATCCGTGAGGCCCAACGATTTGCGAAATTCTGGCACCGGCCATTTCTGACCCAAGTCGTACAAGGACTTGTTCGTGTTCATCGTGCTCAGCGCACTGGCCAGTCAAACATTCCGTCGGCATGACGAAATCGCATTTCAGCGGATTCACGAACTGGGAGGAAAATGGATTCACCGATTCAATTCCCGATTCAATTCTTTTGTTCGATCTGTTCGTACTGGGCAATCGAAACGCCGCCAAGTTGAAAGTCAGAGTCTTCAAAGTATTGTTGTTCGTCGACAAAAACTCTCAATCGAACACTCCAGGTAATTTGAATCAATTCTCCAGAATACGAGAGTGGACTTTGCGGCAACACGGTGCTGATCCGGTGCGGCCGTCGCAATTGGTCTGGTGTGAGCGTGGATTTAGGTCGCCTTTCAAAGAAATGCACGCCCACGTCCTGATCGCCTTTACCTGTCGTTTTCCAGATCACCGAACATTCGACGGCCTTGACGGTTTGCGTTGTGTCAAAATTAATCTTGTATCCGCCAACCAGGACTTCGTTTGCAAAATAGCGCGCCGGATTTCTTTCCAATTCGATAACGATCTCTGGCCGATTTATCGGGATTGTCGAGCGGGCATCATCTGTTTTTGATGATCGTCGATCACCGGTATTACGGTGATCTCGAAAATCCGATTCACTGCCGGAAGGCCCTTCGTTTTGCCATGAATTTCGATTTGCCATGTAATTCGGTTGCTTGAAGATTGGAATGAATGCATTGCTTGTGCGGGAACATGAAATTCAAACTCAGCGGTGAACGGCTTATCCGTTTCCAGTTGGATACCACGTTTGCGAAACATGCGGGAAACATAAACTCGCCTTCGTTGCGTTATCGAAGTGGTGCCCTGGTTAAACGTGGCTTCTTCGATACACACCAGTTGAACGTCCAACAATTTTAATCGCGAGCGGCCCGATTGTGAAAGGAAGACTTTGTTTTGGTGCCCTGGAATGATCGGAAATTGTGCGAGCTCAAGTGTCGTGGGGCCGAGACTTGTCGTTTTCAGGAACTGCCGCAGGAAACGGTAGAACGACCATACCGCCGCAAACGAAATTGGGACCGCCAAAAGACCAGCCACCCAATCGGCTCGGCCCATTTTCAGTTTTATGTAGGCGGTAATCAACAACGTCGCGCAAACGGTGACAAATGCCAGGCACAACAAGCCGGCTGTCAGCAATCCCCATAAGCTTCTTCTCGATGCGATAATTCGAAACGGCAGCGTTTGTCCTTTCGCTGGGCTATGCGATTTTGAAGGAACATTCGGCAAATCGCCGCGTCGTTTGCGAACTTCGTTCAGCAATTCCAACTGGTTGGCTTTGGACATAATCGCCCCGCGCCGTTCTTCGGAGGCGCCAGTTTTCCAAATCGCGTTAAAAATCATCAAGCAGCCAATTCCACTCATCGTGATCGCGATCAGTGGCTTCAAAATGAACTCCAACAACCAGGAGTACACGTTGGCAGGCGGCGGGTTGATGACATTCACGGTGACGAAAATCGTCAGCAATACGATTCCGGCCAGAATTAAAATCGACGCAATGGTGGCTTCGAACACTCCCGTCCACCATCCTCGACGCGAACGGCTCAAGGCTTTGCGCCCAGCGAGGTACCAGATTGAAGTCCAATTGTTTTTCATGTTATGCCTGTGCAATGCATTGGAACATGCGTTCAATTCAACGTCCATGCGATTGTTCGACCAGCGGTAACGAATTGGCAAGAAATTGCACTTGAGATCGGTCGCTGCTGAATTGAAAAGTGGATTTCTTACAGCCACGCGAATTCACTGTCGTAGCGGCTGTCGCGACCATGGCACAGCGAAGGTTATGACATCACGGCGATCATGTCATAATGCACGACCGAAGGTGTCCAGGATTTCGGTGAGCGCATAAAAAAAGCTCTCGGCTACTTTGGGTCCCAGGGGGGCAGAGGACTCCTCGGTGTCCGAGAGCGATTGGATGAAAACCAATCACATCATCCTTGATGTGATTGATGCTCACGACCCGTCACTACACAACGCTTATCTTTCACATCCATGTTAGGACTTACGTTGCTGTTCGCAGAGTAAAAACTCCAGTGCAAACCCGTGAACAAGTCATTCAATTGTCTTGAACCAAACTTCTTGTTTGCTTGATTGGGGGCAAATTATGAAAACACAATTTTTGCGTCAATAGATGTTTGCAAAAACTTGAGCCATAATTTCAATTGCATTCAAAACAGTTAACGATTCCAACGTAAAGACGGGAAAATGCGAAACAAAATTTTGCGTTGCATGTTCGCTATCAATCCAATTTAAACTCGTATTGACATCAAAATTATTGAAATGCATGCAGTCAATGGTTGGCTTTTTCAAGCCAACATTCGCGCCACATGAAAAGCATGCCGCGTGAACAAAGTCGTATGAAAAAGCCCGTGCATTGAGTTTCAGACGGGAACGACCCATGGAACCTGTAAATTGAGTAATTGACGGTTTTCCTCGTGAATTATCGTGTCGATTCGCCTTGATGCCGCCAGTTTTTGCACAGTAAACGGCCATTTCATCACGGTCAAACCAAAGGCCACGGAGTGCATCCCTTCGGTTTCTTGTTTTGCTGAAAGAGCAACGTCAGTTACTATACGATCTGGTCGAAAATTAAATCTTTCGATTGGGAAACCAGATCATTGTCGTTAATTGTGTGGAACAAGCATGCGAGCTTCAAAGTATTCTACTTTTGTTTTGGCCCTTTTTATGATCGCAACCACTGGACTGGCTATGACCATGGCTCAGGAAGACCAAAAGGAGAGCGGGAATGTGGCGGAGAGCGAGAGTGTGACCAGCTCAGAATCAGCTGAAGAAGATTCCCAACAAGAAGCGACAGAGCACGAAACAGAGGAAGAAACTGAACCGTTGCTCTACAGCCGGATGTCGTACAGCCCAATCAAGGACCGTGCCGACATTTTAATCGTGACAAACGCTGAATTGGCGGAAGCATGGATACCGTTTGCCAAGTGGAAAACATCGACCGGCCGTCCGGCTAAGATTGTGACGACGCAGTTCATCACCGAGGAATTTTCGGGTGACGATATCCAGCAGAAAATTCGTGCCTGTTGTCTCAAACACATTGACGAGCAACAAACGAAATGGGTTGTGCTGGGCGGAGATTCTTCGGAAGACGCGGGCATCGTTCCGGATCGCGACACCGATCACTCCGATTGCAAAATGCTGCCTTACGATAACATTCCGACAGATCTTTATTACATCAGCGAAAAAGACTGGGATGCCAATGACGATGGCAAGTATGGTGTCTTTGCCGACGACATGGAAGAAGTCGCCTACTTCAATCCCACCGCTTCGATTGGTCGCATTCCAATCCGGACAGCGGACGACGTTGCTGCCTATACTGAGAAAGTGATCGCTTACGAATCACGTTATCCGGTTGGTGACTTTGCGCGACGAATGGTTTACACCTGTCCCGAAAATTCAGCCTACCCGAAACTCGAAACAAGCATGGCGGAAGTCAGCGATGCCTGGAAACCGGGCTACGTCAGTCGTTTCTTCGGCAATCGTACCGCCTGGGACGACACCAAACGCGGCGAACACGATCTCACACCCGATAACTGGGTCAAAATGGTCAACAATCGTCAAGCATCGAAGATCCATATGCACGGCCACGGTCTGCTCAATCTTTGGATGTTGGAAAAGTACAAGAAGCTCAAAACGACACACGTTGACGATTTGGAAAATGAAAACGCGTATCCCATTATCACCACGGTCTCGTGTTTGACGGGCCAGTACGACGACAAACAAGACCCTTGTATTTCTGAATCCATGCTCCGCCAGCCTCGTGCCGGCGCGATCGCTATGCTGGCTCCTTCGCGTGAAGGCGTACCGTTTATGAAAAGCGAGTCTGATTTCAGATTGATGATGACGGAAGGCAAAATGGATGGCACCACGATCGCCTATACCAAGTTCTGGAAAATCGCGCTCTCCGAAGACCTGACGCTGGGTGAAGCGTTCCGCAAAGTCAAAATGGAAATGGACGAAGACGCCCGTGAAAACGACGGCTTCCACATGGCTCAATGTGAGTTGAATCTACTGGGCGATCCTTCCTTGTGCGTTCGAGCCGCCGCCCCCGATTCGTTGCAGGTTCAGACAAGGCTCTCAGGAAATAAATTGAAATTACGCAGCATTCCCAACGCGACCGTTTGCATCTGGGGCGGCAATGATCAGTACATTCAAAAAGAAGCAAGTTCCAGAGGCAGATTGACTGTTGAGCTGGAATCGGCGGACGACGAATTGCACGTTACCGTCACAACTCCAGGTCACAATATCTGGAGTAGAATTTTCTCAGCCAGCGAGTTGGCAGCCAGTGTTAATAAAGCACGCGAAGAAGCCGAAGCCGCTGTTGCTGCCAAAAAGGCCAGAGAAGCTGCTGCCAAGGAGGCTGCTGCGAAAGAAGCTGCTGCGAAAGA
>CAYONX010000069.1:0-5874 GCA_964405425.1 uncultured Pirellulaceae bacterium | reverse complement strand
GCCAGTGTTCCTCGAGCAAGTGCTTGTTGGAAAGCGTAATGGGTCTCCACTGTCGCAACAGGATTGTCAGCAGGGACTAATTTGCTGGCATGCAAAAGGAGTTGCACTCCCCCACTACAGCGAATCACAACTAAACAAACAGACAATTGATTGTCCGTTTTTTGATAAATTGTTTTACGATTGGGAATAAACTAGAAGGTCCTTCAAAACCCGATTTCGAAAAGTAGCCGAGTCGTTATTTGCGGACTCAAACGACTCGGAGAGTCGTGCTACTATGGTTTGGTTCTTTTTCCATTACTGCTGATGTCTAAAAAAAAGAAAACCAACCCGAATAAGTTTGGAATACCCGGATTGGGATGTTCAATATTATTCGGCCTGCCATTTGCTTTAGTTGGAGCATTCATGGCCTGGAGATTGTTGTCAATGATGATCCTCGCCTATGCTGCAAGCAGTTGGATCGAAACGCCTGCAGTGATTACCAGCTTAAAACTTGAGGGTGGAGAAACACAAAAGGTTTTAGCGGACTACCGTTACGTTTACGCTGGCAAGCAATACACCTGTAGCCGGGTTGGCTTGGACAACGGTTCAGACAATGTCGGCGACTACCACCGTGACCTTTATCGGCAACTCAAGAAGCAGCGAGATGCCAACCAACCCACCACTTGCTTTGTTAACCCTGACGACCCTGGTCAAGCACTACTTGATCGTAAATTGCGTCCGGAATTAGTAGTTTTTTATATTCCTTTCATACTTGCTTTCGGTGTTGTTGGGCTAGGGATAATCATCGGTTCGATTATTTTTCAACGGAATCAAAAACGACGCGCCGCTAAACTGGAAGAATTCTCTACCGAACCGTGGAAAGTACGTGATGATTGGGCTGCTGGCGAGATCATTTCCATGCGATGGAATTCCTTTGCTTTTATCGGCATGTTTGCCTTTGTCTGGAACTCAATCTCCTTTCCGATTTCAATCTTGTTTCTGTTACAAGGAGACGCTCCTTTTTGGGTTTATATCCTGATAATCCTATTTCCATTGATCGGAATTGGTTTGATCTGGATTGCCGTTGCAGAAGCTTTGCGACTTTTCCGATTTGGCAAATCTACTTTTCGGATGGCGACGATCCCTGGAGTGGTTGGTGGCGAACTTACTGGTGTTGTCATGGTGCCGGAAAGCGTGCGCCCAAGTAAGCCATATCGCGTGAAACTGGCATGCATTGAACAACAGACTCGGATGCGAGGTGGCGAATCCGAAAGAACGTCGGTGGCTATTTGGGAAGACTCACGGTACATCGACCAGACATTGAGCGACGATAGCAACGCACAAGGTGTGCCGATTCAATTCATCATTCCCAGTGGCGAGAAACCGACCGATCCTGATGCAGAAGAGCCGGTCCAATGGAAGCTGACCATTGAAGCCAAAGTCCCCGGCCCTGACTTTAAGGCCCAATTTGAAGTGCCAGTATTCGTTACAGCGGATTCGAAAGAAGGAATCGTGGCCAGCCATGAGACAATTTCCGAATTCGAAGTCAAAGAGACACTACCAGCACAACTTGCTCGCGAAAATCTTGTCGCCCGGCAGGCCAACGAAAATGAGCTTAGCATAACATGTCCCGTCATGCGCAATCTCAGTATTGCCATCGTTTTCCTGGGTGTTGGTGCTGCCTTTAGCGCTATCGGGATAGGTTTTCTTATCACGGACGAAGGCTTGGGGCGATACATCTTCGCGACAGTGTTTACTCTGTGCGGTTTTGCGATGTTAGTCGCAGGAATAGGTATGCTACTCAGTTGCAGCGAATTGACAATCGAAAACGATCGGTGGTTTTTGAAGTCAGGTTGGTACGGATTTCGAGGCAAAGGCGAAGAGTTTTCCTCGGATCAAATAAAACGCATCATTCTAAAGGAAGGAATGAGTTCCAGTGGTGGAGACGAATCGAAAAAGTGGAACCATGTGATTGCGAAATTAACGGATGGGCGAAGTGTAAAACTTGTACGAAGTATATCCGACCGTCGGATTGAGCGCGCTCTATTGGCTGAACTTAAACGACTTGCTGCATTATCAGCATCAGACACTAACAATGAATAGTCATTGGCAAGCTTCCGGGCCTTTTTTCAAGCCTATAATCTCAATCATCAAAAACACGCTCATGGGCGAGAAGATTTTGGGTTCGCGATTTCATGGACTTATTGGACCGGTGGGAGCTAGTTGATGAGACTGATTCTTTTTCTTTTCCTGGCCCTCATTTCACAGCCCTTGTTTGCGCAGGCTGACGCGACGAATCTCGTTAAGGTCTTTTCTCCGCAAGCCGATGGCTACCCCGCCATCCGCATCCCTTCGATCGTGACAACAAACCAAGGCACGCTTTTGGCCTTCGCCGAAGGACGTCAGGGAGGCGATCACTCGGAAAACGACATAATCTTGAAACGTTCCGCGGACGGAGGTGCAACGTGGAGCAAGGTGGAGGTCGTTAAAGAATCTGGACAGCTCTCGCTAAACAATCCGCAAGCTGTGGTTCTTGATTCTGGACGCATTCTGTTGATGTACCAACAGAGCAAGCTTGGCGAACACAAAGCCAAACCTGGTTTCGGCGAAGACGCCTACGTCACGTTTACGCAGTTCAGCGACGATGACGGCAAGTCCTGGTCCGAAGTAAAGGATGTAACGCGGCAAACGAAACGCGCCGAATTCGTGACCAGTGTAGCAAGTGGGCCGGGAGTTGGCATTGTTCTTCGTCGCGGTGAACACAAAGGTCGAATTCTGATGCCTTTCAATCAGGGGCCGTTTGGTGACTGGCGAGTTTACGCAGCGTACTCAGATGACGATGGTGAGTCGTGGAAGATCGGGGAAGTTCCCGAAGAAGACGGCAAGGGTCACGCCAACGAAGTTCAAATGGTCGAGCTTTCCGATGGTACCGTGATGCTCAACGCGCGATCCCAGGGAACAGGAACGACAAAACATCGCAAGGTCGCGCTCAGCAAAGACGGCGGCGTTAGCTGGTCAAAGCTTGAAGACGATCCGACGCTGATCGAGCCGACTTGCCAGGCATCGATCCTGAGATACTCATGGCCTGAAGAGGGTGCGAGCCGTATTCTTTTTTGCAATCCGGCAACTCAAAAGTCACGTTCATCCGGGTTGCTGCGAATGAGCGAGGACGAAGGAAAGACGTGGACGTGGTCCAAAGAAATCTACGGCGGGCAGTTTGCCTATTGTTGCCTGACGAAAATGAAAGACGGACGAGTCGGTGTGCTTTTTGAAAAAGACGGATACAAGACCATTTCGTTTGCCGCAGTGGAGTTACCTTCTATAAAAGAGAAACCCGAAAAAGAAGACAAAGCCGAACTTCCTGCTACGTTCTCGATAATGAAAGATGCAACGGAGCGTGGCTTCAACACAAAATAGCTCCGTAAGATCGATAAAGAGTTCAACCGTGAATGAAAGCGGTCTCTTTGTTCTTCGACAAGTCCGTACGCTTTGATACGGATGAAGTCGTTGTCTAACGCCTTACTAAATTACCAACCGTCGCGTTGGGTTTTGAGAGTTTGAATACAGATGAACTCGCAAAACGTTTATTCGCATAAATAGTTTGTAAGCCCATCTCGCAAGCCTACGTCTCTGCTGCACAAACAAAGTGTTCGGTATGTCAATGGAGACGACAATGTATTCGGAATTCACGAAGCGACTGTTGAATACTTCGAGCGGATTCGATTTCGTGGCTGCTCATTTCGCTTGCGAGAAAAACAAATTCTCAGCGTCAAATAAAAATGGTTTCGTAAACCTGGGCTCAGCCCAAAACTTTTTAGGCAAGACAGCGATCGCAGCGCGACTGCAAGCTCTCGATTGGAACCTGGCGGACACTCCTTATCGCGATTTTGCCGGTACCGAAGATTCAAGAACAGCGGTTGCGAACTATTTGCAGGAAATTTCCGGGCGCAGCGTCGAGCCAAATCATGTGGTGATCGGCAACGGCCTTGTAAGCGTGCTGGAAGCGATTGGTATCGCGATTCTTGACGCGGGCGATCATGTGCTGGTGCCGACACCCGTTTTCCCGGGCTTGATAACGGCACTGACATCCCGCACCAATGCGAATTTCATCCCGCTGGAAACAACCGCTGATGAGCAATTTCAGTTTTCGCCATCGGCTCTGCAAGAAAAGCTAGAATTTGAATTGAAGCAAGGCCGTGAAGTCAAAGCCGTGTTGCTTTGTTCACCCGGAAATCCAATCGGTCAGGTATTTACCGATTTAGAAGTTCAGCAGTTTGTGAAGATCGCAGAAGATTTCAACGTCGCGTTAATTGTCGACGAGATTTACGCTTCGAGCTGTTTTGACGGCGTTGATTTTGTCAGCGCGTTGACTGCGAATTCAGACAACGTCATTACGATCGGCGGACTTTCTAAAGATTTTGGACTCGCTGGATATACGACTGCCTGGGCTTGCACGAGCAACGAATACATCATCAAAGCTTTGCAGAAACAGAGTCATTTCTTTCGGCTATCAGCTCCCATCCAGCGAGCGATTGAAACTTTCCTTGAGCCACAGTGGCGAACCCCATTCACGCAATCCAATCGTATAAAGCTCAGTCAACATTACACCGACACGTGTAACGTACTGACTGAAGCTGGCGTCGAAGTAACACCTGCTGCGGCAGGCTTGGTCGCCTGGCTCGACTTGCGCTCTTATCTGAAAGTTGCCGATGAGGACGGTCAATTGGCGCTGTACCGTTATTTGCTCGAACAACATCGCGTTCATTTGAGCCCCGGGTCAGGCTTTCATTGTCGAGCGCCAGGATTCTTTCGAATCTGCTTTAGTCAGGAACAGGAAACACTTCGTGAAGGATTGCGAAGAATTCAGCGAGGACTGCGACAGTATCAAAATAGTAGCTCTACGAAATTTATGGAGGTTTGAAACGATGATTGTCAAAAAATTTATGGATCACAAAGAGCAATTGCAGGTTTTTGTTGAGCACACCGTTTGCTTGATCATGCAACGTTTAAGTGAACAAGCGGGGTACAAGGTCCGCTGCCTCTACTCCAACGACATTGTTGAAGACTCTCTAGTTGAATTGCTTGTCCCGTTGGCAGAGCGTTACTCTTTTGAACCGGAAGCAGTCGCTCGCGAATTCGTGGAAGATTACCTGCCTGGAATCTCAATCGCTTGCCAAACGGATGCCGAGCGATATCAAACCGAAGATCCAGCCCTTGAAAATCTTGACGAAGTGTTTTACGCCAGCAACGGATTCTGGGCCACCGTTGCTTATCGAGTTGCCAACGCATTGTTGAAGTTGCAAGTGCCGATCGTTCCACGAGCGATCTCTGCGGTCGCTCATTCACGAACGGGTGTCGACATTCATCCCGGTGCGACGATCGAACCTGGCTTGTTTATCGACCATGGCACAGGAATCGCAATCGGTTGTACGGCTGTCATTCACGCCAACGTCAATTTGTACAACGGCGTTGTGCTGGGAACTCGCAGCAAGCCACGAAAGAAAACCGATGAAGCGTCTGCAACGATCAAGAAACGTCATCCAACGATCGAAAGTAACGTCAGTCTTTACACTAACGCATTTGTTGGTGGCGATGTGGTAATCGGGTCAGGAACAACGGTCGGAGCATATGCATTTGTCTGTCACGATGTTCCAGCCGATTCAGTAGTCCTTGGCAAAACTGGTGATGACAAGCAAACGGTGAATTCCAAAGCAAATTCTGGCTTGCCCGCAGCGCCTGTCAAAACTCAGGACAATTCAGTAACCGACTTGATCGGCAACACGCCGGTGGTTCGGATTCGCAATATTACTCATAATCCCAAAGTCAAAATCTATGCCAAAATCGAAGGCAACAACCCAAGCGGTTCCATCAAAGACCGAATCGCATTGTCTTTGA
>CAYONX010000068.1:0-21792 GCA_964405425.1 uncultured Pirellulaceae bacterium | reverse complement strand
GAATAACAGATTGAGCGACAAGGTCGTTGTCTTCGGCTACCAGGATCAACGGGAAATCGTCACTATCATCTACGCTTGGATTGGCGGTGGCGTGTGAAACGACGTTGGAATTCTCTGCTACTTCGGTCGTTTCAACTGCATTGGTTATGCCTGTTTGATTCTTCTGTTCCTTTGCCGAACCTGCAGTGGCCAACGGCAGATCGACTGTGAAACAACTGCCGCAATTCGGCTCGCTGGTAACGCCCACCTTACCACCGTGCAGCTCCGTCAGCTTTTTGACCAGCGAAAGCCCGAGACCAGTGCCTCCATGCTGACGCGTCAGTGAAGAATCGACTTGAACAAACGGATCGAACATCGCCTCCAGCTGGTCAGGGTTGATACCGATCCCGGTATCCAAAACTGAAAATCGTAATGATTCCATCGCAGCGTCTGATGTGTGTGTCGGCAAGGCCTCGACTTTCAGTTTCACCTTGCCTCCCTCAGGCGTAAACTTAACGGCGTTGCTCAGAAGATTGATCAAGACCTGCCGAATCCGTTTCTCGTCGGCGGTGAGTATGGGTAGATCTTGTGAAGTTTCCATCGACAGTTCGATTTGTTTTTGTTTCGCATGGGGCGCGACAAGATTCAAACACGATTCGCACAGCTTGGATATCTGGATGGCTGTAAGATCCAATTCTGATTGGCCGGATTCAATCTTTGCCAAATCAAGAACTTCGTTGATCAGATCCAAAAGATGCTCGCTGCTTTGCTCGACGATCTTGAAGCACTCCAGCTGCTGGGGCGTCGCGTCGCCGAACATACCTTGTTGCAATCCATCAATCATCGCCATAATCGATGTCAACGGCGTACGAAGCTCGTGACTCATGTTGGCCAGAAACTCATCTTTCGTTTTGGTGGCTTTTGCCAGGATGTCATTGGCCAACTCCGCCTGTTTTCGGTCAGTAATGTCCAACACAACGCCATCCAATGTGACGTCACCGTTTTCGTGTTTTTTTGGATGGCCGAATCCGTGATACCATCGAATCTCGCCATTGGGAGGCTTCACCCTGAATTCCAGGACGATCGGTTCTAGTTTTTGCGGGTACGAATCCAACGCGTCTCTAAGCATCTCGACGTCATCCGGGTGGATCCAATTCCAGATTTTCGAAGGATCGGCAATTGCATCTGCGGGTTCAACGCCGGACATTTCAAGACTTCGTGAACTAACAAAGGTAGGTATGGCGCTACCCGACTTGGGCGTCAGCCAACGAAAAATCGCACCTGGAAGATTTTCCGTAATACATTCCAGTTGCTGTTTTGCTTCTTGCAACTCGAGCTCAGCGTTTTTTTGATCAGTAATTTCAAGAATAACTCCATCCCAAACGACATCACCGTTTTCCGCTTTCTGGGTCTGACTGTTAATCTGAAACCAACGAGTCCCTTGATCAGGTGTTTGAGTGCGAAACTCATCGACAAAGAGTGAAAGTCCTTTTGCTGACTCATGAATTCTCTCTAGTATTCGAGCCATATCTGTTGGATCCATCAGCTGACCAAGCATCTCCTTGTCCGCCATCAGGTCTGAAGGGTCGATTCCAAACAATACGCGTGACTGAGAGCTGATGTATTTCCAGCCGATCAATCCATCTGAGTCCAGGTAACAACGGTAGACCATGCCGGGAAGATCGTCGGCGATCCGCTGAAGCTGGCTTCTACTTTCAAGCAGCGCAAATTCAGCCTCCCGCCGTTGAGTAATATCGATGTTGACTCCGATTGCCCGTACTGGCTTGCCGTTGTCGTCCAATTCTGTATACGCGTTGGAGTGGATGTGTCGGACTTTGCCGTCGGGGCGAACGATGCGAAATTCCTGAGCGACCTGCCGACTGGTTTTGTCACGGCACTGGTCTTCGTCCACGATGCGCTGCACATCATCAGGATGCAACCGATCAAACCAGTCGTTGTAAACGCCGCGAAAATCGTCACGATCGACTCCGTAAATCTCGTGCATTTTTTCGTCCCAGCCGAGTCGCTCGTCCTCAAAAAACCATTCCCAGATTCCAATGGAGCTGGTTTCCAGTACTTTGTGCAGACGGTCGTTGATCGCCCTGAGTTTCCTTAGCTCTTGGTCAGTTGACAATTGCTTTTGATCACCAGGACAAACTTCGAATTCACAACCAACCAGTCGAACGGGTTGCCCAATGTTGTTACAAATCGCATGGGTGCGTTCGACGACCACACCCCAAGAGCCATCGTTTTTCTTTACTCGATGTTCGCACTCCATTTGTTCCAGCTGGCCGGCTCGCAAACGATCGAGCAATCCTTCGCGTCTCACACGATCGTCCGGGTGTACAAATTGCATGAATTGACAAGGCGTCGGTGAAATATCCTCTTCATTTTCGCAGCGTAATTTTATCCACTCCGATGAGAAATAAACCGAATCAGAAATCAAATCCCATTCCCAAATTCCGATTTTTTGAAAACTAGTTGCGAGAGGATGATGATGACCCGTGTCATTGCGCGAACTGATTTTTAAAACCATAATTATCTCGATAAGTTTTGACCGGAGTTACGCACTGGCACTCTTGCGATGACGCAAAAGAAGATGAGTAGTTTTTGAGGTGCAGCGCACAATCCAAGCCCGTCAAAAAGCTCGAATTATTCTAAGACATTAGAGCTTCTGAAAAAATACGACCTCAAAAACCGGCCAAATTCAAAGGAAATTAAAGGCTTTTTCTGCCAAATCAGCTTGGATCTGGAAGTAACCCCTGCTGCAATTGGATTGGCTTTGATTTCTCCCCCGACGTTCTCTATTTCTTTTCCTGAATGCAAAACAAATGCTTGCTTCCACGAATGAAAATTTGGTCTCCAGCCAGGGCTAAGGTCGCATCGACCCCCTCGCCAATATCGTTGTGACTAATTAGTTTGAATTCTTCATCATCGGCCAGCACAAAAGTCTTTCCGCCTCGACCGGTCACAAAGACCTTGCCATCTGCGGCAACGGGAGAGCTGTAACAACCATTCATGCCGCTCAGTCTTTCAGCACCAAAGAACAACGAACCATCATCTGAATTCGCACACGATACAATTCCCTGATTGGCAGAGATATAGAAAATGCGATTATCCGAAAGCAGCAACGAAGGACAATCAGGCGTTTGTCGATCGATTTTCCAGAGTGCGTTTGAAGAAATATCGCCGGTTCCATCAAGAGCAAATGCATTCAGAACCGAACCCTGTCGTGAACTGGCAAAGAAACCGACGTTTCCTTTCGCGACTGGCGACGCAACCGGCCGTGTCGATAATCCAGACGCTTTCCATAACTCTTCACCAGTTTTCAAATCGTAACCACGGCAATAATTTTCGCCCGAGTGAATGATCTGTTTCTTGCCGTTGATCGATACGATTTTAGGTGTCGACCAAGCCGATGGTTCATCACGATCTTTCTTCCATACCGTTTCGCCTGTCTCCTTGTTGATTGCTTCAATCTTTGACTGGCCTTCATGGTCCCACGGTAAAATTAATAAACCGTCTTCGACAGCGACACTACTGCCTTCTCCAAAACTACCTCGCATCTGCATCTCACCCAAATCCGTCCGCTTCCAAATTTGCTTTCCGGCCAGGTCATAACAGTACAACCCCATTGATCCAAAATTGAAATAAACATGCTCGCCATCGGTAAACGGAGACGCAGCCGCGTAGCTGCCATCACGGTGTGTTCCTTCGAGAGGTTTTCGTTGGATCGCAACATCTTCCCAAATCTTTTCACCAGTATTCCGATCGAAACACATGACAACAAGCTTTTGTTCACGCAAGCTTTTCTGACGTTCGGCGCGGATGAATTTCATCGCTTCCTGTCGTTCAGTGTCATCCAGTTGACCGTCTTTGTTTTTATCAAATTTTTCGCGCAATTCATCTCGGTTCATTCGAGCCGGCGCGGGAGCATCACCAACAGAAACTGCGGCGGTCAAAAACAATTTTTCGCCCCAAATGATTGGTGAAGAAGATCCTTTGCCGGGCATTTCAATTTTCCAGGCAACGTTTTCACTCGATGACCAACTGGTCGGAGGCTTTGCGGTTTGCGATATTCCGTTGGTGGTCGGGCCTCGGAAATGATGCCAATTTGATGCCACGTCGGTTTCTTCACCGATCAAATGCGGGCCGAACACGCAGAATACAATTCCGACAATTACACTGGCATACTTCGACATCCGCGAACTCCAAAACTAATGGTTAGCTATTTTGTTTTTTGAATACGTCATTTTTGTCGTTATATCGACACGAAACAAGGACCGAATTGCCGATCTTGCCTTCGAAATAGTAGCCAATCGCACACATTTTTTGAAACTTTAAACCATACACACGGTTAAGCTTGGAAGACATATTGTGAAGCGGTGCAATTTTGCTTTACCAATCCATCAATCTTTCAGGGCAAGGATCCTATGAGTGCTTTGTTGCTAACTTGCGTGATTTGTGTTTTTCCGATTCAGGAATCGCAATCTGAGCAAGGCTCGATTCCGAACGATCCGGAAATTCAACAGCGTTTGCAAGAGATGGTCGACAAGTCTATTGAAGCGGCTGATAAAGAAACAAAACTTGATGGTTCGAAAGACCCAATGAGTTTCGACATACCAATTCCTGCGATCATTGCCGGGTACCAAAAACACGGCGAGCCGATTCGCATTGGTGCCGCCGGTGTCAGGAAATTGGAATCCGATGAACTGGTGACTCCAAACGATCTGGTCCACATAGGCTCGTGTACAAAAGCGATGACCGCGACACTGATCGGTCGTTTGATCGATCGGGGGGAATTGAGCTTCGAAACGACGATCAAAGAAGGACTGCCTCATCTTGCTCAAAAAATTCATAAGGATTATCACGACATCACCGTTCATCAACTGTTGACTCATCGTTCAGGCTTACCGCGCGAAGCCTTTTGGAGGGACAACCCAAAAAGCAAGATTACAAAGCAGAGAAACAAAATTGTAATCAAGGCACTCGCCGACAAACCAAAATCGCCACTGGACGACAGTTTCGCCTACAGCAATCTTGGCTATTGCATCGCAGGGATGATCGCAGCAAAAACGCAGAATACGAGCTGGGAAAAATTAATCAAACGTGAACTCTTTGACGTGCTTGATATGAAGTCCGCGAGCTTTGGACCGCCTGGCACGAAAGGCAAGATTGACCAACCATGGGGCCACGCGCCACTGGGAAAAGTTCTTTTGCCACGACAAGGTGACAATCCATTTGTACTTGGTCCGGCAGGTACCGTTCATTTAACCATTGCCGATTGGGCGAAATTTGCTTTAGCTCATGCGGGCTGCAGTGATCCGCCAATCGTTTCAGAAGAGACGATGAAAATATTGCACGAGGTGGTAAAACAAAATGACGAAGATGAAAACAATTACGCGTGTGGTTGGATGGTATTGCAGCGGCCGTTGCTACAGGGCACAGCGCTTTGTCACAACGGTTCTAATACGATGTGGTTCGCCACCATTTGGGTCGCTCCAAAAAACGAGGCGGCTTATTTCGCGGCCATTAACGCCGGTCTCAATCACGGCATCACAAAAGCAGCCGATGATGCTATTGGCGTTGTCATTGAAGCCCATAAAAAAGCATACATGGAAAATAAACGCGGCGAATCTGAGTGACTTGAATGACTGAACGAAGTCCAGACGTAATCCTGTAGAACCAAGTCCTTCAAACTCGGTGCCGAAATTGCCAGGCGGGGCACTATGGCGACGGCACAAAACTTTGGTCAACTTTGGATGCGTTCGGTGTGGACTCCGTTGAGCGAACTGGCAACCGATAGCATGCCGCCTCTTGGTCGTTGCGTAAATACAATTTATCCCCAACGATGACCGGGTGGTTCCATGTTTTTCCTTCCAGCGCCTTCAACTTTGCAAGTTCCGTATGCTTTTCCGGATTGGCGTCGAGCAGCACCAACTCTCCTTTTTCGCTAATCACTAAAACTGCGTTGGAATTTTTTAACAGCAGCGCCTGCCCTTTTCCGTATCGACCACGTTTCCATTTGCGTTCGCCCGAATCAAGATCAATACAGGTGAAAACGGAATCGTCGAAACCAAAAATGTGCCCGTTGTGGACCACAAAATCATTGAAGTCTGGTTTTAACGCCATCGTCGTCCAGACTTCTTCGCCTTTGAGCTCAGCGTCAAATTTGACTCGCCTGGTTCCCGTTCCAGCGCCTGTTGCCAACAAGATCGAATCTGAATCGATCACATAGGGTTGCAACGAACGATAACCATGTTGTTCCCACTTGTAATCACTGACCGACGCTCCCGATTCAGGGTCAATGAAATGCATTCCAACGCTGGAAAGTAATGTAATATATTCGGTGCCATGCAGTGTGCATCGATGCGGTGAAGCGTACGACTGTCTTCCCGCAGGCGCTGACCAGACTAACGCTCCATCTTGAACGTCGAAAGCCAGTACGCCTTTGTCACCAGCTCCCGCGCCAAACGTAATGACGGTGTTTCCAACGACCAGTGGTGAAGCGCAGAATCCCCACATCGGCGGCGATACGCCAGCCGTCTTTTTAATATCAACTTGCCAAACCAACTCACCATTGGTCGGATCCAACTTCACCAAAAAACCTTCGGCACCCATCGCATACAGTGAACCACCGGCCAAAGTTGGAGTTGCTCGCGGCCCCGGTCCACCGAGAGGGTCTGAGAAACGAGAATCGATTTCGTGAACCCAAACTTCCGCTCCCGATTCGGTGCTGTAGCAGACGACACATTCCTGATCGCCGCGTTGTTCTTGAGTAAACAAGGCCGTTCCAGCCACCGCGAATGACGACCAGCCGGGTCCAACACGGACTCGCCACAATTCCTGCGGCCCATCAACCGACCAATCCGTTTCAAATTCAGTTCCGCTTACCACACTATTTCGGTCGTTACCTCGAAATCCCGCCCAATCAGGATTCGCAAATGCCGCCAGTAAATCAGAATCGGGCGCCGTCAATTCCGCCGCGATTCGATTCTCGGCTTCACTCATAAAAACCTCTTCCGCAGATGGAATCCATCTCCAGCCCAATGCCGGTTCGAAATCGCCCCAGATTCCGTTGCTTCGTAGCAGCATAGAAAATCCGAACCCCAGCGTTGCCAATAACAGCGCAATTACGGTCCGACGCATCGTTAAATTTCGAGCAAATAAAATCGCACCGATCGCAAATGCGGCAGTCCCCATGGGAATGGTAACCATCAACGTTGCTGGCCCTCGCATCGACGGATGCAAACCAAAACTAATGATTAGCGCTGCAATACCTCCGATAAACAGCACTCCCAACAACCGCTCAACCATGCTGGCACGACTTGCCAGCAACCACCAAAGCACCACAACCAATCCCAAAAGCATTGGTCCAAAGGCCGCAGACATCCAAAGTTCGGCCGGACCATCTTTCCATAGAGATGGTAAATACTTGGCGACCAGCATTCCGATAATCAGTACTATCGCCGGCCAAATTCTCAGTGGTTTCAGCGATTTACCACCGGATGTTTCAGGTGCAGAAAAATTTCTACCGGATTCGTTTGTGAGTTCGTTCAATATTTTCACCGCACCTTCGAACTTAGTATTTGTTGAATTTGCCAGTCAGCGCCCATTAATCTAACCACCCAAAACGCTTAAATGTTTCAGACTTATATTTCAATTGACTCGTTGGCCAAGCCCGACCGTTTATGGCGGCCACGCTTGGTGGCTGCAACATTTTTCACAGTGCTTTGTTTTATCATTGTTTCATTGAATACAGAAATTCAAATTCCATTTGCGAGCAAAATACGAGGCTTGCCCGCGGCCGACAAAATAGCCCACTTTGGTGTGTACGGCTCTCTTGCCATGGCGGTTAATTTTGCACTTGGAATGGCGCATCTAAAATTGACGGGTCGCACGTTCGACAACCGCTACTTCCAAATTGGCTCCATCGCGGTATTAATTTTTTCGCTTGGCGAAGAATTCAGTCAACAATTCTTCCCATCTCGAACCATGGACGTCTGGGATGCCGCGTGCAATATCGCTGGCGTCGCCTTTTTTACCTGGATGACAGTCCGTTTGATGAGCCGCAGCCGATAGTGCCAAACCGCTCAACATTTAAGCGCGACATTTAATAAACTGCCTGGCTGGTAAAAAATAGGCGTTAAAAATGTGTTTGGCAAATGGAATTTTATATAAGTACTTGTAAAATCAACGAACCGGCGTGTGCGGGGGCAAGCAATCCTGATTCTCAATCCGTGTAGAAAACACCTTCGCTGGCACAAAAACGAACCCCTAAAACAACTCACTGAATCAAATGTCGCCGGCAAACCAACTCAAAGCGTGTCATTGTTGCGGATTGATCCATCAGCTTCCTGAAGTGGCCGACGCGCAAGCCTGTTTCTGTACTCGTTGTGGCAGTAAATTCGCCCAACGAAACAGTACGATGAAATCGGCAAGTCGAACTGCAGCCGCCGCTTTGGCAGCGTTTTTTCTGTTTTGGCCCGCCGTGCTGCTTCCAATCCTTCAGATTGAACGGCTGGGCATGGAAAGCGAATCCAGTCTGCTCGGTGGGATTATTGAATTGTTTCAACACGGAACCTGGTTCGTTGGCGGTATCGTGTTTTTGTTTTCGATCGTATTTCCGATAACCAAGATTGTGTTGCTGCTGGAATTAAGCCTCTTTGAATTGTTGCACCGAAAACACAAAGCTTGGACGTTAAGATGGATGGAACATCTCGGCAAGTGGAGCATGATGGATGTGATGCTACTTGCGTTTCTGGTCATGTTGGTGAAACTTGGCGATCTGGTAGAGTTTCATTTCGGGCCAGCGATTGTTGCTTTTGTTGGCTGCGTCGCCATGAGCATGGTTGCATCACTGTCTTTTGACCCGCACGCCATTTGGGAAAACGAAACCGCATAACGTATAGCGAAACCTCAAAGAGTAACCGCATAGCGAAATTAAATTGATCATGAGCGATTCCAAAGCAACTTCGACACAACAGCGCGACATTCCTGTCGCTGCGACATCGGCACCGGCTGGTCCACGAGGATTTTCGGCAATGTGGTGGCTGACCGCTGCATGTTTGTTATTGGCGATCGGTTTGGTGTGGCAATCGATGCCAGAATCCGGCTTGCCGATCACGGTCCGATTTCCCGAAGGACACGGTTTGCAGCCCGAAGATCAAGTTTTGTATCGCGGCATCGAAGTTGGAACGGTCGATGCTGTTGAATTGGGCGACAATTTGAGCAATGTCGATGTTTCTATCACGCTGCGATCCTCCGCCTCCAATCTGGCTCGCGAGGGCACGCGATTCTGGATCGTACGACCACAATTGAGTTTGACTCGAATCGCTGGATTGGAAACTGCGGTCGGCCACAAATACGTTTCGCTGGCTCCAGGTCCAAGCGATTCCCAACGGCAATATCAATTCGATGGGTTGATTGAACCGCCTCCCGAAGATGCATCCAGCCCGGGCATTGAATTCGTGATTCGTGGTGATAAGCGATACAGTGTAGCGCCTGGTTCAAGTGTTTCTTTTCGCGGTGTCAATGTCGGGCGAATTTTGTCAGTCAACCTTTCCCAAGATTCAAGGTTTGTTGACATCCGCGCCAAAATCTTTGAGCGTCACCGGCAAAACCTGACGACGTCGTCACGCTTCTGGTCAACCAGCGGTATTAATTTTGATTTCAGTTTGTCCGAAGGTTTGAAATTCGATACCGAATCACTCGCCTCGATTGCCCAGGGCGGAGTTTCTTTCTTGACGATCAATTCGAACGGCGAGCCCATCCAACCGGGGCACATTTTTCGCTTGAACGCAAAACCAGAGGACGATTGGTTTGTCGCCGCTAATGCCGTTTCTTCGACGACTGTCGATTTGGGAGGCGCGATAAAAATTCAGAAACAGTGGAAGCAAAAAGGCTTGCTGGGTAAGCGTACTCGTTTTGAAAATTTGAATGCGATCCCGTTTCGTTCGGCTGCTGGAGCAAAGAAAATATTGCTTCCGTCCGATGCAGCCTTATTCACCGAGAAAGCAATCGACGGCACACAATTTCTTTTAGCCGCAACTTCCAACGGCAACCAGTCGATGGAGAACCCCAGCGACCAAATTGAACCTGCATCGGTTGCTGAATTGGGCGTCATCAGTTGGCCGTCACTAGAAGGCATTGCGTGGCTCGACGCTTCCGATTTCCGCGAACCAGAAGCGCAAGAAAGTGTTCTTGCTGTTCGAGCCAACGTCGGCGACAGTGACATCACCTTTCTGCACTACCCAATCGAAGGCTCTTACATCCGCAGCGATTGGACATTGCCACATTTCGACGGCGATTCTGAACTATGGCATGGCTCACCAGTCCTTTCGGCGGACGATGGCAAGGTAGTCGGAATCCTGTTGGTTAACCGTCAGGATAGTCGCATCATTCCTTTCGAAGCTTCGCTGCTGGGAAAATAAAGAATTCCAAAGGTAGTGATGAGTTAGAATTACTGAATGAATGTTTTGAAAAATCTTGCCTTCTCGCCGTTCGAATGGTCAATGTCTGACCGCGTTTCGGCCTCTCCAATGGAGTTTGTTTTTCGATTGGACTGCGTTGGCGTTGTGGATGAGGCGAACTTTTCGAAAGCAATTTCGGCTGAACTAAAACGGCAACCACTTTTGCAAGCCAATGCAACGGTTGGCCAAACCCATCGTGACAGCCATTGGCGTCCGGCTTCGAACACGACCCCAACAATCTGCTGGTATGAAGGAGATCCAGCTCAAGGCAGCGGTTTTCCAGAGGATTTTGTGCCAATAGATTTAGAAAACGAAATTGGATTTCGATTTTATGGTTGGCATTTCGTTGTCAACGGTCAGGACTGTATCGTCATGAAATTCGTGTACCACCACGCATGCTGTGACGGCAAAGGCGCAACCGACTTCATAGAGAACACTCTCCATCGATATCAATGCCTGATGGGTGACAAAACTGATTCACTGAGCGACTTGGCGGCTGTTGATGAGGAACAATTACGTAATCGCAATCTTCCTGCCGTAAGTAAATTAAGTCTTTTCGATCGTATTTGGCGTGCGATTGTGATTCGGCCGCGTCGAGTTGGCAATATGCTACTGTCAAAGCCGAGGGCATTTTCAAAGTCCACAAGCATTCAGAATGGTTCTGACGGTGACATCTATTCGGATCCGCCAAAGCATTGCAGCAAAGAATTTAGTGAAGGCGAAACAAAGCAACTTGGTGCGTATGCGAAAAGACTGTCGGTATCGACCAACTCGGTTTTAGCCAGTGAGCTTTTTCATACACTCAATGAGCATCTCGAGAGCAATTCGAAATCGGACAATGATGAAGATGCCGAAACGCTCGAATCAGAGGCAGAATCCAGTAAACGCGCTCTTCGAATTCTCGTGCCGTTTTCTCTGCGAGACGAACGACACCACCGTATGCCTGCAGCCAATTGCGTGTCGATTGCGTATCTGGAAGCAACAAGAAAAAACTTGCTCGATGACAGCGCAAGCAATCCGGTTTTGGTGTCGGACCTTGAAAACCAGATGGATTTTATCCGTCGATGGCGCCTTCAATATTCATGGATAGAATCGATTAATTCGTATGCCAGGATTTGGCCAATCATCAGACTCTTCAGTTTTGGAAGGAACGACTGCTCCAGGAATGTGATGCCTATTGCGACAACGATCATGACCAATTTAGGGCGAGTGTTTAGCAATGGGAAACTGAGCGACAGCAATGGCGAAATGTCAGTCAAAGATTTGGTCGTCAAGTCGTTTCACGTGTCACCCCCTTGCAATACCAATGTAATTGTCAACTTTTCGGTTAACTTTTACCGCAATCGATTAACTCTGGACGCATCTTATCTTTCGTCACTGTTAACGCGGGAAACGGCCGAAGGTTTGCTCGACTCATGGAAGCGACGGATCCTTGGATCGGTATCAGGATCGTCAGTCGACCTCTGATGGGGTTCTACGAGGCGTCTTCACGTGCCACGGCAGCTTCAACTTCTGCAGACAAAACCCGAACTGCTAAACCTCGCATGATCGAATAGTGACTGCCATCAATGACTGATTCGGAAACTGCGAACTGCGACGTTTGCCGCCACAGTTTTGATCCCGATTCGTTGTCTTTTGACGTTTCACTTGGCCACCAAAGGTACAACGGGCAATTGATTTCAGGAGGCTCAAAATCCTTTAGAAGTCGGCAATGCGTCAGGAAGCTGTTTGTGAATTTCATCAAAAGGTTAACGTCCATTTGCCGACTTGGTACGTAGCCCATCGCCGTCGTCTTTGCCATGACTTCAGCTGGTGAGGGATGCTGAACGTCGAAGCAAAAGTTAACAAGAATGGCAACGTCTTTCTGAACAGTTTCCAGCGGCTTTTGTTTCATGACTCCAATACTTTGGAACTTCGTGAAAACTTGCGTTAGCCTCAAGCACAATTCCTGGCGAGAAGTTTCTGTCGCAGTTGTCCAATTTGGATTACTGTCGATCAAGCCCAGGAAAGAAACCGACCGCCCAAATTGTTGAAGCTCGTGGGCCATCAGCGAAGCCAGGAATCCACCAAGGGAAAATCCTAGCATCCTGATTGCACCCATTGGCTGATGTTCATTGATGAGGCAGGCGTAATCGTATGCCATTTCGTTCAGTGTCGAATACTCTGTCGACGCACCGCACTCAAGCCGCGATTGAATCCCAATAATGGATAGTTCGGGCCCTGTTCTCGCTGCAAACTTTCGGTAAATACCTACATCGCCACCGGACGGGTGAATACAGAACAGCGGTTTGCCTTTTTCTGCAATGCGCATGGATACGATTTGACGAAGCCTTGACGGATTGTGACTGTCTGTCGACTCACTGGGACTTACAGGAAAGCTTGTCAGATTCATTTGGAGAAACTTTGATTCATAGAAGCGGTCAACGATCTATTTATGGAGGGTGGAATCGCCTCCATGCGGTCCAAGTATGTTAGTCGAAATTGACAGCGAATCATTACACTCTTGGTGATATTTGAATCGTAATTTCAATATTTTCAGGGCATTTCGGCATAGCTGGAGTTTCTAGCCTAGACGGATTGGCGATCTGCGGAATGGCGGTCGGAGCAATGGAGATGCGATGACTGGCGACATGCCCAAACGGCTAAATTTACTAACCCGCATTTTCCGTTTTACCAATCGACAAGATAGAAATTTTGTGGAGACAGTCACGGTAGTCAACCCGTAAAAACCATGAAAAGAATGCCATGTTTTGGGCAAGACTGAAATTGCTTTTCTGTTACGATTGCCAGAACGGTTTCGGGTTCCTCAACAGGTTCATCTTCACCCAGCAATATTTCAGAGCCTTGCCGGTCGACTTTGAAGCGGGCATTAGTCAAAGCAGTTGCATTGCAAATGACAAAACGAGCATTCTTTGGATAATCTAACAAGGCTATCGAAATTTGATGTTTTCGGAGTCGCGCTGCTGATTCTGAGTTCGGTGTTTTGCGTATTTGGTCTTTCAAAGTTTCAGTCCAACACCGAAGACGTGGTGCAATGGCTACCAGACAACTCGCCTGCTCGTGATGTATACGATCAATTCGAAGCGAAGTTTGGCTCTGACGATTTCTTGTTGGTGACTTGGGACGGCTGCACGATAGACGACCCTCGCTTGCTACAGCTGTGCGAGAAAATCTTAAGCAACGACAAGGACCATCTGATTCAGTCGGTTGTCAACGGCGCCGATGTAATTGACAAGATTCGTTCTGAAATGAACCTCGCGATCAAGCATATCGTCAATCGATTCAGAGGTGTCTTTTTCGGAGTTGACGATCCCAGGCAAACGCTGGCGATCATCGAGTTAACCAAGAAAGGCACGGCTGATAGAAGAGAGTCGCTGCGTCAGATAGAGCTGGCAATTGCTGAGACACCAGACCTTGAGTTACAGGATGTGAATTTCGGAGGCTATCCGTACGTCGGAATTAACATTGACAATACTTTGCGGGAATCATTTGTTTTTTTTCTGTTGCCGTCCATTTTCTTCGCATCGATCGTTTCACTTTATTGCTTAAGAAACATACTTTTATCTTCGATTGTCTTCCTGGCCGCGATTGGAGCTGCGGCGTGCAGTATCGCGATTGTTCCGATGTTCGGATTCAAATTTGGCGGGCTGATGTCGATTATCCCGGCCCTCGTTTACATCCTGACAACCTCTGGAAGCATACACTTAATTCATTACAGCCTGGAAGCAATCGGCGATCCAAAAACATTGCTTTCAATCAGTTGGAAGCCGTGCACTATTTCGACGGTAACGACTGCGATTGGAATGTTGTCTTTGATGCGCAGCAGCTTTCCAGCTATTCGCAGTTTTGGGCTGTTTTGTGCCGCCGGAGCAGGTTTCGCGCTCGTATTCCAATTGGTCGTCGTTCCCTGGTTGTTGCATAGGCTGGGGAAAACGGGCCAAGAGAATTTGGCCAAACGTGCTGGACATCATTTCTGGAACCAAATCACAGAATATATAAAGCGGTACCGGGTTGTTTTGGCCTTTGCTGGAATAATGTTAATGGCATTTTCGGCAATCGGGCTGTCGCGATTGTCGGCGAGAGTCGAAGTTGAAAAACTATTCAGTGCAAAATCTGATTTCATAATCAAATTAGCGAATCTGGAAAATCAAATTGGACCGATCGACCAATCCGAATTGGTGATCGAGTTTGAAGACGTTAGTGCTGATAATTTTCATGTTCGCGCCCAAATGGTTTACAAGATCCAACGATACGTGTCCGCTTTAAAAGAAGTTGGCCCAACACATTCGCTGCTGAATTACCTTCCTCGAGAACCGAAAGGTATCCGTATCACGTCCAACGTGAAACGTTCAATCATTCAAGCTAGAATCGACAGTCAACGGGACGAGCTTGCCAAATCGCGATTTCTGAATATCTCTTCCGATTCTGAAACCTGGCGGATCAGTCTCAGGTTTCCCTTCACCGAAGAAACGGATGTCAGTCAACTGCAAGAGTTGGTCTTGGACACTGCGGCAGAGGCAATCAGCCGATTGTCCGAGAAAGATGAATTCGCTGTGGCTGCGTCTCACCCTATTCAGCTTAGCTACACGGGAAAGAACCACTTGTTTCACAGTGCTCAAGTCACACTGTTACAGGATTTTTATCGAAACTTTTTATTGGCGTTTGTCATCATCACTCCCGTGCTGATGGTCGTGTTACGTTCTTTTTGGCTGGGGCTGCTGGCGATGTTGCCGAACCTGTTTCCTATTGTCGTCCTTTTTGGCTCACTTGGCTGGCTGAACTGGCCGATTGATTTGGCCATTGCGATGACTGCCAGTGTCGCCTTGGGGATAGCCGTCGATGATACAACGCATTTTTTGATTCGATTTCGAGCATTCGGAGGCTCAACCACCAATATTTTGGGCCCGGTTCGAAAAGCGATTTCCCAATGTGGACCCGCAATGTTAGAAACAACTGCGATTGGAAGTGCAGGGTTGCTGGTTTACGGATTCAGTGAAATGACCGTAGTTAGCAACTTTTCCATTTCAATTACGTGTATGCTGGTTTTGGCGATCATTGCGGACATTTTGATATTGCCCGCCTTGCTTATGCTGCATGTCAAAAAATCAAAGCCTGAGTCCTAGTCGAAATACGTAAGCATGCACCTTCGCCCGACTGATTTTGTTAGCTGAGTTGAAAGTAGGTTGAGATGAACACAAAATTAAGCGAACCAAATACCGGCAGACGAATTGCTGCCAAAGATGAACTCGGTGAACTTAAGAATCGCGAAATCGTCAGCCAGATCAACAAGATGCGCAAAGTCGACAATTGGACGAACTGGCGTTACCTGGCTGTGGAATACAGTTACCTCTCGGTATTCATTGGGCTCGGATTCCTGATTTGCGCTGCTTGGGCTCAATCGATGATGTCGACATGGATCTTTATTCCTTTGGTCGCAGCCGTTTCCGTTTTGATTGGGATTGGCCAGCATCGGTTAGTCATGCTGGGCCACGAAGCGAGTCATTTCTCGTTGTTTGGAAACAAGATGCTGAATGAGCTGGCAAGCGATTGGTTTTGTTTCTATCCAATCTGGGTAACGACGTACAATTATCGCATTCAACACATGGCTCATCACCAGCACACCAACGATCCCGAATTAGATCCTGACTATGCCTATATGTCCGTCTGCGGACACCAATACCAACCGCCAATGGAACGCGGGACATTTTTGTGGCGGTGTATTATCGGACCGGCGATGGCAATTCCGAACCAGCTTCGGTTTTTATTCATCCGTTTAAAGCTGGCTCTGTTAACAGGCGTGCTGGCGAAATTTCGACGGAAGGGCAGCTGGGTCAGCCGCCTGATTTTCGCCTCGTTTCTGATCGTATTTTTGAGTGGACTTGGTTACGTATATTTTGCCGACCAATTGCAAATGTTATGGCCAATGACAGGCGGTGTGATGGTTCTTGCTTCGATCTTTGTTGCGATCGCACCCCGTGATTCTCTGATCGAAGGAACCTTTAAACCGTACGTTGATCCAAAGTTTGCATTGATTGGCCGGATGCTTTTTATTGCGATACTGTTCTCGCTGCTCGTCCAATTGCGTTTGTCGACAGGCTTGCCATTTGTAATGGCGTACTACGTGCTATGGGTGCTGCCACTGGCGACGACGTTTTCATTCTTGATGATTTTGCGAGAAGACATCCAGCACAGCAACACATTGCCGGGGCGTTTCAACAACACCAGAGACGCTGAAGTGCCGTGGTTGATGAAGTGGGCGGTTTTTCCTTACGGAATGGACCTGCATCTGGCACATCACCTGTTTTCAATGGTTCCGCATTATCGCTTGCCGGAACTGGACAAGCTTTTGCAAACGACGACTCCCTATGAACAAAGGGAGATCTTTGGCGAAGAGCTATTCCACTCAAAATAGATATTCATAACATCTGACTGGGACACGCAAACGCCCGGTTGTCTTTGAATTATACTGTGAAATATAGAATTCAATCGGGTTGCGATCCTGAGATTGCAATCGCAACGAAGGACGTGACGGAAAAAACAAGATCGTTGATATAGCGAAATGTCCAGATAGAAAACGAACGGCATGGTTCCTGACCCCAATAATGAAACTCGTTTCATCGAAACTGATCCCAATAGTGAATCTGTTCCCGATGATGAAGGCTTCATGGACACTCTTGATATCACCGTTCCTCGGTTTCCGAAAGAACAACAAGACATTGCAGCGGCCGTCGTTTCATTGCGACAAGGCTTCGTCAGCGAACGAAAGCTGTTAGAAGCGATTCGCAGCTGGACAATTCACGGCAGCGTGCCACTTCTTGATCACCTTGTTGAAATTGGATTGATTGATGATGTGGCTCGGCAGGAATTGGCGACTCAAGTAAATACGGTCCTGACCGAATTAACGAACAATGGCCCGCTTGGCTCAACCAACGAAAGTCTAATTGCCGGGACGCTTGAAGCGCTCGATCCCTCTGGACGCATCTCTCGCTTAATGGGGATCCAAGCCGCTGCAGGTGCTGGAGTGTCTGATTCGTCGGATCATCGGCGTGCGATGCATGGATACCGATTGATCAGAAAAATCGGCCAGGGAGGACTCGGGCGAGTCTGGTTGGCGTTTGATGAAAGTCTTAAACGTTATGTCGCCATCAAGGAAATTTCCGGGAACGACTCGCCGGCTGTTGTGGAGCGTTTTGATCGAGAGGCCGTGATCACAGGACGACTGGAGCATCCAGGGATCGTTCCAATTCATCAACTTGGGACCGAAGACAGCACTGGTAAGTCCTTTTACGTGATGCGGTTCCTGGGAAAGACGACGTTGCATGACGCAATCATGGAGTATCACGAGCGCCGCGCCGAAGGCGACGATGATCCTATGATTATTCGCCGATTGCTGGATGATTTTGTTAGCGTTTGCCAGGCGATTGGTCATGCTCATTCTCGGCATGTGATTCATCGTGACCTGAAACCTGCGAACATTGCGATCGACAGTTTTGGACAGGTGATTGTGATCGACTGGGGCATCGCCAGAGTCATTGGCGAGGTCAACCTTGGTGAATCCAGTATGGAACTCGATTCCGATGAGACGATTTCGCAGAGCACCATGCAGGGGCAAGTGTTGGGCAGCCCGCTGTACATGGCTCCCGAACAAGCGGCTGGACGCATCGATGATCTGGATGAACGCACCGACATCTACGGCCTGGGGGCGATTCTGTTTGCGATCTTGACGGGCAGTGCTCCGCATGAAGTATCAGCCGAGCGAGCTGACGTTACGGGGATGCGTGATATGTTGTCCGCAATCGCGAGTCACCCAACCCCCAACGCGCTGGAAATTGACAGCGGGGTGGATGCTACGTTGGCGGCGATCTGCAGCAAGGCGATGGCCGGAAAACAATACGCGCGCTACCAATCGGCCATGGAATTGGCGGATGACGTACAGCGGTGGATGGCGGGAGAGCCGGTCTCCGCTCAACGCGAAACATTTGTGCAACGAGTCCAGCGTTGGGTACGACAAAATCAAGTCTGGTCTCAAATCATTGCTGCCGGTCTGATCGTTGCCTGCGTTGCCGCGTCGACATTGGCCGTCGCTTTTCGCCAGAACCATCTTGCTAACCAGCAGCGGCAGTTCGATGAATTGAGTGTCTACAGCAATGAAGTGGAGGTTCAACTTCAGTCGACCGCCATTGAGTTGATGCGCAACACACGATTCATGTCGACGTTGCCTCCTATCCAGGCGATCGTGAATGCGCGAAAAGATGTTAAAGGTACTGACCAAGATACTGGTGAAGACAAAGAGGTTTGGGAACAACGTCTGGCAACGATCTATATAGGCTTGCTGCGAGCGAATCCGAATTACCACTGTGTCTACTACGCAGCCATCGAAAGCGATCAGGCAACACCAGTCGTCCGTGCGCAGCGACATGCTGGCGAAGTGGGGTTCGTTCGCCGTTTGCCAGACAGCCAGCTGGAAAGTCTGGACGATCAGGACTTCCTGGCCGAAATTGGCCAGTTGTCGCCAGCCGATGTTCTACTGACAACGCGTTACCGTAACAAACAAACTGGCACGAAACGCCAAGAGGTCAGTCTGCTTGCAACGACACCCGTGTTTGACGATACAACGGGAAAGCTCTTCGGTTTTGTCACACTGGAAATGGATCTACTGGACCGAGTTGTTCATGCACTGGAGCAGCTTGAGCAAAGTACGGCGAAGATCACCGTCACTGATTCCGCCGGTCGAGCGTGGGTTAGCGACGATCCGATCGCCGGTATCGACACCATGCCTGAAAAGATGGGTACCACGATTGAGCGGTCTGGAATTTCGGAGCTATTTTCCGACGGGGCAGGACATCGTATTCTGGAGCAAAACGAAGGTTGGATTGCCAATCGCATAACGCTTGACCCTTCCAACCCACAAACGACCGTTGGGTTAATCCTTGAATTGGGCGATTAGTAGCGCCTTTGAGAGACAAAAAGACTTGCGCGTCGTGCTGGTATTGTCCGTGCCGGTATCGTTTTATGGCTACGATTTGACGCATTTGACGCATTCGCCGGTTCGCGTGTCGATGCGGACCGACTTAAGCCGTTTTCTTATTGGGCCACATCGTCGCCATTGCCACACCGCCCAGCACTAAAGCAGTGGTGATGACGAGCTGTATAGTGACTGTCTCATTCAAGAAAGCCATCCCACCAACGGCAGCGATCGCCGGTACCGAAAGTTGTGCGATGCTGGCTTGCGTTGTTGCAAGGTTCGGCAGGACTTTATACCAAAGCGAGTAACCAAGACCGGAAGTCACGGCGCCGGACAAGATCGCGAGGGTGATCCCTTTTGCTGAAGGATATTCTTCCGGCATCACAAACAAAAGCGGGACGCCAATCCCGATGGCGCAAAGGGCAGCTTTTGCAAAATTGCCTGCCGTGGCCAGCGTTGGTGAATCAGCACTTCGCCCGCGCAAAGAATACAGTGCCCAACCCAAGCCGGATAGCGCCATCATTAAAGCTCCAATTGGCTTCGGAGACGATGCTGTGCCCGGTCGCAGCAGAAAGAACAGCCCACAGCAGGCGATGACAAGCCCTGCCCACTGCGCCACCGACAGACGTTCGCCCTGACGAATGCCGGATCCGATCATGACTATCTGGACCGTGGCAAAAAGGATCAAAGCACCCGTACCAGCGTCGAGCGACAAATACGCGTACGAGAAGAACACAAGGTAGGCCAGTAAATAAAGGGCCGCCGTCCAGCTTCCTGATCGCAGCGTCCGTTGCGGGTTCGCAATCAGCGCCAGCACGACTGCTCCGGCCAAAATGCGGATGATGCTGAACGATAGCGAGCCAATGCTGTCGGTCGACAATGCAAGCCGAGCCAAAATGCTGTTGGCAGCAAAGGCAATCATAACCAAAACGGTCAATGCTGAAACGTATTTCATGTTCGCAATTTTAACCGCGGTCGACGATTACAAGAATACGGTCGAGTTTGAGTAATAGTCGAACCGTTATGATGCAAAGGTAAGCAGCATCAAAAACCGTTTTTCATCTTCAATAGACCGGCGTCCCAGCGATGCCTTTCGTAACGACCGTTATCATTTTGGCTTTCTGAAACGGTAACCATTCGTTCAAGCAAACACGGAAGGTTCCGTCAGTCTTAACGTGCCCTCACTTGGCAGAAACTGGATTTGCTGCATTTAAATTGCTGACAGAGCGGCGAGGTCAATTGTTTTCCAGTCAAAATCTTGTTCGAATTCCAGCAACAATATCGAGTGCAACCAGAAACAGCTAATCCATGAAGGCAGGAAACGAATCTGACGATGCAAGCGTCGAATCTGGAACGGCGGTTACGCACTGGATCTCGGTTTTTTTGTGCGCAAGCTCCCGTTTTTGTGATTCAAACCGCGCCAACTGAAAAAGTGATCGCCGTAACGGCATAGCTTCGTTGCGGTCCAATTTCCCATCGCCACGGCGGAGCGATACTCCAAGGCAATGCTGGGTTTTCTGGCGTAATCTTTGATAGTGAATCTTTAACGGCCCAAGGGTTGGTGCCGGTGAAAAAATTGCGAGATTCGATCGCTTTTCGGGACACCTCCAGCGTGGCTTGAGCTGTGTTCGCCTGATTCAATTCGGGCAAGGTGTCGCTAGAAACAAAGTCCGTGACAAGAACACCCACTCCTGCCGGACGAATTAGCCGGCTCATTAGCTTTAAGTGGCCATCGCGAATCATGATCATCAAGTAGTTTTTGAACTCCGCCTGATCGCCGACACAATGAACAACGTGATTGAGAAGTTGAGTCAGCAAACAGGTCGAAACCACCAGGTCAAACTTTCGATCTGGCAGTACGTTGCTAACGTTTCGAAGTTTGTTCCCCAGTTCAATTGCCTCGGCTTGGGGCAAATCGCCGGTCACATTTTCCAGCTCATTGGAAGCTCCGGTTAGGTCAACCGGAGGCTCGACAACGACGGACTGGGCAACCGCTGGATCGCTTAGCTGCTGGGATTGCAAATGCTCCAAAGCCGCCGCATCGAAATCAAAAAGATGAATTTTGGCGAATTTCGTCGCAAGCGTTTTTAAGTCCAGGTCATTTCCATTGCCCACCCCCAAAATCGCCAACGAGGGGTTGTTGATCGAGCTTTCGAGTCGTTGGGTCGCTTCACAAATCAAACGAGTGGTGTGTTCTCGATGGGAAGTGAAGAGTTCCCAATTTTTTCGAGTCACAGAATTGAAACCGGCTTGTTGTTGTAGGATGCCCATTGTGAGATTGCTTTTAGATCCGTTTAAAACCATGACGACGACATTGGTATTAGATAGCGTTTAGTTCAAAATAGCACGGCTCCAACAGTTTTGCCGGTTTTTCAG
>CAYONX010000067.1:0-23182 GCA_964405425.1 uncultured Pirellulaceae bacterium | reverse complement strand
CATATCGTCGTGTCGACATGAGTCCATTGCTCAATGACGTTATGGCTAACTGGATGAACGCTCAATTTTCGAACAATGGCATACGCTTGTTCATGAAAAAGAGGCTCGCGGCAAACCGGCCCACGACGCAAGATTGGTTGCGGCCATGATGCGTCACGGTGTCGAATCCGTTTACCGCAGATACCATGACAATCAAACGGGAAGCCAATCTTTGGAAGGTCTACTCTCTTGGACCGGATCGAAAAGACGATAACGGCGACAAAGACGATATCAGCTGGCGTTCAAGAGGTTGCGACGACGAGTGATTTGAATACGCCGAATTCCGTTCGATTCGCTATTCGAGGAACAGCTTAAAAGTTTTCTCGGCGATGGTGGTGCCGTCCAGATCCAGTGTCATTCGCCAATCACCAAGTTTGTCAGCAATCGGGGCCCAAATCGTATCGCCAAGATAGAAGTTCCAGTCATTGGTTTTGGCGTAAACGGTTCCAGCAAAAGGGGCCCGTCGGTTGCCATGGGCATCAAGAATTCCAGGATGGTAAATGCAATATTCCAATTCCTGATTCTTGGCACCGATGATGTTGACGATAAATCCAAACTCAACATCTATTTCTGCCGGCACGTGAGTCGTGAATTCTTTGATCTTGGGCAGGTCTTTGGATTCCGATTCCCATTTGGAGTAGATGCCATAGCTCCGAATCCGAATTTTTGGTTTGCGCTTAGCCATGCACTTTTTTACCATGCAAGAACGCTTTGATTAATTGGCCTGATTTGTGGCGCTGATGTGCCTGATCCGCCATTTTGGTGCGGATCAGAATCAAGTCCACATAATCTTGCAAGTCAACATCGACGCATCTGTCACCGTGAGGAGCTGACTGTGACGGCGGGTTCGTTTGTGTTTTCGGCGACGCTTGCCTCTTCCAGGAAAGCACGATCGTCAAACTGAGTTTCGGCTACAACGACCTTGTCCGCCTTCTTGTTCAAAGTTTGCTTTGCCGTGTGCCACCAACCGGGTTGGTCGAGCGTATGGTAAACAGAATCTTCTGGAAGATTTGCCGTCAAATGATCGTGGGCTGCGGGCAGATTGTGATATGGAATCGTTGGAAACAAATGGTGCAACGCATGAAAACGAATCGTGAATGGAAAAAACAGCCAGGTCAAAAAATCGTTCTTGCTGTAGTTGCATGAATCGGCAATATGATCGGCCATGCTCATCTGCTGGCCATGACTTTCGAAATGATGATCGGCAAAAAACCGCATTTGATTTGCCATCAGCACGGTGATCGCGATCAGATACAAAAGTGGGATTCGAGTCCAGTCGCTGATTCCAATAACCACTCCAAGTGGAATCAGCCACGCCCTTGCACAACACAATAGCTCGACAACATTGAATGTACGTCGATCCATGCGATTCAAGTTTCGTTCGTACTTCCAATTCAAGGTAAATGAAGAAAGTCGGCGAAGCGTAAATTCACGCCACGTCGGATGCAGATAAGAGATCGGCGCGAACATGAACCGCAGCAGCACGAAAATCGGGTAGACAAATAAATGCAAAAAGTAAAACACAGTGCTCGCGATACTGCCGGGAGTAAACACGTTGATGATGTATTCTGGATCCTGAGGTGTACCGTAGTGCCGGCCGCTATGATGGTCACGATGGTGCGTGGTAAAGAAGGTTGAAGGAAACAGGGTTGGAATGCCAAGCAATAAATTCCAGGCGAGGCTGAAGCTTGGAAGCTGTTTTTTCGAAAGGTGCGAAACTTCATGAACCATCGAATTCGCCCGATAAAGCCAAAACGCTGCGATTGGAAACGTGACAATTTGTTGCCAGGAAAACAATGGCGACATCAGGTAGATCGACGCAGCAACATAAGTGCAAACAGTACATACGATCATATCCGTCCAATACTTGACCGGTTCAATTTGAAAGTAGTCAACAGGCGACTGTTTCATCACAGTGCGCGCATCATGAATCCATTGTTCTGAAGCGATGGACATAAAAATCCTTTGAAGTGGCTAGGAGGGAATGCTACAAGCGTTTCCTTAGTGAGCTTGTAGACCACGTGAAAAGTAACTTGGTGGGCGGATTCTAGTTTGATTCGCAACTTGAGAACATGGCACATCGAACTTTTTCGAAACTGCATTCAAAATGAACCGGCAGACGGCGATTTACGGGCAATGTCAGGCAGTACAAACACCGCAAGTTATCAAAACCCAACTTGCAAAGCGTATTCCACCGGTCACCAACTTGACTTTTGATTGCAGCTTCAATGCGATCGTACTCAGCTTTCGCCTAACAAATAATGCGATTGATATAGTTTTCGATATACTCTTGCCGCCCCGAAGCAACTGTCTCACATGGATTGGCGGCGGCATAAGAGGAAAGCGATTCAAAATCCTGCTGACCAGATTCAATTGATTTTCCTAAATCCGAATTCCATGATTCGTAGCGAAGGTTCAAGGCATCCTGCAAACCTCCGTCGGCGCGAATGGCAGCAGCAACTTTCAGACCTTTCGCAAACGCATCCATACTTCCAATGTGCGCATAAAACAAATCTTCAGGACTCGTACTTTCTCGCCTTAACTTTGCATCAAAATTCAAACCGCCTGTTGAAAAGCCGCCATACTTCAAGATCATCAACATGATCTTTGTCGTTTCATAAACATCGGTCATGAATTGATCGGTATCCCAGCCCAGCAACGTATCACCGGTATTGGCGTCCACCGAACCCAGCATTCCCTGTGCCCCGGCGTAATCCAGTTCATGCATCATGCTGTGGCCAGCGAGCGTGGCGTGATTGGTTTCGATGTTCAACTTGAACCGCTCAGTCAAACCGTATTGTCGCAGAAAATTGATACAGGCGGCGGCGTCTGAATCGTATTGATGTTTCGTTGGCTCTTTCGGTTTTGGCTCAATTAGAAACGTGCCGCCAAAGCCAGTTTTGTCAGCATAATCAACCGCCATGGAAAGGAAGCGACCGAGATTATCGATTTCGCGTTTAAGGTCCGTGTTCAGTAGACTTTGATATCCTTCACGGCCACCCCAGAAAACATAGTTCTCGCCGCCAAGTCTTTGAGTCACCTCCATCGCTTTTTTTACCTGGGCCGCAGCGTGAGCATACACGTCGGCAACACAACTGGTCGCGGCACCGTGTGCGTAGCGAGGATGTGAAAACAAATTCGCCGTCCCCCATAACAACTTGATCCCGGTTCGTTGCTGTTCTTGTTCTAAAACATCTGTAACTTGATCCAGATTTGCATTGGATTCACTTACCGATGCACCTTCGGGGGAGACATCGCGATCGTGGAAGCAATAATATTTGACTCCCAATTTCTCCATAAACTCGAAAGCAATCCGCACTCGTTTACATGCGTTTTCAACTGAGCCGTCGTTGGCGTCCCAGTCTCGCACGATCGTTGGAGCACCAAACGGATCAGCGCCGGTTCCTCTGAATGCGTGCCAGTAGGCGACTGCAAAACGGAAGTGATCTTCCATTGACTTACCTTCAACCATTTCCTCAGGGTTGTACCAGCGAAAGGAAAGTGGGTCCGTCGAATTGGGGCCTTCGTAAGCAATCTTGGTTACATTCGGAAATCCAGGCTTGATAGTTTCTGTCGCCATTTTCAGCTCGATGAATTTTTAAACTTAGTTAAGAATTTCTGACCGATTGATCATGCGGTAAATCGGTCGCAGCCAGATAGAAAGGTACCACTGTTATCCAATTTTTGCGATGGACCGACTTGATGCTACGGCCCTTTATAGCGGCCCCTATGACCTGCATTGAAAATCGAGCTTTATTGAGAATCGGATGGGTGGCAATCATCCATGAACTTTCTTAAACACAGTGCCGCGTTGCGGAAATCCATTTCCAAATCGCTGACGTTTGCCTCAACGGAAACACCGCCTGTGTATCCGATATCGAACAAAACCCTGAAAAACTCACCCAATCCCGGGATTTCAACTCCCAATTTCGGAAAACTTCTGTGATCGGGGTTGGCCAGCTGAACCGCATAAACCAAGCCGGCTACATCACCGATGACGTCCATCGATTCGTTTTCGACGGCAAAGTGATAAAAGTCAGCGGCCAGTCCAACTTCCTCACGATCCACTTCGATTGCAACCGATAACGCTTGAGCAAACGTATTGATGAAATTTGTTTCCGTGTGATTGACGTGTTCGAGAGCGATTTTGATTGGCCAGTTGTTTTCGCGAATGACATCTGAACAAAGACGACAAAAACCAATCATTTGCTCGCGCGCTTGAAGCTTCGGAAATCCAATTGGGATCGAGCGAGAATTGGGACTGCCAAACACAACAGTACCGGCACCCAGAACAGCAGCTCGCATAAGTGCATGTTCAAGGTAGTTGCGCGATTTGGAATCGTCGGCTTCGGGGCCAGTAACTTTTAAGTCTGACGGCAAGAACCAGTTCACTGAACGAACATGGATGTTGCATTGCTTGATACGAATGGCGGCAGCATTGAAGTCTGCCTGTGTCATCGCGGCGATCTTTGCCAGCCCGGGTTCGATAAAGTCGAAACCACAAGCGATGATTTTTTCTGCATTGAGAATTGGCTCCGACGTTGAAAAATCGGATACACCAATTGGCATGGCCAACCCGCCTTTGTCACAATCGTTCGCCTGGTTCATTTGAAATGCTTTGTTTTCTGTTTTTGCTCACCGGTTCTTCAGAGTATCGTAACTGAATCTTAGCCGAATTGAATTGAGCGTTCGAGTTTGATTGTTGATCCATCTGCGCACTGGTATAACACGTCTTACGCTTTGCACCAAAACATGTCCAAAGAATTTATCACTTCCCGAAACCGACAACGATTCCTGAAGTTCAGATTCCAGATGATTCTAATTGATTGAACTGACATAATTTATGCGATCACTAGTTTGGTTCCGTCGCGATTTGCGAATCGCTGATAATTCCGCCCTTCACCACGCCTGCCGAAATGCTGTCGATGGAGTTGTCGCCGCGTACGTGATAACACCCGCGCAATGGATTAAGCACGACGACGCCAATTGCAAAGTCAAATTCTGGCTGGACAATCTCAAATCACTTTCACAATCACTAAGTAAGCTGAATATTCCGCTCTTGATCGCTAAATGTGGAACCTTTGTCGAATCAGTCGATTCGATATTGAAGCTGGTAAGCAAACATAAAATTAAGGCGGTCTATTTGAATCGCGAGTATGAAGTAAACGAACTTCATCGCGACAAACTTCTCAAAACAAAATGTGATTCGCTGGGAATCGAAGCCCATGCCTTTCATGATCGCGTGATTGTACCGCCGCGTGAAATCACAACTAAGGAAGGCAAATTCTATTCAGTCTTTACTCCGTACCGCCGCGTTTGGGATACGAGGGCACTGGAATTCGTAAAGCCATTGGCCAAGCCACGAAAACAACCCGCAATTGAAATAGAATCCAATGCCGTGCCCGAAAAAATTACTGGCTTCGATTT
The DNA here is from genome assembly GCA_964405425.1 of uncultured Pirellulaceae bacterium. Classification (GTDB taxonomy): domain Bacteria; phylum Planctomycetota; class Planctomycetia; order Pirellulales; family Pirellulaceae; genus Mariniblastus. The sequence continues at coordinate 17,716 of CAYONX010000067.1, read as the reverse complement.
CAGTGACTTTCGGGATGATCTGTGGCCTGCTGGTGAAAAAGAAGCCTTGCGCCGGTTGAAGAAATTCTCCCAATACATCGATCGATACAAAGATAATCGTGACATGCCATCGATCCGTGGCACCAGCTTGTTGTCTCCTTATTTGGCCGCCGGTGTTATTTCTTCGCGGCAATGCTTGGCTGCTGCGGTGGATGCCAACCATGGAAAAATCGCTGGTGCGGATGGGCCAACGACATGGATTTCCGAATTGGCGTGGCGAGATTTTTACACGCATGTGATGGTTGCGTGTCCGCAAGTCAGTAAACATAAGCCATTCAAAGCAAAAACCGAGGCCATCGCCTGGCGTGATGAAGAAAATGATTTCGAAGCATGGAAAAACGGACGAACGGGCTATCCGATTGTCGATGCTGGAATGCGGCAATTGAATCAGACTGGCTGGATGCACAATCGAGTGCGGATGGTGACGGCAATGTTCTTGTCCAAGCATCTGCTGATCGATTGGAGAAAAGGCGAACAGTATTTCATGAGCAAATTGATTGATGGTGATCTGGCTGCCAACAATGGCGGTTGGCAATGGTCGGCATCCACCGGCACCGATTCGGTTCCCTACTTTCGAATCTTTAATCCGTTCAGCCAAAGTAAACGATTTGATGCCGAAGGAATTTACATCAAGAAATTTTGCCCCGAACTCAAACCGATTCCGGCGGTTGCATTGCACGATGCAAAGAAACTTGTCCAGGCGTTGGCAAACCACGACACGCAATACCCTGGTTTTGTAGTCGATCACAAGATGGCGCGTGAACGCGTGTTGGCTGAATTCAAATCAATTTAGCGCCGTTTTGGGCCGCGACTTTGAAGTCTCCAATGTAGTTTTGCAAACGCCATAAACGAACGATTGCGAAAAACATTGTGTATAATTTGGTGAATGTTCACGGGCGTCAAATGAAAATGTCGGATCAGGATTCCAAAAAATCGATTCAATTGGTTGGCCTGTTGATGTGGCGTGCTGGTTTGTTGTTGGCGGGCGGGACCGGTTTGTATCGCACTTCAAAGCTTCTGCTCAAATACGTTGATCTGCCTTCGCAAATTGAGCTTGGGATTGGGTTGATATTCTCGGGCGTCGTTGTTTTTGCGGTCGCCATGATTGCCGAACGCGTGATCGACATTCGTTCGGAAGGAGATTTGACTCAATGATTCGATTGTTGCGCATCCTTGGAATCACACTGATTGCGTTGGGTATGTTGGTAATTCTGACATGGTTGATTGAACCTTTGCGTCAGATTGTTCCATTGACGCTGGAATGGTTCCGTGAATTGCCTTTGGCAATGCAAATTGGCTTGCTGGTTGCGGGAATCGGTTTCCTGTTGGTCTTCAGCAGCGTCGTTTGGGAGCGAATCGAAGATAAAAAGAAGGAACAAAATTTACTCGATGAATAGGAGAAGATAATGATCATTGTTACGACTGAATTTGTACCGGGTCGGGAGATTAGCGAAGCGATTGGGATCGTTCGTGGTAACACGATTCGCGCGAAACATATTGGCAAAGACATTATGGCCAGTTTGCGGATGCTGGTTGGCGGCGAGGTCAAAGAATACACCGAGATGCTGACCGAAGCGCGGAACGAAAGTATGAATCGATTGGTTGCTCAAGCTGAAAAGGTGGGTGCCAATGCCGTCGTAAACGTGCGTTTTGTTACATCGCAAGTCATGGCCGGCGCGGCCGAGATGTTGGCATACGGAACAGCGGTGAAGTTGAAATAACGGCAGCGATCGCAGCGGCTACTTCATTCGCAAGACAACAGGTCGATGATCACTGGTGGATTTGTCGTCTGGGAAATCGCGATCACGAACAATGACTTCACATTGCCAATTCATGTTCTTAGCCGGACCGGCAACAAATGCGAAGTCCAGCATGCTGCCCGGGTAATCGTCCTGGCCGTCGTTTTCACGATCATACCAGTTCGTATCGACTAATTTCTGCGGTTCAATCCATTTCCAGATATCGTCACGCATGAATTCAGTGAACGCCTGATTGCCTTTGCGTGTGGCAAATTCAAAATCAAAATTGAAATCACCAATCGAAATCGTGGGAATCGACTGGTTGCGTGCCCATTCTCTTAGTCCCACTGCTTGTCGAGTTCGGAATTTTGCGTTGCCGCGGGCAAGATGGTTGGTAACGACTTGAAAAATCAGTTCGTTGTCTTTGCGTTTAAATCTGGCGTACAGTGGGCATCGCAGCGCACGATTTTCGCGGTTAAATTTAATCCCATCTTGCTCTTCAATCTCTGACCAGCCAAGTAGTTCAAGTTTTGAAGCATCATAGATAATTTGCAGATAATCGTTCTCTTTGTGAGTCCCGTTAATGGACTTGAAGCCAGGTCCGAGCGCTGACCGGAACCGTTCGAATTCACGCTTATCGACTTCGGTTAGCGCGTAAATCCAATGGCCAGAAAGTTGTTTCAGTTGCTCTGCAATGACCTGTGGATCGGAGCCGTCAGATTCAACGTTCCACGTCATTAAACTCAACGATTGAGCCGACAGCATGTAAGGCATGCAATGGCTGCTCAACAAAACAAGCAACAGAACAGAAAAATTTTTCATCATGGTTCCTAATAATCCGGTCCGTTGATATCGATGATCCCGTCCGGCCAATTCGCAGAACCAGGATGGATCATAACGATGTCGTCACGCCACGGCCATGCATCTGGAGCATCGGTGTTTGTGCGATTGACGAACTTGTTTTTGACAATGCGACAATTCAGTTTTTCGTAAAAAACTGGAACCGGAGTCTGAAACAGGCTGAGTGCTGGCCATCCATCCTTTCCAACCAACTCAAAAGCCAATTTTGTTACTTGGGCTCCCAGGCCCTGTCCGCGTACATCCGGGTCGCTGCACACGGATGCCAAAGCCATTACCGGTACCGTTTGGTCGTTCAATTCGGTCTTGATTTCCCGGACAAACGTCCGAGCATGCGCAACAATCAATCCGTCATCATTGGCAATGATGTATCGGCGGCCCGTCATAAATTCGAGCGAATTCGGGTCCTTGTCAGACATCATTTCAAGGACTCGTTCTTCAATAGTTCGAGACGACTTAAACGAACGGCCGGCGACCCTGGCGATTCCCAAAGCCAATTCCTGAGTCAATTCGGATTCCGGGAATTTCTTGATTTGCATTTCGGTGTGGGTTTCGTTTTTGGGTTGCGCCGGCGGAATTGGGCCGTGAATTCGGGATTGTAGACAATTTTGGATGGCCTTTGACGAATACGATAAAAATCGGCCCTGATTTTCGCTTATTTCGAATTTAAATTTAGACGACTTCTGCTGCAATCGCGACCTATAGTTTTAAATCACACCATTACTTATTGCTTGGTTCATATGTCCATCGCCAGTCATAACAACCTGTGTTCGACCACTTTCCGTTTCACATCGATCGAGCCAATTTCTCCTTTGAACGATCAGCTCAAGGAGATCGCGACAACTAACGGCTGTAGTTTTCAAGCTCAATCTGAAACGATCATCAACGCACCTTTCTGCGGTATTGACTATCACGTTCAAGATGTTTGTCTGTCCAGCACAACAGACAACGAGCACATGAGCAACGTTTCCAAATGCATTGAAGCGTTCACTCGTATCGAATCCGATCAGTTGGCCGACGGTTTCTTTGAAGTTGTCCAGTAAGTAGTACTTCGCAAGGCAATTTGCAACTTCCGTCAAATTGCCAATTCCTGCTTGTTCATTTATCGCCAGCGCAGATATTGTTCGCGTCTTGGATGGGTCAGGCAGCAGCATGTCAAATTGACGCAGCTTTCAGCTTGGTTGGCCCCGTTAATTACCGATCCGTTGGCCGGTTATCTGTTGATCGATTGAATTGTGGACTCAACGCGCGTAGACATTCATCGGTGTCGCATTTAAACTTTCGAGCTTGATGAAGCCACCCTCTATCTGGACGTACAGATGATTTATACGGTAGATCCTCGCCTGAATTCGATTCGAGAAAAAGTTGAATCGGGCCAACGATTGAGTTTTGAAGACGGCGTATTGCTTTACGATCCTGACGTCAATGTCAACGATGTCGGGCAGCTGGCGAATCTGGTTCGCGAGCGGATAAATGGCAATGCTGCTTACTACAACATTAACACTCACTTAAACGCAACTAATATTTGTGTTTATCGTTGTATCTTTTGTGCGTTTCGTTCGGACTTGCGTAGCGACCGAGGCTATATCATGTCCGACGAACAAATCCTTGCGCGAGGCAAAGAAGCAATCGACAACGGCTGTACGGAATTGCACGTTGTCGGCGGTTTGCATCACCAGAAAAAATTTGATTGGTATTTGAATCTGGTTCAAGTTTTGCATGATGCGTACCCGCACCTGCATTTGAAGGCCTGGACAGCCGTTGAGATCAACTGGTTTGAATTCCTGACCAAATTATCAACGAAAGAGGTTTTGCAACAGCTGCGTGATGCCGGGCTTGGCAGCATGCCAGGTGGCGGTGCCGAGATCTTTCATCCTGAAGTTCGCGACAAGATTTGTGAACATAAAGCAGACAGTCAGAACTGGATCGACATTCATCGCACCGCGCATGAGCTTGGGATCAAAACCAATTGCACGATGCTATACGGACATGTTGAAGAAGCGTTTCATCGCATTGATCACTTGGTCCGCTTGCGTGAACTGCAAGATGAAACAGGAGGATTCCAGACGTTTATTCCGTTGGCATTCCATCCGGAAAACACTGGGCTGTCACACATCAAGAAGCCTTCGGCGATGATGGACCTTAGAACCATGGCAGTCAGCCGTTTGATGCTCGATAACATTCCGCACATCAAAGCTTATTGGATCATGCTCGGAATCAGCACCGCCCAAACCGCGTTGTCTTACGGTGCAGATGATTTGGACGGAACCGTTCGTCACGAATTGATTTATCATGACGCGGGTGCGACAACGCCGCAATTGTTGACCGTTGATCGAATCGAACATGTGATTCGGGAAACGGGCCGCGACCCGATTGAACGTGACACGCTTTATCGTCAAGTCATCCGCGACAAGGATGATTTTTCAAAATGGTCGATTGGCGAAGAGATTGCCGTTTCGGTTTAACGAGTGGCTGTGAATTAGGTAGCTGTAGATTAGGTTGCCGCTGAACAGCAACCATTTCAACTTAGCGGCTCAAGTATTGCTGATATGCCTGTACGGCCAATTCGTCACAGCGTTCGTTCTGAGGGTGACCGCTGTGTCCAGCGACGCGTGTGTATTTTACTTTGTGCGTCGCGGTCAATTTGTCCAGCCTGACCCAAAGGTCCTCGTTTTTGACTGGAACCATTTGGTTCTTTTCTTTGCGTTTCCAGCCTTGTAGTTTCCATTTCGGCATCCACTGCGTCATGCCTTTGCCAACGTAGACACTGTCGGTAAATAATTCGACGTGGCATGGCCGCTTGAGCAGCAAGAGTCCTTGAACAACCGCCTCCAGCTCCATCCGATTGTTCGTCGTTTCGACAACGGCTCCTGAATTCTCGTTGACCTTGCCGCTGGGGATATGCTCGATAATGTATGCCCATCCGCCGGGCCCAGGGTTCCCGCTGCAAGCACCGTCGGTGTACAAGTTGATTTCGATTCGGTCAGACAAATTTCGGTTCTCAATAGAGATTGCATTTCGCAATGGATCTGGCAACGATTTTCCGTCAAAGCTTACTGGTGAGTCTGCCCAGAGGCAACGGTAACCCGTCCTCAAAAAATTCACAAAATGAACCGTTTCGGAATCGGCTGGCGAATTTGCAAAAAACATAGCAAACCGATTCAGCTTGGCTTATTCTGGTCCTTTCCTGAATTCACGTGATGTGCAACCAGCACGTCCTTTCTCAGCAATAAACTATTTCAATTAGACAACGCAATGAATATCAAAAACTCGATCACCACAGTCACCCTTTCCGCGACGATCATCCTGGCTTGTTCTGCTTTGTGTTTGGCCCAATCCAACAATCGAGGCATCACGCTTCAGCGTCCTTCTGGAGTTCAAATACCACAACAGCGGTTCGCCCAGCCAGCCCTGACACAGCCGCGTTCGGCTCGAGGTGCTCAGCAACAAACGACTCAGTACTACAATGTCAATTTGACCGATGCACAAAAACAACAACCCGCCGTTGGCGCTGTTTTCTACGACACGGGTAATGGAATGGGAGTCCGTTCGATTTTCACGAATGGTCCTGCACAAAAAGCTGGAATCACGTCAGGAGATTTTATTAGCAAAGTCAACAATCAGCCGATTCGCAACGTTGCAAGTTTTGACGCGATGATCGCTGGCATGAAAGCAGGCGACACGATCCAATTGACCAAACGAAGCAATGCTGGAAAAGAGACCGAAGTAAGTTGTCAATTGATGACGATGAGCGAGATCATGAGCGCCAGTGTGGTTCCAGAGGCGGGTGTCTATGAAAACGCGGCTTTGAAAGCGGAACAAATGCTCAAAACCATGCAACAGGAAATTCAAAACGCCGAATCCGAATTGGCAGACTTGAAAAAGCGATTTGCCATGCAACAGCAGCAACTGGCCGATTTGAAATCCAAGGCAGAATCAGAACGCGAAAAGGCCAAGCAGATGCAAGCTGCTGAAGAAGCCAAGCGTCAAATGCGTATGGAAGAGCTCAGAAAGAAAGCCATCGAAGAAGCGAACCGTTAGTTCAATTTCGAGCTTGATTGAAGCGTCTAGACACTTAGGCGGCGCTTCGCGCTGCATCAATGTCTGCAAACTGAAAGGGTCATGTTCACACAAGCGTGAATATGGCCCTTGAAAACTAAATCGAGACGCAACACTAGGGTTCGGGTACTGGTGGTTGAGGAGCCGTACGCGTGCGGGCGAAGTCTACTTTTTGTGGCTTGGTAATTTCGTCGACCGATGTAGAAAACTCCGATCGAGTTTTTGGTTTTAGTCTGAGACTGGCGGGTAACGTCACTGTGAAGATGCTACCCTTGCCAACTTCACTCTCCAAAGCAATCTGACCACCGAGCAGAATGCACAACTCTTTCACAATCGAGAGACCCAAACCGGTGCCGGAAACTTCGCGAGTCAAAGTATTGTCACCTACGGCCGCCGGTCCCTGACGGAATTTCTCAAAAACCATCTCCTGGTCATGTTCAGCGATACCGACTCCGGTGTCAGTTACTTTGATGGTCATCTGATTATCGATGTTGCGCTCGACATGGATGTTGATTCGCCCACCCTCAGGCGTGAACTTGATGGCATTGGATAGCAGATTGGTCAAAACCTGGCGCACTTTGATTTTGTCCTGAAAGACACTTGGCATCCCGGGGTTAGCGTTGAGGATCAGTTGGATATCTTTCTTTTCGGCAAGCGGTCGAACCATGTCGCACAGATTCGAAGCCATGGCGGCCAGTGAAAATTCACTTGGCGTCGCCTCCATTTTGCCGGCTTCGAGTTTGGCCAGATCGAGAATGTTATTGATCAACTCCAGCAGCAATCGCCCTGATTTGCGAATGTTGCCGACGTACCGTTTGTGTCTGTCGTTGAGAGCATCGACATCTTCCAGGACTTCCGAAAAACCAATAATGCTGTTTAGCGGCGTGCGCAATTCGTGGCTCATGTTGGCCAGAAACTCACTCTTCACCTGATTCATCTCGTACAAATGCAGATTCAATTGAGCCTGCTCATCAACTTTTTTGTCGAGATCTTCGTTGGCGCTACTGAGCGCAATCTGAGTGTCAAACAGATGCCGCAACATACGATTGAGCGAACGGCCAAGTTCTTCGAACTCGTCGCCGGTTTCAAGTGATGCTCGAATGTCCGTCCGCCCATGACCGACTTCTTCGGTCACATCGCGCAAATGACGCAATGGTTTGGCGATCCAAATCCGAATGATCATGTACAAAGCAAGTACTGAAAAAAATGCGGTCACGATAGCAAACGCCATCAGAACTGCACGAGAACGATTTATGGCTCCCTTGGTAGCTCGATAGGGTACGCGGATTTTGGCAAACACGATTGGAACGTCGTTCACATTATCCAGCATCTTCATTTCGGCTGAAATAATGTTGTCGACCGCATCGACCGCTGCAACTTCGATCGGCCGGCTCCCATCGTGCAGAAAGTGACATTCGATGCACGACATCTTAAAATCAATCGGCCGCAAAAAAGCAAACTCATCGCCTCGGTAAATTGTCCGAAAGTACTTTTCATCACTGCCATCGGCGACCAACAATGGGTCGGTAGGCGGGACAAACGGAGTTTCCGAATCGAGCAGATTTTTCATCCGCTGTCGTGCTGCTGGAATTAACTCTAGCATCTTTTCGATTTCATCCGGGTCGGTGGCCAAATTGGACTTCAATTGCCAGCGAGGTAAGCCTGGTCGCAAGGTCAAAATTTCGGTTGCGGTTTCGGCGCCGCCGACGTCAGCAGAAATTTCATGAACCGGCTCATCCGATTTCTGGCCGCCGCCAACCTTCACCAAAGACTTTAGATGAACGTTCAGGATATGCGCGACAAACATATCGTGCGCTTTGGCTTCACCATCGGTGCGAATCAGGTTTTCGGTGATACGATTAACACAGAAAAAACTCGTCCCAATCAGAAGGAACAGGCAAATGGAAGAGAGAATCAAGATATTTCGTTCCAGATTCGAGCCGCCAAAAACGCGTTGGATGGAACGATAGGCCATAAGAGATTGGATTCGAGGCAGTGACGATATTCAAATTGTAGGTCTGCCCAATTTCGACAGCCAGATCATTTCCGTTTGGAAACACTCGAATCAGAGCATATCCTGGGGATCAATGTCAACAATCCATTGAACGTTGTCGACGCTGACAACATCTTTCTTGACGCGGGCAACTAATTCCTGAATCCCGGCATCGACGTCGGTTCGCAACAGCATGTGATAGCGATACTTGCCGCGCAGCTTCTCAACGGTGGCCTTACAAGGGCCCAAAACCTTGATTTGCAGACTCAATTCATCAGCGATCGCCGTTGTTTTATCAGCGATCTGCTTGGCCATTTCTTCAGCCAGACGCTCCGATTCGCTACGAATGACGATCCGAGTTAGTGCTCCGAAGGGTGGATAGGCAAATTGCTGACGCAATGGAATTTCATCGTTCACAAACCGCTCGTAATCATGTTGCGTGGCTGCCATGATTGCCTTGTTGTCCGGGCTGAAAGTCTGCACCAACACCCGGCCTCCTTTTACTCCGCGACCGCTTCGACCGGCAACCTGAGTCACCAGCCCGAACGTCCGCTCGGCCGCACGGAAATCTGGAAAGTGCAGCGCGGTGTCAGCATTGATGACACCGACCAGCGTGACATTTGGAAAGTCCAAACCCTTTGCGATCATCTGGGTGCCCAGCAGAATTTGAATTTCGCCATTGCGAAACCGATTCAGCGTTTCTTCATGGCTTCCCGGCTTTTTCATCGTGTCGGTATCCATCCGCTCACAAGTGAATCTGGGGAACAGCGATCTGACTTCCGCTTCCAGTTTTTGGGTTCCAATGCCAGAGAATCTGATCGCCTCAAATCCACAACTCTCACATCGATCGGGAGATGGAATCGCGAAGTCGCAGTAATGGCAAACCGCTTTGTTGCCATCGCGATGATGAGTCATTGGGATCGAACAATCGGGACAATGCAGAGCAGTCCCACAGGCCGGGCATTGAATCCGCGTCGAAAACCCTCTTCGATTGAGCAGCAGAATAACCTGCCCTTGCTCTTGAATTGCGATCCCAATTTCCTGGCGCAATTTCTGGCTGATCGCACCAGGCCGCTTGCGACCGTCGTAATCCAATCGTAAATCGATCGTAGAAACGTCGGGTAACGGACGATCCAGAGCGCGACGCGGCAGTTTCAACAGCGTCGATTTCTTGGTCTCGGTCGCGCGGTGCCAGCTTTCGAGTGCCGGAGTCGCAGAACCAAGAATCAAAGGCACTTTCTTACGGCAAGATCGTTGGATCGCAACGTCACGAGCGTGATAGCGCGGCGCTTTGTCCTGTTTGAATGATCCATCATGTTCTTCATCGATGACCACCAATCCAAGATTCGGCGTGGGAGCAAAAATGGCACTGCGAGCACCAATGATCACATCGACATTGCCACTGGCAATTTCATGCCAGTGCCAGGCACGTTGTGCGGCGGTCAAATGGCTGTGCAAAACGGCAACTCGATCAAAGCGGGCACGAAAACGCTGGCGAGTTTGCGGCGTCAAACTGATTTCCGGAACCAGCACGATTGCCTGACGCCCAAATTCTACCACCCGCTGGATCGCGCGAATATAAACTTCGGTCTTGCCGCTGCCCGTGATGCCATGCATCAAGAAGCAATCATGTTGGTCGTTGTCGATTGTCGCAATGATCTGCTGCAAAGCATTTGCTTGATCGCTGTTGAGTTCGAGATCGTGTTCACGTTTTTCATTGGGAATCGCGTGAGTGGAACGAATTCGGCGCGTCGAGGCAACGATCCAGCCTTTCTTGCGCAGGTTCGTAATGGGGCCTTGGGTGCAGCCGACGGTTTCGGCAAGTTCGCGCGGCGTCCAATCGCTGCCACCTTCGCTTAGCGTTTCCAAAATCGCTCGCTGTTTGGTGGTCAATTTCATCTCGTCCAATCGACCTGTCAATTCGCTGGCCAGCGACAAGAACATCACGTCGCGCGTTCCCGATCCGTCCCGGACTCCCGGTGGTACCACGGTTTCAATGACCGTTCCCAGCGGACAAACGTAATAGTCGCTGATCCATTGAGCCAAATCCAACAGATCCGCAGCAATAATCGGCTTTTGGTCGATGACACTGGAAATCGGCTTCAACCGTTTTGGGTTGACCGTTGCGGCTTGATGATGCTGAGCATTGATGACATCGATGCAGTAACCGATCATCTTTCGATTGGAACGGCCGAAAGGGACGCTTACGCGAACGCCTGGCTTGAGTTGTTTTTCCAGTTCCGAAGGAATACTGTAGTCGTACGGTCCATACGGAGCGTCAGAAAAAGCAATCCGCGCAGCCAGCCAATCGTCTTCATTGTCCAATTGCCACGGTTCGGGCTCGGTATCAAAAAGGCTTTGCTGATTGTCCATAAGAATCAAGATAACAGATTCTGGTCAGTTGCGATTCCGATCGTCACGATTTAACCTTATGAACAATCGAAAACAGACAAGTGTGCACACAGGAAATTGACTGGATGAAAATTGGGATTTTTGGAGGTTCGTTTGATCCGGTCCATTACGGGCACTTACTTCTGGCCGAACAATGTCGTGAACAAGCCGGGCTGGATCGAGTGCTTTTTGTACCCGCGACGATATCACCGTTAAAAACCGATGGTCCAGTTGCGACTGATAAACATCGTCTGCAGATGTTGTCGCTGGCGCTTGCTGGTCACACGGATTTTGAAATATCGACCACGGAAGTGGATCGTGGTGGAAAAAGCTATACGGTCGACACACTCAATCAGTTCAAAACGCAGTACGACGGCGACGAGTTGTATTTGATGATTGGACAGGATTCGGTGGCGACGTTCAGCAAATGGAAGTCTCCAGCCGAGATTTTACAATTGGCTTCGCCGTTGGTGGTTCGGCGACCCGGATCAGATCACAACGGTGATCAAGTATCTGCTGATCTGGCTGGATTGAAGGAATTCATGGATGACGATGCTTGGCAAAAAGCCAATGATCAAACGATTCAAAGCCGATTGATAGAAATCAGCAGCACTGATATTCGCACACGCGTCAGCAAGGGACAAAGCATCAAATACTTATTGCCTCGTGCGGTTGAAAAATATATCCAAACCAACAAGCTGTATCAGAAATCCAGTTAGGCGTTTGCCATGTTGAAATACAAAGACTTCGTTCCCAAACAAATCGCCGCTCCAGGATTTTTTGAACCGGGAGAACACGAGTCATTTGATGAAGCCGTACAGGCTGCCAATAAGTGGCTGGAAGCAAGCGACGTACGATTGATCTGTCTTGAAACAGTCGTATTGCCAAACATCTGGAGCAAATGGGAAGAAGGTTCTGCTGACGCGTCTATCGGCACTAGCGGTGATTCACCAAGTCGGTGGCATCAGTTTTTGCGATGTTGGTATCAAGAAGATTAGCTGTCCAAAGATTAACTTCTCAAAGATGAACCACTTAATCGCAATCCAGGCACCAAAGCTGCGGACCGACGGTGGACGGCACTAAGGACTTTGAGGCGGCATCATCGGTTGGCCCAACGTTTCGCGAATGGCTTCCAGTTGATCGGCCGGTCTGCATGACAAATCCAGAAATAAACATCGCTTGCCTTTGATTTCGCACACCCCTGCCCCGACCCCGTTTAAAATTTCGTGGCGAATTTCAAAGCCCATGTCCTGTGCCAGGTTGATGAATGAATTCAATTGCTGCGTGATTAAAGCATCGCTCATCAAAACTTCCTTGTTTAATTGTCGAATCCAAATTGCAGGCACGTCCCACTACTTTCTACTAGCGAATTTTGCGCTTCATGTAAATGTAATCCGGTCTGTTAATTTAGGGTGGGATTGTTGGTCATAGCGTCCGCGAAGTAGAACCCGATTGGGGCTCGCCATGTTCAGAGAGAGTGTAATGTCGTCGATACCCCTCTTAGTGAACGCAGTTTGTCGATCAAGAGCCGATCGGCACCCACCTGACTGTGAATTGCCTTGGCGAACCAGGTTTGCCAGCTTTAATAATTGAGAAAGGACTCTCAGACTATGGCCAATATCCAAAATTCTGAAACCGAACAGCTAAAGTCTGAAATTCAGTTCCTTAAGGGGCGTATTGACCAAATGCAGCGGTCAACCGCGCTTGGCGAACTTGTCAGCACCACCACGCACGAATTCAACAACGTGCTGATGACCATTATGAATTACGCCAAGATGGCGATGCGTCATCGCGATGATGCAACTCGAGACAAAGCGATCGACAAAATTTATACCGCATCGCAAAGGGCAGCGAAAATTACAAACTCGGTGCTAGCAATGGCTCGCAATCGCAGCACCTCATTTGAGCCCACCAATTTAAGCAAGCTGATTGACGAAACGATGATTCTGCTCGAGCGAGAGATGCACAATTATCGTATCGAGGTCGAATTGAATCTGAACGAAGTTCCTGATGTGCCCGCCATTGGGAATCAGTTGCAGCAGATTTTGTTGAATTTGATGATCAACGCTCGTCAGGCGATGAAAGAAGGTGGCCGATTGTTGATTGGTCTTGATCACGATGAGACCAATCAGACGGTTTCGTTGAGCGTTCGCGATTTTGGTTGTGGGATCCCGGAAGACAAGCTTCGCCAGATCTTCCAGCCGTACTTCTCGACCAAAGACGGACCTGACGAATCCGGCAAAGGCGGCACGGGGCTAGGCCTTTCAACTTGCCGAAATATCATCGAAGCACACGGCGGCAAGATTCGGGTCGAAAGCAGTGTTGGCAAAGGAACGTGTTTCACATTGGTGCTGCCCGTAAACGGCAAAAAGAAACCATTCCCAGCCGCTCACGGAATCGCCGGTGCGGTATCAAAATTGAATACCAACATGGCCAATCAGACGCAACCAGTTGCCGGCAGCAGTCTATAAAGCTGGAAGCCAGGTTGGCGGACAAAGGGGCTGTCGCGGGGCAGCCGGCTGTTTAATTTGGTTTTCGGTATCCTTATCCGCCGACAAGCAACTCGACAAACGGCTGGACGTCCGAAAGATTCAAGAAGCCATCACCGTTGATGTCCGCTTTTTCTGAAAACATTCCACTGCCGATTAAATCAACAAACGGCTGGACGTCCAACAAATTGATTTGGCCGTCGCAATTGATGTCACCCGTGACTGGAACAAGAAAGCTGTTGACGACGGTGTTCCAGCCAAAAGATTCCTGTGTTTGGCCGACCGCCCAGAAAGTTAAATCGTCCAGCGGATCGATAGCGATATCAAAATAATCTCCGTATCGTCCTTGAGCCGCCACGGATCCAACTTCGAATTGGAACATCTCACTCATCGTGCCTGTCGGATCATCTGCATTGCGACCGCTCGCGTTGACGCTGATGAATTCGTTTTGACTGCTTCTTCCGTAAGTAACTGCAACACTTCCATTGTTGTTGGAGTAGATCGCCGGAAAAAACGTCTCGATTCCTGGCCCCAAATCTATATCGCCAGACTGCGACAGGTCAGGATTCGTGCCGTTGGGCCATCCATTGAGATCGAATTCGTACCACCGAGCGACGTCTCGACCAGAAAAAGCAACGGTGTGGCAAGTGTATAATTTGCCGTCACGGATATGGGCATTCATCGCTCGACCTCCAAGCGTCGCAGCAAAACTTCCATTGTTGTTGGCCCCATCGCCTGGATTAAAAAACGGAATCGAAACGGGTGTGGTGATAACATCCAGGTTCCCAAACGGATCATCCAGCCCAACCAATGTCGCTTGGGTATTGCTGTTAAAGGCGATTCCAATGGGTAAAGCAGAATCTCCAAAACATTGTGCCATCTGTACCGTAAAAAGCCCCGGATTGGTGGTGATGGTATCGTTCACAACTATCGGTTGGCCCGACAGCAAAGGCGTCTTTTCAATCGTGCGGTAACTGATGCCGCGAAAACTGAAGTCAGAAATTCCGAACAAATTGCCAGTGATGTAGTAGCCGTTTTCGTCATAGCCCAACGTCGGATAGTCAGCAAAATTTGCCGTGCCGTTTACAAGATAGGCTGCATCAGTTCGATACTTGAACCAAACGCCATTAGGGTCATCGTCGTCCGAAACGGCCAACGTTAAATACGTTTCAGGTGGACTGAAGTAGACTTCGAGGCAAAGCACAACGAAACGATTTTCGTAATGGTCGTAAATACAGCGAGGGTCGATAGCGAAATCTTCCGCTCCGACGCATTCAAAAAAACCAGGATTGCCCTGGCTACCGAGTATCGCCTGGAATTCAATTTGGCCGGATTTGTTGATGAATGCGATTTCAGAATTAACCATTTCAACGATGTGATTCGGGCCAACACACAACGTTGGATCAGGTGGGTTAAATAGAGATTGAGTGATGCCTGGAAAACTGGTGAGCTTGTGGATTCGTGAGAAATTTGCAACGCCGCCATCAACCGATAGATCGTTTGGTTGCCCCGGTCGTATTTCAGGCGTATCGGATTCGCCTTCTCGTAAATTTTCCACTTCACGAATCTCTTCTGAAAAAGGTTCAGTCCGCCAAACTGAATTGGCGAAGGAACTGGTGTCGATGATGGTTGCTTCGTATTGAGTCCGCGTAACCGTGTCCGGGCTGACTTTGATGGCTTGTTGGTCACTTGTTTCAATAACGTCGGACGTCAGGTTGTCTTGAAAACCGGGAATCGACGGCGTGGGGCCTTGGCTTTCTGCCACGGGTGTTTCTGTTTGTGTTGAACAGCCGACAATGATTGATAGTCCAAACAAGACCAGTATTTCTTTGGGTCGCCGCATTGTGATTCCCGTTTCAAGATATTTCATATATTCCCAATCTCTTTCCTGGCTGTATTGTATCAGCGATGGTAACTGCCGCAAGAAAAAGCGAATGCTTAGATAACGCTATATATGGGCATGCAGGGTGTACAGGCAGGCCAAGAAAACGTGAATTGCTGAGGGGAGATCAGGCCACGCGACCATTTTTGTAGATCTTCAATTCTTCGTCTTCGATCAGACATTTTTGCCATTCGCCTGATTTGCAGGCGGCTACGCGTCGTTTCACGCTGCGTCGCATTGCTTTGTGATAACCAATGCTGGCAGCAAACAGCGAAATCAAATCAACGAACCGCGATTCGTGGCAAAGTTGGTGTTCATAGAGTTCGACATAGCTGTCGCTGCCCATCGCAAAGACAACACCATTGACAAAACCAATCCGTTCGCCATCCACGAGAATTTCATAGTCAGGAACAAGCGATCCCCAACGCTGGCGCAAACAGACCGGCCACATCCGCCCATCAAAGAAATAGCTGAAGCTGAAGATTGAAGTAAACGAAAACGTGCGATGGTTTTGAGTCAGGTAAACAATCATCTCCTGACGCGGCAGAATCAAGGCGAAAGAAAGCAACGTCCGTCGCGATCCAATCGAATTTTGAACTTCCTGAGTCGTGATCTGTTCAATGGTGCCGGACCAGTTCAATCGTTTTCCGGTCGTCTTGAAAATCTTCATCACCAGGCGACGTTGTTCGATGTCGTCGCACTGAAGCTTCATGATCTTGTCGGCTTCGAGTTGCTTTTGCAGTTCGGAATTCTGTTTGGCGTTCAGGCGACCGGTTTTCTTAATCTCTTTCTTCAGTTCGCGTCGACGTTTTTCGTGCAGACATTTCAAAGTATCAGCGACTTCCTTGCAGTCCGGTTTCCAGATATCGGTACGAATCCCGATCAAGTACTTCTTTTCCCATTCGTTGTCCTCTTGAGTGGAAATGGATCCAACAACATCCATGCCGCGCGTGAAGTGCGACGAGTCCGACATTTTGTAGCTTTGCAAAAAATCAGAGTTTGTCGGGTGAACGCCAGGAACAGCCCACAGGTCGACGTAGCGATTTACGGTTTTTACGTTGGACATGGCTGATAATTTGCGTGCAGGTAGAACGCCGACTTGTAGAAAATCACGCTTCAAAATTCAAGTCAAAGACTGCTAGCAAAGGGCCATTCCAAGGCCTTGGCACCGCAAATCGTTACACGACCGTTACAACTTTATCCTTGCTGAAAAGCCTATAATCCATGGATTACAGGTTTAACATTGGAGTTTTCAATGGCTATGTCAGTCACGGCATTAGTGCTTCTGTGCACCATTGCTACGGATGCAACCGACGCTGATTACAAAAAACATGTGTTGGAATTGAAACGCGATCTGCCGCCCGGATTCCATGTGGTCATTCAAAAGCCATTTGTCGTTATTGGTGACGATGATTCTGAGGAAGTCGAAAAATGGGCTCGCGGCACCGTTAAATGGACGGTCGATCGAATCAAGAAGCAATACTTCAAACGCGATCCGAAGCGAATCGTTGATATCTGGTTATTCAAAGACAAAAAAAGTTACCGTCAGCATTGCAAATCCATCGTAGGTTACGATCCGAATACACCATTTGGATTCTATTCATCCAATCACAATGCGATTCTGATGAACATTAGCACCGGAGGCGGAACTCTGGTTCACGAAATCGTGCATCCGTTTATCGAGAGCAATTTTGAAGATTGCCCGTCCTGGTTCAACGAAGGGCTTGCTTCATTGTATGAGCAATGTCGAGATAACGACGGCAAGATTTGGGGAAGTACGAATTGGCGATTGCGCGGACTGCAGCTTGCCATCGAATCTAAAACGTTACCGACTTTCAAGCAGCTATGTGAAACGACCACTCGCGAGTTCTATGACGGCGAACAAGGCGACAATTATGCCCAAGCGAGGTATCTATGTTACTACCTTCAAGAAAAACAACTGCTGGGCAAATATTATCATGCGTTTACTCGCAAAGTAAAAAACGACCCCAGCGGTTACCAGACGCTCGCTGGCGTACTGGGCGTCAATGACATGGAAGCGTTTGAGGAACGATGGAAAAAGTACTGTCTTGGCTTGCGATTCCCTTAGAGCCCGGAAAAATGGGTTAAGGATCAATGGCTGGAGCCACACTAGAATCGCAATATGGTGATTTCAAAAGCTATTCATCAAGAGAATTGCTCGCCAATTTTCTGCGAATCTCATTCAGCATTGCAATCGCTTCACGGACGAAACGTATGCCGATGAGACTTACCTCATTGATGATAA
>CAYONX010000066.1:16883-23767 GCA_964405425.1 uncultured Pirellulaceae bacterium | reverse complement strand
CCGGTTGCATCGATTCGTTTTAAATGAACAGCTCGCTCGATTTCAAAAATACTAACATACACTGACGGTGAATCAATTCGATCAACCGCAATTTCAAACAGCTTCAACCGGCGAAGCTTTTTGATCGATCGCCAGAGCAAGTTTAATTAACTCTTGCGAAGCCGCTTTCGATTCAGGTTGCGATGTCGTCATATTCACAAACGTTTCTCGTGGCAATTTATCTTTGTTGGCGAGGTACAATTTGTCGTAATATCCCAGCAGGATACCGATGCATTGTTGTAAATTTCCGCCTTCCAAACATTCCGTCGCCCGCTTCATATTCTGCCCCCCCAATCGTTTGGCAATCCGCTCAATGGCAGCAGCCAATTCGCTGGATTCAAGACCTCCATAATCCCTTTCGATCAATTCGGCTCGAACTTGAACATCGACCTCCATAAAGATTGCGGGTGCCGATCTGAGTTGATCGAAAAAATGATGAGGCAAGCGGTTGAAGCCAATGTTTCGACTTTCGTCTTCAACCCAAATGCGTTTCGATTTATCCGTTTTCAAAAGCTCGATCGCCAATTCGTTTTCAAATTGTTCGTTGGTCGGTTGATCGCCCTGGCCGATTCCTCCAAAGGCGCTGCCACGGTGATTGGCAAGTTGCTCTAGATCGACAACTTGTTCATTGAGCGCGGCCAATTGTTTCAGTTGCCCGGTTTTTCCGGAGCCCGTCAAGCCGCTGAGTACGACCAGCGGAAGGCTGGATTTGAAGGATGCCAGAGTCCAGCTGCGGAAAGCCTTGTAGCCGCCTTGCAAAACAAGAGTTTGAATTTCAACTTGTTCCAGCAACCAGGCAAGTGAACGGCTTCTCATTCCGCCACGCCAACAATGTACAAGCACTGGTTGGCCAGCCGCAATTTCCAGGCCCGATTGCGCCATTGATTTCATCTTGGGCCCGACAATATCCAAGCCGCGCAAAAGACTTTTCTCCCGACCTTGCTGCTTGTAAAGAGTTCCAATTTCCGCACGTTCGTTATCGTCGAACAAAGGCAAATTGATAGCGCCAGGAAAATGACCCTGTGAAAATTCAGCCGGCGCGCGAACATCGATTACTGGCAGAGTCAGAGATTGATTGAGAAATTCGTCGATTTCTATATAGCGGGGCATCCCCATAGTGTACTGGAAGAAAGCTACTTGAATGTCGAAAAATCATCGGCTGGCGCTCGCCCAAGCTATCGGCGGCTATCAGCGTGATTTTCTCATTCCAGCCTGGACGCGAAAAATCCGTCGCTAACCGTTCTTTATCCGCTCGCGAATGACATCTTCGCATTCATCGATCTTGATTCGCTGCTGTTCCAGCGTATCGCGATCACGAATGGTAACGGTATTATCATCGAGCGATTGGCCATCGACGGTTATGCAGTACGGCGTACCTGCTTCGTCCTGTCGTCGATATCGACGCCCAACAGCCCCTTTTTCGTCATAGAAGACGTTAAAGCTCTTCTTCAAATCCAGATAAATTTCCTTTGCTTTTTCCGGCATCCCGTCTTTTTTAACTAATGGGAATACCGCAGCTTTGATCGGCGCGATACGCGGATGGAATTTCATCAGCGTACGCGTCTGCATCTTGCCCTTATCGTCCGGAGCCTGGTCTTCGGTGTAAGCTTCGCAAATAAACGCCAGCGTTGCACGATCAGCACCAGCCGACGGTTCGATCACATGTGGAATGTATTTTTCGCCCGACAAATCATCCCGGTACGATAAATCTTTCCCGCTGCCTTTGTGTTTTGGCTTGCCGTCTTCGTTCAACTGCAACGTCATTGGATTAGATTTTTCATCGAGCTTACCTTCCATATGCGATCGCAAATCGAAATCGCCGCGATGGGAAACTCCTTCCAATTCACCGTATTCACCTTCACTCATAAAAGGAAATGCGTACTCGATATCGGCGGTACCAACACTGTAATGAGCAAGTTCTTCGGCATGATGCTCACGCATAATCAGCCGATCACCTGAGATTCCCAAATCGCGATACCATTTCAATCGGCGGTCCCGCCAATATTGATACCACTTTTGCGAATCATCGGGGTGACAGAAAAATTCGATTTCCATTTGCTCAAACTCACGTGAGCGAAATGTGAAATTGCGAGGAGTGATTTCGTTGCGAAAACTCTTTCCAATTTGGGCGATGCCCAGCGGTAATCGGTGACGAGTGCTGTCGAGCACATTCTTGAAATTGACAAAAATCCCCTGTGCGGTTTCCGGTCGCAGATAAGCCGCGCCCTCTTCACCGGACAGGGCTCCAACAAAGGTCTTAAACATCAAATTGAATTCGCGTGGCTCGGTCAACGTACCCAGAGATTTGGCATCCGGACCGACGACCTCTTCAAAACTTTCCAATTCCGTCAAACACAGCGTATCACCATCCCAACTCAATTCGTCTGCATTCTTCGCTCGCAAATTGAAATACTTCATCGCTCGGGCAGTCATGTTTTTGTCTTGCTCTTCACCCGCTTGAGCAGTCACAAATGCCCGCTTGCCCTTGGCTTCCGCCCACCGACCCACGATTTGATCGTGGCGGTATCGTTTTTTGGATTCGTGACAATCGACCATAAAGTCGTGAAACAGATCGTAATGACCGCTGGATTTCCAAACTTGCGGATGCATGATGATGTTGCAGTCCAGACCTTCCATGGCAAATGGTGACGGTGCGCCAGACAAAGTGCTCATGTCATCGTGGCCGGAAACCATATCCTGCCACCAGGCATCTTTAACGTTGCGTTTAAGTTCAACACCAAGCGGACCATAATCCCAGAAACCGTTCAGTCCGCCATAAATTTCGCTGGATTGAAAAACAAAACCGCGCCGTTTGCACAGCGATACAATCTGTTCCATTTGCATGGATGGGCACCTGTTAGAATTAGAATTTGAGATCGCAGTTATATCGGATCGAGATCAATTTTGGGAGGTCGGCTCAGCGGCATTCGTCAGTCACGATGCCGTTGTGATCACCCATTTTTCAAGATCCAGTTCCGGCACGACCGAAAACATGTCGATTTCTGCACAGAACTTCACATCATGCTCGTAACCCAATCGCATCAAGTTTCGACCGCCATGGCTTAGAGCGAAAATTTTCCACAATGGTTCGTTGGCCAGCTTGGACTGCATCGACTCCCAGCGAGCAGCGGCGATTCTGGCTGCATCGTTAAGATAAATCTCCGCATTGTGTTTTTGCAACTTTGACGCCACGGCGCCGGCAAACAATACGTCTTCGTCAGTCACACTGCGATTGGTGCCGGCGCACGCAATCATGGCGGATTCATGTTCGGCAAGCTGCTGGCAGATGGCGGTCAAGTTGACGAAAGCACCGATCAGAACGCGGCTCGCGCTGCGGCAGTGAGTCAACGTATACGTGCCGTTTGTGGTGCAGAGGACCAGGTTTTTGCCGCCAATGATTTCTGGCGTGTATTCCAGCGGCGAATTCCCTTGATCAAAACCAGGCACAATTTGTCCGTTTCTTTCACCCCCGACCAACGTACCCTGGCCAAGTTCGCGGGCCAGTTTTTGAGAATCTTCGATTTCGGCTTGTGGAAAAACGGCGTTGGCCCCGCTTGCTAACGCCTGAACAATCGTCGTAGATGCCCTTAGAATGTCCGCCATCACGACGCACCGGCCCTGTACGTCAGTGGGATGGATAGTTGTCGGCACAAAGCGGACAATCAGCTCTTTGATCACGGGGCGAATCCTATTCAGCCATAAACAAAATGATCACGTTAATGTATGCTGAATTGACCGGTTCAAACATTGGCCTGCCGTACTTTTACAAAGTGAATTGTGATTTCTGACTCTACCAAATCCGTCGACAAATCGGGACAACGCGTCCAGCAGATGTTTGGGGAAATTGCCCCGAATTACGATCGCATGAACCATTTGCTGTCGATGAACGTCGATCGCTATTGGCGCAGCAAAACTGTAAAGACTTTGAAGCCCAATTTAACGGACCCAATTCTCGATTGCTGCACGGGCACTGGCGATCTGGCTTTTGCGTTTTACCGTCACACACAAGGTCAGGTTCCCGTTGTCGCTTCGGATTTCTGTTTCGAAATGCTGGAAATCGGCGAACAGAAACGTTTGCAACGGGAACACACGAAGCTGTCGTTTATCGAAGCAGATACGCAAACGATGCCTTTTGATGACGATCAGTTTCAAATCGTCTCAGTCGCTTTCGGGTTACGCAATGTTGAAGATACCGATCGCGGTCTGCAAGAAATGACACGGGTTTGTAAGCCGGGTGGCCAAATCGCAATCCTTGAATTTTCGACGCCGCGCCACCAACCGATCAAAGCGGCCTATCAGTGGTATTTCAAGAACATCTTGCCACGCATTGGTCAGGCTCTGGCACGCAACAGCTCCAGCGCCTACAGCTATCTGCCCGACAGCGTCGGAGAGTTTCCCGCGTATGAAGAATTAACTAATCGAATGTTACAGGCGGGAATGTCCAAAGCCGAATTCTTTCCGCTCACATTTGGTATCGCAACTTTGTACGTGGGTGTCAAATGAAACACCCAATCGTAATTGCGATTACCGGAGCAAGTGGTGTCATCTACGGTCGCAGATTGTTGGAAGTGATGTTGGATAAGGGCTTTGAGGTTCAATTGAGCATCAGCGAATCGGGCCAAAAAGTCCTACAGCACGAACTTGGCGTTCAGATCGATCTTGAGAATTTCAAATTGAATGATCTCTTGCCTGGCGCAGACGATTCGAAAGTAGCCTATCATCATTACAAGAATTTCATGACGCCGATTGCCAGCGGATCGTTTCGCACCAGCGGTATGGTCGTGTGCCCGTGTAGCGGAAGTACGCTCAGCGGCATTGCGGCCGCAGCCAGTGGTAACTTGATTCAGCGTGCGGCAGACGTGCATTTAAAAGAAAATCGACCACTGATTTTAGTTCCGCGCGAAACGCCATTGTCGCTTCTACAAATTCGCAATCTCGAAGCGGTGGCCAGTGCAGGAGCGACCGTGTTGCCGGCTTCACCCGGTTTTTATCATGGCTATGAAAGCGTAGACCATCTGGTTGATTTTATCGTGGCGAGAATACTGGACCATCTGGATATCGAACATGATTTGATCACCAGATGGGGCAGTGGGCCTGAGTCTGAATCCGGCGGAGCGTAAATGCAGATGGCAGTCCGCGGTATTGAACTTGTCCGGAATTTGCTGGAGATGATTCGCTTCAGCCATACTTTATTCGCGTTGCCGTTCGCGTTGCTGGCGGCGACGATGGCTTGGTTTACGCCGACAACAACTCACAATGTTGGGTTCAGCTGGATTCATCTGGCTGGAATTCTACTGGCCATGATTGGTGCCCGATCCGCTGCGATGGCATTCAATCGGTTGGTCGACCGTAAGATCGATGCAGAAAACGAACGGACCAAAGGAAGGCACCTTCCCGCGGGAAAGCTTTCGGTTGCATCGGTAGTCATTTTCACGATCATTTCCGTTGCCGTTTATCTTGCTGGAACGGCGATGTTTCTACCGAATTACTTGCCGTTAGCAATATCGATTCCTGTGCTGCTGGTATTGTTTGGATACAGCTACACCAAACGCTTTACTTCTTTGGCACATTTTTGGCTGGGGCTCGCTTTGGCACTTGCTCCAGTTTGTGCGTGGATTGCGATCCGTGGTTTTGAAGTGATGGCCGTTCCAAGCGACGTCTTACCTGCGATCATTCTGGGAACTGCGGTGATGTTTTGGGTGTCAGGATTCGACATGATCTATTCATGTCAAGATTACGAATTCGATCGTGAAGCAAAACTGAACAGCATTCCCGTGCGGCTTGGCGTGGGGGGAGCGTTAAGACTGGCGGCGGTTTGTCATGCGATCATGGTGGCGTTGTTGGTCGCATTAATGTTGCTGCATCATTGGATCGGACCTGATTTGCAACTAGGTTGGATTTATGGATGCGGAATCACTTTTATTGCTGGCTTGTTAGTTTACGAACATCGTCTGGTGAGCCCGGATGATTTAACGCGAGTAAATGTGGCGTTTTTCAATATAAATATCATTGTCAGTATCGGATTATTTTTAATTGCGACCGTTGATTTGCTAGTCTGATGGATCTGTAATCCAATTGCTGTCAGAATTCGGTACTGCATGTCGAACTTGTTATTATTTGCTGCGTATCAATGCAAGTTTTTCGGGTCGTTGCAAATCGGTTCGATAAAGAGAGAAATATAGGGAATTTTATTTATGACAAAGACGGAAATGAAATCAGCAGTCAACGAGGCGGCAGCCGAGGCTGTTTCGAAACTGACATTAGAAAATTTAAATTCGCTTACGGATTCCGTTGTCGAAGGCTGCCTCGAAAGTCTGAACGAATTGGTCAACGGCCACGCGGCGGCGATCTGGATTCGGGAAGACAAGGGCGGTGAACAAGTATTGACGATCGCTTGTAACGTGGGTGGCAAAGGCGACGAAGTTGAAGGAGTCGTTTCTCAATCGCTAGATTCTGGATTAGTCAGCAAAGCATTCAATGATGGTGAAACCATTTGTCATCAAGGCTTCTTCAAACACAAAGAACAGAGCACCGAAGTTGATAAAGAGCTGGGCCAGATGACCGCGCACCAAATCGCTGCCCCATTCGAGTTATTTGGCAAGGCGATCGGAGCCGTCACCGTCATCCAGACTTTGGCAGCAGGCGTAGAAAAACAATCCGAATGGGGGTTCGATAAATCGGACGTTGATAGTTTCAACGCCCAATTACGAATCATCGAAAGACTGCTTGAGTTAAACGTCATCAAACAATTGGTTTAGCTTTTTGCAGTTGCCAGCGTCTTGCTTCAGCAACAGATCAAGCTTCGTCGACGTCAATTCCTTCAGGGTTCTGATTTGCCGCTCAGC
>CAYONX010000066.1:0-16783 GCA_964405425.1 uncultured Pirellulaceae bacterium | reverse complement strand
ACAGATCAAGCTTCGTCGACGTCAATTCCTTCAGGGTTCTGATTTGCCGCTCAGCGATGTCTTGCCTAAGGCTCCGATGGTGGCGCTTTGGCATTCATGTGTCGGAACGGAAGCAGGTTGGAACTATTTGGTACTGTCCAGGTATTCGCGGTGAAGCGCTATCAACTCCGTAAAGTCACCAGTGTCCGCTTGTTTGACGGCGGACAGGTAAGCATCTCTGGCGATACTTTTTTCAACACCAATCGTCTCTTCTGGCCATTTTACCAATGGAGAATCATCGTACCGTTTTACGCCCCTTTAATGGTAAAGCGTTCGAAAAATCAATGAAAAACAGTTGTTGCACGGAATTTCAGCATGGAGCCCTAAGGAATCTCATTGAACGGGCGATCAGAATTCGGATCAGGATGAAATACACGGTCCACAGTTGATTCCTGACTGCCAGGATTCGTGACTCCTAAGTTGAAGTGTGCATATCGTCGCCTTTCGCTCCGCGAAAGTAGCGCAACGCTAACCGATGCTAGTTCCGTGACTTGCTTGGTTTTGGAGTGGCTACTGATTGGAATTCGCGTTGCTTGTAAGATGGCGGTATGTCACACCCCATTATTCAGTCGATCCAGACAGGAATGCCTCGCCAGTTAGGTACTCCCGGCAAAGAGGATCCAAATCAACAGCCCTGGTTCAGCGGTTTTTTGAAAACGCTGGTCGAAGGACCGATTGAGGTCACTCGTACAGGATTGGTTGGTGACGGGCAGGCCGATCTAAAAAATCATGGCGGTCCGGACAAAGCGATCCTCTGCTACAACGCCGGGCATTTCCCTTTTTGGAAAACGGAGTTGTCGCGTGATGATGTGATCGGCGGTATGTTCGGGGAGAATTTGACGATCGATAGTTTGACGGAAGATGAAGTCTGTATTGGCGACACGTACTCGATTGGAGACGTTGTTGTGCAAGTATCTCAGCCTCGCCAACCGTGCTGGAAGTTGAACCGACGCTGGAACGACTCAAAACTTTCCAAACTGGTGATCAAGCACAGCTACTGTGGCTGGTACCTGCGAGTCTTGACGCCCGGCACGATCGAGGCTGGACAGAGCTACATGCGGATCGAACGATCTAATTCTGAATGGACAATACGTCGAGCGAGTGAAGCGGTATACCGCAAAGATCCAGTGGCGGTGGAACTGGAAGAGCTTGCCAGTCTGCCCGAGCTTGCTGAATCGTGGCAAACGGGACTGATTGCCAAGTTGAAAAGAATGCAGAATTGAAAAGCCTTTTGTGGCATAGATTTTCAGCCGGTGTCCATGCCCTCATTCGAAATTGCCAACGATTTCGAATTAGCCTTCTGCTTCGATCGCCGCCATAGCTTCTTCAGAAATATTGAAGTTTGACGAAACGCCCTGGACATCATCATGGTCTTCCAGCTCGTCCATCATCTTCAAGACTTTCTTCGCATCGGCGACTGAAAGATCTACTGTATTGCTGGGAATGCGTGTCACCTGTTTCGAAATGCACTCGATTTCAGCCGCTTCCAGGGCGTCACAAACATCCGTGTATTTGTCCGGGTCGCAAGTTACTTCAAAGCCACCCTCGGCACTGGCAATGTCTTCAGCGCCAGCTTCCATGGTGATTTCCATCAGCTTTTCTTCGTCGACCGCATCCGCCGATATCAGAAACACTCCTTTGCGATCAAACAAATAGCCAACACAACCAGTGGCCCCAAGTTTCCCGCCACCTTTTTCAAACAACTTTTTCAGTTCGGGCGATGTTCGGTTGCGGTTGTCCGTCAGGATATCGCACATAACAGCAGCGCCTCCCGGACCATATCCTTCGTAGATGATTTCTTCGAAGGCGATATTCTCGAGCTCTCCCGCACCTTTTTTGATAGCGCGGTCGATGTTGTCTTTGGGCATGGAAACCGCGCGAGCGTCGCCAACGAGCGTTCGCAAACGAATATTGACGTCCATGTCACTGCCGCCGTTTTTGGCCGCAACCATAATCGCCTTGCTAAGCTTGCTCCACAGCCTGGCACGTTTGGCGTCTGTTGCCGCCTTTTTGTGTTTGATATTTGCCCATTTACTGTGACCGGCCATATCGATTGGTCCTTATAAGGTTTTGCGTGTCGTCACTTACACTAACGAGGTTTGCGTCGAGACAAAGAACGCGTGCTTGATTTCTTTTTGGTAGCCTTCTTGGTGGCCTTTTTCTTTTTGCTGGCTTTCTTGGCTGGTTTTGCAGCAGCCTTCTTTTTTGCTGGAGCCTTTTTGGCAGCTTTCTTTTTTGTCGCCTTCTTTTTGGCAGGCTTGGCGGCCGGCTTCTTTTTCGCAGGTGGAGCTTTCTTGGCTGGCTTCTTGGCAGATGCCTTTGCCGCTACCTTTTTGGCTGCCTTAGGTTCAGGCTTGGATTTGGGTTCCGGCTTTGGCGGTTCAACGACTTTCTTTTTACCGCCACGCTTGGGGAATCGATCCGCAGCATCGGAAGCGATAGAAAGCAATACTTTCCGCAGATCTTTGTTATGTGGCGATTTGTAGAACGCGGTCGCCAATTGATGTACGACCGAGGCAAATTCAACACCTTTGTTTTTGGCGATTGTCCGCTCCAGCCCAGGAACTTTTCGTTTCTTTGCTTCATCGCCACTAATGATCCCCACGACCTCCATCAACTGCAACATAGCGTCATCGAGCGGAATGAAATGGCCGCCAAGAGCGATCTGGGCCGTGTAAGATACGACAAATGGACTAACGCCGCGAAATTGATTGAACTGCTGAACCGTCTTGCGCAGATTTTCCTTCTTCAGAAAATCGATGTCAAATTTGTAATACGTTTCAAAGATGCCGTGCAATGCTTTTTTGATCAGTAATGCAGAAGCATCAGAATCATAAAGTCGCTTTGTTGATTCGGCCAACTCGCTGGCGGTCGTTACGCGAACTTCGTTCCAATCAAAATATTGTTCTTCCAATTTGGCAAACGCCTCATCGGCAGCTTCGTCAAACGAATTCTCCAGCAGGCATGCGTACAGCATATGCTCAAGCACACTTCGGCTGGAAACCGGTGTGATCGGTTGGTAGTGTTTCCTGGCGACTTTAAACAGCTTGTTGATTAGCTGGGCACGATTAGTTGCGGACATATACGAAATCTTCTTGTTTATGGGTCTGGTTAGCGAGGAACTGTGTGGACGTTATCGATAAGCTGATCATTCCTCTTCGTCATTCTTTTTCGGCAAAACTTCGTCCAGAATTTTGGTGACTGCCATGGCGTTTTCAATCCCCTTGTCCAAAACAAATTGAACACGGGGGGTGTATCGAGTGTCGATTCGCTCGCCAACTTTTTTCTGAAAATAACCGGAAGCGTGTTGCAGGCCACGCAAACAGAGATTTTTTTTGGTTTCGTCGCCCATGACCGAAATATGAACTTTCGCCAAGCGAAGATCAGCAGAAACTTCCACAAAAGTAACCGTGACGTCTTTTACACGCGGATCTTTCATGTCGGTCAAAATGGCCATCGAAACGACTTCGCGAATCGCCTGGGCTGCTTTCAAAACACGACGGGAACTCATGCTGAAGCTCCCACAGACAAACGTAGTCTTTGATTTGGTTTTGCGTACATGGAATCAGGAATACCTTTCAAAATCGACTCAACCGTATACTTTTACAGCGTTCGAGCTACCTCTTCGATTTTGTAAGCTTCCAGCGTATCGCCTTCCTTGATGTCATTAAAACCGACAAGTTTGATACCGCATTCCATCCCTTTTTGAACTTCCTTGGCATCGTCTTTAACGCGTTTGAGCGAGTCGATTGGGTAGTCTCCCAGAATCCTGCTTTCACGAATCAAGCGAATTCGGCAATCACGGTGAATGTTTCCACGCATGACACGACAACCAGCGATGGTTCCGGTTTTGCTGATGCTGAACGTTTGCAACACCATGGCCATTCCAAGTTCGACGACTTGCTCTTCCGGCTTCAGCTTTCCTTCGAGCATCGCCCGCAAATCATCGGTGACTTTGTAAATGATATCGTAGCGACGAACTTCAACCTGTAAGTCTTCGGCCATGCTGCGAGCAGCTTCATCAGGAACAACATTGAATCCGATGATGACGGCCTGAGATGCCTGAGCCAAGCGAACATCGGCAACAGAAACTCCACCAACAAGCGCTTGCAGAATCTTAATCTGAATTTCCGGATGGCTGATTTTGCCAAGTTCTTTCTGAATCGCTTCGATCGAGCCACGAACATCGGCACGTATGATCAAATTCAACGTGATCACATCAGCATCGGGATCACGCAAGTCACCTGTTTCCAATCTCGCTTGGATTTCATCAAGTGAGATTCGAGTGGTGATTCCAGACAAAGATTGATGTCGTGATTTGTTTTCGCGAGACGCTGCAATTTCGCGAGCTTTCGCGATATCGTCCAATACATAAATCTTGTCACCGGCTTCGGGAGCAATATCCAAACCCGTCAAATTAATTGGCGTCGAAGGCCCGGCTTCTTCAAGTTTGATACTTGGCCGCAGTGTATCGTACATCGCCTTAACACGACCATGTGCCGCACCACAAACTACGATGTCGCCGATATTGAGCGTACCGTTTTGGATCATCACTTTGGCCATGACGCCTTCACCGGATTGCTGTTCAGCTTCCAGACAGGTTCCTTGAGCGGCACGATCAAAATTCGCTTTGTATTCGTGCAATTCAGCGGTCACCAGAATCGTTTCAAGCAATTCGTCCATGCCCGTACCTTTGATGGCACTGGTCCGAACGACTTCGATTTCGCCGCCCCATTCACTGGGCAGCAATTCATGCTGCGCAAGATCCTGCAGAGCCTTGTCCGGATTGGCACCGGGCAAATCGATTTTGTTTAAAGCAACAATAATAGGCACGCCTGCGGCCTTAATATGGCTGATCGCTTCTTCGGTTTGCGGCATCACACCGTCGTCGGCAGCCACAACCAGGACTGCGATATCCGTAACGTTGGCACCACGAGCACGCATTTCGGTAAATGCTTCGTGGCCAGGCGTATCAACAAAAGCAATCTTGTTACCGTCTTTGTTAATCTCGTAGGCACGAATGTGCTGAGTGATCCCGCCGGCTTCGCCAGACACAACATTGATACCAATGATTGAATCGAGCAAAGATGTTTTTCCGTGATCGACGTGTCCCAGGAAGGTCACAATCGGTGGACGCTGACTCAAGTTTTCTGGATCATCATCCTGTTCAAAATCGGACAGTACCAAATCCTCGAGACTTTCTTCCTGTTTTAGCTTCACGCTGACTTCGAGCGCCTCGATCAGCATGTCAACCAGCTCATTATCAAGCGTCGAATTAATACTTTGTGTGGATTCGTCACCCAGTTGTTTTGCGGTCAACAACACTTTGACCGCAGGTACACCTGCCGCCTCAGAAAATTCACGCACCGTACAGGGCAACTGTAAAGCAACATCGTCTTTTCGTGGAGCCGCTGTGTTGGCTGCTGGGCCCGATCTGCGCCCTCGCCGTTGTTGATATCCGCGATCATCGTCACTTCGCCGACGACGACGGGTGCGCTGTTGGCGCGTTGACCCCAAACCTGAATCCGCTTTCTTTTCGCCAGGTTCGCGGCCAGCTGCTTTCTCTCGGCGACCTCGGCGACCCGGTCCCGTAGAAGAAGGCATTTCGCCAAGGATCTGTGGCGGACCACCGGGTTTGGCGTTATCACGACCTCTTTTCTTGGGCTTATCCGTCTTTTGCTTGGTCAAATGCTCAAGCGGTGCAGAACCCGTTCGGGCCTTTGCGATTGCATCCTGAGGCAGTGCGATATCCGGCTTCTGAACTTTTTCCTTGGGCCCGGTTTTGGTTGGATCCGGCTGTTTTACGTTCGGCATCTGAGCCAGTTTCACGTTCAAACCCGTTTTCTTGCGCGACTCTTTCTTTTCTGGCCGGGGTGCGTCGGGGTCTGGTTTTTTTCGCTGGTTTAAATTGCGGACGCCAGAATCACGACGACCAATCAGGCTGTCGTTTCGGACCGGAGCGGTCGTCGGTGGTGGTGGGACGTCGCGAATTGGAGTCTTGGTATCGACTTCGGGAGCTTTCTTCTCTGCGCTTGAGTCGCCACCTGACATGTGACTCTTAATTTGGGCGACCTCGTTGTCATCGAGACTTGCTAGCGCAGACCCTTTTCCCTTGATACCGCAACTCTCGCAGATATCAAGCAATTGCTTGTTGTCGAGTCCAAGCTCTTTCGCAAATGCGTAAATACGAACACTGGGCACGTTACGTGACCCCCCTTTAATCTAAAGGCTACGAGTTGCCAAAATTCTTGCTACATAAAACAGTCTCCGTGATTTGACGCGGTTGTCAGGTCGGCAACCCTATGACCAACATGCGTCAAACAGATTCCAAAACGGTTAACTCTTCGCGGCCCCATCTGCTTCACCAACTGGATTCTGGTCCTTGCCAGCTTCCGCAGAATCAACTGCACCAGCGGCTTGTGCCGGTACTGATTCGTCTGATGAAGCCGATTCGGCGGCTACTTCTGATGACTCACCCTGGCTGGCAGCAGCGGCTTCTTCTTCGGCCGCCTTTTCCGCCGCGGCTGCAGCTTCTGCTGCGGCCGCTTGTTTCGCTGCAGCTGCTTCCGCCGCAAGCCGCTGTTTTCTTAAGACAGCTTCCTGTTGGGCAATGACTTCAGCCTGCTCAGCTTTGACTTCCGCTTGAGCTACGATCTTGTCGACTTCCTCAGCGGAAATACTGCCCAATCCCATCAGGAATTCAGGCTCGATTACTTCCAGATCATCGTAAGACAAGTAGCCTTCGCCAACGAGCATGTTTGCCAAATCTTCATTAACTCCATCAAGTTCGCTGAAGCCTTTGACCGCTCGTTCAATTTGCTGTTCCAATTCTTCCTGGGTCATGATCTCAATGTCCCAGCCGCATAATTTACTGGCCAGGCGAACGTTTTGACCACGTTTCCCGATCGCCAGTGAAAGCTGATCTTCACCGACCAGCACAATCGCGCGACCGATTTCCTGACATAAAATGACTTCATCTACTTCGGCAGGTTGTAATGCGTTTGGAATCATGACCTGAGGATCTTCGTCGAATCGAACAATGTCAATTCGCTCACCAGCCAATTCGTCGATCACCGTCTTGATTCGATTTCCGCGAACGCCAACACATGCTCCAACGCAATCCACTTTGGTGTCGATGCTGCTAACGGCGACTTTGCTGCGGTACCCCGGCTCGCGCGAAATGGCATTAATCGTGATAACGCCATCCGCGATCTCCGGGATCTCGGTTTCAAACAAACGCTGAACCATCTTGGGCCGAGTACGACTCAGAACGACCTTTACGCGGCTGCCTTGAGCTTTCACTTCGGTCACCAGTGCACGCACGCGCTCGTTGGGCTGATGCGATTCGCCAGGAATCTGTTCACTACGCGGCAAAATCGCTTCGATTCCACCTAATGTTACCGTGGTCACTTTGCCTTCATTGCGATGCACCGTACCGCTGATAATGTCATCAATGATTTCGTTGAATTCAAGGATCTGGGAATCGCGTTCAGCTTCACGAACTTTTTGAATGATTACCTGCTTGGCAGTTTGAGCGCCAATACGACCGATCACTTCTTCGTGATCCAGCTCTTCCTGGCCATTGCGTCCGGCAATCTGACCGGTCTCGCGATCAATAATGAATTCAACGTCCGCTTCATCTCCGAAGTGTTTGCGCGCAGCCGAAACCAAAGCCGATTCAATGGCCGTGAAAACTACTTCTTTATCGATGTTCTTATCTCGATGAAGTGAGTCAACTATTCGCAGTACTTCGCTGGCATTCATTTATCTACTCTCAGTGAACCTAATGTTCGCATGCTTCCATTGAGTAAAATCACTCGTATAACAAAAACGCCGCCGGATTCCGCACAATCAATCGCAAAAAGCGAATGTTGGCGTTCACCGCCGGACAACCAATGTGGACCTGTAAGCCAGAAATTCTGTAGCTCTCACAGACCGTCTGTCGTTCCTGCCGATCAATGACGCGAAGCGTTTGCAAATGCGCGTCGATCAGGTTTCCAAAGGCGCCTAAAACACGAGTAAACTTCCTCCACTAAATTCAGCCGAAAATGCTTCGGCAATTCGTACTGACAGACCGGTTTGACCCCACATCCAAACGGCTTTGGATTTACTGCGGAACTTCAAGACCTGTTAGCAGCCATTTTTCAACTCGTAAGGATACTCCCCTGACAAAATGGGGTCAACTGCAACACAAACCAGGCAAGTTAGTAAAAAGACGGTCTGAACGGCAAAACGTTCACCCATAAAATTGGATCATTCAATTAGTTTGAATTTACCTTGGTTTTCGCGCGCGATTCGCTGCATCGTAAAACGGCCCATGTGGCTGCCCAACGCGACGGTGTGTACTGGAATTTGGGGCATTTCCGATGTTTTCGCTTTTCTTTTGTACCGATCGAGCACCCCAAATACTTCATTGCGATCATTGAATTCGCCATCGGACAAAAGAAAGATCGCCGATGGAGACAATTTTAAAGCATCCGCCAGGGCCTCAGCACAGTAGGTCCAGCTGTCGGGAGTGTTGTTTGCCAGCCACCGAATCGCTTTGAGTTTCTGTTTTTCGGTTGATTTGACCAGCTTCACCTGGTTGTTCATGGCGATATAGCCATTGTTATATAGCAGAATCAAAAATCGCTGCTGAGGTTGCAGGTCGTTGATAGACTGCTTCAATTCAAAAATCGCTTGCTGCCATCGTCCATAGCGATTCATACTGTCGCTGCAGTCGATGATAAAAACGAAATCTGACCCTTCGCCTTCGATCCCAAAAAACTCAGCAGCCGCATTGTCGATACGCGACAATTCTCCGCCAGTCAGGCCGGTCGAAGCAACCTTGTCAAACAGACTCCCCTCCAACTCCGACGAAAAATCTCCACTTAACAGAGCAGCATCTAAAACAGGTGCCAATTCGGAAGTCTGCGAAAGAAGAGATTCCTGAGTTTCGAACGAATCCGAAACGGTCTGAATTTCTTCCAGCTGAAGCACGACATCAATCGTTGTGTAGGGTTCAACCGCTACCTCTTCCGAGGTCCCGCCAAGCAAGTCAACAATTTGCTTACCTCCACTGTTAACCGACAACAACGCCAACACCAAAATCAATGAAAGATGAATCAACAAACTGCTCAGCCAACCAGGTATGCCGCGGCAAGCTGATTCCCAATTTACATTGGTTGCGTTTTCTTCGTCCAAGTTGGGATCCGCAGTCTCGATTGAGAACGGCGATGCTTTTGCCGGTCGCTTCTGTGAGCCAGGCTGCAATTTTGTTTTTGGCCCCTTTGGGCGACCATCACTTCCATCCGCCCCGACAAGGGGAACAGAATTCATAACAATCGTGTCGCCATAGGTAGCCGTTTCCTGAGGCGCCAAGCTGCCGTCAACTTCTTTGTCTGCAGCCGCATTAGGATAAATCGCATTTGAGCGATCCGTAGTCTCTAAGTTTTTGGTCATCCGGGCCCCAGACATTTGAACATGGCAATACAGCTATTCCCAACTAGCTTTGGTACTTAGTCGATAGAAACAACCAATGAGCACTAGAATTATTTCTTCAGAACCAATTTTTTCAATGTTTCAATAACGCCTTATGTTCCATTAGCCAGCAATCGCCGCAATAAACAACTGGACATCCAGCAAATTGACTACTCCATCCTGATTCATATCTGCTTCAGGCAAAAACCCTCCGTTGGCAATGAGCTCAATAAATGGTGCAACGTCTAACAGATTGACCACTCCGTCCATATTGACGTCGCCAAGCAGCGTCATGTCCTCCTCACAACTGACCAACAAAATTTCAACTCCATCGACACCGGCTTCTACGACCGAACCATCATTCAAGTCGGAAGCCATAAATCGAATTCGCATTTGATCCGTCGGAACCACGAAGTCGGAAATCAAAAAGGACTTTGCAATCCAGCCGCCAGACACCTCAAAGCCACCTGGACCGACGGTTTCAAGGTTCGTCCAACTTTGACCATTGTTGTTGGAAATTTCAACTACGAAAATATCCGCTGCAGGAGCGTTGCCGATATCGTTGGAATACCATCGATAGTAGCTGATGAACGCCGCTTCCGATGAACCATCTCCAATCGCGTCCATCGTCGGCGATGTTAGTGTCGTTGTTCCATCGTCAACATCGGTATTGCCAGCACCATTTTCGGTAAGAAAACACAATCCGGAACCGTCACCATCGACGGTCGGGTCACCGCGTTCGCCATCGCCGGCTGGAACGCCTCGCTCCCATTGCCCTTCAGCGGCGTTGCCTGAAACCGACCAACCCATGTTTGATTGAAAGTTGTCTTCAAACGGCACGGTGGTTTGATCCGCAACGGTTGCTGTGAAAAAAGTAGTAGGGGCATCTGAAGGTATACATTCTTCTGTACCGTTTGCTGCCGTGGCACTGACGAAATACGAAACAACGGCTCCGCATTCGCTGGCCGGAAAGACAGCTTCATAAACGTTCGCAGAAATCTCGTTCATCGGGAAACTTTCAAATCCGTTACCTCGATCGACATGCAAGATGCCAGTATTGGCCACTGGCTCTCCATCAAAACCTGAAACGTCGACTTGAAATTCAACCTGCCCCGACGGGCTGACAAGATCCGGCTGGCCATTGGGAAAATCAAATTCAAGCTGAGTCAGCTGAACTACAAAAAGCCCGTTTTGACGGTCGCTAATGATCACGTTACCACTTTCAAAGTAGGGGTAATTCGACCAAACACCATCAAAGTCAACATCGTTATCGGTCATGAATGTGTCAACGAAAGCCACCTCTTCCATATCCAGTGGGTTATCAAGATCGAACTGCATGACTCGCATGCCAGCTGAATAATTCGAAAGAAACAGCTTGTCACCACGGATATAAATATTGTGGTCAATCGCATTGGTCGGTCCTTCAACCACACCGAGAAAAACTGGATTGTCCAAATTGACACAGTCCCAGACCAGGATTCGCGTGCGCCCGCCGAAAATGTTTTCGTCAAACTCATCGCCCAGGAAAAAATAGCGTTGATCGTCGCTCAACCAGCCTTGGTGCGCGAATCCAGGCTGAGGATATCCTCGGCTGGCAATGGTATTCATATTGTTCTTGTTGGTCACATCTACAACGACAAGCGCATCATTGTCGTCGCCAGTTCGGCCGTTACAACAAAACGCGATTTCGCGCCCCTGGTAATCAACATCAGGACCATCGTAATTTACGACTTGGCAATCGTGACAATATCCAGCAGCACCGAAGTTACCAGCAAAAACTGGATTGGTGGGATTGCCAATGTTGACGACATGCAGGCCGCCATTGGCCTGACCAGAACCAACCACGTATGCAAAGCCGCTGTCTTCGTTGATCGCAATATTGTGTGCACTGCCAATACCGTCGTAGTGCGCTGAATTACTGAACGTCATGGGCGAGCCAGGATTGACCGAACGCAATTGAGTCAAATCGAAAACCTGTACACCGTGACCGGGGTTACTGTCGGCTACGATAAACGCATGGTTATCAAAAACTTTTACGTCTCGCCAAGGCGATTGTGCACCGGTGTGTGATGGTAGAAAGCCTAGATACAGAGGGTTGACTGGGTCTGTTATGTCTACGAACGATGTCCCATGCTCCAAGCCGCAAATCGCGTACTCGCTTCCATCTAGAGGATCTGTCCAGCCCCATAAATCAGTTGCGAATATGTTAGCGGGGCCGCCGCCAATTTCTGACAACGTAAGATGACCAAAAACCTGAATTCTTTCAGTCGCGAACGGGCCACCCTGACCAATCCCAACGGGAGCCGCATTGGCCGATGAGTCCGGCGTAACATTCGGATCGTCGTGAGGCCCGAAAGCCAAAAACAATGGGATAGTGATCAGACATACCAAACCGCGAACGATTCTTCTGGTCATGGGGAGCTCGTATTGTTTGAAGGTGGGGGGACTGTTCCGACCTGATTTTAACTCAATTCCCCATAATTCTCTAGCGAAAACACATTTTGTGGACTTCCGCACCAAGCTTTAAACTTCCACGCCAGCACGGCCCTGAAGCGAATTTGTGGTTAAAATGGATGGGTAGGTAACACTGCATCCGCCCAAAAACTGCATCCGCCCAAAAAATACCCTGCCCCTGATCGATCGGAAAACCGTTCATGAAATCATTTAGCATCCTATTTGTCTGCCTGCTTGCCGTTGCCATGGGTGCGGGAAAAATCCAAGCGGATCAAGTTGAATTTTTTGTCACCGGTGCGCAGGGTGATGGGCTGTTACCGGGAAACATTTCACCCGCAACAACCTCGACCGGATCTGGAGCTATCGGTTCAACCGGAATCATTTTCGACACCGACACCAACATCCTGAGCGTGGATGTCGAATGGGGATCAGAAAACGGCTTTTCAGATTTGACTGGTGAAGTAACTCTGTTGCATTGGCATGGACCAACGCCAAGTTTGCCACCCAACAACTTTGGTGAAGTCAACACTGACATCCTGATCAACTTTGGCAATTCATTGAACTTCGACCCATCTGGAAGCGGTGGAGGTTTGATTGATACCTTCTTTCTTTCCAACGACCAGGAAGAATATCTATTGAGCGGCCGGACTTATATTAACGTCCATTCTGTAAATTATCCCGCCGGCGAAATTCGCGGCTACTTGTTGCCGACTACGTTCAGCGTTCCTGAACCGGGAACAACCGGCGTTCTGGTTGGGATCGCTCTGACTTCTCTGGTTCGCCGCCGCCGCTAATAAATACTGCATCAGCAAGCAAGTCAGAGGTAAGCAGCGAATCGCTTTAGCCAATTTCCAGTCGAAATCTGAACATTTTCAGGCGGCTGGATGAACCGAGTCAGGTTCTTGCTACAATAAAGGCTGATGGAATTTCTGGAGATTTTAATGCCTGCTGCCGTAGCCTGTCCGAAGTGCAAAAAGAAATATAATCTGCCCGACAAATTATTGGGAAAGCCGGTCAAGTGCACTCAGTGCTCGACCCAATTTCGCACACCTTCAGCCGGCCAAGCGAAACGCCCCGGCCAAACGAAAGTCGATCCCAGGCAATTGGAGCAGCGTCGCAAAGCTGAAGCGGCGGCACGCAAAAAGGAAAGCGAATTGCAGATGTTTGGTGTCGACGGACCGATCCGAAAAGCTCCAGACGTTTTCGATGGCCTGACATCGGCAAAAGGAACCGCCGATCCTCTTAACAACATGATGCTTGAAGACCCTGGCTTTGGCGACATCAACACCAGTCTCTTTGCTGAAGATCCTATATCAGAAGACGACCCGAACGCGGAAATGTTTGAGAATCCTTATGCTCCGCCCAAG
Source organism: uncultured Pirellulaceae bacterium (assembly GCA_964405425.1). GTDB lineage: Bacteria > Planctomycetota > Planctomycetia > Pirellulales > Pirellulaceae > Mariniblastus. Next base: position 3,464 of record CAYONX010000066.1, on the reverse strand, counting down.
GCTACAAAGAAGAAACGAAAAAAGAAAAAGAAACGCGCGGGTGATGGTCAGTGGTTTCGGCAACCTTGGTTCATGATTCTCGCCGTTTTTATTCCTTTGCTATTGATACACATTGCCGTTACCGCAACCGGTTTACTTTCACCACAGATGTCCGCCCAGCTGATGGCAGGCATCTGGGTTTTAAATTCCTTAGCTTCTATCGTTGTAACTCTATGGGGCGTAGGTATAGTCAACGAAGAAATGAATTTGTTGCATGCGATACTGTCTTTTTTCATTCCATTCTACATAATTTATCCAGTCATTGCTCATTGGGATGCAATGAAGGGATACGCGTTTGCAATACTAGCTCAAATAGGACTCATTCCTTTTTTCGTTGTTGCCACAATTGTCAACACGATGGCGGGTGTGGATTCGATCGACCCAACTCCATTCTAATTAAACTCGAGAAGTGAAATGAAATTAGTAATTTACTTTCTTTGCTTTTGTTTTTTCTTGTTCCCAACTTCGTTGGTGGTTGCCCAGGACGACTCCGAGTCGGAAGAGCAAACAACTGAAGAAACAACAAAAGAACCCGCGCCATACGAATTCACTATCCAAAAGAGTCTGGAAACAACCAACGTTAAATCACAAGGTAGCACGGGCACATGTTGGTGTTTTGCGTCCAACTCGTTTATCGAATCGGAATTGCTGCGAGAAGGAAAAGGCGAATTTGATTTGTCCGAGATGTTCGTTGTAAAGAACGTTTATTTGGATAAAGCACACAACTACTTGCGGCGAAATGGCAAAACAAACTTTGGCCAGGGGGCACTTGCCCACGACTACATTCGAGCCGCCAGCGAACACGGCCTGGTTCCTGAGTCCGTTTACGATGGCCTGGACGAAGGCAAATCCAAACACGATCATGGCGAAATGTTCAGCGTGCTTGATGGCATGTTGCAGGGGCTGGTCAAGCGTCGCCGTTTGTCGACAAATTGGCCAGAAGCTTTTGACAGCGTGACTTCCGTTTATCTGGGCGAATCGCCGCTTGACTTCAGTTACGATGGCGAAACCTATTCCCCAAAATCATTTGCGCAACATCTTGGCTTCAACGCAAAAAACTATGTCAACTTGACCTCGTTCAACCACCGCCCGTTTGGCGAGCCGTTCGTTCTTGAGATTCCAGACAATTTCTCCAGCGGCTTGTTTCACAATGTTCCGATCGACGAACTGGTCGCCACCATCGATCGCGCCATTGAAAACGGCTACACGATTGCCTGGGATGGAGACGTCAGCGAAACCGGCTTTTCCAGGTCTAAAGGCTTGGCAGTATTGCCTGTAGAAGGTCGCAAAGATTTTCTGAAGTATCCAGGCGACGAAATGGAAGTGGATCAGGCAATGCGTCAGGAAACGTTTGAATCGCATTCAACAACGGATGATCACCTGATGCATTTGACGGGCATCGCACATGACCAGGACGGAAACAAATATTACTTGATCAAAAATTCCTGGGGCGAAGTCGGTGACCACGACGGATATTTGTACATGTCAGAAAGTTACGTCCGCCTGAAAACCGTCGCGATTCTTGTTCACAAAGACGCCGTCAAGAAACAGGATCAAGAAGAATCGCCGAAGACTTAGTGATCCGTAAAAGCTAAAAATGGAATCGTTTGCAGGCGCATGCACCCCATTAAGTCGTGCGCCGTCCTTCACCCCTGGCTGAGAGTATCCTTACGCAGCCTTTTCGGTGGTCATTGGCACGGATCATTGATGCTGAAAATACGCAGAAACTGACAGCAATTACTGAACGTCGGCATAGACGTTGCCATACATTGCTGCCTTTTTCTGCTTCTTTCCCCAGAGTCCACCCAAATCGGATATGTTGGTGTTTGTCTCATGCTTTGGGATTTAGAAATTGAACTGGCTCACATTGAAGGAAGCAAAAATCATGAAACGAAAACCTACATACCTTTTCGCAGCAGCAATATTCCTGGGCTTAATCAGTGGATTTGTCCAAGCTCAGGATGATGATCCTGATCCGCGTGAAATGTTTACGGAAGCTCAAGAAGCGACTCAAAACCAGGACTTCAAAAAGGCCGTTGAAATTCTGACCAAACTGAATGAGCTCCGACCCAACCAACCGATAGTAGAATTCAACCTCGGATACAATCTGCATGCGACCGGTAACCTTGACGAAGCTATCAAGTTTCACAAGAAAGCAAGTGTATCGGACAATTTCAAACCAACCGCACTTTATAACCTGGCCTGCGCTTATTCGCTGAAAGAAGATCAAGACAAGGCGTTTGATTATCTGAAACAGTCGATTGAGGCTGGATTTCGCGACATGGCTCAACTCAATGGCGACACCGACTTCAAAAACATCAAGACCGATGGTCGCTTTGAAGAAATGCGTGAGTTAATCAAAAACGACGGCGTGATGCCGGTAAAGTTGAAGGCTGAAGATCTTTACGGCGACTGGAAAGTTGAATCAGGTATGCGATCTGGCAGCAAAGTAGGATCCGATCGACTGCCTATGATCAAAATCAGCAAGGAATCATTCACGATCCCTTCCGGCCCCGATGGACCTCCATTTGTCATGTCTTACAAATTGGCTTTGGACGCAAAACCGATGACCGTTGATTTTAAAATTGAATCGGGGCCCGTTCCTGAAGGAACAGCAAAAGGCATTTTCAAGCTTGGCAAAGACGGCGAAATGACCCTGTGCTACGAACCCAAGGGTGAAAAGCGGCCTGAAGACTATATTTCAACCGAAGAAAACGGATTCTTTGTTTTCAAAATGAAGAAGGCGATGAAAACGGAAGCAAAAGGCAAAAAAATGCTGGCATCGATGATGCCTGGCAAATGGAAATGCGTCAAAGGAACCAGAGCTGGCGCGGAAGTCGCTGCCGAGCGAATGGATTCAGTGATCACCGTGGATGACAAAACGATCACCATTCCCGTTGGTGGCGATGAAGCGTTTGTCATGAGCTACACGATTGACGAAAGCCAATCGCCAGCGACTATCGATATGGCAATCGAAAAAGGCCCTGCACCTCCAGGAGCCAAAGCCATTGGCATCGTCAAAATCGAAGACGGAAAATTCTTCCTGTGTTACGATTCAACGGGCGCAAAGCGTCCTGAAGAATTCAATTCGACCGAAGAAAATGGCTTCTACTACTTCGAAATGAAGACTGCCCAAGAGTAGTATTGTCCGTAGCATTTACCAAAATAAAATCCTTGCCATCGGGTGGTGGCAAGGATTTTTTCGTTTACCAATACAGAAAAAGCTAATCGAGATATTCCGACAAACGAACGTCTAGCCAAACCGTTTTTGCAATGGAACATGCGAAGTTAAAATGGTAAATGACTTCAGAGCTGCCAAATTTCATTGTTCCGTTTGTGAGTCAATTCTTTGCCATTTGCTTACTTACTATGTAAGCGCTCATAGAACCGCATGTTGACAGGCTCATTAAGCTTCAAGATTTTGA
>CAYONX010000065.1:19804-23922 GCA_964405425.1 uncultured Pirellulaceae bacterium | reverse complement strand
CCACGTTAAACCATGCAAAAAACACGCTTTCGAATGCTCGGATAGTGCGAGCGTTGATCGAAATCCATGTTTTTGCCCTCTTTTACTCCCTTCCACATGTTCACAATCTGACTACACCAGCGGCCATGTGTCAAAAAGCTTGACGTAGTAGGAGTTTGAGGACATAACAGAGGGAGAGGTCGTGAAACCGCTTTCACGATTTTGGATTGCTTCTTTGAAGAGAATTCTACGAACACGTCCTTAACTTAAAGAGACCACCTATGAAACTTGTATGCAAAAACCTCATTGCTGCAATGGCCTTATTGAGCCTTGTAGCGTTTACCGCCCCAACTTCGGCGGACGAAATTGAAGATTTCACGACCAATCAAAACGTTATTTTTGATTTCGGAGCTTACACTGGAAACTTTGCCCTCACTTCGGAAGGCGTCGACATTAATATTCCCGCCAGTAACGATTCGTTTGGAGGCTTAGGAATCCTGGCGAGTAGTCCGGACATTGATCTTTCCAAGGTTGGACAGATTTCGGTCACGGCAAGATTAGATGATGCCAACAGTACAGATTTAGTGGTTGCTTTGCGAGAATTTGAGTCTGAGTTCTTCTCATATCAGTTTTCAACAAGTGATTTCGTTCTTGGGGAATTCACCAAAGTGACAATTGATGCGGATGATTTCTTTTTCAATGGCGACACTGCCGATGGCGTCTTGAATGGAACTCTTGATAACACTGGTTTTCAAACTTTGTTTGGCAGCACTGGACTGCAAGCTTTTACGGTTCAGAATGTTACTTTCATCCACGCAGACGCAATTCCAGAGCCTGGTTCGGTCGCAATCCTGATTGGTATGGGATCAATGCTAGTCGTCCGCCGACGTCGATAGTTTCGAACTAAAGCGATCCAAACAAGTATAAAGCATGGTGACCGTCGAGAATTCGGCGGTCACTTTTTTTATTTGACTTGCCAACCAACAACAGATCTATGCCTTGCGGATGTGACTAAGAAAAAGAGGGTCAGGCAATAAGCCTGACCACCTTGCATATTGCGATTCACTATTGCTCGATCGCTGATTCCAGATTGCCGTAAATGACCTGGAATTTGCCGTCGTCTCTCTTCCAGCGGAATAAAACTTCGTTGGGTGTGCTCTGGTTGACTTCGATTCCGTGATAAGACGATTCTCTGCGGCGCATGTACGTGGACATAACTGCCCAACCGAAATTGCCTTCCATGTATTCGTCCTTGGCGTCCATTTCATACAACTTGTCTCGAATCACATCGCCGTAGATGACTTTAACTTTAGGGTACTCGCCTCCAGTGACTTTGGCGTAAGCGCGAAGCGCTTTTACAATCTCTGTTACCGCACGCTCAGGTTCAATTGGCAAATCTTCTTTTTCAACAAAGTCCTTCGGTGGTTCTGGATTGAACAATTCTGGCGCGATGCCTTCGTTCCAGCGGAAGTTTTCAAACTCCATCGTCGTATCCTCCCCACTCAGTGTCAGTACAACGACTGCTGGAAGATCGGTCGATTCGTCAATCCATAACTTTACTGTCCCCGAGTTTGTGCTCGGATCGACTTTGTCGGCAGCAATTTGAAAACCGACACAATTTTTGCCGTCAATTTTCTTTTTGCCCAGCGACGTGGCATCTTCTGGATTGAAGTCGGCGATTTGCTGAAACTGAATCAATGGGGAAGTCGCACCTTCAAACGGTGGCAGACGAGTGAACGTCTTGTCAGCAAAGTTCACCTGGATCCCAGGAGCCGTGGCTGAAAAAACTTTGATCGCTCGAGCTTTACCCATGCCAGGGAATTTAACGGTTTGATCCATCCGGTAAGCACCTGGCTGTTGCCAGTAGATTTTCCCCGTCATGTTTGTTGTCTTGCTGTTCGCTGCAATGCCCGCCATTTTAAAGTCAGCTGAATAGCTAGTCGCACCTTTAATGTTCTCAATAACTTGGGCAAACGATGTTTGAGGAGCCATCATAAAAAACGTTCCTGCGATACTCATGAGAATCAGAATGGCAGCTGCGATAGATAAATGTTTAAACATCTTTGTTCCTCCTGGATCAAGTTTCGGCAAATTCGGTTTTGTTAGATTCGAACGCGAATTGACAGTTGCCTTGTGCTCAATGCCGTCTGAAAGAACGCCGCTCCGCGAAACCGACTCAGAGTCAGCCAATTGTGAGAGTATCGAATCTTTCAGAGAAGTATGAGATTTGAGCTGAGCGCCAAAATCACTAAGGACTTGCTCAATATCTCGCTCAGATGGTTTTTTCATCGTTCAATCTCGATCAACATACTTCGAAGTGTTGCCAACGCACGCGAAAGCTGTTTGGTTACAGTGCCCAGCGGTCGCCCTGTCGTGTCAGCAATTTCTCTGGTGGACATTCCGGCTACAAAACGCAAGTTGACAACGGTCTGCTGTTGGCTGGGCAAGCGGTTTAACAGTGGTAGTAGTTCGTCAAAACCATGTGCCCAATCTGGCAGTGCCTTGATCGCAATGTTTTGAAGTTCCAATCCTGTCGTTTCGGTGCGGCATCGTTTCGCCGCTTTGACCGCATGACGCCGGACCGACTTCATCAGCCAGGGAACAAAGGCATTGTCATCTTGCAGTTGAGCAATATTTCGAAATGCGGTAACCAGCGATTCCTGAGCAACATCTTGTGCCAGGTGGAAATCGCCAGTGATGCTCCACGCTGTTGATACAACGGTCGCTTCCAACCTGTCAATCAATTCAGCGATACATCGCTGATCGCCCGATTTGGCAAGTTTCACAAGTTCGTTGGTTGGCTGCATATTCGATTTTGGATTGCTGCAACTTTCAATTCACTTCATAGAGCGTAATAGAGCGTGAATTGCGACAAAAAAATCTCAATGTCCCACACAAAACCAATAAAAGGTTTCAGCAAACGCAGCAGCTTGAATGACCTCATGCATGTTCCTGCCTGGAACGCTGGTGTGAAGTGCAAGCGAGTTTGGTTGAACGTTGAGGTTACTCAGAGAGGTTGTGATTTTTTGCATGCTGTGTTTGTAGTACCGCCTTTAGGTGGAATCGGAGCTGAATGAAGCTACTAAAATTCCGGTTAAAACCGGTACTACGAACAGCGCATTCAATGCAACTGTTCGATTTGTGGAATAGCAGGATCGTTGAGCCTTTCTTTAGTGCAAAGCGAACGCTAAATTGAGCGTGTCAGCTTAGTATGTCAGCTTACTAAGGTTTAGGTCGAATCAACAAAATGCTAACTAAAACTGCATGATGAAATGCTGGAGTTCCTGAATATGGAACGCTAAGCATCGTCTTCTATGGATTTCGTCCAAGTGTTTTGGCCTCAGTTGGCATCATTTCGTACTTCCAGCTTGAATACTCTTTATAGTCATGCCAACATGGAGTTGAATACTTGCGCTTGAGTTCCGCTTCCACGAGTAATAAAGTCCAGCAATGCAGTTCCAGCATCGATTTCAAATCGCAATCATCGTTTTCGGATTATTCCTGACACTTCTCCAAACGACGGCTGCGCTTGACGACGACGCCAAACCGGACACTGTTAAAGAAACAATTGTTCTCAAAGATGCGACGATTCATTCGATGGGCTCTGACGGCACATTCGTCGGTTCGGTTGTTGTTTCAGATGGAAAAATCGATTCGATTGGTGAGTCGGTTGAAGTCCCGGAAGGTGCAACCGTTTTTGACCTTAATGGTTTTCACGTTACGCCCGGGCTGATCGAAAGCCGCGGACAACTATGGCTGACAACGCAAGCCACTTCTGAAAGTAACACCAAGGCGGAATTGAATGTCGTTGATGCGATCGATCCGTGGAACGAAGACTGGAGAGAGTTGGCGGCTCAAGGAATAACGGCCGTCTACGTCCAACCCAGTTCGTCCAGCTCAGTCGGTGGCCTGGGAGCGGTGTTGAGAGTCGGGCCTCACGGTTCGGTGGAAGACATCGTGATGAAGGATGAAGTCGGCGTTCAGGTTTCGATTGGAATTCGTGGCCGATCTTCCAAAGAACGCTACACTCAGATCGAGGCGTTGGAAAAGCTGCTCAAGAGCGCACAAGACAAGAAGAAAGACGACAAAGACAAAAAAGATAAAGACGCGAAAGAAGAGTCTGACGAAAAGAAAAAAGA
>CAYONX010000065.1:4210-19704 GCA_964405425.1 uncultured Pirellulaceae bacterium | reverse complement strand
AAGAGAAGGACGAAGACGACAAGAAAGAAGAAGACAAGGACGAAGAGAAAGACAAAGACAAGAAAGACGAAGATTCAAAAAAGAAGGATGTCACAAAAGAGATTTTCAAACGCGTTCTCAAGCGCGAACTGCCTCTGTTCATCGAAGTCCATCATTCCGATTCGTTGAAGCGCGTGACTGCACTGGCAGAAGAATTCAAGATCCGCGTCGTACTGAGCGGGCTGACAAAAGTTACCAGCTGCTCTGAAGATATGGCGGACTGTAGTCACGCAATGGTGATCGGCCCCTTTTTCGAACCGACCACTCCGGTACCAGCGTATCGCAAAGATGGCGATCTAAAATGGTTTACTGAAATAGACTCCAGCGAAAAACTTTGGACTCTTTCGACTTTCCCGACATCGGCGCGAGGTTCTCAGGCTCTTCGGATCAACGCCGCATACGCGGTTGGCCAGGGCATGGACTCGGCTGAAGTGTTGAAAGCGCTGACCGCCAATGCAGCCAGAATCCTTGGAGTATCCGATCATGTTGGAACGCTTGAAGAAGGAAAACAGGCAGATATTGCCGTATTTTCCGGCGACCCAATCGACTCGAGTACTCCTGTTCGCATGGTGCTGAGTCATGGGAAAGTGATTTTCGAAAATGAAGTTGCGGCGGCCCATTCCAATACGACCAAAGAAGCGATCGCTCTCCCATCGCGATTGCCAGAAAGTTATGCGGTAACAACCAGCCGAATGCTTCGCGATGGCAAATTGTCGCCTGGAACGATGATCGTCGCTGACGGAAAAATCACCGAAGTCTCCGAATCAAACAGCCAATCAGACCTGGAAGCTTTCGACCTGGGCGACACGATCGTTACGCCTGGGCTGGTCATTGCACATTCTTCGCTGGGCCAAGCGGCCGCGATCAACGATCCAATGGAATCGGACGCAAGCCATTTGCGAGCGGTCGATGCGTTTGATCCGACGACCAAAAAGGCGAAAGAAACGTTGGCTGCCGGATTTATTCACATCGGCGTTGCACCAGGAACAACCAATACGTCTTCCGGAGCGATGGGGCATGTCCGACTTGGAGTCGGTGATTATGTGGCCTCTCCAGCGATCGCGAATCAATTCGTCTTTGCGAATTCAGCCCGCAATGTCGAACGCTTCCCGGCTTCGCTGAACGGGCAAGTACGGATGATTGGCGATTTGCTTGCTGGTAACTTGATTGATTCGCGAGTCTATCTTTCAGAAGCGGTTGCCAATTCAATTGCCGAAGAGAAATTGTCTTGCGTTAACGAAGTCGCAAGCGGAAAACGAAAATCAATTTTCATTGCGAACGACAAAGTTGAAATTCGCTCAGTTATCGCACTGGCAAAGAAAAACAATTTAGCCGCTCCGACTCTTGTATCCAGCGGTTCGGTCGGCGACTTTGCGGATAAACTGGCCGAAAACGATATGGGACTGCTGGTCACTCCGATTGGAGCTACGGAATACAACCGACGCGTCATTCAAACCAAAGCTGCCGTCGATGCTGGTACTTCTCTAGGCTTCATTGGAGATTCTTCCGAACAAGTTCGCACGACGGCTTCGATGCTGGTTGCGGCTGGTGTTCCGGCGGAAACAGTGCTCAACGGGCTAACCGAAGTTGGTGCCTCGTTGGTTGGCATGAAAAACGTTGGCCTGGAAGCAGGAGCCAATGCAGATTTTGTTGTTTGGAGTGCATCACCCGTCAATCTGGGTGCGAAACCATTGAATGTGGTCGTCGCTGGAAAACCTGTAACGGAAAAGTAAACGAATGAAACATCTGAGAAACATCTTGTATAAAACGATTGTTTGCGGAATCGGTTTGTCGATCTTTGCAACTGCGACATCGTCGATGACGTTTGCTGACGACGATGATGCGTCGGCGATGCTGCTGAAGGCCAGTAAAGTTTACACGATGGATGGCGAGCCACTTTCGCCAGGCCAGGTTCTGGTGGTCGACGGCAAAATTAAAGCGGTCGCTGAAAGCGTCGAATTGGGCGGACTGGATGCTGAATCCATTGACCTTGGTGAAAACAGTGTGCTGATGCCAGGCTTGGTAGATGCCTATTCACAGACCCCGCTCAGCAGTGCCGGTTCGGACGAGATCACCAGTGAAGTGACTTTGGATTTCCAGGCTATCCACTCAGTCGACTGGGACAAAAACGCTCTCCGCCGCCAGCTGCATGCAGGCACAACAACCGTTAACGCATCGCCAGGCACGCAAAACGTGATGGGTGGAACGGCGGCAGTCGTCAAAACAATGAATCATGGCGAAAAAGTACTGGTGGAAGATGGAGCGATGGTTGCTGCGATGTGTAACGATCCGGCAGCACGGAACTTTTCAAGGTCTCGCCCTGATACTATCTATGTTCGTCAACCGACCAATCGTATGGGTGTCGTTTGGATTTTGAGAAACACGTTCAACAAAGCGAAACGCTCGACGGACACGAGTGAATTCATCAAATTAAAAGAAGCTGTTGCGGCGCAACGTCCAATGATGATCGTCAGCCGAATGTCTTACGATATCGTGACAGTCGGTACGCTCGCTGATGAATTTGAATTCCAGCCAATTCTGGTCGGCGGCGAAGAGGCGTACAAAGTCAAAGAGGAACTGATTGAGCGAAAATATCCGTTGGTGCTGAAGTATGACAACCCAGGCACAACGCGCGGTGCAGAAGGTTCCGAACTCTGTTGGAACAATCCCGGCATCCTTGCCGATGCTGGTCTTACATTCGCAATCGCTGGCGACAATCTGCTTGAGAAAGCTCGCTTTGCGCGTCGGTTCGGTTTGGACGCAGACGTTGCGATGGCTTCGATTACTTCGACGCCTGCAAAAATAATTGGCGTTGAAGATCGCGTCGGCAAGATCGCCGCGGGCTACGATGCAGATTTGATCGCTCTCAATGGCGATCCACTTGAATTAACAACCTCGATTCGTTGGGTCATGGTCAATGGCAAGACCACCGAAACCAAAAAGGAAAAATAGACGTGTTCAACAAGACCTATATTCTGGCTGCTGTTGCCATTGTTATTCTGGCGACGAGTTCCTCGCAAGCGCAAAAGCCGTTGGCGTTTAAAGGCGCAAAGATCATCACGATGGCTGGTGAACCTATCGAAAACGGCACGATCGTTTTTCGCGATGGCAAAATTGCCAGCCTCGGAGCTGACGTTAAAGTGCCAGTCGAAGCTCGTGTGATCGACGCCAGCGATAAAGTGATTATGCCTGGTTTCGTCGAAGCTCACACATCGTCTGGTATGAGCCAGGCCAACGAGACCAATCCCATTGTGCCATATGTTTCAGTGATCGATTCAATCGACCCGATGAGTGCTTACTTTCGCTCAGCTCGGCGAAACGGTGTGACCACGGTTCGTGTTGTACCTGGAAATTCAACACTGATCGGGGGACAAGCGGCAGTTATCAAAACTGGTGGCGAGTTCATTGATGACATGGTTATCAAGTCCGATGCAGGAGTGAAAATCTCTTTGCGACCTGTCAGCGGCAGCCGAATGGGGCACATGGCGAAGCTTCGCAAAGCGCTTGATGAAGCGAAACGAAAGCTCGACGAGAAGAACAAAGATAAAGAAGAAGAGGGCGACGAAAAGGACGACAAGAAAAAAGAAGGCGATAAGGATAAGGACGCCAAGAAAAAAGAGACTGACAAAAAAGAAGGCAAGGACGGCGACAAAAAAGACAAAGACAAGAAGGAAGATAAAGACGGCGACAAGGACGAAGACGAAGAAAAGGATAAAGATAAAGACAAGGATGACAAGAAATCAGACAAGAAAGATGGTGACAAGAAGAGCGACGACAAGAAGTCTGAAAAGGTCGAGTCTGAGTTGGACAAGGCTATGTTTGCCATGCTTTCAGGCGATTTGCCGGTCATGATCTATTGCGACAAAGCGATGGACGTTGGCCAGGCGATGCGTCTAATTGAACAATACAATCTGAACGCTTCTTTGGTACTTGGGCGTGAATGTTACAAGGCGGCGCAACAAGTCGCCGATGCAGAATTGCCCGTCATGCTTGCCCCTCAGCTTGTGTTCTTTGAAGAAGATCCTCGCACGAAAGAAGAAAAGAAAGTTGTTCTGCCGCAAGTCTTTCGTGACCATGGCGTCAAGTTTGCGTTTCAAGTTGGCCGCGGTGGTGGCACAACGTTGGGCAGCACTTATTTCTGGTATCAGGCTGCAACCGCCGTCAAATACGGTATGCCGGTTGAAGAAGCCCTGGAATCACTGACCATGCTGCCGGCAAAATTCCTTGGAGTTGACGAATACGTTGGCTCGATCGAAGAAGGCAAAGACGCGGACATCATCGTACTCTCGGGTGAACCACTCAGCGTCGATACCTGGGTCGACATGACGGTCGTCAACGGTGAAATCGTTTATGAAAAAGAGAAAGACGAACAGCTGAAGCTGTTGCTCAAAGGCGAAACGGAATAGCCGCTGTCTGACAAACAACGTTGCGAACACATTGAGATTGGGAAAATTTGACATTATGAAACTTGTTCCAAACAGCTTGGTATTCGGCCTGTTGTTTGCCATTGCGATCGGTTCGACATTTTCAGAATCAGTTGCACAGCAAACGCAGACGGATGTCTATTTTGCGAACCAGATTTGGCCAGGCAATGGTGGACCAATTGAAAACGGCGCCATGGTGGTCGTTGATGGGTTTATCACTGCCATCGGTCCTCGCGACGAAATCTCAATCCCTGGGGCGGCCCAGCGACATGACTTTGGTTCACAAGTTCTTATCCCCGGAATCGTGTTGGCGCAAACCAGCCTCGGAGGCGTGCAAACGGAAGAACGAACACTCACGCCACAAATTCGCGCACTTGACGGTTTCGATTTTTTCGCGAAACGGGAAACGCTGATCGAAAATGGCATCACGACTGTCCAAGTCTCTCCGGCACGCGTCCGGTTGATGCCTGGAATCGGTGGCGTGGTGAAATTGACTGGCGAAAATCTAACGGATCGCATTTTGCAGGAAGAAGAAAGTCTGCAGATCGTGCTCACGGCCGCTTCGCGTCAGCCACCAAGGATTTATGAGCCTGCCGTTGGTCCGGTTTCTGAAGACCGTCCGATCAGCGCAACGCGGCCACAGGTCGCGACACTTTCGGCGTCGATGGCGACGCTGCGTCAGATTTTCAAGGCGGCGGCTGCGGGTGAAACCGCAGGTGACGAAATCCTTGAAGCGGTTGCCGGCATCATGGAATCCGAAAAGCCGATTCGCATTGCCGCGTCAACGGCACCAGAAATTCGTGGTGCGATTTCATTGGCAAAAGAACATGGCGTGAAAATCATCCTTACTGATTGTGAAGGCCTTGAAACGTTTGTCGATCTGTTCTCAGACTGGAAAGAAACCGTGGCTGGCGTTGTTCTGACTGCCAACGTACCCCGTTCGATTACAAATCCAACACTCGAACAAATTGAAGCACAAAAGGAACCATGGACTTTTGCCCGTGAATTACTTGACGCTGGAATTCCGATCGCAATCGCGCCTCGACAAGCGACTTCTTTGACATCAACAATGTTTGTTGCTGGTCAGTTTATGCGTGACGGATTGAGTCATGCTGAATTGCTGTCCGCGGTTACACATGCGTCAGCGAGCATGATGGGAGTTGATGACTATGTTGGCTCTCTTGCCGAAGGCCGGCATGCCGACTTTGTTGTTCTATCTGGCAAGCCGTTTGGAATGCACTCGCGCGTTCGAGGCACCTTTGTTGGCGGCGAACCCCTATTCGAACGCCAGATGTCTCCTGCCACCACCATTGTGTCGGCAGATCGCGTCTATGTCGGTGATGGTAAGTATCTTGATAACGCTCAAGTTGTCGTCAAAGGTCATACGGTTCGCGGAGTGGGAAGTAACGTTTCAGCACCAGCGGAAGCCAATCTTCGCCAATTCAAAAACGCTGTGATTGTTCCTGGTTTCGTCGACATGGGTACAGGTTTGGGACTGGGCGGCCCACTATCAGGCAAAATCACACTGGCAACAAAGTTGGGCGAACAACTTTATCCCGATGACCCAACCATCGAATACGCACGAGAAAACGGCATCACAACAGCCTTGCTCGCTGGCACTGGCGCAACCGCGTCACCGGTCGTTGCGTTCAAACTTGGAAAAGACGCCCGCGTGATTGGTGATCCGGTTGCGATCAAATTCAGGCTGTCGGGTGCCACAGCGACCGCGATTGCGTCTGCTGAAAAACAGTTAGCTGCTGGAAAGAAATACGTCGATTCATGGAAGAAATACGACAAGGATTTAGCGGAATATAAAGAAAAAGTAAAAACGGAAGCGGCGAAACCGAAGCCGAAAACCGACGCTAAGAAAGCCGAAAAGAAAACGGAATCGAAAGCCAGCGAATCAAAGAAGCCGGAACCGAAAAAAGATTCCGATAAGAAGAAAGAAAAAGAGAAGGACGAAAAGAAAGACAAGCCAAAACCAGAAGAGAAAAAAGACGCTGACAAAGATAAGGATAAAGATAAAGAAGACGACAAGAAAAAGAAGAAAGAGCCGTTGCCCGATCCGATCACCGGTACCTGGGAAGGTGAAATTGACGTCGAACGGCTTCCTCCTCAATTTCGAAAAATCACTATCGAGTTGGAATTGGCGGAAGATGGAACCGTCACTGGCGAAATTGGCATGATGCGGCAGACTGTCGAAATCTCCAGCGGTACCTACGACCGTGACTCACGGGAACTTTCAATGACGATTGAGCGTCGTGGTCAGGAAGTCACCATCAGCGGTGAATTGAATGCGGACGGAGATTTCGAAGGCTCGATGGAGATGGGTCGAATGGGCGAGGTCAATGTGACCGCCAGCCGAACTGTGGACAAAAGCAAGAAGCCAGAACCCGAAGAAGACGAGAAAGACGAAGAAGAAAAGAAAGACGAAGAAGAAAAGAAAGAAAAGCCTGAGAAGAAAGATAAACCTGCCGAAGGCGACAAAGACAAAGAGAAGCCAGTAGAGAAAGAGAAGCCGGCAGAAAAAGACAAGAAGGACGCTGAAAAGAAGCCTGAAGCCAAGGACGCTGACAAAAAGGAAGCCGAGAAAAAGGACGACAAGTCAGCGGTAAAGAAGGAAGAAAAAAAGCCAACGTTGAAAGAACCTAAAAAGCCCAGAACCGTTGAGGCCCTGGAACCTTACAAGGCTCTTTTTGCGAAGAAGATCCCTGCACTGGTCGAGACGCGTGAATTGTTCACGATCAAAGAAGCGGCGAAGCTGTTTACAGAAAAATATGGTATTCGAACCGTCATGGTTGGTGCCGATGCACTTGCGCGTGAGCCGGGTGCATTGGCTGATTATGACGTTTCAGTCGTCGCTGGACCGAGGCTTTCGGTTGCGGTGCCAAAGCAGTTGGAAGCAACCAATCTTCCTCAACTGCTGGCCAATGAACGGTTGCCGTTCGCGTTCCAGTCGTCCGGCACAACCGGTTCCGGACAATTGCCAGGTGCGATTCAATATTCTGTCAGCCAGGGATTGTCGACGATCGACGCCTTGAACGGATTGACTTCTTCGCCGGCAAAGATGCTCTCTGATAAATTGACCTTTGGCTCCATCGCTGCGGGTAATGATGCGGATCTGGTGGTTCTAAGTGGACCGCCATTTGAATTTTCAACCCAAATCCTCGCCGTCATGATTGATGGTGTTTGGGTGTACGAACGTAAGGAAGAAAAGTGATTTCAGAATATCTCAAAATGATCCTGACTGCCTCGTTGCTCTGTTTGTTCACAACAACATTCGCAGCGGCCGACGATTCCGACGCCAAAGCACAAGAATCTGAATCAAAAGGAGTTGCGATTCATGTTGGCAAAATCTTCACCTGTGCCGGTGAGCCGATCGCCGATGGAACCATTCTGATCAAGGATGGCAAAATTGAATCGGTCGGGACGCGAAAAGAAACGACAATCCCAGAAGGCTATCAAGTCGTTGATCACTCGGATCAATTCGCGATGCCCGGTCTTGTCGAAGCTCACAGCCATGTCGGAGGTTCGGGCGATCTGAACGAAATGGTTTACCAAACCAATCCGGAGCTGCGAAACTGGGATCAAATCATTCCGCACAACGATCAATTAAAGGTCGCCATCGCCGGCGGCGTCACAACCATTTGCTACATTCCGGGTAGCGGAACCAACATGGGTGGATTCGGCGTTTTGATGAAGAGCGGTCCTGGCAAACCAGAGGACGTCATTATTCGAGCTCCTGGAGTTTTGAAGATCGCTCAGGCCGGAAACCCGGAACGACGAGGTGGCGAAACTGGTTCCGGACGAATGGGAATGAATTATGTAATCCGTCAGCAGTTGCTCGAAGGAAAATACTATGTTCGGCAACATGATGCCTTTTTGAAAGGCGAAGGACCAGAGCCAGAATTCAATTTGCGGCTGGAGAACTTCAAGCCGCTGTTCCGCCGCGAAATTCCTGTCGTGGTTCATACGCAACAGTACCAGGTCATCCAGTCAACGATTCGAATGCTGCACGACGAAATGAATCTGAAAATCGTCATCGACCACGGTACGTTTGATGCGTACAAGATTGGAAAAGAACTTGCCGATCGAGACATCCCCGTGATGGCTGGGCCAAGAGCATTTCAACTTGACCGTGACCGGGGCCAGATCGTCGGTATCGTCAACGAATATGAGAAGCGTGGAGTAAAGGTGCTTGGCGTCAATACTGACGCTCCTGTGATCCCGCAAGAAGAATTGTTCTTTCAGGCGACGATGGCTGTTCGGTATGGCTGGAGCGAAGAACGAGCCATTCGCGGGCTAACGATCGAGGCCGCCAAGGCGCTCATGATTGATGATCGAGTCGGATCGCTGGAGCCAGGCAAAGACGCTGACATCGTTATCAGCACTGGATCTATTCTCGACCCGCGTAACTATGTCAAACAAGTATTCATTGACGGCAAAAGTGTTTACGACACTGCAAAAGATCGACGCCGCTTTTAATCTCACAACCACGAAATAGACAACCTGCGAAATCCGCCAAACTGATTTTGGTTCAAATATGAATTCAACAAGTAACAATCTCGCCACTGTGATTTTCACGATGTTTGCCATTGCGATTGTCTCAGTCCTTGCCAACAGCTCTGCCATTGCGCAAAACATTGCCTTCACCGGGGCAACGATCGAGACGATGGGTGAGGAAGGCCGCATTGAAAACGCAACCATGGTTGTCTCTGACGGCAAGGTTACCGAAGTCGGTACCGATGTTGAAATTCCCGATGACGCGCGACTGGTCAGCATGGCAGGTATGACGATCATGCCAGGGATCGTGGATCCCTATCACGTCTTCAAAAGTACGGTTCCGAATACCTCGAGGACTATCGTTTTTCGCGGCCGAACGTTCACGATTCCCGGTGGCGGTCCGTTCCAACCAGGCCCTTTTACGCGAGTCGGCGAGTTCTTTGATCCATTCAATCTGAATTTCAATCCGGCCAAACGAACCGGAATCACGACCGCGAATCTGGTGACCGACGGTCGAGGCTTATCGGCCTTCGCCAACTTGACCGAAGAAACTTCGGCAGAAATGTTGTTCGCAAACCAGGGATTGATGTTTGCGAAAGTGACAAATCAAACGACGGCTCTGGATGTGATTCGTAAACCGCTAGAGCCCCCCAAAAAGACCAGCACGAAAAAGAAGCCAGCAACCGCGGGCGACAAGGACAAGAAACTGACTCCTGCAGAAGAAATCAAGAAGTTTTGGGAAGACGTTCAAAAGGGCGAATCGCCACTGTTTGTTAACGTTAACAATGAAGCGGCGGTTGCCTATGTGCTGCAGTTTGTCAAAAAGCAGGAAGACGTCAAACTGGTTTTGGTCGCCACGGGGCCGAACCTGTATCAGTCGCTGTCGCAAATCGAAAAGAATAAGAATGTTACGGTGGTTTTGCAACCTGGTGTTGATCGTGTACCATTTTCGGCTGATTTGATGAACGTATCGCAAATGCTGGCTGAACGCGAGATTCCGTTCTGTATTTCAATGTCCCTGAACAAATCTCAACTGTCCGCTAGCCAGGATGACCCAATGTTTCCTATGGCAATGTTGGTGAAAACCGGTCTTGACCGTGACCAAGCTCTAAAAAGCATTACAATTAAACCTGCAGAACTCATGGGGATCGAAAAGACTCATGGTTCACTGGAAAAAGAAAAACACGCCAACTTTCTTGTCTTTGACGGCGACCCATTAAAAACGGGCAGCCGTTTACAGCAAGTCTATTTGAATGGAAAAAAGATCCATGAGAACTAGTTTGATTCAAAATTCGATCCGATATGCATTTACGTTCGCCTTGGTAACGTTGACATGTTGTTCCGTTTTCGCTGACGATAAATCGGAAGACGACAAGAAAGAAGAAAAGAAAGACAAGCCAGAACTGCTTGCCATTGTCGGAGGTGATATTCACACCGTCACAGGGCCCATGGTTCGCAAGGGCACGATTCTGGTCGAAGACGGCAAGATTAAAGAGATCGGTCAGTCGGTTGAAGTCCCAGAAGATGCGAAAGTGATTGATGCAGCTGGCAAAACGATCACACCTGGCTTCGTTGCCATCAGCATGAGTCGAGTCGGAGTTGGCCAGACTCCAACAGGCAAGGAAAAGCTTATTGACGGACTCAATCCATTCGATCGGAACCTGAAATACGCGTTGGGGGTTGGTATTACTTCTGGCTGTATCGAGCTTTCAGCGGGTGGTGGCCGGTTCGGTCGTCGCGCTGAAGGATCACCTCGCGAAATTTATCCTGGTTTGGAAGAGCCTGTCGAAGAGTTCGTTACCGAATCAATGATGGACTACGGCGATCTGGACACGGCGTTGTGCCCGTGTTGCGGTCTGCCTGTTTTGCCAACCGAACCGATCACGGCGACTCCACCAGCTGCACCAAGGCCAAGAAAAATGGCGGCGTTGAAATTAAGCTTCGCCGATCTGGATTCGATGTTGATGCAGGAAGATGTCTTTTACAGCGTTTCACCGGGAGCCCTTAACGGCGCCTTGGCGAAGCATAATTTCCGCAAGAATTTGAAGATTGCACGAGAAGCAATCGAAGCAGAAAAGAAAACGGCTTCGGCAAAGAAGACGCCGACTACCGGCCGGCCAACCGCGAGAACGAAGACGGCTACACCAGCAAAACCAGCCGACACGAAGAAGAAACCTGCAGCGGATGCCAAATCAAAAACGGCAAAGAAGCCAACCAGGAAACCGAAAGCTGATCCAAATTTGGTCAAGCTGCTTAAAGGCGAAGTCGCCATGCTGGTGAGAGCCAACACGGTTAATGAGATCAATGAAATGGTCGATCTATCCATGGAACAAGGTTACGATCTGGTTATCCAGGGCGGCATTGAAGCTTGGGTTATGGCCGAAAAACTTGGTGCGGCGGGTGTTGGAGTCATTTACACACCACGATCACGTCGTCGCGCTCGCAAAGGACTCGAAGACGAAACAGGCAGCTTTGTCGAATCGCCGCGTCTGTTTCAAGAAAAAGGAATCCCGTTTTCTTTGGCAACGCTCAGCAGCTCGATCAGCATGAACGGACTTGCAGGTCGCGATCTGACAAGCTTGCCATTGGAGGCAGCGTTTGCGGTCCGCGGCGGTGCCGATGAGCGGACGGCATTGAAAGCGATCACTATCACACCGGCCAGAATGCTTGGATTGGAAGACCGCATCGGATCATTGGAAGAAGGCAAAGACGCCGACATTTTGATTCTTAACGGCTCACCATTGGACTACCGCAGCTACGTCGAACACGCCATCGTCGCCGGCAAAGTCGCCTACGACCGCCACGCCGACAAAGTCTACCCGCTGCACGACCACCAGTAGTCAGCCAAAAGCTAGCCAAAAAGGCAAAATAAAGGCAGGCTACTGATTGACTCTTGCCGTTCTATTACGGCCCCAGCAAATGTTGCGCAATGAATGGTAGCTTCTAAGCATACAACACCGTCTCCGTTGATCTCGCGCATACGGACAGTCTATCTATTCTTCCTGAAGAATTAATTGGATCAGCGGACAAATGTCCAGAAGATCAATTGAACCATCACCGTTGACGTCGAGTCCGCAAGTAACAGGGAAGTCCGACATGCAGGAGAGGTCACGCAAATCTACGAATCCGTCTTCATTGACATCTGCAAATTGGCCAAAATTTGGCTCCGCAGCAGGAGT
The DNA here is from genome assembly GCA_964405425.1 of uncultured Pirellulaceae bacterium. Classification (GTDB taxonomy): domain Bacteria; phylum Planctomycetota; class Planctomycetia; order Pirellulales; family Pirellulaceae; genus Mariniblastus. Next base: position 7,559 of record CAYONX010000065.1, on the reverse strand, counting down.
GGGATCGGTAACGGGAAGTGCATCGCCGCTCACCAAGGCAACGAATGAGCCGATATCCAACAAATTTAACTCGCCATCGCAATTCGTATCTGCTTCGAAACTGAAGACTTGGTTTTGAAGTGCATTGACGAACGGAGCTACGTCCAGCAAATTGACAGTACCGTCACCTGACAGATCCCCTAGTACGGGTGGAAAGCCGCCAACAATAAACGTAGCACTTCCAAAAACTGGTTGTAGCAGGGTACCGGTAATGCCGGCATTATTGACGATTCCTGCTGTTCCCGGACCAATCTGGATTTGTACGCAACTGTCATGCCCGCCAACGACATCGAAGTCGATTCGACCGAAAAGAAATGCTTGCGCACCTTGGTCATATCCTTCATCTTCAAACACGTTGCCAAGAACTGTTGAATTTGTCATTCCAAAATCGAATGGAGTGAGAGCACCCCATCCTCGAATGAACGAGTCGGTTACCACCCCGATTTGTCCAACGTTTTTTGAACATAGGTCTCCCCAGCGCTGGCCGACTTCTGTGTTTGCAATAGAAACAGGAAAATCGAAACTTTCTGCATTCTGAAAGTTGATGACACCTTCCTGTGAGACCGCGATGTCGAGAATTGCTCCCAGGTCAATTTCAGCCTCTGATGGACCGTTGGTGGTGAAGTAAAGGTATAGAGAAACTGAGTCGCCCGGTGCCACTTTTTGTGAAACTGGTGCGTTAACGGCATCTTGATTCAAACCTTGAATCGACCAGAAAAAGTCTGACTGTTGCGCCTGTACGGAGAGCGTTGCGATGAACAATACAAAAACCGAAACGAAACTTTTTAAGCTTGTACGTCTTCTCATTTTTAAATCCGCAAACTGGGAACCGGTTAGAATTTTTTTACATCAATCTTCGAATTAGGAAACTAGCAATTTTTAGATAACAACTTCATAGTACACCATAATAGCAGCTCTTCCTTGCGGAACAATCGAATAACCTACAGTGCCCGTAAATCGAACTTGGCTGCAAATTCATTCTCAATTTGTTAATCCCAAATCGATCCAAAAACATGACACCCTAATTTGACTTTCCAGGAAAAATTCAAGGTTTCATCGCTTAAGCGAACCGCATTAAGCAAAAATGTAGGTTGGGCACCGTTGCCCGACGTTGCTTGATGTAAAAGACAGGCAAGAGTGTCCATCCTAAACACTCGCCTATTGAACCCGCACAGATCAACCCGAAAAATCCAAGGAGCCGCGTTTGCCTGTCAGAAAAAAGCTATTGCAAGTTATTGCAGTAATTTTCGTTGCTTTCCTGTTGCTCGATTTGATAATGCCCGCTGCGTTCGAATCGCGAGATGCGTTTTTCCCCATTTTGATGATGAACCTGGTGATGGGACAACTGACTCTTATTTGTGTCTGGGGCACGCTGGTCGAAGGAACGTTTTGGATACGATTGCCATGGACCATTTTGATGTTGGTCATTTCCTGGGCGGCACTTGCTCAAGGTGTGTATCTCGTCCATGGCAACACCGATGCAGCTGAAGTGCTGGCATTGGGCTTGGTTTGGTTCTATGCCTTTGCAATTAGCTACATCCCGTTAAAGCTCGCCGCATGGGGCTTCGGCTGGCGAATAATTAAAGAAGGTCAACAAGGTGAGTCGGAATCAAAAGCCAATTACCAGATACGCGACATGATGATCGGAACAGCAATCCTGGCGGCCATACTTTCAATCGGACGAATGCTGTTGCCTGGAGATTTGCCTTCCTGGGAAAACGTGGTTAGTAAAAGCGGACTCAACGACTATCGCCCGCTCACCGCGCTGTTTTTTTTTAGTGTGATAAGTCTGATTGTAAAACTGCCCTGCATCTGGATTGCACTGGCGGTTCCGCTTTCGAGCATCAAGCGATATTCCCTGTGTTGGATCGGTATCGCGGCAATCCTGGGACTTGTAGAAATGGGACTGCTGACGTTTTTTCTTGGCCAGCTAGGTCCAGACACTCTGCCATTCATGGCCGGGCTCATAATTGGCCATGCCGTCATGGCAGCAATCATGATTGGAGTGCTCTATCTCTTGCGCACCTTTGGTTACCAAATGTCCCGGCGCAAACGCTTGAATGCAGACTGAACGTCGGGACGCTTTTTTAATTGCGGGTTTGCTCGCCAGTGAGGCAAGGCGTTGCCTGGACTAGTCTGAGTCCTTCACAGTCACCGGCTTTAAAATACTGGTTTTATCGCCTTCCGCCCATGCGACGGCCAATGCAACAGCCAGACCGATCAACATCAGTCCCATGATCCAGTACTTTACCGGCCACAACAGTGTACCACTGCCCGTACTCGCGTCGGCGTCGGTCACATCAGCTCCAGTTTGGGTACTTGGAACGACGGAATTCGCCGCAAGGCTGGTGGATGTGTCGACCAATGGAGCCGTCGAAACGTTGGCAGCTGAATTTTGGGTTTCTGAAAGGGACTGATTTTCTCGTTTCAATTGTTCGTTTTCTGTTGTTAGCGATTTTATTTTCGACTTGGAATGCACCACACGGCGTTCTTGCTGCTCATTGAAGCGTGTTGCCGCAGCGAGTTGATTACGCAATCCAGAATCATCGGATTCAGACGCAGCTGGAGTTAATGCCATCATCTCGTCCGTCAAGCGCGTGACCTCGCCATTCAATCCATTGTTTTGTGCCTGCGCTTGCTGCAGCTCCTGGTTGAGTTGCTGGTTGCGAGCTTCCATAGCGCCCAACTGTTCCTGATTGGTGCGCTGGGATTCCTGCAGACTGTTCAATTGTTCAGCAAGTGACGCGTTCTCGGTTTTGTATTGTTGTACCTGGTTCTGAAGATCAACAAGAGGCTGGTTGTTAACCGGCTGGTTGGACTTCGACTGTTGAATCGAATTGAGTCTCGTTTGCAGATCCGCACTCATGCTCTTCTGCTGATTTAGTGAATCAGTACTTTCGCGCAGTTGCTGGCGTACTGTGCGAAGTTGGTCGTTGAGTTCGGCAACTTGCTTTTCGGATTGCGCTGTCATGGATGCACGCAACTCACCCAGCTCTTGCTGCGTCGACGCATTTTGCTGAACCGAATTGACATCTTGCTTCAATTTCGTGAGTTGGTCCTGGAGTTTCTGATTCTCATCGGTGGCTAACTTGAGCTGCTGTTTGTACTTTTCAAGCAACTCTTCGGTTTGTGACTGAGAACGCTTCGGGGCGTTATTGGCCTGGCTTGGGGATGGCAAAAGGGTCGGCGGATTGTTCGCTGGAACGGGTTGTTGAATTTCAGGATACGGCTGTTGGATAATTGGATAAGGCTGCTGCTGGATAATTGGATAGGGTTGTTGTTGGATTATCGGATACGGCTGCTGTTGGAT
>CAYONX010000065.1:0-4110 GCA_964405425.1 uncultured Pirellulaceae bacterium | reverse complement strand
ATCGGATACGGCTGCTGTTGGATAATTGGATAGGGTTGTTGAATGATTGGTTGCTGAGTCGGCACAGGATAATTTTGCTGGGGAATTGGCGTGGTGACTTGCGGGCTTTGACTGGCTTGGCCAAGGGCCGTTGACGAGGTCAACACGAGAGCAAGAATAAAATAACAAATGGATCGACCGTACATTTTTTTCGAAAGTAGCATTTGAGGATTCATGGGGGAACTTTATCAAGGAGCGAGGAGGAGGAGAGGAAACGAACGATAGTTCTTCATTCGTGGTGGATTAGTGTCCAGCGACTTGTAAATTGACGCTCAACATGTAAACGATAGGAACTTTGCTTTGAATTTACAAGGAAATAAAGAGGCTGACTTGGCCATTTAGTGGATTATTGCTGTCGGCTACCTAAAGCGGTACTCTATAGTGTCTTGCAAGATTTACGTTTACACGTTTACAGCTCGCTGTACTCAGCTTGCAACGATCCTGTCCCCCTTCCTTCTCCCTTTATTGGAGTATCTTCCCCGTGAATTTTTTACCTATTACCCAAGGCGACGCAGCGTCGTCGACAGTTGAGTCGGTGACCAATGTCGCAGGCGACGCTGGTGGTGCTGCTGCCGGTGCCGCGAAAGAAACCCTATCAACATTCAGCAATATGTGGAGCGACATTGGTGGCACGATGGGTCCGCAGTTGGGTGAGTTTTTACCCAAGTTGCTAGGCGCGATTATCATTCTGGTAGTCGGTTATATCATTGCCCGAGTAATCGGCTGGATTGTCTCCAGTGTTATCAACCGAACTGGTATTGGTGATCGACTTGGGCCGATGCTGGGAAACACAAGTGGTTCGACCAGTAACGTGGGCTCTGGCTTCGGTACTGGAGCATTCTGGATCACGATGCTTTTCGTTGCCATTGCTTGTTTGAAAGCATTGGGCCTTGATTCGGTCAGCGAACCTTTGAATGATTTGCTGAAGCAATTCTTTGGATTCATTCCCAAGATCATTGGAGCCGCGGCGGTTGGTGCTGTTGCCTTTCTCGTTGCGACACTTGCCAAAATTGGTGTTCACAAGAGCCTGACACTGGGCGATGTCGATAACCGTTTGAAACTGGCACCAGGTACATTGTCCAACTCGCTGCCATTGGCTGCGTTTTGTTTCATACTGTTGTTCTTCTTGCCCGTTATTTTCGGCGCACTTCAAATGAAAGAACTCAGCGGACCGATACAGGAAATGGTCGACAAGATCCTTGGGTTCCTGCCGAACATGTTAAGCGCCGGAATCATCCTTGGAATCTTCTTCCTGATTGCCAAGCTGGCTTCGACACTGGTTACGAATCTGCTCGGTGGCACTGGATTTAACAAAATCCCGCAGCACCTTGGTTTGGTCAGTAAGGACGCGCCGCTGGCGATGAACCCGTCCGAGATGGCTGGCAAAGCTTCGATGGGTGTTATTCTGCTGATGGGAGTCAGTCAGGCTGTCGAAATGTTGAATCTGGAAATCGTCAGCACCTTCTTCAAGGAAGCAGCCGATTTTGCGATTCCGGTTGTGATTGGCGTTGTCATTCTGGCGGTTGGTCTGTGGCTGGCAAACATGGCCCGCAAAGCGATTCAAGGCAGCAAGATGGCCAACGGCGAATATGTTTCCAACATCGCATTCACCGGGATCATGGCATTGACTGGTGTCATCGCGCTTAAGCGTATGGGACTTGCCGGCGAAATCGTTGACTTGGGCTTCGGCCTGGCTCTCGGCGGCGTAGCACTCGCACTCGCACTCGCATTTGGATTAGGCGGACGCGAAGCTGCAGCCAAGTTCCTGGCTCAACGCATGAAGTAAACTTCCTGCAACATTTAGAATTGAATCAGCCGCGTAGGGCATTGGCCCTCGCGGCTTTTTTGTTTTCAGGTGATCACAATTCGAGAGAGCGGAGATGAAACATTAACTCGCCGCCTTCCTTGGCACTGAAGGATGGCATTCTATTTCCTGGTCAACAATTCAACCGCCTTGAAGTAGGTTGGATCTTGTGCCTGATTCTCGTCGTGCTCAATTTTGATATCAGGCATAACGCCGCGACCCTCGATAGGTGTTTCATCTACTTCCATCGCAACCCAGCGAGAAAACCAGACCTCCACACCGTTTGGAAGCGTTACTGCCCCCGGGTTACCGCTGGAACCACGAGTTGGTTGCCCGACAAGTTGGCAATGATCAAGAGCTTTGAACATCATTGCAAATCCTTCCGCACTGCTCATGGCGCGAGGTCCAACAAGACAGACCATCGGTTTGGTGTATGCGTTGCCTTTGGCTGGAGCAAGTCGTCGCGAATAGACTTTGGTAAACCCGTCACCCTTTCGCACTTTCTGTTTGGCGTAAACATATTCTTTGTCAGCAAACAGGCTGGCGATTGATTGGGCAGTCGGTTCATCGCCACCGCCATTGCTTCTCAAATCGATAATCATCCCCGGCGTCTCTAATAATTTTCCGATTGCCTGTTGCAACTCTTTGACGTCCGAACTGGAAATCCCGGAGAGTGAATCGATTCGGACGTAGCCAAGTCCATCTTTTGTCTGCGCGGTGAGTGCAAATTTTCCAATCTGTTTTGAGAATTTAAGATCCTTTGCAACCACATCAAATCGATAGTTTGGCTGGAATGGTGGACTCCAGGGACTCATATGTTGACCAGCATGTTTGATCCAAACGTGACCGTCTTTTAATTCCGCCAGCATTTTGTGGATGATTTCGACGAACTTGTGTTCATCCTTAGCTGCTTTGGCCTTGTCGCGATACCTTTTTGCCAGCGCATCGAAGTCGATTTTCTTGTGTTCGAAATAGCTGTACTGTTCCTTCATCGTTTCGACAAGGTATTCGAAGCTATCCTCATCTGAGACAGCAATAAGTTTCATATTCTTGACAAACAAGCGACCCGTTTTGGAAAGCGTCAATGAAACATCTGCCTGTTTAACTCCTTCGGGCGCTACCACCTTGATTTCGAACTCTTGAAACTTCCTGGAATCAATCTTTTCAACCTGATTACCGACGTACTTGCCGGCCGCGTTTTTGAACCAGAATCCGACGTAACAATTATCGAATTGATTTACTTCGCGTTTGAGTCCCTGAGCTTTGGCGTTAAACGTCAGCTTGTATATTTTGCCTGGCTCCATTTCAATGGTCTGTGAAACACTGTTCCAGGCGAGCGTGCGCTTGTTTCCAGACAATTCAATTCCGTCATTTTCGCTTTTTGTAACTTTGGAGACTGGCTCGCTACCTCCATTGAAGATTCCCACTTCAATTTTCCAGTCGACTGGAACCTTGCCGTCCCATTTTTCAAAAGAGCCATTTTTAAGAATCGATCCCGACTGCGGCGAGGCCAGTAGATTTTCCGGGGCCATCAAAAAAACCGCCAAAGATGCGGCAAGCATTGCGTATCGTCTTTTCATACCCTACCCCTTAAAAAAACAGCCGATTCATTGAGGTAAATAACAATGTTATCAAAACCGAAACGCAGGAACCAAGTTTCTACGCTTCACCATGCATGATACGCACAACATCGTATCCTGATCAAATCAAGACAGCGGTCTGACGTACTTGATCAACAACAAAATTGGATGGATGGACCATCCATATTGGCCCCATATAAAGCAATTGATTTGTACGAAGCGCAGAAGTAACCAGAGGAAACTTTCTTGCAGCGGGTGCTTTAACAGGATGACCGACGAAAGGATTGGCTGGGATTGGCCATCAGCAAAAACACAAAAAATTAGGGGCGGGCCATTACTGGCCCTCCCCTTTGCTATTTCCAGACGCAAGGTTCGAGAAACCGACGGAGTCGTCTGCAATTCTAAATAAGAGTCCAAGCAGGTGTTGTTCTTGAACTTCTTCTTGGACCTTGATTAGCCACCCGACAAAATCTCAACGAACGGCCCAACATCCAGCAGATTAACTGCTCCATCTTCGTTGATGTCTGCTTTATTCAAGAACTCGCCAGAGTTCAAAAGGTCAACAAATGGCTGGACATCCAACAAGTTGACAGCACCGTCACAATTTACATCGCCCAAGATTTCCTTCATGCTTTCCTCGAACTGGATCGTGAATGCAGCTTGTAGCGCGACCCCTGACGAAATCAC
>CAYONX010000064.1:0-24389 GCA_964405425.1 uncultured Pirellulaceae bacterium | reverse complement strand
TTTTTTTGTCACTGCACCTCGGGTTGAAACCCGAGGCTGACCAATGCCGTCGCTCCGCGACTCTTCTGCGGTGTTTTTTGTCACTGCACCTCGGGTTGAAACCCGAGGCTAACCAATGCCGTCGCTCCGCGACTCGATCAACACCTCCGCGACTCAATCTTATTGCACTTTGCTATCCCGCTGCGTGCAACAAATTTTAAGACGATGACTTCTAGTTTTCGCCCAACAATTTCATCGGGACTTCATTGACGTTTGCTAATCGATATTCCCGTTTTCGCTTATACAATTCCATGCGATCGCGAAGAGCTTTTTTCTGCTCGTCGTTATACTTTTCAAGCGACGAACCATCTTCAATTGCCTTTAATGCCTGCCGCTGCATTGTCAAAGCTTCATCAAACTTGCCAACATCCGCCAAACAGACCGCCATCGTTTCCAAAATACTTGGCGACTGATTTCCGCGAACTTCGACCAACGATTCGATTAACTCGATCCCCTTTTTACCATCTCGGAATTTCGCAAATGGGCTGCTGCCCTTAAGCCAGGCCAACATCTGCTTGGGGTGCGAGCGCCTAGGCTGGCCTTGCACGGTGGCTTCAAACAACTCGCCCGCTTTATCAAAATTCCCGTTCCAAAATTCTGCTTCAGCAAGATACCGTCTTAAGTTCGCGTCACTCGGTTGCAACCTGATAGCAAGTTCCAGGTACTCTTTCGCGTCCGCATACTGATTGTTTAACAAATACAAATACCCTAGATCTGCAGCTACGAATGGCAGCGTCGGCCGGTTTTCGATCGCGGTAATCAAGTATTTTGTCGCCTCAAAATCCTGCCGCTTATGGAAAAACAATCTCCCAATAACGGCATGCACTTGCCAGCTTTCTGGATTAATCTTCAAGTAACGCTTTAACAATCCCACAGCATTTTCGATATCTCTTTGTAAGCGGAAAATTTCGGCGCGGGCTAGAATTGCTTCTTCATTGTTCGGCTCGGTCTCAATCGCCTTGTCCAGCAATTCACCAGCAGTGCTCAGCATCCGCTTTCTAGCTTGCTGATCGGCCGTCATCGCAAATTGTCGCTGGACGTCAGCCAGATTGATCTGCGCTTCCAAAGAATCCGAATTCAATTCAATGCTCTTTTCCGCCGCTGATAACGCGGCCAGGGTTTTGCCCGAGGACGCGAGATCAATCGATCGATTGATATAATCATCGGAACGCTGCTGACTTAACAATTCCTCATAGACTTCAGCATCGCGAACCAGGCCAGATTCGCTGAAGCGCCGGTGCAAGCGGTCGAAACGTGGCGTCCGGCGATCAACAATCCACGTTTCGTCGTCTCGTTCGGGAATCTTGTTCAGCACAAAATTCCTGTCCGCAATGTTCTGTAAATCCGCACCGACTCGTTCCCAAGTCAACATTTCACCTTCGTAGCCGTAATGGATGTTACCCGAACCATCGATCAGAAATCCAATCGGCTCAGCCGGAAGATTCATGTTAAAAAACCATTGCCCAAAAAGCATCTGCAGCTTTGTGTTACTGCTTTCCGACAATACTCCCCAGCGAAACTTGAAACCTATCTCTTGAACCTGCGATACGGCTCTTTTTAACTCAAAATTTGTGTCAGTGTTTACACCAGTAAACGCCAGCAACACATCCGCCTTGATCCTTGAAAAATTACTCTCTCGCAGGTTCCAGTCACGCATCAACGATGTCGCATCGTAACTATACGGACACAGAATCAGAAACAATGGTTGCTGGTCAGCAGGTTCAATCTGGTACCACTTTTGTTTTGCCGAATTCCCTTCACCTCGATATTGCAAGATTGGCAGGCGGGTGGTTGGGAAAAAACTGATCCGCTTTACATCCGGCAACCCATCTTTCAAATTGATTAAATTGGAATCCAATGCAATACGGTATCGGTCGTTTGCCAATTCGGCAGGCTGATCGTCGCCTTCGGTCAAATTGTAGGTGCGACCAGCCTGGATCCCACTAAAAGACTGCTTACCCGTGTTGGGCCAATAAACATCGACCCGGTCAATCGATGTGCCTGCCCCCAAACCAAAGTGCATTTCCTTGGATGACTGGGAAATTCGACCCGAACCAGCGACCAATGACTTTACCAGCGGTGTAGAAGCTCCGCGCAAAAACACTTCAATTCGTGAACCGATCGCATCGCGATTGGAAGCCGTACCGCTAAGCCTTAGCTTCAGAAACTGGTTGTTGCTGGAATAAACATTTCGCAAAAATCTAACGCGTGGCTCGGTACGATTAGTCACAATCAAATCCACATCACCGTCACCGTCCCAATCCGTAGTCCCGATTCCACGCGAGTCGTCCAGAAAATCCATTCCTGATGTGTTGGAAAAATTCGCAAACCTTAACGGCCCCAAACCCATAAACAAACGATTTCGCTCAAACCCATCAAACGAATCGCCTTGTCGGCACAAATCAGAAATTTCATGCGTCAATTGAAAGGACGCTTTGTTGGAGACTACCAAATCTTTCTTCGGATCGAAAAGATTACGATAATAAATGAATTGAGCTCTCTCTGCTTTCGATCGACTTAGCAAACCGTTGGTTGTCGCAATATCTTCCCAGCTATCGTTGTTGAAGTCCGCAACGACGCTGCTGAAAGTCGATTCACTGGAGAAAAGCGGCGCCCGAAACGGCCATTGTTCCAAGTTTGTTTTCGAACCGCGAAAGAATAATCGATTTTGTCCTCCATAGCCTCTGGCGTCCCGCAATTGCTTGCCGCCGGCTTCAATGTAATCGCGAGTGATTCTTTTGTTTGTAAAACTCGCATTCACGCCAACAAAAAAGTCCGGTTTCCCGTCACGGTTGAAATCGCCAGACGAAACGGTCGAACTATTACCGGTATGAGTTGAAAACAAACCCTTGTCGACTTCACTGAACCAACCGTTGTCGTTTTGAAACAGGATGTCCTGAAAATACTCGTTGGCCAGATACAAATCGAAATCACCATCGGCATCAAAATCATTCCAAATGGCTGCATTGGTATAGTTTTGGTTTGAATAAGACAAACCGGTTTCCAGAGTTACATCTTTGAAGGTCCATGATTCATCATTTCGCAAAAGAACATTGCGGCCGCCATTGATTGCACTCATTCGTGCATTTGGCTGGGCAAACAAATCATCGAATCGTGAAACGGGTCGGTATTTCGCCAGGAACAAATCCAGATCACCATCAAGGTCGTAATCGATTGCAGAAAGCGATTCCGTTCCGACTCCAATTCGCAATGAGTGCTCCTTCTGGAACGTTCCATTTCCGCCGTTCGAATACAAAACCAGTCGATTGTCAGTTGCGACAATCAAATCCTGCAATCGATTATTATTGATATCAACCAGCAATGCCGAAGTCGAATTGTCATAGACATCAACGCCCGCATCAGCTGCAACATCATCGAATGTGCCATCGGGATTCTGCGTCAAAAGCAAATTGGGCAAACCGTGTGGCTGGCACACGTAAACGTCGTCCAGGCCATCACTATTAACATCACCGATCGCCAATCCATTATTGCCTTTTGGATCTATGCCCGGTATCCGCTGCACCCAGTCGTCCAAACCATACGACAGATTATTGATAAGTTCTTCATCATTTCGCAGCGCCGAGCGCGTGCAATCCTCAAACAACTTGCCTCCGGCCAAATACAAAATCTCCTCGTGCCCCAGCATATTGATCTTCTTGATCTGAGGCGTAATCCCTTCCCTGGCTTTTTGCCAGATGATCTGCCAAAGCCCTACAGCCGATCGGCCAACCTCCGACCCATTGCCATCTGATTTGACGCGACCATAAATATCTACCAGAACTTCGGCGTCGTAGTAATTGGGTCGGTCCAATACCGTGTGGATTTTAAAATCGATGCGAAAATCTTCAGCATCACTCCACTCCTTAAGCAATGTTTCAAAAAGTTGCTTTACGGCAATCGTATCGTAAAGCGTTGGCGTGCTTTCACTCAAACGCCAGCGAGCAATCCTGATTCTTTCGCCAAGATAGGCCGATTGCAACTTATTGCGTTCAAGGAAAGTCGTTTCAAACTGGTCCGCAAAGATGTTAGGCGCTACGTCATTGCCGCTGTTGGTGCGAATCGATTCTGCAAAATCAGCGAGCCGCTTCAAATGCGTCTTGAAATCGATAATAGCTTCTTCTTTTTGAGGTAGCGGCGCGTTGACGTGCTGAAAAATCCTCTGTTCCCCAATCGGCTGACTCGAGAATCGAAGTGGCTTTCGATTGGAATCCGAAAGCAAGTTGTCAGTTTTTCTATCCTTGCAACCGGCAAATAAACATAGCGGCACAAAGCATAGAAAAAAGCAAATGTTAAAACTACGCCACACGATAGCGCTTCGCTTTGGAACTTTGTACATCTTTTTCGAGGAAAAGTCGGATTCGATTCGGCAGGAACAAAGACATATACTCAACGGATTAATTTCACCCAGCAATGCTTACATGATACTCTCTTTCGGCAGGAAATACCGTAAGCAATCCCTAAATTTTACGATCATACCCGCCGCGGAATCCGCATGAGAGACGATTTGTTGTTTGCATACAAAAAGCCTGCAAATTACATAGAATCTACAGGCCATTAGTAATGAGTTGCCAACATCCGCTTCTCAGCAACGATACTTGTTTTCCAGCTACTGGCAATCGAATGAGAACATCACAACGCTAATCGAAGTTCTGAACGCTAGTTGCCGCAGCAACGGCCTCCAAATGACCTTGATTTGCGTTGGAAAAATCCGCCACCGCATCTGCTGCCGCAGCCTCCACCACCAAACCCAGAGGAAGCCCCGCAATCGTAGCCAGCCCACAAGCTTGAATAGTCCATGCCACCGCCGCCGTAGCCCATCGAATAGTTCGTCATGCCGCCTGAACAACCGCAATCGCCCACGGGCATAGAGAAACTTGGAGACGAGTAAATAGGTGCCGAAGTCACTGGCATTGAATAGGCAGGCATCGAATAATTCATGCCAGAAAACGGTGCTAAAGGAACCGCTCCACAGGTATTGCAATCGCCACCAACTATCGGATCCATTGTCGATCCCATCGGCACTTCCGATACAGTGCCCGAACCAGCAGAAGGCACTTCCGATACGGTTCCCGATCCAGCAGAAGGTACTTCTGCGATTGGAGGTGCGCTCAATACGGTTCCCGAACCAGCAGAAGGTTCCACGATTGGAGATTCCGTAGCTTGAGAATCCGTTGTTATTTCGCTTGCTATTTCGGCTGCTTCTTCAATGACAGCCGTCGGTGTTGGCGTTTGCACTGGAGCACGATCTCCGCTTTGAGCAAATGCGTCTCCAGCTGTAACAGTCAACGCAACAACAACACAAGCCGCAAGATTCAATCTCATCTGTTTATCCTCACAGATTTAAAGTTAGTTTTTTCACGCAAGCGAATCCGCTCACCTTTCGTCAATTATGACTTTTTCACAGAATACAGAAAGAGAGGTTTTATACCGCTCGTAGCTTAATTCTCAAGAGAAACACATGATTCCGGATCGCATCTCAATAGTTCGCACATTTATTTTAGTGATTTGCGGCTCAATCCTTGCCTATTTTTTCAATTGCATCGCAGATGCGAGCATTGAATTTGAGCAGGGTACGTCAACCAAAAACCGACCGATCGTCACGGTGTTAAGCTGGTTTTGGTACGCATTCGCAGCCTACTGTGTCGCCTGGGCAGCCGTCGGAGGTTTTTCAATTTCACGTCGGCTGCCTGGCAAAACGTTTCAAGTTCACAATTTATTGGTTGTGTTCCTGTTTGCGATCGCGTTCCGAATCCTGCTAACGCCATCGGTTCCAATTCAGGAAATTGATATTTATCGGTATGTCTGGGACGGCGCTGTAGTATCAAATAAATTAGATCCTTTCCATTTTGGACCTAAAACCGTCCACGACGCGGCCAAAGACCCTTCCTTGTTGGCTAATCGCAAAGGCCTTGAGAAATACACATCGATTGTGGATCGACGTCCGGGTCTTAATCGAATTCTTGAAATCATTCATTACGGACAATACACCAGCCCTTACCCTCCGGTCAGCCAAGCCGTTTTTGGACTTGCGGTTTCGACCGTAAAACCGGATGCCGATGCAAAACAATACATCACTGCGATGAAAACAGCTTTGGTGATATTCGATTTATTGACCGGCATTGTTGTCGCGATGTTGTTGTACCACGTTGGCATGAACCCTACGCTGTGCCTGGGCTATTTGTGGTGCCCATTGGTTTTGAAGGAGATTGCCAACGGGGGGCACCTGGATTCGATCGCAACGTTCTTTGCAGCATTGGCCGTCTATTTTACAACGCGCGCTTTGTGGGTACGTCCAACTGTAAGTGAAGATACGGATAAAGATGAACCGCAGCCAGAACCCGAGGCTCGGCCGCCACTTGCGGTTTTTAGTGCTGCTGCGAGCGCAATTTCATTAGCCGCCGCCTTTTCTGCGAAAGTATTCCCAATCGTTCTCGTACCGATCTGGTTCATCATCTTGTTGCGCAGGTCCGGGTTTCAAGCGATATTCCCACTTACGCTATTCCTTGTAGCCGCCTATTTTTTCAGCTTGCCGATGCTCAAGCATTTGGAATTTGCCAAAGAGCTGAATATCGTTTCTGTCGAAGCGGACATGGAGCTTGGAAAACCAGACGACAGTGGTCTGGAAGTATTTTCCAAGTATTGGGAGATGAACGATTTCTTGTTCATGTTGTGCGTCGAAAATATAAAGCCGTCGCCCAACGTTCCGGCCTCCGAAGATAAGATCGACAATACCAGACATCCCTGGTTTGTCTTCACGAACAATCAGTTTCGCAATCATACGATTGAATCATCTCGCGGCTATTTCGAAGACCCCAATGACCCTAATCGCATCCAACACAAGCCATCGCATTTCGCATTCTTTACCACGCGGCTAATTACAATGGCGATCTTCAGTATGATCGTGGCGTGGGCGTGCTTGAAGTTGCTGATGAATCCCGATCGCATTCAATGGCTTGAGATGGCATTTTTAACATTGGCCTGGTTTTGGTTGCTTTCACCGACTCAAAACCCATGGTATTGGACTTGGGCAATTCCGTTGCTGGTTTTCGCGCGCGGCCGGATTTGGGTGTTTCTTTCGGGCACACTTCTGGCGTACTACCTGAGATTTTGGTTCGAATACCAATTCACGGGCACCGACGTCATGGGCTACTGGAAGGAAAACTTTGGTGACAGCTGGGTCCAGGAAGTCCTATTCCCGCTGTCCAGCCAATACGCTTACCAGGGTAACCGGTTTTTCGACATGTATGTGCCGGTTTTGGAATTCGGACCCTGGATGGTGTTGCTGTTGGCGTTTGCAATTATCGGCTTCATAACCCGCCGCGGCACGAAATAGCTTTCGATATCGAATCGCCTATTTGTTTTTGATTTTTATGGATTCGCGAAACTTAATCAGATCCGTATTTCCATCTTCTTTCGCCATGATCGCATTGGCAGAATAAACCGTGTTGTTGAGCACGAGAAAGACGGCAACGCCGTGGTAACCCTTGTGCGCCTCATCTTGAAAGTCAACAACTTCGTACTTCAGCTCTCTGGCGGAAACTTGATCAATGCTGATTGTTTTGAACGACGTCTCCTTGCCGTAAAACCTGTTCAGTACACCTTCTTTGGCACTCTTGTACAGCTTTTCGTCATTGGCAAATCGCCGAACGAATCTTGAAAGCTTGGTGCTGCTGACCGAAAATTCGACATCAGCTGTGTGGAATTCGAGGATTTTGGTTGTAATCGTTCCAGCAAGAGATTTTCTTTTGTCTATTTTTCTCTCTGCCGGTCCCGGCAACATAGCCTCAACGGCGCCGTCACCACTTTTGACAAGATGCCACTGGTCTTGAGCATTTGCAGTACCGAGGGCGACAACGACTAATAAGATTGCTAAAACGTTAAATTTATTCATTCCAAAATCACCTTAACTGAAATGCGGAATATTCATCGCTAAATTGTGCACATAGGCTTTTACCAAATTTCCCACTTCAATCAATATGTAGTCGGTCTCGAGAAGATTAACAAAATCACAAGATGCTTTTTTCGCCAGTTCGTTTGGCTAAAACGAGGGGTGGACCGACTTGAGTACCCACCCATTAGTATTGTTGGGCTCGAACACATTGGCCAATGGGCAGCTGCTAATACTGAAACGGTTTGAACCGTTATTCTTCGCAACGGAGTATTTTTTCCATCTTCTTTCCTTTGGCCAGCTCATCGATCAGCTTATCCAAATACCTGGCTTTCTGAATGAACGGGTTTTCAAGTTCTTCAACCCGGTAACCACAAATGACTCCTTTAATCAGGTGCGCATTTTTATTGAGTTTGCAATTTTTGAAAAACGTCTCAAAGGTCGCTTTGTCTTTGATTAGCGATTTCAATTTTTTCTCATCGTATCCAGTAAGCCAAGTGATGACTTGGTGCAGCTCTTTTTTGGTTCTGCCTTTCTTTTCAACTTTGGCAACATAATGAGGGTAGACGGACGCGAACGTCATTTTGGCAATGCGTTCTTCTGTCCCAGCTGGAGGTTTTTTCATGGCGATTTAGTTTCCAGTGATAAAGAATCCTGTGAATTTGGCCACCAACAAAGAAGCATTGGTACTGAGCTACATAGCGAAAGAAGTATTGTGGATCGTTACTTCGCTCCAGTAAAGGGACGCGCAATACCATTGTCCTATGCCCGGATTTCGACCGAGCGTGCCTCGACGCATTCGTTGCAACCGTATTAATTGCATCTTGCCGCACGCCCATCAGACTCCTTTCAAATCGACACATGTTACCGAGACTGTAGACTCTCGCACCTGACAGCCGAAGTGTAAGGTATCGACAAACAAAGCAAACCACACTTTCCGAAAGCAAAGACATATGGCCAGGGTCCAAGACGATAACACCGAATTCCAAAACCAGGAACTGGCTGATCTTAAATCGGCGTCAAGAAAAACGAAAAGCTCGTCTTCATTACAAACTCCGCTGGAAACGTATTTGCGTGAGATCAATGAAACGGCATTGTTGACCGCTCAGGAAGAAAAGGATCTGGCGAATCAGATTGCTGCCGGAGACGTCCGGGCTCGTGACCGAATGGTGCGAGCGAACTTGCGTTTGGTTGTCAATATTGCCCGAGGCTACACCGGCAAAGGCCTCGGGCTGCAGGATTTGATCGAAGAAGGAAATCTTGGCTTGTTGCGAGCGGTGGAAGGGTTTGACCCAACCATGGGAACTCGTTTCAGTACGTATGCAAGTTACTGGATTAAACAGTCGATCAAACGCGCGTTAATCAATTCGGCGAAGACCATTCGCATCCCGGCTTATATGGTAGAACTTCTATCCAAATGGCGAAGAGCGACCATTCGTTTGACAGACGAGTTGAAGCGTAACCCGACGCCTGAAGAAATCGCGCGTGTACTTGGATTGCCAAAACGAAAGCTCCCCATCATCAAAAAGGCAATCCAGATCTACAATTCTGCTCCCCAGACGGACCAGTCAGACGCAGGCTGGTCGCTTGGGGAAATGGTCATGGACGAAAGAATGCGGACTCCAGAAGACGAATTGCTGGAATCCGATGTGATGCGACATATCCGCGAAATGATTCACGAGCTTGATGAGCGTGAATCGACCGTGTTGCGATTGCGGTTTGGTTTGCAAGATAGCGAACCGCACACGCTAAAAGAAATTGGTGAGAAGCTTGGGCTGACTCGTGAACGAGTGCGGCAAATTGAAACCGAAGCACTCAAGAAACTGGGCGACGGTTTGAGAGACCCATACGACATGGAAATGACGCTGCCGTTTTAGGGTCGACCGACACCAATCATCCCCTATGCTCAAATGAGCAAGGGGCAACGTGCCGCTAGTTTGATGCGGCACGGCAACGACGCCTGCCTGCATTGCTAATTGTCGCGTTTCATGTTGGCTTCTCGAGCGAACCCGCGAGCAATGACCTGCAATTCGCCTTCCTGAGTCCCGTTGTTTAGAACCAATTGCTTGTCGTACAGCAACGAATATCCAACGACGCGTCCGGAGTTTCCGTCACCGACGTAACAGATACAGCCAGCCGGGATTTCATTACCACGGCGACCTTCGACACGAATGCTTCCACAGGTCATGACAAAATCGGCGTCGCCCGCCTTTCCCAATTCCAAATCTCGATTTACGTTTCCTGTGAAGACACCCGCTATACTGCCGTCACGAGGATTGACCACCCAACATTGAATGTTGCCTGACAAGTGATCTAACACAAACAATCCTTCTACACCGCGATCCCGATCGATAGACCCAGTCGCCAAGGACAATTGCTCCCCCCGCGCAGCCGAATCGGCATTAAGAACAATCGGAGTGTCGTTTGGCAAATTGAAATTGTCGTTGGAATCGAGATAACGAATCCCAAAAATCGTTCCAAAACAGGAAGCCATCGCAATTACAGCAATGCCAAAAATCCCTAGTGCAAATTGGGCTGTTGTTAACTTCATCTTAAATTCCCTGGCTGCGACCAACGCCGCGATTGTGGTTGATTTTTACCTTGCCCCACAATTGTAACCGGAAATCCAAAGACGCAAGAAGCCGTATTTCCGGCAACCAGAGTTTCGTTCGCACCTTGCTATGATTCAGCTTCTGATCGAACCAGTGTGAAAAAGCCAAGTTCTGGAGGACAGTTAAGCCGAACGGGCATGTCGCCGGATACACCGCGACTGACATGCATCAACGTATCACGGATTCTAAAGGTGCCCGAAGCAAACTTTATCCCGTAACGACTAGGCGCAATGATCGGCCCGGCGATTGGCAAGCGGATCTGGCCACCATGCGTATGGCCAGCAAAAACGACAGCAAAATTCTTTCTAACGGCCCAGCCGATTTGATCAGGACTGTGGGCCAGCAAAAGACGCATTACCGAGTCCGCAGGTGGGGACGTTTCTTCTTTTGAATCTGGCTCCAGCAGCGTTGCACCTGAATACCAGGGCAATTCGTTTCCGGCAATCTGAAGAACGGATTCACCGATTCGAACTTCGTGCCACTTGCCATCGGCTGCCCAGGTCATTCCCGTCGCACGCAAGCGTTCCAAATAAAGTCGCTGATCGGAAATTAAAAGATCGTGATTGCCACGGATAAAATAAACGCCGTACTTTGCTTCCAACTTTGCCAGAACCTCCTCAACCCATCCCAAACACTCGTCTTCGTCCAGAATATCGCCAGTTATAAATATCAACTCTGGCTTCGCTTCATTTGCCTGGCGAATAACTTCGTCAAAATATTCTCGTCCGATGAGTCCGGTAAAATGCAAATCCGAAAGATGGCAAATCTTCAATCCAATAAAGTCCGTTGGAAGTTTGGGAAAACCAAGTTCCCAGTTCTCGATCTTCAAGCAAGCCGATTGGTTAAATGGAATCCATGAATACAACTTGGCTCGGAAACCCACGTACAACGGACTTGCTAGTGATTTCGATACGTCGATCCATTGAGTCGAAATTTGTTTCGCGTTTACCGGCAATTTGGTTGTCAGCAATCGATAAGCCCATCGAAGGATAAAAAAAATCCCGATTAGCTGACAAAACTTGAGATACAAGGTAAGCCATGAAGGGATCGCAATGGGCTGAACAATAAAGTTCAGATAGGCTAGAAGAGGAAACGGGAAAACGGCTAACAAAAGAATAAATTTCTCTGTGGCCTTGCGTCCTCTTTTTCCTGGAGTCGCTGGAAACGCAAACGCGTGGACCTGATTAAACAGCAGGCATGCGATCGCCAAATGCCCCAGGCAAAACAGAATCCATTCTAATAACGACATTAATTGCGGCCAAAGCTAAATGATCGATCGTCTAGCCGTCGTCCTGCAAGGATGACGTGATCGTATTTTCAACGATTGTAAGAAGTTGGTCTAGGCGGAAGGGCTTGTACAGTACCGAACCCGCTTTCAAGCCGGCTTTGCGAGCCTTCACGATCGAATGGCCTGGATCGTATCCAAATCCGGTCATTAAAATCAAATTTGGAGATTCATCGTTGGTGATTTCTTTCAGCTTGAGCAACAATTCGTAGCCACTCATATCTGGCAATCGGATATCCGCAATGATCGCATCATACGGCTGGTCCGAATTTCTGATCATCAATATCGCTTCCAGCCCTTCGTGGGCTGTTTCTACGATACACCCGTATTTGTCCAGCAAATTGTGGGCTGAAGTTCTAACCTGTTCGTCCGCATCGATCACAAGCACGGTCTTTCTTTTCAGTGCGGGCCGTTTTTCTACCATGATTCCGGCCGGCACCGCTTCTTCAGGAGCCATCTTTTCGCCGACCTTTTGGATGACTTGCTTGATATCCCGTGAATTCTTCAGGATCTTCTTCAGCCGTTTCACCACGTCTGGATTATGACCGATATAGCTTTCCATCACTTGAACGGTGTCGTTCAAAATCTCGTCGATCGGCAAAGCCACAGCAGCGTGAATCGCTTCAACACTTTGTTGGGCAGCATTGGTTTTTTGAGCGACCAACAATTCCAGCGTGTTTAACGCTTGAGCGATGTCGCGAGCAAATGACTCCACGAATCGCAAATCACTTTCCGTAAACGCACCCACTTCGGGACTTTCCACGTTAAAGGACCCGATAACCTTGTCGTGATACACAAGCGGAACCGTTAATGAACTTTTGGCACCGATGTGTCCGTCCAGATACAGCGGGTCACTGGTTGTGTCTTCGCACAAATAGCTATTGCCTGTGGCTGCCACAAAACCGGTCACTCCATTGTCCTTTGCTTTTGCAAACAACGGCTCTTTGGCAATCTCGGAATCAATGCCTTCTGACAACAGGGGTTCAAGGCGTCCGGTTTTTTCGTCAATCAAACGTATTTCGACGATCTCGTAATTGAGCAAATCCTGAGAGTAATGAAGGATGTTTTCTTTCAGCAATTCGATTCGATTCTCGATGTCCATTTCGAAAATCTCTTCAGGCCGCAAATCAGCAAGCGCCATTCCTGCTTGATGTAACGCCTCAAGTTTCTGAGACTGCTGAGTGTAAGACGTCGAATCACGCAAGGTTACGATTAACTGAACCGCTTGACCTTCGCCATCAATAATTGGCGCCGCGTTCAATTGGTAATATCGATCATTGACCAGCATCGAAGCAGTGCACAGCGTTTTGCGTGCAAACGCGGTCGTCAGTGGACTGAGCTCCGCGCCGACAATGTTTGGGTTGCCCATCGCATGGTAAAAATTCATGCCGACAAGATCATTCCCCCCACCAAACCAATCAACAATTTTTCGATTTGCCATCAGGATATTGTTGTCGCGATCCAGCAACGCCATTCCGTCTGGCATGTGTTCAATGACTGTCGCACAACGGAAAAGATCCCGGACAGCGTCATTTTTTTCGTTAGATGGTTGATGGTCCAGAAAAACACCATCAACGCCACCTTCAGCCAAAAGCTGCAGAGCTTGCGCGGTCCCATTCACCTCAACTATTTCGAATGAATCGGGAAGCTCTTGAGGTGATTGAACTTGTTCAGTTTCTGAATCGTGAAATCTTAAGACTCGTGGCAAAGCTTTGAAACCGAATGGCCAGACCGTTTGCTTCTAGAAAACAGGAATATTTTGGGAAGCGATTCATACCTGTTCGAGCGGCGCTGGGCAATCTGATGGATAAAGGATCAATAAATAATGTTAACTACTTC
This sequence comes from uncultured Pirellulaceae bacterium, assembly GCA_964405425.1. Taxonomy (GTDB): domain Bacteria; phylum Planctomycetota; class Planctomycetia; order Pirellulales; family Pirellulaceae; genus Mariniblastus. Next base: position 10,726 of record CAYONX010000064.1, on the reverse strand, counting down.
AATAAGAATCGACATTTCGAATTGAATCAAGTTACAAATTCAACTTAACGTGCTGCAATCAATGCATTCACGCGAATCAATATTTGGTATACATGTCACGCGGTGTTTTCATGGCCGATTCAATCTTGTTTAATGCCCTTTTGTAGGCCGACAGATGGCTCTAATGGCAATTTAATGTGCAAACGGTAGAATCGTACGCATATGGCAAAAAAAAAGAAGTCCGACAACAAGGTACGCACTGAATTTCGTAAGCGCCACGATTCGCGAAAACGAAAAAAAGACTTTACGCGTGAATTCCACGATCAGGATCAAGACCTTGAAGATATCGGGAAAACCGAGAGGGTATCTGGAAAAGGGGAACTGACCCGCAAACGTACAATTGTCGGTGCAGAAAACTCGGATGATCGCGATGGTTTTCAAGTTGATTTGAAGATCGATGAAACCAAATGCCTTTCGGCAAGAGTGATTCGCGTCCACGGATTGAACTCGATCGTGCGAACCAGTGATGGCGTCCAATTCGAATGTGCGATTCGTGGAATATTAAAATCACTTTCAACGGATCTGCAGCATGTGGTTGTTGCTGGAGACCATGTGGTGATTCAAAAGCTTGATGACCATCAAGCCGTTATCGTGCGGGTAGAAAAACGGCGAAACCAACTTTCGAGAACCAGCCGCAAACGGCAACAGATAATCGTTTCCAATGTCGATCAGGTTTTGATTGTTGCCAGTGCTGCCGAACCAATGTTAAAGCCAAACCTGATTGATCGGTATATCGTGACCGCCGAAAAGGCACGCATCCAGCCAATTATCGTTATCAACAAGATCGATTTAGTTTATCCGGCTGACTTGCAACCCATTTCCGGCGTCTGGGGCCAACTTGGATATCCAATACTGCATCTAAGTGTGACCAGAAACATCAATATTGATCAATTAAGAAACATCGTGGCCAATAAAGACAGTGTGGTTACGGGTCAAAGTGGCGTCGGCAAATCTTCGATTCTTAATGCGATTCAAAAAGGCTTGGACGTTCGTGTTGCCAAGGTCAGTTCCGACAATCAGAAAGGTAAGCATACAACGACGACTGCCGAATTAATTCCATTGGATCTGGGCGGTCACTTGATCGATACGCCAGGAATTCGCCAATTTCAATTGTGGGATATCGTTCCGGAAGAGGTTGCCGGTTTTTTCCGCGAGATTCGGCCCTATGTTACCGGGTGCCGTTTCCCCGATTGCACTCATACCCATGAAGAAGATTGCCAAGTGAAGTATGCGGTTGCTGACGGCCGCATCGATGTCAGGCGATATGAAAGCTATTGCCAGATTCGCGAAGAGTGAGGCAGCGAATTGCATGTATTCGCAAAAACAGCTCGTAGTCCCGCCTTTAGGCGGCCGGCTATAGCTCAATCCAGTGAGCGGCGAGCCGCTATGCTACCCAACGACAGTTACTTTTGGCACGAAGCTCGATTCGTGAATAGTTTAACGACAAGCCGGGAGGCGACCGTGTTTCCCCACCCAAGGCGAATCGCCGACGCCTGCCGGCTAATCGTTAAACAGGACAGGCACCATTCAGCCAGGGTTTTCGCTTTTTGAACACAACAAATGTAAAGCAGGTGCCATTGGGCGGCTGCTGATGCGAAAATGGTCCGTCTGTATCAAATGGGAGGTGGATTTGCCGGGAATTGTGCGGCAGCTTCGTTTTGAAACTCGAAATTATCGATGAATTCGAGTAACATTCCGGGTTGCAAATTTCTTCAGGACTAACAAATTGCCGACCTCATTTAAGCCAGCCCCAGATACCGTAGATTACAAAGGCAAATACGCGTTTGTCTCGCTGGGCTGCCCCAAGAACACTGTCGATAGCGAACGAATGATGGGCTTGTTGAAGCTGGACGGCTATCAATTAGTTCCCGATCCTGAAGATTCAGATTTCGTCGTCGTCAATACTTGCGGGTTCATTGAACAGGCTCGCAAAGAATCGTTCGCAGCGATCGACGAAATGCTCGAACTCAAGCGATCCGGAAAAACAAAAGGCGTAATCGTTTCGGGCTGCCTTGCGGAACGCCAAAAAGAAGAAATGCTACAACAACGGCCGGACATCGATTCACTGGTCGGCGTTTTTGGACGTGATGAGATTACTCAAATCGCTGATCGACTGGTTGGCGATCTGGAAGAACAGCGATCGATTTTCCGGCCCGCTCCGATTCGCGCTTTGCCTGATACGGATCGATTGCAGATTACCCCACGACATTTCGCGTACCTGAAAATTTCCGAAGGATGCGATCGACTTTGCACATTTTGTGCGATCCCAAAAATGCGAGGCAAGCACGCAACCAAGCCGATGGAAAATGTGATTGCCGAAGCAACGCAACTTGCCGCCGCTGGCGTGCGTGAGTTGAACATCGTCGCCCAGGACACCACCTACTACGGCACCGATCTTTACGGCGAGCCTCGACTGGCCGAATTGTTGACCGAGTTAAACAAGGTGGATGGACTGCAATGGATTCGCTTGATGTACTTTTATCCAATGTACATTGACGATCGACTTTTGGATGTGATCGCAGATTCGGACAAAATACTTCCATACATCGACATGCCCTTGCAACACGCTGACGACACGATGCTGCGCCGCATGTCTCGCCGCGTGAATCGTCCAGACACCGAAGCCTTGATTGAGAAAATGCGGAACAAGATTCCAGACCTTGCTCTGCGAACTACGTTTATTACTGGATTCCCTGGCGAAACGGATGAACAGTTCGATGTGCTGGTGAAATTCGTAGAGCGGTTTAAGTTCGAACGCATGGGCGTATTTACATATTCATACGAACCAGATACTCCCGCAGCCAATTTGCCCGATCAAATCGATGATGCAACCAAAGAGTCTCGGCAGAAAGAATTGATGCAGGTGCAGCAAAAAATCGCCTTCGATTTCAATGAATCATTAGTCGGTAAACAAATTGACGTCATGGTAGACAATGCAGTCGCGGAACATGAAGGTGCCTGGGTCGGTCGATCGATCTATGACGCACCCGATGTTGACAGCGTTGTGTATCTGACTCAAACGGATCATGAATTGAAACCGGGCGACATCGTACGCAACGAAATCGTCGCGTCACGTGGTTATGATTTGATCGGTGTCGCCGTCGGCCCACCAAAATAGGCGACCAGCTGCAATCATGAGCGACCAAAATCAACTTTGGAATGTGCCGAACAAGATTTCTGCTGCACGCTTGCTGTTAGCGTTCGTTGTCTTTGCTCTAATCCCGATGCAGATGTACAGCGCCGCTCTGGTTGTTTTCATCATTGCAGCCGGAACGGACTGGGTCGATGGTTGGTACGCCAGAAAATACGATCAGGTTACACAGCTTGGCCGGATCCTTGATCCTTTCTGCGACAAAATCTTGATCTGCGGAACGTTCATTCTATTGGCCGTTGAAATGAACGATCAATATCCATGGTACATGGCGATTACGGGCTGGATGGCGGTTGTCGTTACCGGCCGCGAATTGTTAGTAACGGTGTTGCGAAGCTTGATCGAAGGCGCTGGGGGAGATTTTTCGGCAAAGATGGCTGGCAAATTGAAGATGTGGTTTCAGTGCATTGCCGTTGGAGCCTGTCTATTTGCCTTAGCCGGAAACTATCACGATCAAGATACGCCCATGCCAAGCTGGTTACTCATTACGCTTGTCGTTTCTATCTGGGTAGCCATATTCTCAACCATCCATTCCGGATTCCTTTACGTTGTTGCAGCCAAAGATTATCTGGTGGATCGCGACGTGAATCAGACCGATGATTAGCATTGCTTTTTTTGCGACCATCGTTGCCATGGTGTCCTTCGGTATCCGCTGTTGGAAATCGTTTGCCAACCAAAAAGAATCTGTCCTTGGCGGTACGCAGACCGAAACGTCAACAGCAGATAAACCGTTTGGGTTCGTCGATATGGCCCTTCTGGTTTTCGCCTGGATGGGTTCTCCAGCAATCATAATATTGCTCGCACCATTATATTACGAAGTCGATAAACTTCAGAACCTTTCGCAACCGCAAATGGCAGTCGCCATGTTTTTCGTTTCTGCGGTTCAATTAACGACTTGTTTATTGGCGATAGCAATATATGCCGCGCGTTATGGCTCGCTCGACAGATCGCTTGGTCTTTCATGGGACAAATTACGGATTCACTCCGTCACGGCTTTCAAATGGTTTTCGATGACCATCCCAGCGATTCTATGTCTGCAAGCGGCCCTTGCAATCCTGACTCCCTACGATCACGAAACACTGAACCAGTTACAAGAACATTTTTCGCTATCTACTGTGCTCTTTACATGGTTCGGTGCGACCATCGTCGCTCCAGTATGCGAAGAATTGATTTTTCGTGGCATCTTGCAAGGATGGTTGCAACGATTCAATCAGCGTCGTGATCCCGAGAACGCGCTTTTGGATATTGTAGGAGGTTGGCCGGTCGAACCGATTGGCGTGGAAGCTCGGCAGGAAAGTGAATTCAAAAACGTGGGTAAATGGGATCGCCGATTTTGGCTGCCGATTTTTATCAGCTCCGGGCTGTTTGCTGCGATCCATGTGGGGCAGGGGGCGGCGCCCATCGCATTGTTTTTCTTTGGACTGGTTCTGGGCTATTTGTACCGAAAAACGGGCAGTCTGATTCCGTGCATCATATTGCATTTTATGTTGAATGCGTTCAGCATGTTTTGGACTACGATCCAAACGGCGTTCAGTGGCATTGTTGCGTAGCTTTTTTGAATACCTGGCAAACAGGGAACTGGAACTTTTAATATGGCAATTGGTTTTGGAATAATTGGCTGCGGAATGATTGCTGACTTTCATGCGCGCAGCATCGCCGACATTCGCGGCAGCAAGTTAATTTCTTGTTGGGACCATCGCCAGGAAAACGCAACTCGGTTTGCGGACAAACACGAAATAGCTGGATACACGGATCTGGACGATATGCTTTCTGATCCACATTTGGATGTGGTTTCGATTTGTACTCCGTCGGGCGCGCACATGGAACCAGCGATCGCTGCGGCACGGGCAGGCAAACATGTGATTGTTGAAAAACCACTTGAAATTGATTTAAAACGATGCGACCGAATCATTGCTGAATGTGAGAAAAATGGTGTCGTGCTGTCAACTATTTTCCCGTCTCGTTTTCACAAATCATCTCAGCTGTTGAAAACCGCCATCGACGGTGGAAAATTCGGGACGCTGACACTTGGCGATGCGTATGTGAAATGGCATCGCAGTCAAGCATATTACGACAGCGGAAAATGGCGTGGCACATGGTCTTTGGACGGTGGCGGCGCTTTAATGAACCAGGCGATTCACAGTGTTGATTTGTTGGTTTGGCTGATGGGTGACGTTGCTGAGGTCACAGCCAAGACGGCGTTATTGGCTCACAAGAAAATTGAAGTTGAAGATACAGCCGTCGCAATCTTGCGATTTACAAATGGCGCTCTGGGCGTTATCGAAGCAACAACGGCGGCGTACCCTGGTTGGTTGAAGCGGATCGAGATTCACGGCAGCGACGGTTCCGCTCGTATCGAAGAAGAAGATGTCAATCTTTGGCAATTTGCAAAGATGACTGCAAAAGACAAAAAGATTGTCGCATCGTATCAAGGCGTTACGAAGACCGGTGGTGGTGCAGCTGACCCAGCAGCAATCGGACATGCTGGACATACGGCGCAATTTAAAGATTTTTTGCAGGCAATCAAGAAAGACACAAAGCCAGCCATCGACGGATACGAAGGACGCCGCAGCGTCGAAGTCATTCGAGCCATCTATAAATCGGCAAAGACTGGAAAAGCGGTCGGACTTCCGCTGCGGTTGGATCGGTTTTGATTATCCGCTATTGGGTTCATACCAAATCAGCCGTAAGAACGTTTCAAAAAGGCGCTACCTCGCAAAAAACAACCAATCGGAATGTTCTTCACCGATCATTTCATTCACGTGGGTAATTTGTTCTACTCGCACGTCATTGAAAGTATCCCGTAGCGCATCGGCAAATGGCGAACTTTCAGCGTAGGACCAAACACCAAGCACGCCGCCGGGGCGCAAATGCTTTTTCGCCGCTTCCAACCCTTGGCTGGAATAAAACGTAAAGCTTTCACCAGCTCCCAGGCGATCTTCGGGCGAGTGATCGACATCGATCAATATCAGATCGTATTGCGTTTCTGGCGCGGCGGCAAGTTTCGCGTACGCATCAGCATGAGTAACCACAAGTCGAGGATCATCATAGAGTTGTTTAGCCAGCGGCGTGAGGCCGTTCTTCATCCAATCGATCACTTGAGGCAGCAATTCGATGACCTCAACATGGTCCACTTGTTCTGACTTCAATGCTTCGAATGCTGTGTATCCCAGACCAAGGCCAGCAACCATGGTTCGCAAGTTATTACCGCCATGCATTTCGATTGCAATCTGCGACAGCGCCTGTTCGGAATCCGTATAAAGACTGCTCATCAGAAATTCGTGATTGAGAGTCACTTCGGTAACCGTGACGCCGTCGAGCGACAATGGCTTCCGTCGCCTGAGACACAGTGTCCCGAGCGGTGTTTCTTCATAAGCCAGGAATTCAATATTGGATTTCGCCATGTGTGGTTTTAAAAATGCGATGCGGTTAAGATTAAGGCGCGGTCAAAAATTGCATCGCGGATATGCGCATGCTTACCCAAGCGATGGCCAACATGAAAAAAGCACTCAAGCAGATCAGAACGATATCCAATCCACTAAGGTCCGGCTAGGCGGGGACTGGCGCGTAGAGGAAGAAATGGGGCGCCATGCTTCACGCCTTTCAAAAAAAATTCTTGACGAAGTTCCACGTTGCTGGGGATTTCTTGCACTAGTTCTCGTGTGATCGGTGAGTCGTTGCCAAGCCAGTTGTGCAAACTTCCCCAGCGGCAGTCCTCAGCTTTGTTTTTTGAAATTCAGATTCGAATGTTGCGATTTCACTTACCCCTGGATATTGAATATCCGTTAGACTGAACTTTACTTTCAGATTCCAAAACATCTTTTCCTGGCGGGCCTAAGGTGCAACGAAAACGTAATGTAACGCGCAAATCGCAAAGCAATCCCGAAGAAACATACGCCGAAGAACCGGCAACTGAAATCGATGACGAAGCAGGGGCAACTCACGTCGATTCCGGTCCTGTCAAAGTTACCAAAGCGGATTCGCAAGGAAAACAATACAGTGATCAGCAAGGACACCAACCTTGGCTGCCATCGATTCCCGGCTACGACATAAAACACAAGCTGGGGCAGGGCGGTATGGGCTCTGTTTTCCTAGCCAATGATCGCAACCTTGGTCGCGAAGTTGCAATTAAGATCGTTGACATTTCCAGGCTCTCAAAAAAAATCCGACAGCGATTTGAAGCCGAGATCCAGACGCTGGCTGGCCTGAGACATGACAACATCGCCCAACTGTATTCTGCCGGCCAGTGCAACAACATTCCCTACTTCGTGATGCAATACGTTGATGGCCCAACGTTAAAAGAATTTGCCAACGAACCGTTGGACGCCTACGAAGCAGCACGACTTTGCCGGGAACTTTGCCATGCGGTTCAATATTGCCATGACCAAGGCGTTCTACACCGTGATCTGAAGCCTGCAAACGTATTGATGACGAGCGACGGAAAACCCAAGATTGCCGATTTTGGACTGGCCAAAGTTATGGGTGACGATACCAGCAGCACCAAAACTGGCGAGGTGATGGGTACACCAAATTATATGTCTCCAGAACAGGCTCGGGGAGACAATGAAGCGATCGCAGAAGCTTGTGATATTTATGCATTGGGGGCAATTCTATATCGGTTGCTCGCTGGCCGGCCTCCGTTTGTTGCCAACGATTCGATCAGACTGTTGCAAATGGTTCTGGTTGACACACCAATTTCTCCTCGCCAATTAGTCGCCGGAACTCCCGTTGATCTGGTGACGATTTGTCAAAAATGTCTGGAGAAAGAACCTGCCCGTCGCTACGCTACGGTTTCGGATCTTGCCAACGACCTTGATTGTTTTCTGAACCAGTTGCCGATCCAGGCCAGGCCAGTCGGCTGGTTGGAAAAAACGACAAAATGGATCAAACGTAACCCGGCAATGTCAATCCTGATCGGTTGCACACTGCTGACGGTTGTCGCTGCCCTGGCGGGTCTAACATGGCATAATCACCAATTGGGGCAGCAACTCGATCGCTCCAAACGATTGGCGGACCGGGGAAGCGAATTTTCCAGCTGGGTCATTTCCGAACACTTGTCTTCTCTCGACCACATCTCGGGCACCACTAAAGTTCGCAAAGAGATCGTCGAGCAAGCTAAGAACCATTTAGTAGCGATCAGCACCGAGATGCCTGACGACGCTCGCTACCTACAGAAACTTGCCCGGTCCTACGATCATCTCGGCGACACTTTTGCATTGGGCTCCAATACATTTGGCGATTACAAACTTGGAAAACGATACATTGAGGATGCCATCAAGCTTTTCGAAGACGCGGAAGCCCTGGACGCAAAACTGGCAACTGGAATCCGATTGGAGAGAGTTGATTCGATGATATCGCTATCGTCGATTTACAAGGAGCTGAATGATCTTGAAAAAAGCCAAAGTTTGTACAGCGAAGCGATAAAGCTGTTTAAAGCAAACAAATCTAGTCAATTTGAGAATCAAGTTAACTCCTTAAATCTTCAAATCAAACGCGACGAATATCAGAATCTCAAAGACGACAACAAATTCCAGGAAGCCAAACTGGTGTTGAAGGATCTTGAAGCGGCGCTCGAGCAGATATCGAAAACTGATTTCAACAAAGAAGAATTGGAGTATCAGAGAATTTGGCTGCTTTCACAAACCGCGCAATTAAGCCGATCGTCTGGCGACACTGAGACGGCTGATACTGCGTTCAAACAGCTACGCGCAGTCGTAAAAGAATCTTACCTGGAAGACCGCCACAATCCCATTTTGGCAAATCGTCAAGCTTCAACATTGATCGATTATGGCTACGTATTGTTGTCACAAGAAAAGTATGAATCTGCACGGCAACAAATCGAACTGGCGCTGGAAATCTATCAGGAGATAGCCGATCGCAATCCGGATAGCGTCGAAGCAATTGCCAACCTGTCCAAAGCGCATGCAACGCTCTCTGACTTGTACGTGATGAATGAACAAGACGAGGCTGCGGGGAAAAGCATCGACCAGGCGGTAGCTCTGTTCAGCGGAATCAATCCAGAAACATTGAATGCTCGTTGGTATTTGCAAACCTTCTCGATCTATTTGCAATCACAGGCGAATTCGCGCACGTTCTTGGAGAAGTACGACGAAGCGATAAAGATTCTCGAACGGCAGGAAGATATCGTTTCGCGACTTCTGGAACTTGAACCCAAGTCACATTTCGCTCTAGATCAACTCGCGGAATCGAAATCATCCCGCGTCCATTTGCTTGTTGGTCTTTGGACGGAGCAAGACTATTCAAACAAAAAAGTAGTTGGAAGCGACTATTACAATGAGATGATTTCTTTGTTAGACGAAAGTCTGTCAATTTACGACAAGATCGCTGAATCCAATCCATTAAACAACGATCAAGCCACCATGCGAGACGCCGCAGTAAAGACAAAAGCATTCATTATATCACAAGCCAAAAAAATGGATAAATTGCTGGAGCCAGGCAATGAGCACCAGGAAATTGATTGAACACGACTTAGATTTTGAACACAACCATTCCAGCGTTTGTTTTGTATGGCAAGTATTTTGCAGGCCGTCGGTTTTGGATAAATCCAGGAGTATATGATTTGACAACTAATACAAACGTGCATCACGAGATCAACTATATCGAAATTTCTGCGCTTGATCTCGAGCAGGCAAAACAATTTTACAGCGCTGCGTTTGGTTGGCGATTCAACGAATACGGCCCCGACTACGTTGGCATTTGCAGGCAGCAATCGGACGGCGAATGTGGTGGGATTTGCCGCGAAAAAATCGTCACCGGGGGACCACTGGTAATCCTGTATTCGCGAGATTTGGAATCTTCGCTTGCGTCGGTTACCTCTGCTGGGGGTAAAATTACCAAGGAGATCTTTTCTTTCCCTGGTGGAAGTCGTTTTCACTTCTGCGATCCAAGCGGCAACGAACTAGCGGTTTGGTCAACGGCCACACCGTCTAACAACGACCAGTGACAGGATAGCAAAGCAATGGGTGAAATTGACATCGGTATTTAAGTCACCAGCGATCACAACCCCGGCAGTGCCATTCGTACGTAACACCTTTTTTGGACCCCACGAATGCATACGACGATGTTTTCAACACGCCCACGAGCAACAAGATGGTGTTGAGAAGCTCGCCTCAGAGGGGCCGGCTTTGTTAGCTCGGTGGCGTAAGCCCCGAGAAAGACGGCCACTCAATTGAACACGCCCCGGAGGGGCCGGCTTTGGTTGTTCGCCCAATGTCCGCTCCTCCGGAGCGATTCGTTCTTGTATGTGCGATGGTCTTGGGGCTTTCGACCCGCGATCAAACAAGATGGTCTTTAGAAGATCGCCCCGGAGGGGCCGGCTTTGTTAGCTCGGTGGCGTAAGCCCCGAAAAAAATGGCTACGCAATTGAACACACCCCCGAGGGGCCAGCTTTGGTTGTTCGCCCTATGTCGGCCCCTCCGGGGCGAAGCTTCTTGTATGTGCGATGGTTGGTCTCGGGGCTGCCGCCCCGAGCTAACAATGTCGGCCCCTCCGGGGCGGTGGATAATCGTCCCATTG
>CAYONX010000063.1:23096-24653 GCA_964405425.1 uncultured Pirellulaceae bacterium | reverse complement strand
CTGCTCAAGCGCCAAGCAATCCTGCTCAAGCGCCAAGCAATCCTGCTCAAGCGCCAATCAATCGTGCTGTTGGCAACCATCCACTTCCACAACGATTGGTTCCTCCAGGGCAACAACCCCGATACGGCAACAACGCATATAGTACTAACGAAACTCAAACGCTTTATCCGGCCCGGCCAGCTGCGCCGCAACCCAATTCGGCTAGTTATCTGCCGCAACAGCTGCCCCCACGTCAACCACTGCAAAGACAGCCGCCCCAAGGTCAAGGGCAGCAAGGTCAGCCGCTTCCAGCAGCTCAGCCATTGAATTCGGCGGGCGCTCACAACACGCCACCTCCACAGAATTTTCCACCGATTGTACCGCCGTCCCGAGTTCGAGAATCGATCTCGCAGCCGGTTTACTACAGCATCGACGATCGCACTGACCATCGCGCTGCCAACATCCATTCAAATCCAGTTCCCACCGGCCAGGTTCGGCCAGCTTCCAACCAATCGCAAAGAGTACTGAGAGGTACGACGCAGATACCAACGGACAATTCTGCAGATCAATCGAGAGTTACCAAGGCGCGAATCTTAATGGTTCAAGATGGCGATGATCCATTTGGACAGGCACCCGATGCACCAAATAGCCAACAGGGTCAATCAAGTAACGATCCATTCGGCGAGCTGGCTCCATCCGGTCAAACTCAGGATCCGTTCGAAAGACCTCCTTCTAATTCTCAAAATCAACAAGGTAGTGATCCGTTTGCAGATCCACAACAGGATTTCAATCCAGGCGCTCGGCAGGATCCTTTTGGACAGGAACCCAATAGAATCCCCGATGTCGATCCGACTCCTAACAATCCGAACGATATTCAACCGAACGACAATTTTCAGCTGCCTCAAAATCAGACAGTTCCTCAGGATCCGGTAGTACCTCGAGATCCGGTTGCGCCTCGAGATCCAGTTGTACCTCGAGATCCAGTTGTACCCCAGGACCCAGATGTATCTAACACTTTGGAAAATCCTCCGGCCACGGAGCCACAAGCCAGTGATTCATCTGTATTGAAAAACGGTCCGTTTGAGAATCGTGGTTTTGAACCCACACCGATACAACCCGCCCCACCGCGGCGCGAGTTTCAGGATTGGATGCTTGCACCACCGGCTTCGGCCTATACACCACCGACCGAATATTACGACCCAAACCAGAATCAAAATCAAGGTTACGAATACGCGGATCAACCAAGTTACTTTGAATCAGGATTTGAGAAACGCAATCTTTATCAAGGCGTCAGTGTCCCGGCCGCACCGCAACATGATGACAGTTTCGGATGCGTGGATTCGTGTGCCGTTGGTCCAAGGTTGGTTGATCGATTCAACTTGGATGGATCACGCTTGCGAGGAGCAATTGCGGGTTTGACTTGTCGGTCATGCGGTCAAGATTGTGGAGGCGCTTGCGGCTCTAATGCTTCAAGATTAGACGGCTCACGCTTACGAGAAGCATTTTCGGGTTTGGCTTGTCGATCATGCGGTCAAGATTGTGGAGGCGCTTGCGGCTCTATTGCTTCAAGAATGGATG
>CAYONX010000063.1:0-22996 GCA_964405425.1 uncultured Pirellulaceae bacterium | reverse complement strand
TCATGCGGTCAAGATTGTGGAGGCGCTTGCGGCTCTATTGCTTCAAGAATGGATGGCTTGCGAGGAGCACTGGCAGGTTTGGCTTGTCGGTCGTGTGGTCAAGATTGTGGAGGCACTTGCGGTTCTATTGCTTCAAGATTTGATGGCTCACGCGTGCGAGAAGCATTTTCGGGTTTGGCTTGTCGATCGTGTGGTCAAGATTGTGGAGGCACTTGCGGTTCTATTGCTTCAAGGATTTTACCAGGGTCTGCTCCACAGTTTGCGTCTGGGTCTGCATGTGATAATTCGTGTTTCGTCGAGGACTGTTTTGAACCAGCGTTTTATCTGTCCGTTTTTGGAGGCTACACGCAGCTGGACGATTTCGGCCCATTTTCCGACATACTTGCTTCAGGACTGTTATTCGACAGATTTACTTTTGATGATGGTTTTGGCTTTGGCTTGTCCGTTGGGCAAATTCAAGGCCAGAATTTGAGAACAGAGTTTGAATTTGCGTTTCGAGATAATAACTTTGATGAAAGGTTTAGTTTCACTGGTTTCGACGGAAATCCAAGCACCGCAAGTTTTGAAGGTTCCGTGCAAACCTATTCAGGCATGTTCAATTTGTTATGGGATTTCAAACCACGACCAATCTTTGGACGCTTTCGCCCTTACGCCGGTGCAGGCATCGGTTTTGCGATCTTCAATCTGGATGAACCATTGGGTGATGATGTTTCGAATCTTTTGACTTTGGACGATCAGTCTGCTTTTGCGTATCAGTTGATCGGCGGTGTTTCACGTCCAGTTTCTTTTCGTGCAGATGCTTATGTTGAGTACCGTCATTTCAGCGCCGATTCGCTTGTGGTAAACACTTTGATTGGAACCGCAGAGACGGATTACCAGACCGACAACGTCTTTTTTGGCCTTCGGTTTTTCTATTAGTCGAATTCGTCTTAGCGATTCGCGGAGTGATATGAATCTGTTTCTAATTTCGCTTGGCGGAGCACTCGGAGCTTTGGTTCGATACTTCATCGCCATCACATTTGGCACGATAACCAGCTACGGTTTTCCGATCGGAACCTTGCTGGCCAACGTCGTCGGATGTTTTCTGATCGGGCTGTTAGTGGGAAGTGGTGCGGGCGAGCAAAACGAAAATATGCGACTTGGCATCGGTGTTGGATTTCTGGGCGCGTTGACTACTTTTTCGACTTTCAGCGCCGAAACTCTTCAGCAGATGCTTAACGGAAATTGGGGTGTGGCGACCATTAACGTCGTTGCCAATCTTGCTTTGTGTCTGATAGCGGTATTCGCCGGCGTCATTGTTGGTCGGAAAATCTGGGGTTGAGAGAGATTGCATCAATGATATTTCGTCGGCAATCCGTAGGCCGGCAACAAGATCGCGATTCGCTGTTCTACCTACACAAGCCATGCAATATTCGGATTAGGTCGATTCTCGGATTCAGGAGCTGACGATGCGCTTGAGCAGGTCTTGTGCAATTTGCCTGACTGCGTCACCGGTAATCATCGAGACGTGATCGGCGCCAATGTCGATCACCTCAATGGGTCGACCAGTGAGCTTGCCCCAGCCTAAATCGGATGTTGATTCGACATCAATGGCGTAGCTGCGCCCATTTGAGTCCAACGCTCGGTACAGAATTGCAGGAACTTCTGACTGCATTTCGACGTAGTTGCTGATCGCCTGTAGGTTTGCTTTACAAACTGCCAGGAATCGTCGCATATATGTCTCGTCAAAGTCTTTGGGAACAAAACCGGTCTGTTTTGCAGCGGCGAGTGTCAACGCGATCCGCTCTTCCGGACAAACAGAAGCCAACTTGTCATAGCTCAAGTCGATCTTCAAGTGATAAAACCGATTCAAGAATTTCACCAGTTCTGACAGGATCATTGCACCATCCTCAACATCAATTTGCATCAATGACGGAGCAAACGAATCTAATAGGGCAACCATCGCTACTTGCTGGCCATCTCCAATCAGCCGCCTTGCGATTTCGTAAGCAATGATCCCTCCGGACGACCAGGCGGCAAAGTGATAGGGTCCCGATGGCTGAATCTTGCGAATTGCGACCAGGTACTCGTCCACCATCGCTTCCGTCGTTGTCACAGGTTCGTTGGTTCCATCAACCCCGCGTGCTTGCAAACCGTAGACTGGCTGATCATCGCCGAGCGCACTGGCAAGCGGAGCGTAGCACAGCACATTGCCCCCGACGGGGTGAATGCAAAACAAAGGTGGCAATTGGCCATGCGATTGAATCGGCACAATCGGAGACCATGTCGCATCTTGTTTCTGCTCGAGGTAACTGGCCATCTCGGCAACCGTGTCGTGCTGCAGCAGTATGGCCAAAGGCACCTCGATACCCGTCGCCTGACCAATTTTGATCACAAGTTCAATGCTCATCATTGAATCACCACCGAGATCAAAGAAACCGTCTTTTACGCCGACTTTGTCTTCTCCCAGAACCGTCTGCCAGAGCTGAGTCAGGGTAGTTTCGCATTCGTTTCGAGGTGCGACATAGTCATTGCGTTTGGTCGGGCTGCCCATTGAGGCCAATGCCTGTCGGTCAACTTTACCGTGTGACGTGAGTGGCATTTGCTGCAACGAATTAAAAATTGACGGCACCATATACGGCGGGAGTTTATCGCCAAGAAAACGTCTCATTTCATCAGGCGATGTAAGTGCATCGTTGGACTCATCGCCATTTGGGTCGGAATGGTCATTGTCTTGAACGATGAAGGAAACAAGCCGTTTGTTTCCACGAAGATCGTCGACGGCGATCACGGCACAGTCTTTAATTTGCGAATGGGTTCGCAGAATGGACTCGATTTCGCCTAACTCAACCCGGTTGCCGCGGATCTTGACCTGATCGTCCATCCTGCCGACAAAATCAATCGCACCATCTTCACGATACCGACACAAATCCCCGGTTCGGTAAAGCCGCTCGCCCTTTGTCGAGGTGAACGGGTTGGCAACAAACTTGCTCGCCGTCAGTTGCGGATCACCCAGATATCCAGCTCCGACACCCGCGCCGCCAATACAAAGTTCGCCGGTCACCCCAACGGGCAAGAGTTGAAGTTCATCTCCCAGAACATACGTTTGAACATTTGGTATCGGAAATCCAACAGGAATCGTTGGTTCAGTACTACCGGGACTCACTCGATAGAACGAACAGATATCGGTGCATTCGGTTGGCCCATAGGTGTTGACGAATTCTGTTCCAAATCCGGTACGTTGGCGCCAGGGATCTAGTTTTGCCAAGTCAATTGGCTCTCCGCCGAGGAATACTGTACGTAGCGAGTCCAACTGCGAGAAATTTTTTGAATCGCTTAGCAACAGATAAAGGTTGCTTGGTGTGCAGTTGAGCAGCGAAATGCGGTTGCGCGCGATTTCACCAAGAATCGTATCGGGATCAAACGTTTGGCAATCCGTCAGGTGTACTTGGCCACCGAGCGTGAGTGTCGCAAAAAGATTCTTTTGGGTGAGATCAAATCCGTGGGAAGTAACGACTAGTGAGCGATCACTGGCGTCGATTTTAAATTCACGACGGAACCAATCCAACAGGTTAATAAACCCGCGATGGTAGACGCCCGCACCTTTGGGGACACCTGTGGATCCTGATGTATATATCACATACATCAAGTCGTCCGCCCCGGAGGATGACGGTGGATTGTCATTGCTTTGTTTGGCGATGACCGCTTCGTCCGCATCAAAACAAACAATTTGTTTGCAACTTCCAGAGAACTTTTCACGATGCGCCTCGTCGGTGACAACGACTGCGAGTTCCGCAGTGCTGGTGACTTGTTGGAGACGTATTGAAGGATAATTCTGATCTAGTGGAACGTAGGCGCCACCCGCTTTGAGCACTGCCAGGATCGAGACGATCAGTTGCGTTTCACGCTGAATCGAAAGCCCGACGCGAATATCTGGTCCGGCACCAAGCGATCGCAAGTGCCAGGCAAGCTGGTTCGCTTTCTCGTTGAGTACTCGATAGGTAAGTACTTCACTCCCACAGACAACGGCGGTATGGTCGGGGGTTTTCCGGGCTTGCTGTTCGATTTGCTCATGAATAAGACGGTCATCCAGCAGTTTAGTCTCGGTTTGGTTCCATTGCTTGACGCGAACGTCGATCGGCGTCGTTTCGATTTGGGGTGATACCGAGGCGTTGCTGGTCAAGTATTGCGAAATTCGTTTGGTAGGATTGCGAGTCAATTGTGTCAGCAGGTCACAATACATCTCCTTCAATCGAACGATTGTTTCCGGGTCAAACAGATCGCGGTTGTATTGCCAACAGCCGTAAATGTTTCCGCCGGCTTCTTCTACTACCAACATGATTTCAAATTGAGCTTGGCGGGTGATTAAATCGATCGACTCCATTTCCATGTCACCAAGATGGAATTTGTATCCGCCTTCGCCAATCAGGAAGACTGCGATTCCCTGTTCGTCAAATCCAGGGATACGTTCCATTGAAAACGCGACTTGAAACAGTGGTGAGCGAGACGTATCACGCGCGCCTCCAGCTTCCTGTACCAGGCGTTTGAAGGGGTACTGTTGATTCTCCAGGCCATCGGTCACCGTTTCTTTGACCCGGTGAAGGTAGCTGGTAAATGTTGGATCGTCATCGACGCGACTGCGAAGCGGTACAGGATTGACGTAGTATCCGACCGAATGGCGAAGTTCTGAATGCTGTCGCCCGGCCATCGGGCATCCGACGAGGAAATCGCTTTGGCCTGTGTAACGATGCAAAAGTATGTCATAGGCTGAGAGCAATAAAGTGAACAACGTCACATTCTGCTGGGCAGCGGTTTGCAACACTCTGTGAGTCAGGTCGTCGTCAAGTTTGAATCCAAATGCCTCGCCGCGGAAAGATTGAATTGCAGGGCGCGGACGGTCGGTTGGTAGATCAATGTTGTGCGGTGCGCCGGCAATGTGCTGCCGCCAGTAGGCTCCCATTTGTTCGCCTGCCTCGCTGGCCAAGTGTTCTTGCTCCCAAGCCACAAAGTCCTCAAATCCAATCGAGATGGGGGCAAGTTGTGGGACTCGTCCGGAGCGAATGGAAAAATAAGACTCAATCAAATCCCTGAATAACACAGTGACTGACCAGGCGTCGGAAATAATATGGTGCATCGTCATCAACGCAACATGCCCATCAACGGTCCGAAAGAGGTCAAGCCGAATCACCGGACCGGTTTCTAAGTCGAATGGCCGATTTGCATGTTCGACCAGCAACTCGCCCAACGGTTCTTTCGCAAGAGCGATTGTATCGTGTTCCCGAAAGTCGACACTGCCATTGCGGCGATACTTTTGTTTCGGTTGCCCGCTGGAATCAGAGAATGTTACGTCTAGCAATGGGTGCCGTTTGAACAATAACTCAAATGCCTTTTTCATCGCTTCGATGTCGATGTGAGGGGTGAGTTTTGCGCTAAAGGTCAAGTTGTATGCTGAGCTTTGCGGGGCGAGGCGATACAAGAACCAAAGCGCTTGCTGGCCCTCTGTTAGCGGGAACTCATCGCCAAACTGATTCGTTTTCTGGAGAGGGGCAAGCGACGTTGATGAAGAATGGTTTTCCGATGAAACCGCCGAGCCGGCAGGCGACGAATCGCCAATCAGCCCCACCAGTATCTCGGCTAATTCATTCAGGCTCGGACCACGCAGGACATTGCCCATTGGCAGACTAAGCCCCAGTTCGCTCTCGATCCGGTTGATTAAGTCGATTGCCATCAACGAGTCGAGCCCTAGATTTGTCAGGGAGGATTCTCGATCGACTTGTCCTGGCTCGACGCCAAAAACCCCTCCGACCTGATCAGCGACAAGGTCTTGCAATATTTCCAGGCGCTGTGCGGGGGCTGCAGCCAACAGTTTTGGCAGGGTCGCCCCGCCAGTATCTGTGCCATGCTGTGATTCCACTAACGATGCAAAGGTGTTGGAATTGGCGACCAGCGGACTCAGGCGGGCGAACGATTGCCAATCGGCTCGGCACGCAGCGATTTGAACTGGATCACGAGCAATCATTCGTTGGAACACCGTAAACGCTTCGTCCAACGACAGTGATTTCATACCCAATTTGTCGAGGTACTGCGCTGTCTTTTCATTTCGCTGGACGAAACCGGCACCACTCAGTGCGCTCCAGTTGATCGTCAAAGCTGGCAGGCCGATTGAATGGCGATGATGGGCAAGCGCATCCAAAAAGAAATTTCCGGAGTTGTAGTTTGACTGTTTTGCTGCACCAACCAGCGACGAGAAGGAGGAGAAACAAATGAAGTGCTCAAGTGGAAGATCTCTTGTTGCTTCATGCAAATTCCAGGCTCCCAATATTTTGGGATTGAGAACTTTGTTGAATCGTTCATCATCCAGGTCTGCCATCAATTCGTCGTCAAGCACCATTGCTCCGTGAATGACGCCCATCAGCGGTGGCATGTTGGCCTGGATTTCGCCGATAACCCGCTGAACGTCCGTTTGCTGTGTCACGTCACCACGAACGTCGACGACGTTAAACCCGGATTGCTGCATCACGTGGATGGTATTGGCAGACGCTTCGTCACGCGGACCACTCCGACTGAGCAGAACGATATTCTGGGCACCGTGCTCGGTCATCCATTTGGCCAATTCCAATCCAAAGCCACTGGCACCACCAACGATCAGGTACGTCGCATCAGTACGCAGTAATCGCTCATCTTCGCTACAGGCGCCAATCGGAATCTCATCGACATCAAAGGACAGCACGTTTTTGCCGATGTGCTTTCCTTGAGCCATGAATCGGAAGGCTTCAACGATCTCTGTAATCGGAAACGTTGTGTGGGTGAGCGGCTGATAATCTCCACTTTCGAATCGTTTTGACAGATCGGTGAACATCGACCCGACAAAATCTGGCTTGTGTTCCAGATGCTGTGCAAGGTCGATGACAAAATAGGAAATGTTATTGCGAAGTTGTTCCAGTCCGATCCGAGTGTTTTTGTAAATGTCGATTTTGCCAATCTCAAGGAATCGGCCGAAAGGAGCAAGAACCGAAAAATTCTTGGGAATGAATTCTCCAGCCAGCGAGTTCAGCACCGCATCAACGCCGTTGCTTTGGGTGATCTCCATGATTTGGTCGGCAAAGTCAAGGCTGCGCGAATTCATCACGTACGGGACACCCGCGTCGAGAAGCATCTGGCGTTTTTCCGGAGTGCCCGCAGTTGCAAAAATCTCCAAACCGAGTTGCTGTGAAATTTGAATTGCTGCTTGGCCTATGCCGCCCGTTCCGGCGTGAATCAAGATTTTTTCGTTGGGCTGCATGCATGCGAGATGGTTGATCGCATAATGTGTAGTTAAAAAAACCGTCGAAAGCGTTGCTGCTTCTTCAAAACTCATGTGCCTGGGTTTCTTGAACAGCATTCGTCGGTCGACGGTGCTGTATGCTCGAAACGAATACGGGGCCATGCCAGCGACCTCATCACCCGGATGCAAATCTTCTACACCCTCTCCCACTCGGAGGACCGTTCCGGCGAAGTCGTCACCGAACCACAACAAATCTACGGGGTTGCCTGGGTACATCGCCAAGGCCTTCATGACATCACGAAAGTTGATGCCACCCGCCCGGATCTGAACCTCGACTTCGCCAGCTTGTGGTTCGCGGCGAACGGTCTCATTGAGAGTCAGGTTCGTCAGGATTCCAGGCCTGTCGGTCTCGACGCGGTAAGGAATAATCGAACCATCGCCGCGAATGGCATTGACGGAACGTTTGGCAATGTCTTCGGTTTTACGTGCTCGCAGGCGGTTGCCGTATCGAAGCCCATTGCGGAAGGCCACTTCTAGTTCACCGTCGCCAACCAACAGTTCGTCGACTATATCTTCTACTTCGTGCGCCGCGTCGCCGCTGTTCGCTAAATCGATCGTTGTCCAGCGGAACTGAGTGTGCTCGTTGTTGGCAACGCGAGCGATGCCGACGAGCGGTGAAGAGGCAATGCCTGGGACGGTGTCTCCATCAACGACGTGTTGCGCTCCACGTGTCACGATGTGTACGCGAGGTGGTGTCTCGCCAGAGTATTCCGACAAAACTTGGGACAGTTTAACAACGCTTAGCACTCCGGTTTGTTGGCATGTTGCAAGGAGTTCACTTGACAAGTGCTCTGTCGATGGATGATCGAGACTCCAGCAATGAATAATTCCATGCAGTGAATTTTCTGGCGTGATTGTTTCGCCAAGCAAACTTGCAATGTCGGCCTTGGATGTGGTGGAGATAGCGAACGCATCTTCACCTTGTTTCGAAAAATTCTGCCCCGCGCCTACTAAAATTGCTCTGCAACCATTTTTGCGCAAGCTTTTGGCAACCTTTTCGGCGACGCCAGATTGGTCGGCGAACAGCAAGTAATTGCCACGATCTGATTGCGTTTGGCTGCTTTGTTTAGGTGGTTCGCTGTGCTGCGGTGCGAAAGCGACAAAGACTGATTGCTCGGCCTCGTTATCATGGGGAGAACAGTGAAAACATCCGATATCGGTGAACCCACATTCCTTCAACAGTGATTTCCATTGCTCTCTTTGTAGCAACGCCGAATCGGGACGCAGGTCGGTGTCGGTGTATTTCCACCAGCCCTCCAGTAACCCAAATATGTTGTCCCATGCGGCCCGACGGCGTACGACCTCCTGGAACATCAGCATGCCGCCCGGTGCGAGGCACGATTTTAAATTTCCCAATGTGTTCTTGAGGTCGGCCGTCGCGTGCAAGACATTGGTAGCAAGTATGAAATCGGCGCTACCCTTGGCGACTCCTTGATCGGCAGGGTCTCGTTCAACGTCGAGTGTCGCGTAATGGATGAAGGGCGAATCAGAGAAACGATGTTTCGCCGTGGTGAGAAATGCTGGCCCAATATCGGTAAACAAGTAGTCGGTCTGGTCGCTCGGCAGCACCGGTAAGACTGCTTGCGTTAGCGAACCGGTACCCGCTCCCACTTCCAGGACTCGCAACGACCGGCGCTCAGGCAGATTTTTGATGGCCTGTTTGACGGCTGCAGGAATTAACTCGTTGTACGCAGGAAAATCGAATGCATCGACGTAGAATGTTTCCAGCAAATCGGACGAACCGTCTGGGAAAAGCAGACGGACTGGATCCACATCGCCACAAAGTACGCTCGCCAGCGCGTTGCCAGTCGTTCTTTGCAAGTTGACTTCCGAAGCAGATCGCGGATACTCGTTTTCCAGTGCATCAAGTTCGCTGGCGACGTCGGCGGCCATCGGAAGACGAGCAACCTGCCATTGGCCGTCTTCGGCAACACAAAGCAGGCCGGCTTCAACCAACCACCCGAGTTGTGCACGGACCAGTCGATGATGCTGAGGAATAATTTGTAGCTGACTTGTAAATTGTTCCAGGGTGATCCTGTCGCCGACACTGGGGTTCCATCCAAGTTGTAAGTATGCGTTCTGGAATAGTTGGTGGACGACGGCTTCTAGCCTCGGCGCGAAGTCTTGATAGTAGCTTGCGAGATTGTGTTTGCGATGGACAACGCTGGTTTGTCGCACTGTTTCCTGTACGATGTCCGACGTGGTTGAAAAATTGCACGTATTATCAATACGACTTCCGCGCAGCTTCACCTTTTCCCATGAGTGTTGGAAATACAAATCGTCCAACTCGCTTTCGTTCCCCCCCTGTTTCATTCGATCGACACGAAAGCCAAGAATGTCAGCGACCCGGTTTCCGTTTTGATCATAAACCCAGATGTCCGACGAAAAAGTGTTTTCATCCGCACAGAACATTTTTGCGTGCGCCCAAAGTTGTCCGCTTGGTTGTTCACTGTAGAGGCGGATGCGACGAACGTGAGCTGGTAAATAGAAGTCCTGGGCGGGATCATCTACCGTTTGCATACCTTTGAAAACATGGAAGCAGGCATCAAGAACAGCCGGATGGATTCGGTATTGATCGACAGTTTCTTGAATTTCGTCGGGGACCACAATTTCGGCAAACACTTCTCCGGGGACTCGCCAAAGGTTGTTGACGTGCTGGAATCTGGGACCGAATTGATATCCAGCGGCAGCGAAATCGGCATAGTAAGACTCGTGGTCGATGTGATCGGTGAACGAATTTTGCATCGCTGCAACATCAATCGTGCTGGGAATTTCGGCCGGCATTTCGATCAAGCGTCCGCGGGCGTTCAAATCCCAAACCCCTTTGCTAATCGTGCTGTGGATCGTGAATGATTTCGTCTCTGTATCAAAGGTTACCCGAACTGTTGGTACATGCTCCTCAGAGACAAACAGAGCTTTCTTGATTTCCAACTCTTCGACCACGTATGGCTGTTGGGGAAATAGTTGCGCCGCGATCGCAAATCCGATTTCACCATACCCCGCACCAGGAAAAACGATGCTGTCCCAAATCTGATGGTCGTGCAGGTAGTCGAAAAGGCGCGGATCCAGCTGAAATTGCCAAGTCGGTTTTTCTGCAGCAACCTGTCGTCCCAATAGTGGATGCGGGATTGGGTCGAGCCGCTCGCTGGCGGATTGCTCTGATTCGATCCAGTAGGATGAATAGTTCCACGGGTACTTGGGTAAACGTACCAGTTGTTCGGTTGACTGATTGACCGCCGCCCAATTGATCGGCACTCCCAACACGTGCAGCCCCGCAAGGTTGGTGAGTATCTGTTCAGACTCACTGGTTTCTCGCTTTAACGAATGAAAGACTGAACCCTGCTTACCTTGTTCACTCATCACATCGGTGATCGAGCTTTCCAGTGCTGGGTGTGGTCCAAGTTCCAGGAACAGTCGGCTGCCAGCGCGCACCAGGTTCGACATTGCTGAGGCGAAAAGGACGGGCTGACGAACGTTACGCCACCAATACATCGCGTCCAACTTTTCGCCTGGAAGAACACAACCAGTGACCGTAGAAACAAATGGGATGCGGCCTGGACGTGGATCAATGTTAGCCAGAACTGCTAATAGTTCCTCGCAAATTGGATCCATATGGTGCGTGTGGAACGCATAGTTGATACGCAACATGCGGACGAATTTATCGTCCTCCGTGAGCTGGTCGACGACTTCTTCGAGTGGCTGCCGGTCACCGGCAATCGTTACCATGCTGGGGCTGTTTATCACGGCGATTTGGAGCTGGTTGTTGTTGCTTCCAATCAGTTCACTTGCCTCCGCTGCTGATATTCCAACCGCTGCCATTCGGCCATCGCCTCCCACGGAGTCTTGCAGTCGGCTGCGATGAAAGATGATTTGTACTGCATCGTCGAGTGTATAAATCCCAGCAACGCAGGCTGCTGCAACTTCACCAACACTATGGCCGACGACTCTGGTTGGTTCGATACCCCATGACTTCCACAGTTCGGCCAAGCCGACTTGAAGAGCAAAAATGGCTGGTTGCGCAATACTCGTTAGGTGAATCCGTGAGCTTGTTTCGAACTCCGGATTCATCATCTCGTCGACCAGAGACCAAGACGCGAGCGGCGTCAGCAAACCATCAATGCGGTCGATTACGTCACGAAAGACAGGTTCGTCCGCGTAGAGTTCGCGTCCCATTTGCCACCACTGGGCACCTTGTCCGGTGAATACAAACGTGATGTCGCCGACGTTGGCGGTCGATTTTCCTTGGATGATTCCATCACTTGCGTTTTCGTCCGCCAGCCGTCGAGTCAAACGCGAACGCAATTGCGCGCTGTTGCGCCCAAGAACGACCAGACGGTTTTGGTGGTGTTCCTTTCTAGCCCCGGCCGAGTAGCAAAGGTCGGCAAGTTTTTGGTCGTTGTCAATCGAGCCAAGCGAATCTTTGATCAATCTCCCATAACTGATCAGCGATGTCTCGTCGCGTGCTGAGATGGGAAGCAAAAGCGGTCGATTTGCCTTTTCGGCAGATTTGCCCAGGCGACCGTTGGCCGAACAATTGACCCCTGCGGTAAATCTTTGCTTGGTAGTCGAGCGGCATTCTAAAGGTGGTGCCGCTTCCAGGACGACATGAGCATTGGTGCCACCGAATCCGAACGAATTCACTGCGGTAACCGGCGTCACTCCTTTGAAATGTGGTAGGGGCTGAAGTTTTCTTGCGACTTCCAGACCAAGGCGCTCAAATGGGATGTTGGGGTTGGGGGTCTCGAAATTTCGATTCGGCGGTACCATGTCATGATGAAGCACAAGCGCGGCTTTTATGAATCCGGCAATTCCCGATCCGGATTCAAGGTGACCAATATTCGTTTTGACGGAGCCAACCAGACACTTGTTATCGCTGGAGCGGCCTTCGCAAAGCACATTTCCGAGTGCCGTAGCTTCGATTGGGTCCCCAACCGGGGTGCCTGTTCCGTGTGCTTCCATGTAGGCCACATGGGAAGGCTCTATGTTTGCATCGCAGTAAGCTTTACGCAGCATTGCTGACTGACCCTCGACACCGGGGACAGTCATGGACGATGTGTGTCCATCTTGATTGACCACTGCGGATCGAATGACCGCATAGATTGGATCACGACTCTCAATGGCGTCGCTGAGTGGCTTGATCATCACCATTGCGGCACCTTCGCCGCGCACGTAGCCGTTGGCGCGCGAGTCAAAGGCAAAACACTGCCCGCTTGGTGACAACATCGTCGCCTTGCTGAAACCAATCGTTGCATGGGGAGTAATGATTGCATTGACCCCGCCAGTTAACGCCGAGCTGCATTGGCCATTCCAAATGCTGTGACAAGCCTGCGACATCGCAACCAAGGCCGACGAGCATGCGGTGTCGACTGAAACGCTCGGTCCCTTCAAGTCCAACAGATAAGAAATTCGGTTGGAAGCGATGCTCTGCGTGCAGCCACTGTTGGTGTGCACGTCGGTGTCAGCATGGTTTGGCATTTGTAATCCGGCGTAATCGTTGCCTGCGATGCCAACAAAGACACCAACCGTATCGCCGCGTAAATCATTGGGCGCAATCCCTGCGTCTTCGATCGCCTCCCAGGCGACTTCCAATAGCCATCGGTGTTGCGGGTCCATGCGAGCTGCTTCACGGGGCGAGATGCCCCAGAACTGCGGATCGAATTGATCTAATTGGTCGAGAAAGCCGCCCCACTTCGTGATCATTCTGCCTGGAATCGCGCGATCGGGATGGTAAAAACGATCGCGATTCCAGCGGTCATCGGGCACCTCGACGATTCCTGATCGCCCTTGGACGAGTAGCTCCCAAAACGATGTTGTATCGGTAACCGCGCCGGGAAATCTGCAGCCGATGCCTACTACGGCCAGTGGCGAGTGTTTCAGGGAATGGCCATTATTGGATTTTGGAGTCGTCATGTTTGCCTTTACACGGCGAGGTTGACGCGCTGCAAATACCAGTTAAGAAGGTGCAGGGCTTGGGTTCAGATCTTGTAGTGTAATTGGGCTGAGAGTTGTCAGAATGGAGAGTGAGTTCACCTTCCTCCAATAAGCCGTACTCGTCCCGCAGTCGCTCGAAGATCCGCTTGCCGCGCCGCCTTTTTGTCTGGATCTTCTGTGAAGCTTAGACGTGATATTATGCTCTTCATCACATCTTTCATCAATACCTCATCGTTTGCCAGGGTATCGCCCACCGTTGATTGATATGGGAGTCGCCGAAACGGACTTACCAACGGTCGCGCGACTCGACCGGATTCCAAGCGGCGCGAGGAGGGATTTGGCGCTGCGTTTCTGACAGGAAACATGAGTCGATGGCGTCAACGTGAGCTCTTTTTAACTTGCAGAAAAACGTTTCCAAATCGGCTAAGCAACAGCGCTGGCAGAAAAATAAGGTCGCCAACCAAGGCAGCTGCAAGTAAGCCAATCATCATCATCGCGAATCGTTGTGTAGGAACGAATTCACTTTGGCAATAGAATGCCAAACCCAAGCCCACGATCAAGGTGGTGTGAATCATCGCTCGACCACAATGCGACAAACATTTCGCAACGGCTTGCTGAGGAGTGCTGCCGTTGGAAGTCTCTCGTCGGTAGCAGACCAGGAAATGCAGCGTGTCATCAACCGCAATTCCCAGTGCAACGCTTGCGGTCATAACAGAACCAATGTTCACTGGAATTCCCATCCAGCCCATCGCCCCGAAAAGAAGCAAAGTTGGAAAAAGATTGGGGAGCATGATGATGAGTCCTGCCCAAAGACCGCGGAGCGTAACAATCATCACGAATGCGATGAGCGAAAACGCTGCCAAATAGCTGTGAAACAAGTCGTCCAACAACGCTCGCTGGGCTTGGTATGTGACGGGAAGCGCTCCGGTATAAGTCGTTTCTACACCTAATCCTTGTTCTTCTAAAAAGGGGTCAAGGCGATTTCGGAGTACCTCAAGTAACTGACCGTAGTCTATATTTTCGATCGCGGAAACGCGGGCAGTAATACGCCAATACTCGCGACCTCGGTCGGTTGCATACTGGTTCCCTTCAATGAATCTTGGGATCGATTCTTCGAGTTTTATTCCCAGTACCGTGCGTTTCAATGCACGACGCAAGTTACCAGGCTTGGGCACCGATGGGAAAAAGGTGGCGGCAGAAATGGTGCTGCCAATTTCATCCATTTGGTTGATAACACCGTGTGTCTTGCGCACCAGCTCGAATCGTTCAAGCAGTTTTGTATCGCTGGGATTCGGAAAGCTAATTAGAATATCTATCGGAACCATCGGACCGATTTTGCTTTCGTACTTGTTATAGTCACGCAGAATTTTACTGTCTTCGTTGACCAAAGCTCGAATGTTCACAGAGCTCTGTAGTGATGGCAGGCCAACCGCTAACACCATCATTGCGATGACAAAGCAGACAATAACCAGTCCCGGGCTGCGATTGATGAGCGACAGCAGAATTCCTGCAAAGCGTCCGTCTGGTTGCGTTTTCGATAAACCGTCGCTGGTAGGCTGGTCGTCCACGGTCGCGCCTGCGCGACGGGTAAGCCATCTAGTTCGAAGATCCATTCCGAAAGGAAGCAGAGCGAATAGCAGCAACGTGGTGATGGTGATACCGACTGAAGCCAGCCAACTGAAATCGCCAATAGGAATCATTTTGCTGACTGAAAGTGAAGCGGTGCCGACGATGGTCGTGACGGTCGCGAGCAAACATGGAACAATTCCGTTCCGAATCGCCTGTTGTGTAGTGGATGTCGTCGGAGCATCACGATTGGTTATACGATCGTGTACCGCCTCGCGGTGATAATGTGTTAAATGGACACCTGCCGAAACGGTTAGAACAAAGACCAGTGCCGGGACCACAATCACAATCGCATTCATGGGATCGCCGCTCAGCATTGCCAACGAGAGTACAAACCCCTGACCGACAAGAGCGACCAGGAATACAATGCTGGTGAATAGCAACGAACGTATGCACCACCAACAGAGCAGCGATGCAACGATCATCGAAGGCACTGAAAACTCTTTGATCGAATTGACGCTCGCCTTATCAATGGTTGCTCCGTCGACCGCGGTTCCAACAACCACGAGCTCACGGTGTTCGATTTCAAATAGAGGCAACGCAGTTTGATGAATCAACGCGATGGCTTCTTGCCGGGCATAGACACCTTTCTTGCTTAACATAATGACGATGCATGTCGATTTGCGGTCGGGGCCGATGAAGGAACCCCTTAGCCTCGAGACAGCCGATCGACGTGACAATTCCATGCCATCGCTTTCTAGTTCACGCAGCAAGTCTCGACCGCTAATAGCGAACTGGAATAACTCAGCTCGACGCTGGGCCTCCTGCGGATCGTCTGAGGAAAAGAGTTTGTCTGAGAAAAGATCAAGACGTTCGTTATCAATGGTGCAGTCCTCGAACTGCAACACCACCGGATCTCTTTCTTTAAAGACTCGTTTAAACCAGTCGTAGTCTCGTCGATATTCAGCGCTTTTAGGTATCCAAACTGGTGGCCCGTTGAACATTGAATTGACCGACTGCTCGGATGTGCGTATCAGCCAAGGCGCAAAGCACACGATGACAACCATCGTCAGCACAAAACAGCGTCGGTTTCCTTTTTCGCTATTCCACATTCCCTTCCAGTCAAATTTGATGTTGTAGACCTTTTGGAATACCGGGCAATTGGGAAGCCCAATTTTTCACAAATAGAGGGCTGTAAAATATCCGTAGAGATTCAGTGTACTCTGTGTTGCCAGACTTAGGCAGACGCCGGAAACCAGTTCCAACCAGTCTAACCGCTTCAACTACTGGTTGGGGTCGCGCTGGTTCATTCTATCGACAAGTGGTCTCGCTTGTACAATTTCCGCCTGAAGTTTGACGGCAGCTTCGATAGCATTTAATTGGGTAGGCGTTGCAGATTCGACGTCGCGTGAAGGCCTGCCAAGTAACCGAAAACGAGTCCTGTTCCGATGGACAGGCCATGCGAGGGATAACGACCATTCAGAAAGCTCGCGGCGCATGAGCCGACCGCATACAAGTTGTCCCAGGGGTTGCCTGCAGAATCCAGGACACGTGAGTCCTGATCGCAAATCAGCCCGCCATGAGTAGCGAATGTCGAGAGCCCATAAATGCAGGCAAAGAGTTCGGTTCCCACAAGAGGGCACATGGTCCGAGACGGGAAGTTGTTGTCGCGATCTGGTTGCAAGAATCCAAGGACATCGAATGCGTTTTTGCCACGGCCAAATTCCAGGTCATCTCCGTCTCGTGCATATTCATTAAATAGCTTTTTGGTTTTACGCAAATTGGCTGAAAAATCGTCAGCCAACCGAAACTCGCAATCGTTGACTTGTAATTCTCGATCTATCGCTTCTTGTAATTTTGATTCATTCCCACCATGAATTACATGTTTCTGGTTGAAGGGCAGCGAAATTCCGATACCCCAGTTCCGCTCCTTGAATCGGCGGTCGCAAATGAGAAATAGAAATTCTCTTTCAGTGTTGCCAACTTGGTGCTGAGCGCGATCGTGGTAGCTCAGTTTCTCGTTCATCAATCGACGTCCATGCCGATCAACCAAAAAGAAACTGTCACCATATAAATAGAAGACCGGTTCGTGCGAATTCCCATGCTTTTGCCTTGCCAACTGCAATACCGTTTGAGCCAGCAGCGGACGTGGATTTCGATTGACTTGAACATCGACATCTTTCAAAATCCGTATCGCATCTCCGTTGTTTTGGGGAGTAACGCAGACCGATTTAATCGGGTAAGGATGTTGATTGTGACTGTCGCAAAGTTGGTGGGAAAAGCAGCCGCTGGCTAGAATCAGGGCGTCGTTGATTTGCCAAGTGATTGTTTGCCCGTTATCGGCTTTCACATCGACGGATTCAATCTGGTTGCCCTTGGTCGTGACGGCAATAAGTTCGTGGCGTTTTAATATAGGAACTTGCTGTCGTACTAGATGCCGTCGGAACCGCTCCACCAAAATGAGTCCACTCCCAAACCCCCAGAACTTTACCAGCAGTTTGGGCACTTGATCCACGATCGAGGATAGACTTCGAATCGATGCCATGTTTTGAATGATGTGCCAAAAATGCTTTCTAAGACCTCGATAGAAAAACTTGGTTGTCGCGAATAGATCAAGCGTTGCCCAGATATGTTTCCCATAGGGAACGGTATTGAATTCGTTTTCCCAGTGATAGTCCCATGAAGAACTGGCTGCTTGCATCAGTTCTCCATCCGTTGTCGCCCTCTTTGATTGGAGTGCTTGTCTCGCACAATCGACCGAGTCTCTCGCGGAAAAGAAATACTTTTTGAAAATCTTGTCCAGTCGCGTAAATGCTTGAATACGCTCGTTGGTCAAGTCGCGGATTACTTGGTGACCAGCGGAAACGTAGCGAGCAACACGTTGGTGCGTCTCCTTGCTTACGCCATACCATTCTTTGTCTTTGTCAAAGCAGTCCCAGCACTCGCTCAGAATAAATTGCACTTCGTTTTCGGTTTCGTATTCGATACCGTTGGCGACCGAGAGTTCATTGTTGGGAATCCAGATACTACCATTGGCGACGCAAGCGGTGCCACCAACAGTATCTGACTTCTCAATCAAAATCACTGACTTACCTGACCATGCTGCCGCTGCCGCAGCACTCAATCCGGCGACGCCTGCACCGACAACAAGTACATCCACACTACGTGTTTGCACATCCTGATTCATGTGAACTCCTTTAGCCAAATTTAATTTTCCAGCTATGGAGATCCGCGAAAGATGTGCCACCTTCCTTTGGAAGACACACATCAAACGAAAAAACTCCTGAAGGGTCCTTCCTTTTCGCGCCCAAAATTAAATTGCTCTCCTCTGGCAATTGCGACTATCCAGCCGCGATTTTTGCAAAACTACGGTTTAGGAGTACGAGAAATATACAATCCTACCGATAAAAAGACGAAAACCAGAGTAGACCAGTAAACTGCAAGATTGTGCCACGGCAAGTCGCAGCTCGCCACGGAACTCATTCATTTTTCAATTCGTCGACTGTACCGTGCCAAATCAAATTGAGAATGTCTAGTACACCCGGAGGATTTGAAACTCCAACCTTCGATCCTGCAGGTTTGGAGTCGAACAAATTAGTTTTCGGTGTAAGTTTTTATTGAGTAGAACTTTGACTTGATGTTAGTGTCTTCAGCTGCGGCGTCTGGCTTTTCGTTGTTTGGAATCGATGAGACTGCTGGGTTTCGCAAAGTGTTGCCTGTGTCCCGGCACTTGTGTTACCCATTTCCTGACACTATTCACTTTACTAAATCCGGATGTGCTTTCATTCCGCCCATAGGCGGAATACAAACTAATTGCCTCGTTTGGTGCAATTTTGCCATAAGCCCTCAGATGCCTGAAGATTTGACTTTCGCCGTAGCGGCGATCAGCTAAACTCGAACCTTCAATTTCCCAATCGGCCACGCGGCTGCCCCAAAGGTTTCATGGATCCACTGCATTTCTGTATCGCAATTGCACCGCTGAGCGTCTATTTCCTGATGCTGGGCATATTGAATCTGTATGGACGGCCTTTTGTGACTACCGGTGCAAGAGATGCGGCTGCGCTGGGAATCGGGATCAGCGGACTTGTGATCGCAGGGCCGATGGAGTTGTTTTTTCCAGAGGCTGCAGCGAGTCAGTACGGTAGTTTCGTCTGGATTTTACTGATTTCATTTTACGGCTTGTGTGTGTCGTTGATTGTATTGTTGATGCGATCGCGGATCGTCATTTACAACACCAGCCTTGAACAGCTGCGGCCGATTTTGAATCAGGTTGCTATGGACTTGGATAGCAAGTCGCGATGGACTGGCGATAGTTTGTTGATCCCTGGACTTCAAGTTCATTTACATCTGGAATCGGTTGGATGGTTGCGGAATGTTCAATTGACTTCCGGCGGCATCAACCAAAGTTTTGAAGGCTGGCGTAAGCTGGAAATAGAGCTGGGGAAGGCTCTTAGACAGATTCGAGTTGGGCCGAATTTGTTCGGATTAGGGCTGCTCGCCGTTGCCGGTGTTATGGCGCTGTCCGCCGCGACCTGGATGATTTCAGATCCGCAATCGGTAGCACAATCGCTTCAAGAAATATTGCGCTGGTAAAGTGCACTTTCGACCAGGTTCAATTTCCAACCATCGTTTCGCGCACATTGTCCAACCAGCCTTCCTGCTGCACTAGTTTAATTCGACGTTGGAAACCTGTGAATTCGATGTGGTTCTGAAGTGCTTTGACGTCGTTTGAAAAATCGCGTGAGCATTGTCCGTCAGTCGTCGAACTAGCGACCATCTTTCTCGCCAATGAGGGTGAATGATCTTTAATCAACTGATCGTCGGCGGCTATGAAAAACTGGCACGATCCAGGATCTCCCTGACGCGCGGCTCGACCAGCCAGCTGTAGATCGACTCGTCGAGATTCAAACCGCTGGCTGCCGATCACGTGCAAACCTCCGACAGTCCGAGCTTCGTCGCTTAGTTTGATGTCCGTACCTCGTCCTGCCATATTGGTGGCGATCATGACTTCACCGATCTGTCCGGCACCGCTGACAAGTTCCGCTTCTGAATCGTCCTGGATGCCGTTTAGCACCTTACAATCAATCCCACTTTCCGCGAGTGCTTGTTGTATCAAAAGGCTTTCCTTGATCGTGCGGGTGCCAATTAGAATGGGCTGTCGTGGCTGTGGTCGCTGCAGAATGTCTTGCACAATGGCTGCAAGTTTTGAATCCCAATCGGTAAAAAATTGATCAGGCAAAGCGATTCGTTTGCATGTCTTGTTGGGTGGCAATGGTACAACATCGACTTCATAAAAGTGCTTTAATTCGGCCTCGCTACCGACCGCAGTTCCCGTCATGCCGCATACCATGTCGTAGAGCTGGAAGAATCTCTGTCGTGTAACACGTGCTTTGGTGGAGTTTGGTGGATTGATTGGCAGGTTTTCTTTTGCTTCCAATGCCTGATGCAAGCCAGTTCGCAATGATCGATCGTCAAAGATTCGGCCAGTGTTCTGGTCGACCAGTTTGATTTGGTCGTCATCGACAACGTAGTCTTCATCGCAGATTAGAAATCGATCCGCATACAATGCGTTGGTGATGTATTTTGACCAGGGCTGACAAAGTTCCAGGCGGCCGTATTCGTCCAACGCTTCATGGATTGTGTCGATTCCTTGATCAGTCAATTCAATTTGCCGGTCCGTTTCGTCAACTGTGTAATCTGTTTCTATTTCGAGTCGGAGGCTGACGTCTTTGGCTTTCAAGTAAGCACCAAGTGCCGCATCCGATGTTGTTATCCCAGGTCCGCTTAACAGTAATGGTGTCGTCGATTCGTCAATCAAAACACTGTCGGCTTCGTCGACGATAATGCTATTGCGAGCCGTTTGTGCAAGCTTGTCATAGAAATTGACGCCGTTGATACGAGATAATACGTCTCTGCCAAGTGTGACCGCTTCATAATCACGGATCAACAACTGATCTCTCAGGTAATCGAAACCAAACATATATCCCGGGGCATAGGTGATGTTGCATCGGTATGCTTTTTTAATGTCAGCGGGCTGGCTGTCAGGTCCGATGAATGCAGAAGTCGTGCCAAGCAGTTGAAAAATAGGTTGAACCGATTGGTGGTCACGCTCGGCAAGATAAGCGTTGGTGGTCGCAACATGTACGGATTTGTCAAATACGCTTCGCAAGAGCGCAGATAATCCGCACACCATCGTTTTTCCTTCGCCAGTATTCATTTGGATGATGTTTCCTGCGGCCGTTGCGAGTGCTCCTTTGACCTGTACATCATGCAAGCGAAATCCCATGATTCGGGCGGTCGCTTCAGTTCCGATGGCAGCGGCCTGATCAATAATCGACTCACTGGTTTCGCTGCAGTCGATGTCGCAACTTGCCAAACGCAATTCTTCAAAGCGTTCGCAAAGCCCTTGGTCGCTAAGTCCGGTCAAAGCTGCTTCCAGCTGGCGCACCTTTTTTACGCGAAGATCCAAATGGCGTTGTGTCCGTTTGAGACGACGCTGAGCTTGGTTGCCAAATTGTAAGAAGCGTGACATATCGGGCTGTGAGGGATTTATCAATTATTCCAGCGACGCTGTGCATGCGCGCATTTAACCGTGAAAGTGTAGGTTACTTATAGGCCGGTGAGAGGTTTTAGATATCTGCCCAATGACAGGATCGCGGGCTTATTTAGCAGCGCGGCTACGCTGAGACAAAACGTATTGCCGAACGCGTGCGCCGTTACGGCGGATTTTGTCGGCGTTGCGTTGAATCCAGTAACGATCGGCTTCGCAAACCGCCGATACGCGAACGCGAATCAATTGCCGATCGTTGACTCGCATCAGGCTGATATCGTCGTTGCCCAAAGCGACTGCGTAAGCATCCAGCAAAAAATCACTGGATGAGCTTTTGAAAATGCGACGCAGTTGTTTATCGATCGTGAAACGCTGAGTGGGATTGGCAGGTTGAGCTGGTTGTTTGACCTTGGGTAATCGGCCGCTGATTTTTGTGGCTTGTGCAAAAGACAGCGTGCCCGAGGGAAGCGGAGCGATTGCCGGCAGATTCAACGTCATGCAATGCAAGGAACCTTGCAATTGTTTCATGCTGGTGATATCCACCGTTGCAATGTGATGGTTTGGCATCAGCTGACGATACTTTTTGACAGCAGCTCGCACCACGTTGGGAGGATCCGTATCCATCGTCGGGACCAGGATCAGCCGATCGGTAAAAATCGCGTTCGTGTAAGTGCTCCACGCGTTACCATCGCGTTTGGGGATTCGGATACGCGACACGCGCATTGGCTTTCCGTCGACGGTTAACGATGCCATCTTGCGAGCGTTGTTGTCAAGTATTTTGGAATTGATGCGGTCGTTTCTTGGATCGAGTTCGGCAATCAATACATGGTCCGGTGCAAGGAAAGCCGCAAACATGTCGACGTGCTTGGTTGATTCAAAACGGAGTGGATCGAGTACGATCAGTTCTTTTAGATTGCAAAAGCTCTTCATTTGATCGACCAGGAATCTATTGCCTTCGTTTATCGTGCGACCCGGCAAAACAACTTTGTTGTCTTCATAAATTTTGCTGGTGGTGATGCCGATTCCCTTGCCATTGGCGATCAGGTTGCCGCCTTGGATTGTCCATGGGATCTTTGTCATTTTCCCGCCAGTTTGTAGTGACCAACGGGCTGGAAAGCTGTCGTCAAACGGCCTTACGCCGTAGTAATAGAAGTCCAGCGAGCGTATTCCTGATTTATCTTCTGAAACACGAGGACCGAAATCTCTAAGCCAAACTGTGTCGAGTTCCAATTTGTGAAATGAAACGTGATCGTAGTCTTCAGGTGAATTGGCGTTCAGCAAATCGACTGTAGATTTCAATTGCTGTTGATTGTTATAAAGAATCAGGATATCCGAATGATCGCGTGATTGTTCGACAATCTGTTTGAGCACATGTCCATGATGAGTCTGTAAATCAGAAACACTTAACAGGATGGCACGTTGCGGTTCGAATTCAGCCACCATTCGGGGAAGCGGCTGATAGGGTTTGGGCGCGCGATCTGCAACGGGTTGTCGGTTGACTTTTGCGGGGCTGTTTGTGGCAGTCGGTTTTGGCGGTGTGGCAATTGGATTGCTCAACACCGATTTGCCCTCGGCGGGATTGTTGGGTGAGGCGGTCGGTTGAGGATTTCCTGCCGTCCTTGGACGAGTCGGAACGTTGTTGGGTG
>CAYONX010000062.1:0-25026 GCA_964405425.1 uncultured Pirellulaceae bacterium | reverse complement strand
GCTATCCAAAAGGGTACCACTTTGTCGGCATTACCATGCAAGATCAGAGTCGGTGGGATTCCGCTGACAACGTGATGAACAGGCGACACGGTTACGGGCGAGGCTCCAATTCGTTTGGTTGAGGCAGCTATTTTTTTTGCATTCATTTTTTGATCCGAACCTTCGACTTTGGCAGTCGCCAATACCGGGTTAAATAAAACCATTGCATTAGGAACGCTGCTAATCTTTAAGTTTTCTTTTTCATGGTCGAGTGTTTTAATAACACCGGTGCAGGCCGCAACATGTCCACCGGCTGAGCCGCCCGCAGCAACTACTTTGGTCGAGTCAATTCCAAGTTTCGACGCGTTTTGTCGGACCCATCGAATAGCCGATTTTCCGTCTTCGACACATGAAATGGCTTTGGTGCCATGGCGCGACTTAACACGATAATCGGCGGTCATCGATACCATGCCTTTTTTGGCTAAATGTTTGCAGTGCTCAGTAAATTGAGTCGGCTTTCCGGTATTCCATCCACCTCCGAAAAAAAACACGATCGCCGAACGTTTATCAGTCGGCTTGTGATTCTCTGGTTTGAAAATGTAGATGTTCAGTTTTACTTCTTCACCAGAGCTGTTGCTTGTTGTTTTGAAAACTTCGATTTCCGCACCGGCACTGAGAAGGTCTTTTTCAATGTCGGGCTGCTGGGCCATCGAGAAAGAAGATACAAAGATCATCAAGATGGCGAAAATTTGGCGATCAGATTTGAGCATGGCTGATGTATCCGCTCCAGGATGGTTGATACGCGCGAATGGATGGTGCTTTTGAATTCGAAGAATTCGTTACCAACGATCAAAAAAAAAGCTCTGGGAAAACCAGAGCTTGTATGATGACCCCTACGGGACTCGAACCCGTGTTGCCGGCGTGAAAGGCCGGAGTCCTAGACCACTAGACGAAGGGGCCGTCTATTTAACCTTTTGTCGGTCAAATTCGACCCGATAGATTAGTCTGGCTTCGTAGATTTCACAAGAGCCAGTTTTCGGTCTTATTGCTTTTGATATTGCCGATTGGTTGAAAAGAACGATTGTCGAAACGGAGCAATTCGTGTTATTCCGCAGTTTCACGAGAATTGTTTTCAGAATTTGTTGCTTCACCGTTTTCAGATCGCTTGATTGCTTCGTAGACTTCGCGACGATGAACCGGTATTTCCTTGGGGGCTTCGACTCCCAATCGGACTTTATCGCCACGAATTTCCACGACTACGACGGTAATATCGTCGTTGATCACGATACTTTCGTTCTTCTTTCTTGATAGAACTAACATCAGGACATTCCTTTGAGCAGTGGCTTTGCAGCCGAAACGAGGCTCCTAAAATTTTTTACTTCAAGGGGGTTGACAGTTATCTAAACATCTATTGTTACATCAACAATCTACGCCCCAGTTGACGATAGTCAATGAATTGGTTAGCCGTAATGCAGTTTTTTCGCTCGTTTTAAGAAAATATGGCGGCAGTATTAGATTTATTGACGTATTTTAACAGCCTTTAATTCATGGATCGGTAATAGCTGCATGGACAGTTTTTGTCCATGTTTTGCATTTTCACATGGCCGACTAATAGGACACCTTTTCGCAGGCATGCGAATTGTCTTAATCCCCACAATTGAACGATAGCTTTAGCGTTAGAAAGGTTCGGCCTGGCCGTCAAATTATTAATGGAATTGTATGATACTCACGCCCATCTGAATGATCCCGGGCTGGTTGAGATGGGCGCATCGCTTTTCGCCGCCGCAAACGAAGCAGGAGTAAAGTACGTAAATGCGATTGGTATCGATTTAAGGTCGAGTTTACAGTGCGTCGAAATAGCAGAATGCAATGCGGGAACGTTTGCTTCGGTTGGCGTTCATCCAAACAGTTGCCACAAGGCCAACGATTTTCAATGGGATGAAATCAAGGCGCTCGTTAGTCACGGGAAAGTCGTTGCCCTGGGTGAGACAGGACTGGATTGTTACTGGGACGATTGTCCGTTGGAATTACAGCAGCAATGGTTTCCGCGTCACATTCAACTATCACACGAAACTGGTTTGCCGATCGTCGTTCATCAACGCGAATCGGAAACGCAAATCATGCAGGCTTTTGAACGACTGCACGATTCCGGGAAAATAAATGGTGTCATGCATTCTTACACCGGCACGTGGGAGGCTGCCCAAACGTGTTTGGATTACGGTATGTACATCAGCTTCGCAGGAATGGTGACGTTCAAAAACGCGAAAGACATTCAGGAAATTGCGAGGCA
This sequence comes from uncultured Pirellulaceae bacterium, assembly GCA_964405425.1. GTDB lineage: Bacteria > Planctomycetota > Planctomycetia > Pirellulales > Pirellulaceae > Mariniblastus. The sequence goes on along the minus strand of CAYONX010000062.1, from coordinate 22,757 downwards.
GGTGCCTGAAGACAGGATCCTGATAGAAACCGATTCACCCTATTTGACTCCCGCTCCTCATCGTGGCAAACGTCCCAACCAGCCGGCAATGGTTGCTCATACAGCGAAATTTATTGCTGACTTGAGAGGCGTCGATATCGAATCTTTCGCAAACACGGCGACAGAGAATGCCAAAAGGGTTTTTAAGATCGCCTAAGTGAAAACAGAAAAGACAATTCTTGCCACCTGGAAATACGCGTTTGTAAATGAATCTTCGCGAAAGAACGTAATGGTTTGAAACGGGCTGCCGATAAACGGGCGCAACGTCCAGCCCATCTGGATTCCAACAAACGAAAACAAGGTGCACCAAACCCACATCATCCACCAATGATTGGGGTTCCTTTTGACCAATTCCAGATAGCTTCGGAAAAGAGAAAAGCTTGACGCGATGGTCGCAACGGTGAACATAATCGCATTGAATAAGACCGCCGCGCGATACGCAATTTGGCTGTCAGGCAAGCTGATGTAGAACATCAACGTGATTGGAGCGAGTGATGAAATCGCAATTGAAAACGTTGCCAGTGAGGAAACGATCGCACCGCTGGCCAGTCGAATGTCATCACGAAGACCCGCTAGATTGTTGAAAATAAAGAAGGCGGGAAATGCAATGATTGCGGCGGCAAAAATCAGGATCGGCATCTTCACGGCCGAATATATGATTTGAGGAATTTGAAAACTGAATGCTCGATGACCCGCAACCCAGGCATACATTCCCATCACGATTCCGTAAGTCGGAGAGGTAGCGAAAAGCAACAACAGTGTTATCAGGCGTTGCTTTGTGATCGAAGTCGTGAGACTTGGTTTCTCAACTTGAGCCGTGCCTGCGAGCGATCGACCAGACAGCCACGACAGCAGTTTTTCCTCTGTCGTTTTCAAGCCTTGCGACAATGTATGAAGGTTGGGCATTGGCTACTTTCAAGACAATTTCAAATCCCTGTTTGCACGCTGTTCATCTCGCGCCGGTCAAAATAAGCTACTCAGAAGCGAATCTAAATCTGCGGATCCCAGCGACTGAAACAGAGAATCGAAGACCGCACTAAAGAAATTGCCTTCTCGTTTTCGAAACCATTGGAACGGTAAGTTTGGTGCACCGACAAACGGTCTCAAAATCCATCCCAATTGTGCACCGACCAAGCCGAAAGCCAGCATCCAACACCAGAAGACAACGCTGATACGAGCGGAAGCCGAGGCCGTTGGTGAAAGGCTTCGTGCCTCTGGACGGTTGCTCACGCTATCCAGGCAAGTGATTGAATCGATGACTGAATCGGGCTCCGATTCATTTTGCGGCACGTTTTCAGTTGGTCGTTGAACAATGGTGGCTGCAACGGGAATCGAATTCATTTTCCTCAACGTATGAATCAAAAACCGCAATCCCAGGATGCCGGCAATCGAAAACACAACGACGTTAAGAAGCACAATGAAATGATAGTTGGGTGAGCAGACGGCAAAAAATGCAACGATGGGCCCGAGGGACGCTAATACCGATATGGTCACCGCTAACGAAGCAACCAGCAATCGCAATGCATTTCGAACACGAATCGGGCAGCCCACCAAAGCGCTGAAGACGTACAGCGATGGGAAGGTAATCACCAGTGCCAGCACAAACAGCAGCGGAACCTTGAAGAGATTCGCCGTGACCTGACAAATCGCTGCCGACATCTGGCCGTTCTCAATTCCACGAATCAAGGCAAACGTCGCCAGCATTAAACCGTAAACCGCTGCCATACCTCCGATTACGATCGACAAACCCACCATGGGTATGCGAATTTTCGGTTCTTTGGCATTGTCACGAAACAACTCGCTACGAGTTGTCGCTTCACCACGAAGTATTCGATCTACACTGGCAATCCAGTTGTTTCGTGTACGGTTACTGATATTTACTGAGTCTGACATGCATTTCCCCTTTTTACTTTGCAATACAAAGCAAATTGACCACTGGTTTCAGGGAATCCCAAAATCTCATGATTTTTTTCGCGGAATCCTTCGACCGCCGAGAAATATGCGAACGTCTGTACTGGATTCGGCTGTTTGAGCGTTATTCATTGGAGCCACAATGCTAAGGAAAAGGGCCGGAAAAACCGAAAATAATAAGATGCCGCATTTCGAATAGTCGTCGGCGTGTGAGAATCGAAACTGAATTTAATTGATAGGTGGATGGTAAATGGGCTTTTTGTCGGGAAGTGCAACTTTTGATCGGTTCAGAATTATCAATGATCCAACGGATGTGTTCGGCGAAGAGCACTTGGAATTGCTAAAAAAGCATAAGATCAAGTCGACCGGACGTAATCTTTATGAGCAACCGAGCGTAGGGTTCCTGGGCGGCGCTCATTTGCTTGATACAAAATTCGACCTGGAGAAAAACATTATTGGCGAGGCAATGCATTTCGCCATTCGAATCGATTCCTGCCAGATTCCTGGTCCGATTAAACGAGCTTGGACCCACATCGAATTGTCCGGGATCATGAAAGATAATCCTGGCGGTCGACCTTCTAAAGTTCAACGAGAAGAAGCGAAGCAAGCGGTTGAAGCCCGCTGTGCTGAAGAATCCCGAAAAGGCAATTTTAAGAAGATGGCCGTGATTCCGGTGCTTTGGGATAGCGTTTCGGAAACGCTGTTTCTGGGAAGCACCAGCGAAAAGCCAACCGATTCTTGTTTGGGGCTACTTAACGAAGTGTTTGGCCTTGAATTCAGTAAAATCACCTCGGGCAAGCTTGCTCTGGAGTTTGCCGAAGCCGGCGAGGAAACGGCAGCGGTATACGATGCGACTCCAGCGCCATTTCATCCGGAATCAAACGGGAACATCGTTTGGTGGAACGGGATGAAAGATAATTATGATTTCATTGGCAATGAATTTTTGTTGTGGTTGTGGTGGAATTGGGAGATCAATGGAGACGTTATTGGTTTGGGCGACAACGCGGAAGTGGCGGGAATGTTCGCCCGCTCGCTCAGCCTTGATTGTCCGATCGGCGAGAACGGAAAGGAAACGATTTCATCGGATTCACCGGTAACGTTGCCAGAAGCTCAGTTGGCGATTCAGATGGGCAAGCTACCTCGAAAAGCTGGTTTGACTCTCGTTCGCAATAACGAGCAATTTGATTTTGCGTTGCAGGCTGAAACCCTTTCGTTTGGAAGCGCTCGAATCCGGCAAATTGGTAACGACACTGACGTTCGAGACGATATCGATCGCGTCGAAAGCGTGAGGGAATTGTCGGAAACACTGGATTTGTTGTTTGGTGTTTTCTGTTCGGTTCGATTCACTGGCAAATGGCCAATCGAAATGGGCAAGATGAAGAAGTGGCTGCAGTCGGATCAAGTGGCTCAAAAAGCCCGCAAGCAGAAAGCTGCTTAAGGCAAAGGGCAAAGCCTACGACAAGACAAGGAGCCGTTGCTCAGACAAACAAATAAAAAAGCCAACTGATTGCAGTTGGCTTTTATTCTAAGCTGATTGATTCAAATAAAGTTTTGCGAGTGACGCTTTCGAGTTACTCAAGCAATCCTTTGTAGTTTCTCATGACCAAGTGGCTGTCAATTTTCTGCACCAGATCAAACGCCACGCTGACTGCGATCAAAAGACCGGTACCGCCATAGAAACTGGCAACCATGTAAGGCACACTCAACAATTGTGAGATGATAGTTGGGATCACAGCGACAAGAGCAAGGAAACCAGCTCCAACGTAAGTGATTCTTTCGATGACCTTTTCAAGATAATCTTCCGTACGGCGTCCAGGGCGATAGCCTGGGATAAAAGTACCGTTCTCTTTCAGGTTTTCTGCAATTTCTTTTGGATTGAAAGTGATCGCTGTCCAGAAATAACAGAAGAAGTAAATCATTCCAATGTAGACAAGGTTGTAAACCATCGACAATGGATTCTGAAGTGAGTTACCAAGGTTGGTGACGGCGTTGGAGAACCAGTTGTTGCCCATACCGCCGGCCCATGTCAAAAGGAATGGCGGCAGCATCAACAAGCTACTTGCGAAAATGATAGGCATCACGCCAGCTTGATTGATTCGTAGAGGCATATATTGTCTTGTGCCACCGTAAACGCGGCGACCGCGAACATGTTTGGCACTTTGCGTTGGAATCCGCCGCTGGGCGAGCGTGATAAACACGACCCCGACGGTCACACCGACAAACATCAGCACAAGTACGATCATCTTTTCAAGACCGACTTCACCGGACGTCAGGTTCGTTAATTTGAATTCGGCATTTCGCAGTAGACCGGTCAAAGCACCAGGCATCATCGCCACGATACCTGCCATAATCAAAAGACTGATCCCGTTTCCGATTCCGTATTCGTCGATTTGTTCGCCGAGCCACATCAGAAACACGCTGCCACAGGTCATTATCAAAATCGCGGTTAATTGCCAGCCAAAGGCAAGTTTTCCATTGGCGTTCAAGAACTCTTCGGCCACCATACCCTGTCCCATAATGAACAACCACAGGAAGCCTGCACTTTGAATCAGACATAGGACTACGGTTAGATATCGTGTGTATTCGTTGATCTTTTTGCGGCCCGCTTCACCTTCTTTCTTGAGATCTTCAAGAGGCTTGTACACGGTACCGAGCAACTGAAGAATAATCGCTGCCGAAATATAAGGCATAATCCCCAAGCCAAAAATTGTGGCTTGGTTCAGCTGGCTGGCGCTGAACACAGATACGCGGGCCATGAAATCGCCAAACGTACTGCCGGCAGCATTACGAGCGAATTCACTCATCGCTTCCTGGTCGACCATCGGCAACGGGATCTGCCATCCAACTCGATAAATCGCGAGCAGGAATAAGGTTAAGAAGATCTTCTGGCGAAGTTCTGGAATCGAAAAAATGATTCTCAGTTTTTCTAACATGATTAGGTCCTACGCGTTTATGTAACAGGGCATTTTGCCCTCGGCACATTGCTGCTCAATGATCGGGCCACAGATTGCCCAACTTACTTTTCTGTAACTGAGCGACGTCCATGGGTCCCAATTCGATTTTCATTCTCCGAGATTTCGATAATTCAACAATAGAGATTCAGAAATTGGGAAAAATCCGTTTGTCTGAATCTCCTCTCGGATCTACTTTTGTTTCATTTTGTTTTTGACAACTGGCTTCTTGCCTGGCAATTTAACGATTTCACAACCTGCTTTTTCGACTTTCTCAAGTGCAGATTTGCTGAATCGGTGAGCTGAGATCTTCAATTTCTTTGTAATCTCGCCGTTGCCAAGGATTTTGACCACTTCGAATCCGCTGCCGCCAAGGTTTTTGGCTTTCAGCGTTTCTGGATTGACTTCATCGCCAGCTTCGAAGGCTTTTTCAAGATCGCCGACGTTAACTTCGCCAACCTTCAAAGCCCACTTGTTATTGAAACCGCGTTTTGGAATTCGACGGAACATCTGCATGGCACCGCCCTGAAACGTTGCGTGCTGAGATGCGCCTGAGCGGGAGTGTTGCCCTTTGTGACCACGACCGGAAGTCTTGCCCAGCCCAGAGCCGGTACCACGACCAAGTCTCTTTCGTCGCCTGAATCCAGTGATCCCTTGATTGACGTCGTTTATATTCACAGTTCAACTCCTCGCAGTCGTTGAACATCGTCGGCGGTGCGAAGTTGTCCAAGAGCGTTAATGGTTGCTTTGACCAAGGTCACGGGATTGTTGCTTCCGAAACTCTTAGTCAGGATATTCTTTATACCTGCCGCTTCACAAACCGCACGTACGGCTGAGCCGGCGATAACACCGGTACCAGGACCAGCGGGAAGCAAAACAACTTTGGCAGCACCGAATCGGCCTTTGACCTCGTGCGGAATACTGCCTTCGACGATTGGCACTTCAATCATGCTTCGTGTGGCGTGCTTGTTGGCTTTGTCGACACTCGGAGGAACTTCGTTCGCTTTTCCGTAGCCGCAGCCAACTTTACCTTTACCGTCACCTACGACGACCATGGCCGCAAAGCTGAATCGGCGACCGCCTTTTACCACGGCCGCACAACGTTTGATCTTAACGGTGTTTTCAATCAGTCCTGATTGGGATTCTGATGGTGCTTTTTTTGCATTCATAAAACGTTGATGTTTTCAATTTGTAGTTGATAAACTTTTGTGTCCGCTCGAGATTCAATCTGCGTTGAGCGAAACGCAGGCTAAACAAACGACTTTCTAAAACTCAAGTCCGCCTTCGCGGGCAGCTGACGCAACTTCTGCGACCCTTCCGTGGTAGTTGTAGCGACCGCGATCGAATCGAGCTTTCTTGATTCCTGCAGCTTTCGCTTTTTCAGCAATCGCACTGCCAATCTGTTTGGCGGCATCAATGTTGCCCCCAAATTTGACGTTGCCAGCCAGATCCTTGTCACGCGTACTTGCCGAAGCGAGCGTTTTACCCGCTTCGTCATCGATCAATTGCACGTAAATATGTTTGTTACTTCGATGCACATTAAGCCGAGGACAATCGGAATTGCCGCGGACCTTTTTGCGAACACGGTTTGTGCGTCGCCAACGTCGAAGATTTAATGCTTTTGATTTTTTCACGATAAACTCGCCAAATCTTTACTACGGTTTTATTAAGTGGCTGCCTTACCAGGTTTGATTTTCACGTGTTCGCCCAGGTAGCGAATGCCTTTGCCTTTGTAAGGTTCAGGTTCACGTGCAGCTCTAACTTCGGCGGCGAATTGCCCAACCAGTTGCTTGTTGCAACCCGCCACAGTGATGTGTGTATTATCTGGACAGGTTACATCCAAACCCATCGGTACTTTTTTCTTGATTTCATTGGCATAGCCTACGCGTAGCGTCAACGTATCACCCTGCAATGAGCAAACGTAACCGACACCCTGCAATTCAAGCTTTTTTTCGTAACCGTCTTTGACCCCAATAATCATGTTGTTGATCAAAGCACGAGTCAGCCCGTGATAAGCTCGCGACATGCGACCTTCGTCATGGCGGCTTACAACGATTGACTTGTTTTCATCGTCCACTTCGGCTTTGATTTCCGGACGAATGTCATAGTTGAGTTTGCCTTTAGGGCCTTCCACGGCGATGTTGCTTCCATTGATGTTGACTTTAACACCATCAAGAATGGAAATCGGTTTTTTGCCAATCCGGGACATCGTAATTTACTCTTTAAGTCTTATTGATTCTTTGATTCAAATTCGGCTTACCAGATTTCGCACAGCACTTCGCCGCCGATTTTCTGTTGCCGGGCTTCACGATCACTCATGACACCCTGACTGGTACTCAAAATCGAAATCCCAAGTCCGTTGAGCACAGGCCGCAAGTCTTTGGCACGCGAGTAAACGCGGCAGCCAGGCTTGCTGACTCGCTTGATCTTACGAATCACTTGCTCGCCACTTGGGCCATACTTCAATTCAATTCTCAGCTGGCCGATGGGGCTTGCTTCTTCGGTAGTCCAGTCCCAGATATAGCCTTCGCGCTTGAGCACTTCAGCCACACCCTTCTTGACTTTCGAGACTGGCATTTCGACTTGGGGACGCTCGACACTAACCGCGTTTCGAATACGCGTAAGCATGTCGGCGATCGGGTCAGTCATCATAGTTTTTGGTTTCCCTAAACGTAAACTCTGGGATCAATGTTTTTACCAACTGGATTTGCGAACACCTGGGATCAATCCCCGGTCCGCAAGGTTGCGAAAACAAATTCGGCAGATGCCAAACTTGCGATAGACGGCCTTGGGACGTCCACACATTTTGCAGCGACGTTCACGACGAACGGAGAACTTTGGTTCTCGATTTGCTTTCGCGATTTTTGATTTTCTAGCCACGTAATAATCTCAATTAAGTTGAAATGTACGGTTAGTCATCCGACTTACTACTATCTTTAAACGGCATTCCAAACATTCTTAACAGTTCACGGCCCTCTTCATCGCTTTCGGTCGAAGTGACGAAGACGATGTTCATGCCTTGCGAACGAGTGAATTTGTCCGGATTCAATTCTGGGAAAACGACGTATTCGGTCAGGCCCAGGCTGTAATTGCCGCGGCCATCAAACGCCTTTTCGTTCACTCCGCGAAAGTCACGAACTCGAGGCAATGCCAGCGAAAGCAGACGATCCATGAATTCGAACATCCGTGCTCCACGCAACGTTACTTTGCAGCCAATGGGCATGCCTTCACGTAAGCGGAAACCCGCGATGGACTTTCGTGCTTTGGTGATGACCGGCTTCTGGCCAGCGATCAATTCCAAAGCACTGCGTGCATCTTCAAGATCCTTCTTGTCCTGAATCGCAGAGCCGACACCCATATTGATGACGACTTTCTGCAATTTAGGCAGAGAGTGAATGTTTTTGCGACCAAATTTTTCCGCCAAAGCCGGAAGTATTTCGTCGCGGTATTTTGTTGCCATTCGAGCCTTCATGCCCGAGCTCCCAATATTCGTGTTTTTGGTTTAATTCAAAAACGGATTGTTGTTTTGTTAAATTACTTCGTTCGCCAAAGAGACGATCTTCATGAAATTACGATCTCTTAATTCACGGGCCACCGCACCAAAGATACGTGTTCCACGCGGGTTTTTGTCGTTGTCAATAATGACCGCAGCATTGCTGTCGAATTTAATGTAGCTGCCGTCGGTGCGACGCGTCGGTTGCTTCGTCCGCACGATAACTGCTTTGACGATTGTTTTCTTCTTCAAGTCACTGCCAGGAATAACACTTTTTACGCTGCACACGATGATGTCACCCAGCCCGGCGAATCGGCGCCGTGAACCACCGAGCACCTTAATGCACATGATTTCCTTGGCACCCGTGTTGTCCGCAACTTGCAGTCTTGTCTCTTGTTGAATCATTTTCGTTCTTCTTTAATTCAGATCACTTACCGATCCATGTTCCGATTGGATTACTCGCTTGCTTTGGCCGCAGGAGCCGAAGCTTCTGCAGCGTTTTCGCCTTCGGCTTCCGCAATTTTTCTGGCTGCACGCATAGCGGCCACGTCAACTTCTCTACTCTTTTCAACGACTTCTACTAACGCCCAACGCTTCTTCTTGGACGATGGTCGGCTTTCGATGATCTTTACCGTGTCGCCAAATGACGATTGGTTTTCTTCATCATGCACATAACAGACCGTTCGCTTCCGAATAAACTTTCCGTATTTCGGATGGCGAACTTTCCGCGGAATCTCAACGACTCGCGTTTTATCCATCTTGTCGCTGGTGACTTTTCCAACCGCAACTTTCTTAGGCATTGTTATTCTCTACTCTTGTTAACTTTTAGTGCTTGCTAACGCAGCTTCTTTTTCGTTTTGTCGTTCGGTTTGAAGCGTTTTGATGCGGGCAACGAGCTTGCGGTTCTTTTGCAATTCCGACGGCACATCCAGCCGTTCGGTTTGTGCTTGAACACGCAACCGAAACAGAATTGTGCAGGCTTCTTTTAAAGTAGCCGCCAATTGTTCGTCACTCATATCTCTAAGTTCAGCAATGGTTGACATGATTCAGCTCGTAAACTTCCAACTTCAAAAAATCCAAAACAAACTACATCGGGCGACGCTTAACCATGCGTACCTTAAACGGCATCTTGTGAGCCAGACGCGCGAAACAAATCTTCGCAGCCTGTTCACTGACACCCGCGATCTCATACAAGATCGTTCCAGGCTTAATGGTTGCTACCCAGTATTCCGGTTCACCCTTACCTTTACCCATCCTCGTTTCCAGTGGAGTCGAGGTAATGGATCGGTGCGGGAAAACGCGGATAAATAATCTTCCTTCTCCACGGATGTACTGCTGTGCAGCAATACGACCCGCTTCGATTGTTTGCGCTTTCAACCAACCTGGATCGAGCGCTTGTAAGCCAAAATCACCAAAGACAACGGTGTTGCCGCGACTGGCGTTACCTTTTATACGTCCTCTTTGGACCTTTCGATGTTTTACCCGTTTGGGCATCTGTGCCATCGGTCACGTCTCCGTAATTACCTTGGTTAATCCAGACTTGCACTCCGATATGTCCCTGCGGCGTCATCGCTTCCACGAAACCGTGGTCGATTTTCGCTCGCAAAGTACTCAGCGGAATGGATCCGGCGATCTGCTTTTCACGTCGAGCCATTTCTGCACCGCCCAAACGCCCGGCCAACTGAACCTTGATTCCTTTGGCTCCGGCGTCCATTGTTTCTTCCAAAGCACGTTTCATCGTACGTCGGAAACTGGCTCGCTTTGACAATTGCTCGGCGATACGTTCGGCCACAAGTTGAGCTCTGAGCTCAGGCCGATTGATTTCGTTAATCTGCAAATTGACTCGACGACCAATCAGGTTCTGAATCTCGGTTTGCAGCAGTTCAATTTCCTGCCCTTTTTTACCGATGATTAAACCAGGACGAGCGACGAACAAAATGACTTTCACTTCGTCACGAGTTCGCTCGATTTCGATCTTGTCGATACCTGCAGCTTTATAGTTTTTCGTTGGGTGCTTCTTGACAAATTCGCGAATCTTTTTGTCTTCTACAAGCAGTGTCGCGAACTGATCTTTCGGTGCGTACCAGCGGCTTTTCCAGCCTTCCATTACGCCAACTCGAAAACCAACGGGATTTACTTTTTGACCCATAAATTACTCGCTTAAAAAAGCACCTGATGTTTGTTTTGTTTTGTGTGTTTAAACTTCTTCGATCATCACACGAATGTGCGACATTCGCTTTTTGATAATGTGAGCCATTCCGCGGGCACGTGGTCGCATCCGCTTGAACATCGGGCCACCGTCAATCGCGGCTTCCTTGATGAACAAATCATGCTCGTTCACAATTCGACCCGGGTTTTGATCCGGATCTTGAGCGTTTGCCAGTGCCGTTCGCACAACCTTTTCAAGCATGCGTGCACCACGATGCGGTTGGTATCGCAAAATGTCGAGCGCTTCGTCGACAAACTTGCCACGGATTAGATCGGCCAGAGGTCGAACCTTACGCGGGCTGATACGTGCGTATCGATGTGTTGATTGGAATGCCATAACTGTTTACCAATTCCTGGTTAACTCTTTTCTTATTTCTTTTTAGCGCCAGCGTGACCACGAAACGTTCGTGTCGCTGCAAATTCGCCCAACTTGTGACCAACCATGTCGTCAGTAATTAATACTTTCATGTGTTGGCGGCCGTTGTGAACCATGAACGTGTAGCCGATAAATTCAGGCACCACGGTGCAGGCTCGCGCCCACGTCTTAATAGGTTCTTTGGATCCGGCCTCAGCTTGTTTCTGCACTTTGCGAAACAGCTTCTCGTCAACAAACGGGCCTTTTTTCTGTGATCTACTCATTGGGTTCGCTTTACGTCAAACAAACGGTTACTTGTGTACTTTTAATTGGCCATAACGACGTGATTTTCGACGACGCACAATGGCTGTATTTGATGGTTTCTTGCGGCTTCTAGTTGCACCACCCTTGGCTGGCTTTCCGGAAGGACTGACCGGGTGACGACCACCCTTGGTGCGACCTTCACCACCGCCGTGCGGGTGATCGATTGGGTTCATTGCTGTACCACGAACGTGCGGGCGGCGGCCAAGCCAACGCTTACGACCAGCTTTTCCAAGTCGTACAGCCATGTGATCTGAGTTGCCAACTTTGCCGATGGTTGCACGACAAGCTGCCGGCACACGCCGGATTTCGCCAGAAGGCAATGAGATCTGAGCCCAATCGGCTTCGCGAGCCATCAACGTGGCATTGGTTCCGGCACTGCGGCACAAACGGGCACCCTGCCCTGCTCGCATTTCAATGTTGTGAATGACAGTCCCAAGTGGAATCTTCTTAAGCGGCAAGCAATTTCCAACTGAAGGCGGTGCGTTGTCACCACTTTCAACCGTCATGCCTGCGGTCAATGAATCGGGAGCGATGATATATCGCTTTTCGCCGTCCTTGTAATGCAAAAGAGCAATACGAGCACTGCGGTTTGGATCGTACTGGATCGAATTCACCAAGGCAGTAACACCATCCTTGCTGCGCTTGAAATCAATCACACGGTACATCCGCTTGTGACCACCACCACGGTGGCGACAAGTGATTTTACCCTGATTGTTGCGGCCACCTTTTTTCTTGATAGGTCGCATCAACGACTTCTCGGGCTTCGCACCTTTCGTCAGGTCAGCAAAATCGCTAACGCTGGCGTTGCGGCGCCCGGCAGAGGTTGGTTTGTATTTTCGAATTCCCATGATTATCGATCTTTAAATGTGGCTTCCAGTTAAAAACGAAATCTTCGTTTAGAAGAAATCGATCTTGTGATCACCTTTTAGTTTTACGATTGCTTTCTTCCAGTCTTTGGTGCGACCAAACTTGAAGCGGTATCGTCGCGGCTTGCCTTTACGATTCTGAGTCGCAACTTTATCGACTTCAACTTCAAACAAGCTCTCGACCGCGTTCTTTACATCCGCCTTGGTTGCACTTGGGTTGACCCGAAATGTGTATTGATTGAAGGCTTCTGACTGGAACATGCCTTTTTCAGTCAGCATAGGCTTGAGAATCACTTGATGTGGTTCCAAACGAAGCCCTTTTGATTCTGTGGTTTCAGTGTTTTTTGTTGCCATTTTTAAACTCTCGTTTCAACCCAGGCGTAATCAATTACGCGGTTGTCGCTCGCTCCTTAAATGCGTCCAAAGCAGCCTTAGTGATCAAAACGCGGTGAGGTCTAAGGATCTCAAACGCATTCAAATCAGATTGGCGCGAAACGTTTACGCGTCGGATGTTGCGAGCACTCTTGTAGACCATTGGGTCGTGCTCAGCGGTTGTAATCAACGCGCTTTTACCGTCCAGCTTCAAAGCCTTCAGCAAAGTTGCAATCTGTTTTGTTTGCGGAGCGTCCATCGCAAAATCGTCGATAACCACGACTTGTTCGCTTTGGATCTTTCCAGCCATCGCCATGCGAGTCGCCAAACGAATGGCTTTGCGTGGCAAGCGATATGAATAATCACGATTGCGTTTCGCAAACGCGTGACCACCACCGCGGCGAATGTTCGAGCGACGCGAGCCAGCACGAGCATTACCGGTACCTTTCTGGCGATACATTTTCTTGGTGCTGCCAGCGACTTCGCTGCGAGTTTTTGTTTTGTGTGAGCCCTGTCGCGCGTTGGCCTGGTACATAACCACAACGTCGTGCAGCAACTGCTTATTGATCGACTTCGCCAGATCATCGGGGTTGATTTCGTACTTCCCGACTTCTTTTCCAGACTTATCGTATACAGGCAAACTAGCCATGAATCCAACCAACCTTATTTCTTGTTTGTTTCCTTGACGACTACAAAACCACCGTTGGGTCCTGGTACCGAACCGCGGATCAGCAACAAATTGTTTTCTGCATCCACTTTGACCAGTTCCAAATTACGAGTGGTAACGCGGCCAGCACCATATTGGCCAGCCATCCGCTTACCTTTGAACAATCTTGAAGGATAGGCACTCATACCCGTACCACCAGCGTGACGGTGACATTTCTTGACACCGTGAGTCGCTCTTTGGCCGGAGAAATTGTGACGCTTCATAACGCCTGAATAACCGCGACCCTTGCCAGTGCCAGTCACGTCGACCTTTTTGATCGCCAATTCAGCAGAACCTTCGTCGCCGCCGTCTTTCAGAAAAACGCCAACGGTCAAATCCTGGCCGACTTCCAGATCGCCAGTCGCGCCACGCAATTCACGAATGAATTTCTTTGGCTCACAATCGGCTTTGGCAATGGCTTCGATACCCGCAGCAGAACGCTTGACCGACCGCTTGCTTTTCAGGTTTGCAACCTGGCCTCGCTCACTTCGACGGGCTTGAGAATGCCGACTTCGACGGTCCTTTTTAGGACGTTTCTTATCAGTGAAACCCAATTGAACTGCCGCATAGCCGTCTCTCTCTTCAGTTCTCAGTTGAAGAACCTGACATGGGCCAGCTTCGATAACCGTAACAGGAGTCGCTACCCCTGTTTCGGGATCAAACACCTGCGTCATACCGACCTTACGGCCAAGTATACCTTTGCTCATGACTATCGCCTTTGTTTCAATTGGGTTTGTCGTAAAAGATTGTTGTCAACTGGCCAATGTACCCGCATCGTACCGTGAAAACTTATCCCTTCGACTTCCGTACCATAAACCTGTTTTGATGTAAGTTAGTTTGTTACTTCGCAGAAGCTTTGATCTTAATTTCGACGCCAGCTGGCAGACTCAATTTGTTCAACGCTTCAATTGTCTTCGCAGTCGCCTGAACGATATCGATCAGACGCTTGTGAGTTCGAATTTCAAACTGTTGGCGAGCTTTCTTATTTACAAACGGGCTCGACAAAACCGTGTATCTTTCAATCCGAGTCGGCAGCGGAATAGGGCCGTGTACTTCTGAGTGAGTACGTTTGGCAGTATCAACGATTTCCTGGGCACTTTGGTCCAGGATCGAATGGTCGTATGCTTCCATTCGGATTCGAATTACTTCGTGAACTGCAGCCACCGCTGTATAACTCCAAAATGCAAATTGTATTCTTCGTCAAATACGCGTAATTTCGCCGTCAAAACTATCAATTTTGGCCAAAATCAGCCCGCATAGAGCTGTGGGCCGCGTGCGAAAGTGCGTTCCGATCTCCGTCTAAGTTCCTTAGGCGGAAGCTCATGAATCTATTGGTACCACCCAGCATGGTCAACCGCAAACACTTAGTTTTACACGAAAAACAGCAGTCGCTCAGACCTGGCCGATAAAGTTTGCCGGTTACCGGAGCCAGGGCCATCAAACGCTGGCTTCAAGACCGGTTGTATGCTCGCTTCTTTCGATGGGTTGGACTGAGCATTTGCCGCTTGGGCGGGCGTTGTGTAAACTTCAGAATCAAATGGGTGGAACTTGGAGTGAGCCGTGAAATTTTGTCAGTTTGTCGCGTTTTTAGGTCTTTGCTTGCCGATGCTTGCGGTTGAAAACGCTTCTGCCCAAGTCATCCAGTTGCCAACGATCAGGTTTTTCAATGTGCGAACGACCGTCGGCGTGCCCGACGGCGGCACCATCAATTTGGGCGGTGTCAATCGATCGGCCAGTGGCAGCATTGGGCGCGGTGTCCCGGGACTGCCCGGTCCACTGTTCAATAACCGAGCCATCGGAAGAAATTCTGGAGCAACCCGAGCCACCGTTACCACAAAGGTAATTGTGATGAGTGAGTTGGAGGCCGAAGTGATGGCTGAAGCACGTCGCCGGCGGGAGAAAGCTGCCTTAAGCGATCCCAATGGCCCAGCTGCCGTTCAACGAAAAGCCGATTTCATGACCCGCAACATTGGACGGTCGAAAAAGCGGTGACCTATTGCCAATGAATAATACGATTATTTGTTGGCGACGTGACCAGAAACGCTAGAAGCTAGATGGCAAGAATCCTTATTACTTCCGGGCCGACGCGGCAATACATTGACCCGGTCCGCTATATCAGTAACGCTTCTAGCGGAAAAATGGGTTCTTGTCTGGCGGCTGCGGCGTTGGAACTCGGGCACGAAGTTGTCGTCATTTCAGGGCCAGTGGATCTGGATTACCCGTCTGAGGCTGAAGTTGTTGACGTGGTCTCGACCGACGATTTGCTAAATGCTTGCCAGGAAATCTTCCCGTCCTGCGATGGCTTGATTGGGGCGGCGGCTCCGTGTGACTACAAACCGATTGAAGTAGCTGATCATAAGATTCGCAAAACAGGCCAGACGCTGGAATTGAAAATGGTCGAAACCGAAGACGTTGTCGCTTTTTTGGGCAGCATCAAACAACCTCACCAGTGGACGGTCGGTTTTGCGCTTGAAACCCAGGACGCAAGATTTCGGGCGTTGTCGAAACTGATTCGCAAGAGTTGCGATCTGGTGGTCGTCAATGGTGTTTCAGCAATCGATGCGGCAGACAACTCGATCGAGATTATTTCGGCGACCGGTAAAATTGTAGATGCCAGCAGCGGCTCCAAAGAAGACGTCGCCAAAACAGTGCTTCGAGTTATCCAGGAATCTCTAATCGAAAATCATGATTGAAATCAAGAATCTGGTCTTTCGCTACCCGCGTGGCGATTTCGAATTGCGCATCGAGGAATTGCGCATCGATGTTGGCTCGAAAGTCGCGATCGTTGGCCCCAGCGGCAGCGGCAAGACAACGCTGCTGAATTTGATGTCGGGAATTGTGGTTCCGGATTCAGGCGAAGTGGTGGTTTGCCAAACCGATGTCGGAAAACTAAACGACCGCAGTCGACGGGATTTTCGGATCAGCAAAATCGGCTTGGTGTTTCAGCGTTTCGAATTGGTGGAATACTTGCAAGTCACCGATAACATTCTGCTGCCCTATTTCATCAATCCGTCGTTGCAGAGAAAAGAGTCAGCCCGTCAGCGGGCGAAAGATTTGGCGATTGGGATGGGGCTGGAAGGCAAGCTCAGGCGATTTCCACATCAATTGTCGCAAGGTGAACAGCAACGCGTGGCGATTTGTCGGGCATTAATCGAACAGCCGCAATTGATATTGGCCGATGAACCGACGGGGAATCTTGATCCTGTGAACAAGACCAGGATCCTGGATCTGTTATTCAAATCGTCGACTGAAAAAAAACAGACGCTAGTGGTTGTGACGCACGACATGAATATTCTCGACGGTTTTGATCGTGTAATCGATTTTGAAGAGTTTCGTGTTTCAGCAAAGGTATAACCAATGGGCTGGCTGAAACTTGCTTTCAAATACATCCTCTACTATCGCTTGAAAAGCTTGCTGCTGTTGGCGTGCATTTTTTTGACAGCGTTTCTACCGATCGCCATCGAAATATTGCTCAATAGTTTTGAGCGTGAAATTGTGGCGCGAGCAGAAGCGACGCCGTTGGTGGTCGGGCCACAGGGCAGTCGCTTCGATTTGACTTTACGATCACTGTATTTTCGAGTGGCCAATTCAGAAGAGAGTGAGTTGGCGACGATGCCTTTCGGCGAAGTAGCATCGATTCAGAAAACCGAATGGGCCAGTGCGATTCCTGTTTACTCGAAATTTACATCCAAGGGCTTTCCGGTTGTGGGTACGAGTGCCTCGTATTTCAAGTTTCGCGATTTGGAAATAGATGCCGGAAACCCACTGGTTCAAATTGGTGATTGCGTCGTTGGTGCGGGAGTCGCTAATCAGTTGGGGGTTTCGCCGGGGGATCGCCTGTTGACGGATATGGAAAACGTAATTTCACTCGCGGCTTATCCGTTGAATATGCAAGTGCGAGGCGTGTTGGCTCCATCTGGCTCGCCGGATGACTTCTCCGTTTTTGTCGATTTGAAAACGGCTTGGATTATCGATGGCATCGGTCATGGACACCAAAACGTCGAACAGGTCGAAGAAGATAAATTGTTGTCAAAGAAAGATGACAAGATTGTTGCCAGTGCGGCTGTGCTGCCGTACACCGAGATTACCGAAGCCAATATTGCGTCGTTCCATTTTCACGGCGATACGGTTGATTTTCCGATTTCAGCGATCATTGCCGTGCCCAAGGATCAGAAAAGTAAGACGCTGTTGATTGGCAGGTATCGTAATGCGTCGGCCGATCAACAATTGGTTCAGCCTCGCAAAGTCATTGGCGAATTGATGAATTTGGTGTTTCGCGTGAAAAGGTTTTTTGATGCCAACGCGATATTGATTGCGATTTCAACTGTCATACTGTTGTCGCTAATCGTGATGCTGTCGCTGAAACTTCGCGAAGGCGAAATGAATACGATGTTTAAGATCGGTGCCAGCGGTTCAATGATTTTCAAATTGCAGCTTGCGGAACTTGGATTGATCTTTGCCGCAGCGGTCGTGCTGGTGATTGCTGCAGTTTGTCTCTTAAACGCAGTGGCTGGGAATATTGTGCAATCAATGTTGCTGGGTGTTTGAAATCCAGTACTTTGTTGTTGAACTGTGGCCACATCGTGGGTGTGCGCGTTTGTATTTAACGGTTATTCCAGTCATAATCGATCTTCGACTGGCACATCACGCCTGCGGGCAAATCATGAGTTCAATCGACCTAGCCGCCTGTCGGAGCAGCAAGATATCGCTCCAATACGGGGCCAAGGTTGTGCCGCATCGGGACGGCAATTTTCAATTTACCATCGGTACCAAAGATGTACGTCGCTGGGAAACTCGGAACGGAAAACGCCTTCTGAAGTGTTCCATCTGAGTCAATCAAATTGGGCCAGGGCTTGGGGTTAGCTTTCAAATAGTCCTCTGCTGTGTCGGCCTCGGCTTTGGAGTGAACACCCAAAACCTTAAAGCCGCGAACTTCATACTTCTTTTGCAATCGTTCCAATTCCGGAATGAAACGGAGACACGGTCCGCACCACGTACCCCAAAACTCAACCAGAACAACTTGACCTTTCAGTTGGCCTTGCAACTCTTCGGTCATCGCATCCCCCATCATTTCCTTAAGCGTTTTTCCTTCAAGGGCATCGAGCGCGTCACGTCCACCGTCCGGCAGGTGGCGAAAAATCTTGTCCTTTCCGAGCGTCACTGAGCGTGAAAAATCTCGCAGTGAAAGGTGCTCCAGGTCAGAAAACTTTGCCTCAATCCGTTTTTTCGCTTCTTCATCAATCAAATCAGACCATACAGAGAGCCAGTTGAGATTCGGCAGCTTGCGTAAAAGCATCACCGCCTCCTCGGAAATGAAACCTTCCACAGTCAATGATTCGAGATGGTCGCAAGTGCTCAGCTCTTTCACACCAGCATCCGTGAAATATGCAACCTGGTTTGTTGAAAAGTTGCGGAGCGATTTATTCGACTTGATCCATGGCACGATTGAGTCATCGCAATAACCGTCAAACATCAACTCGAGACGTCGCAATGATTTCGCATCAGCGATGAACGACCATTGGTTCTGCTCGAAGGCATTCAGCGAGATTTGCAGCGATCCAAGATTCGGAAATTCACCAAGAACTGCCAGGTCAATCGCGTTGCCGTCAACTTTTAGAAACATTGACTGCAAGCGACGCAACTGGTCCGCAGAATCCAGAAAGCGCCCGTCAAAGTCATGGACCTTCAGATCAAGATGCGCAAGTCGGTCACATTTGCTTATCGCGTTGGCCAGTTCTTTCGTCCATGGCACTCTGCTCAGCCTAAGGTATCGCAAATCGTCATGCTTCTCGATCACTTGTGCTATCTGGGCGACAGTCGCTCCTTCTTCAAGCCCCTGAATATTCAAATCCTCGATGGATTCTCTTTGCATGAGCATTTCAAGCTGTTCTGAAGTTACGTTGGAGAGCTTGGGTAGCCTGTTGACACCTGGCATCTTCAAAAGAATATCGGGCAATATCTCTTGTTGGTACTCCGACAGTGAGCGATTGAAGGTAATCGAAGCGACGGTTTTCCATTGTGGAAGGTTTTCCACGAACTCATCGGAAACCTCGAAACGTCCCTGCACGTGAAACTTCTTGATACTGGCAGTTTTCGAAAGGGAGTTGAGAAGATCAAGGTCCAATTTTCCGCCAGTCCAGTTGATCCAAACCAGACGTTTCAATTTTGAAAATGAATGATGAAACTCATTTGGAACCTCATTCTCGAATCGTGCGTTGAGTCCAACAAGTCCCGGGATTGTACAGAGAGCTTGCATCGTTTCAACGGCGTCGGAATCGAAAGCGACGTTAATGAAAAGCGGGGCTTCGTGTCCGCGGAACTGACGAACTTCATCAAGCTTCATCGCCGTCCCGTCGTAGAAGAACTGCATCTTTGGAGATTTCGAAACCATGGCGACGAGCGCGCGATGGAGTCCTGGTGGGTCTTTGCTACCCCTGGAGTCCAGCGTTTGCAGGTTTGGCCAACCCTGAATTTGTTCAACGTCAACTTCATCAACCGAGCAGCCACTCAAGTGCAGTTGCCTCAGGGACGTGATGCGTTCAAGCTGTTTGATCGTTTGGTCGGTCAGCTTTATTTTCTTTAAATCCAGTCTTTGAATTCCGTCGGTCGGCAAGCCGTCAAGAAATTTTTCGTATCCGTCAACTCCGTTGATTTCAACGCCAACAAACGCGTCAACCGGTACAGATGCTTTTCCTTCGGCCGCACCAACTACTTTACCCGACCATGCAAAATCCATGTAACCGGGAACGAGATCTGACTCGCTGGGCGATTCAAAAACAAAGACTTGCGCATGACCCCAGCCCGTTGGAAATACGATTTCCTGTAAATCCTGATTCACTGCGGGCGATTCATCTTGAACAGCGATTGACGCAAGCAAACGCTGAGTCGGATGTATGATCGAAACCAACATGCAAAACGTAGCCAAGCCCGTTGCAATCAGCCACTTTTGACGTGACGAAATATGACGAAGCTCACGCGCGTCCTTGAGCCAACTTAATCGTTCCAAAAGTAAAGGGCGTTCGGCCATCGAAAGCGCAGTCAATGTAGCCAGCTTTGCGTTTCGATCCGAGTCGCGAATGACAAGTGCCCAATTTGCCAGTTGACGACGATAGGCTTGCGAACCACCACCGACTGCAGCGGCTGCGGCATCGCACCGGTGTTCGCATGCCAAACGATGCTGTCGAACAATCGCAAACACAATCGGATGAAACCACCAACAAGCTGTTGTAATCCGAGCCAACGAGTCCCATGCTGAATCACGATATTGCGAATGGGTCAGCTCATGAGCAAGAATCAATTTCATTTGTTCGTTCGACAGGCCCTGCATCCAGGATTCGGGCAGCAATATAATCGGGCGAATCCAACCGGCAGTACAGGGCCCATTGATGCAATTGGAATTCCGAACATCAACAGGTCTGGTAAGTCCCAATCTTTCTGCTACTCCCGACGCGAGACTCGCTGTTTTTTCTCCACAGGTAACACTGCGTGCGATGCAAACCAAGGTCTGCAACAACTTGAACCCAAAACTAAGTAGAAAGAAGGCGGTCCCCAGTATCCAAACTACACACAACGAACCAGTGATCGAAACGCCAGAGGCTTTCGTAGCAAGTCGGCTCGGTAGCACCGGTACTGAAGTAGTAACTGCCGCGTCTTCAGTAGTAGGCGACGTAGGCGCTGCAACTGGATCACTATCATAAGTGGCGACCGCGATAGCATTCTCAGAGCCTGTTTGCATTGGCTTCATGTCCGTTTCAACAATACTGGTTGTTGCGGGGTGCTCAAATTCAGCTACTTCACTGTTTCGAGGCTCCGATCCAACGGGCAATACCGCCACGTCCAGCGACCAGCCCAACAACATAGCCATCGGTGCCAACCAGATTGCAACCAACAACACCCGGGCGATCACAATCGACAAAGAAGGAATACGTTTTGTGCTAGATACGATAGCTACATAGCCAATCAACGCAATCAAAGTCACACGCAGCAACAGTCCAAACATCCCACTGGCAAGAAATTCATTAATCATCATCGTCACCGCTCTGTTTCGCGATCGCGCGAAGCTCCTTCAATTGATTACTCGAAAGCTTTTCGATACTGGCAAGTTCCATGAGTAGTTTTCCGGTGGAACCATCGGCAAACACCTCGGCGATGCGACCAACCATCCGTTTGAGCAACGTCTCGCGTCGCACGCGAGGCGAGTAAACAAACGCTTTGCCGGATTTTTCCCGCTTCAGCAATCCTGAATCAACCATCCCCATCAGGACGCTGCGCAGTGTCGCATTCTCGATCTCCCATCCAAATGCATTTTGGATGTCGCCAGGTTTTTGAGGGTGCTGCTGCCACAACAGACGCATCACCTCAAGTTCATTTTCACTCATTTTCATTAAAAAACTCAGCTGGAAAGCAAACGACATCAAACTGAAGTGTGATCTTTTCACACTTGGAGTGCTGCGTCAAGAATAAAGTGTGAACATTTCACACTTTATAGCGATTTTCTCAATGGCATAGTCTTGAGCATGCTGACATGGCACAAAAACTTTTAGATGTTTGGCCGACTCCAACAAGCGAGCATCGCGGGATAACAAAGTGACAGTCGGGCTTGCGGTCGTTTTGACATACCGGATACGCCACTCCCGACGCGGTTATCCGATCAACAGAACCTGATTCAGGGAATCGACGTGGCTGATTGGCCGAACACATTTCTCGAAAACCTCAACGCACTGCGAACAGCCGACCCTGGCCGAACCGTGTTCGGGAGTGAATATCACCAATACAAACTGAACCCGCCACTTTCTGAACCCTTGCTTGCCGAGGCAGAGGATCGCTACGGTTGCAAATTTCCTGCGGATTATCGCCGGTATCTACTTGAGATTGCAGATGGTGGCGCTGGCCCTGGGCTCGGCATTTTTTCACTTGCAAAGGCTGTCGAACTCTCTGACTCGCTGCGCGATTTTCCGTTCCAAACCGAATACTCATTCTACCCATCCAACGACGGACCGTATTGCTACGATGACCTTCACAACGGTTCGCTGGTGCTTTCTCACTATGGTTGCTCGATGTTCGCTATGCTGATCGTCCGAGGTGAATCGGGCTCGCAAATTTGGTACGATGGCGAGGACTACGTTAAGCCATTGGCTAGCAATTTTTCGGAGTGGATCGTTGAATGGGCGACGTCCGCGACCACAAATCTGGGGGCGTCACCCGCCGGATAACCATACACTCACTCCGGAGGGCATTATTGCGTTTGTGGCCAAGCAACACCACTGTACCGCCGACGACTACAAAACCTTTCGGTCGCAGGCACCAGGTCGAGCGATAGCTGCATTGCTATGTCGTGAACTAACCAATGTTGCCCTTGCCGACCTGTCACTACAATTCGGCATGGCGCACCCCGACAGTTCTGCCGGCCTCGTAAGAAAAGCGAAACTCAGGATCCAAGAAGATAGATCAGAAAGCAAACGCTACAATGACATCATGAGAAGAGTCTTGAAAAACGAAAAACAAGGCTGACCCCACGAAGCTCGCTTGGAAA
>CAYONX010000061.1:15013-25346 GCA_964405425.1 uncultured Pirellulaceae bacterium | reverse complement strand
CTTGAAATACTCCAAATCTGCATCGACTGATGAAGCCGATGCGTTTTACTCTGGGTTTATTGCCAGTACAAAAAGGCGGCAAAATCACGATTCGAAATTCAAAGTTCAGGCGAAACAAAATCCGAAGCAGCATGCACGGCAATGACCTGCTAAAAAGCCACGGAAAAGAAGCAACTTGCGAATCCCTGCGGGATCATGCATTTCGTTGCGATCCCAGAAGTAGCGGTGAAAGGACTCGAACCTTCACGTCCAATGGACACTTGATTTTGAATCAAGCGCGTCTGCCAATTCCGCCACACCGCCAAAGTGAGATACGACTGATTGCCAGCCGCTTGCGAAGCACGGATTATAGTTTACCGGCACCGATTTAGGCAAGCGTTGAATCGCATTTTGAAGACACGTAATTTCGATAGCTTAAACACTGGTGAAAACGGATTGGACTCGATAAATTTCCGCCCCGATCATGTCGATCCCGTAAATCCTGTCAAAAAACAACTAACGACCCAAATAACTAACCACCCATCCGCAACGATTCGAGCAACGGCAACTTCGCAATCGTTCGTGATGCCAAATACGCCGCTGCCAACCCAAAAACGATGATCACCGCAAACAATATCGCCAGATCAGTCCAGGGAATCGATGCGCCACCAATCAAAAAATGCGGCAATGTCGTTACCAGCGCTGCACCAATGCCAATTAACATCCCGGCAAACAATAACCACAAATTCTCAAGCAACACCAAACGAGACAATTGTCGCAAACTAAACCCGACACCACGCATCAAACCAAACTCTTTACGTCGCTCGATGACGCTGCGAATCTGCACAACCGCCAAACCAAACGTGCCCAGCAACAATCCCAATCCACCCAAGGTTTGAAACGTACTGATGTAAGTATTTTGAACGGCCTGAAATTGAGCCAACACCGCCGAAGCCGATTTCGCATCAAAGCCTTCGTCGCTAAACTTCCCTTCCAGCGCTGCCGATATTTCCTCAACCGCAACACTCCCCTGCCCTTCACCTGCCTGACTCGCTCGAACCAAAAACTTTCGATAACCCGGTTCGCTGGCAAACGCAGCGACAAAATTTTCTTCCGAAACAATCAAACTGCCCTGCAGAATCGAATTCTCCAAAAAACCAACCACCCTGAAATCAATCGACTGACCGGAATCAAAATCAACGTGATAGATTCCACCCGTCTGAAAAATCTTCAACGAGTAATTGGCCGTGTTCTTGTCAATCACCACCGGTATCGAACCATCATCAAATTTCTGGTTCAACAAATTCCATGGCAATTTGCGAAATGTTAAATCCTTTGTACTAACCGAAGCCCAACGAAAATCCTGTCCTTTGCTAAAGGAATCAATAAACGCCTGACTGACCCCCAAAACATTCGGTTGAGTGCTTTGATACAGATTGTTACAACTCGCGTCCTCTCCGCCCTTCACTTTCAACGAATACGACTCAATCGGCCAATCGATCGCGTCGTCCAGCGAACCATAAATCGGTTGATCACTGGACGCAATCAAATCGAAACCAGCCGTACCCGCGTCTGACGGCGACAATCGAAACGAACTAACGGCAACGATCAAGAAACTGGCCACCGCGACCAGCGCGATCGTTAAAGTGCTGCGCAGCGGATTCCTTTTGCCGGATATCGATGCCATCGATCGCAAACTCAATCGCGACGCCGCCTTCGATGCGTCTCGTTTCAATTGGCCGTAAATCCAAACCAGGCCCGCTGCCAAAACCATAAAGCCCGCGCCCATAAACGCGCCAGCCTGTGGCTCGCCGCCCAGAAAACTGCCAACCACGCTTAACACCAGCGCCAACAATAACAATCCAAATACCCAAGCCTTTTTCGACCGCCGCTGATCCACTGCCTGATTCTTACCCGGCGTCAATTCACCGGCAAGCAAACGTGTGACGGCGATTTTTCGAGTGCCTCGCACACCAAACACAATGGTCAGCAAACAAATCAACAACCCGCACGCTGCCCCAATCAACATGATCAACGGCGACACATGCAGCTGTAAGATTGGCTTTGAAATCGCACCTACCCACCACGTGGTTAAGCCAAAAATCATCACCGCCGCGTAAGCGAGCCCGATCACCAACCCCAGCAACACGCCGGCAATCGCCACCAGAAACATTTCAAGAATTAACGCCAGCGTTACGCTACGGTGCGACAACCCAAGGGCCTTCATGGTCCCCAATTCACTGGCTCGCCGCTGCAACGCCAATCGAAACAGCAATGAAACCAGGATCAACGCCGACGCGATTACAAACATACTTAGCGCCAAAAACAACACGTCAAAGGGCGTCGAACCAGACGAAGCTTCAATTGCGCTGCGTTTTATCGGGATCGTAGAATATCCAAACTGCTTATCTTCGGATCGCATTTGCGCAAGTAAGTTCTGACCGACAACTTCCATTTTGCCAGCCGATTTGGGTATCCGAAATGAAGTGACATTGCCAAACCGGCTGCCCCAAAGTTCCTGTCCCCATTTCAATGAAACGAATGCTTTGGGCGTTGTGCGAAAATCGTTCCAGTATTGATCATCTTGTGCGCGAATTTTATCGGCCGTCTCAAATGGCAAATCCCAATTGTCGATGCTCTGGGCATCGGTCAATCCAGGAACTTCTGGCGTTAAATCCGGATCATTGGCAAGCGTTGGCGATTCAGTAAAAAATTGCGCCGGAACAACCTTACGCCGACGAACTTGAAACGGCGAATCCGGCTTCGCAAATTTAGCGATCGCTTTCAATTCAAAATACGCTTCCTTTTCCTCACCGGTACCGTGCGTCGATTCAGGTTCAAAGTAGCGAATCAGGATCTTCGATCCGATTTCAACTTTTAAATCCTCAGCCGCCCATTGATTGAGCACAATTTCGTGACGACCTAGCGGACCGATTGGCTCGCCATCAAGATTCTTCAATTCAAATTCAGGCCCAAAGTCAATGCATGCTACCATCGAAAACGGCACGCCTGACTCTTCGGCATTAGTGTGAATATCGTTTGCCAGATACGTAAGCACGGGGACAGCGTCAGGAAACACTTTCGTAACCGCTGCTGCAATCTCATCCGAAATCACCAAGCGATCGGACGAGAGACTGTAGTAGTCAAACACAAATTCATCCGAGTCCGCTTTCACCTGACTGACCTCTTTTATCGACAGGCCAAAATCCTGTAATTTGCGGTCGGCCGATTGCAACGCTGCACGTGCAACCTTCGCATCACCTGGCTCATCTCCTTTGCCAGACAAAAATACCGCATTGGCCTGTATTCCATCCCGATGCTTCAAAGCCTTGCGTTTCAGAGTATTGCTAAGCAATTCAATCGGCACAAAAATGTTCGGCGAATCCAACTGACTCACATGCAACCCAAAACGACCGATGCCCTTATCGGGCACAACGCTTACCACTTCCAAACTAACCAAACTTTCAACCAGATCGTTCTTTTTCCCCAACGAACTATCGGCTGGCAATTGCGAAGGCTTGGGCACGCGCAGCGTCAATTTCTGGTCGCCCCCAACACCCGCTTGAAGTTGGTCCGCCAAAGTTTGATTGATGATCACTTTCCGATCCGTCAACTCCGGCACATCCAATTCATCGGATCCAGCCAGATCCCAAAACTCGTTCGGGATTCCAAACACATTGACACCAGAAGCACGAACCGCAGCATTGGGATCGGAATTCTCCACTTGCACCGATCCGTTTGGAAACAAAATTACCGGCACCGCCAGATCATATACAGCGTTAAACTCATCAGTTGCCGCAATCGATTCTGCCAAATCGGCGCCGAAAAATCCGTCCGAAACAACGATTTCGTCGATTTCACCCAGTCGATCGAGCGCAAGTTCTCGCAAAGACGTGCGCATACTGTCGCCGACAATCAGCGCGCCGGTCAAAACAGCTGTTGCCGCGGCAACGCCCAGCGCAAGCAACCAATTGGATCGCCAATACCAAACAACACTTCGCAATGCAATTTTCAATAACGACATCAATCCGCCTGCACAAACCTTCCGTCGCACAATTCGACGCGTCGTGAAAACAGCCTGGCAAGTTCGTTGCTGTGCGTTACGCAAATCAACATCGTGTTATTTTCCGCTTGCAGCCGCAACAACAACTCACCAATCGCGGCAGAATTCTTACTGTCCAAACTTCCAGTCGGTTCGTCGGCCAACAACAACACTGGTTCACAAATCAATGCCCGCGCTACGGCAACTCGTTGACGCTCACCGCCAGAAAGCTGCCCCGGTCGGTGATCCATTCGATCGGCCAACCCAACCGCATCGAGCAAGTCTTTCGCGCGCTGCCTTGCGTTACCGGTACCGCCACTGGCTACCGTCGGCACCAGAACATTTTCAATCGCCGATAACTGCGGCATCAAATGATGTTCTTGAAACACAAAACCAATATTTCGATTGCGGAATTGGGCCAGTTTTGATTCGTTCAATCCAGACGGGTTTTCACCGCACACCGTTATCTGGCCAGAAGTCGCATCATCCAGCGTGCCAGCGATATGCAAAAAGGTACTTTTGCCACTGCCGCTAGGCCCCAGAATCGCAACATTATCGCCGCGAGAAAGCTGCAAATCAATTTCGTCCAGAATCCGCAACCTGCCATCGGCCGCCTCAAATTCCTTGACGATCTTTTCAGCTACAAAATCAGCCATTGTCTATTTCCGTTGCCCCACTTCCCGCCTTGTGATTCTCCAGTAACGACAAACATCCCAGCCCATAGAACGTATATTCCACGTCATGCGATTCGTCCCAGATTGCAGCCATAAATCCGCCACCATCCAATTGCAGCGAATCGACGAAACGCTGAAACGAATCGACATCCAATTCATGAAACGCGTTTAAATTCTGTAGCGTCAATCCGCCAGTAAACGAACTTAACAGATCCGCTATCGGAATGCGCGTATTGGCACGCAAGCCACCTTCTTCATTTTGCATGTCGAGCAAAAAATCGATCGTCAGATTCGCCGTTTCGTCATCCATCGCATCCAGTATTTGCAAACAGGCTGCCGCCGCCGCGGACGGGTTGGTGCCGGCGCGTTTACTGACTCGAATTTCACGCCACCCTCCATCTTCGACCAATTGTGAACTCAAATACTTTAAAACCCCATCCGGATTTTCAATCGGGCGCTCAATCAATTGCAGCACAAGCATGACTAGAAACGAATTATAGGTACTTCCGAACTTGCCTTCGGGTGCTTTTGCAAAGCCGCCATCCTCGCGACGCAAACTGTTCAGCAGCGCTTCAACATTATCTCGCCACGTCGGATCTGAATCTGAGAAAATATCAATCCCCGCCGCTACTTTGATCAAGCTGCCACCGTAGAACAGTGAAAAGAAATCGACGATCGATTGGTGTTGGTTGATTTGTTGAGTCAGAAATCTGGCTGCCCGTTCAGCCGGTTCACCATAAAGCTCACCAAGGATCGCCAATCCACGCAGCCCAAACGACGTGTAATACAAATCGCTTTCGCCATCACGACCTTTAAATCCACCATCGGGCAATTGGGCGGCCAATAAATAATCGATATGTTTCTGGCGGACTTCCGACGGCAATAAGCCAATGCCCGTCGCCAATCGCACCGTAAGTTGCTCAAGATAGCCGGACATTGAAGTACTTTACTACTGTGATTGCGTTGCGTAAGGCTTAAAAGCGTTTACAAAGTGATCGGGGATCGCGATCGACTGCGGCCGCTTGCCATGTTCGATTTCACAACAAACCGTGGTGATGGTGCCATCGGCAACCAGGTTTTCCCCACTGCGAATTTCGTGGTGGTAAGTCACGCTCTTTTCACCGATCCGCTGAACCGACAACTGGATGACCAATTCGTCTTCAAATCGAATCGCGCTTCGGTAATTGCATTGAGCCGCAACGCGTGGCCAACTGATTTCCTGGCCGCCGTGTTCGGAAAAAACGGCCAGCCCAAGCGATTTTAAAAACGCGTGCTCCGCTTCTTCCATGTAGGCAAAGAAAACAGAAAAGTGAACGATGCCGGCCATATCGGTATCTCGAAATTCAACTCTTCGCTGATACTCGAAAACCTCTGACATATGTCGCCCCGCACCCAAAAAAAATCCTGCCACATCGGACAGGATTAAATGATTCACTTACAATCTGTTTGAAGAATGCGACTCAGTCACCCTTGAAAGGCATCAAGCCCATAAAACGAGCTCGCTTAACCGCTTGAGTCACCGCGTGCTGACTGACCGCTGTGCAGCCAGTTTTTCGGCGTCCAACAATCTTGCCGTGCCGGTTAACCAGTTTTTTCAGCAGTTCAATATCTTTATAGTCGACATACATCGGGCGTGGCCGTTCGCCATCGACGTACAATGGATCCTTGCGAGGAGTTTTTGCTTTTGCTTTCGACTTTCGTCTACTTTTGTTATTTCCGCGCCGGGGTCTCATTCACTTTTCCTGTTTTTTATCAAATGACAGATTGTTTGTATCGACAGCTCGCAATCGCTGTCTTTAGAGCTTCGTAATTATGCAAATTAATTCACCATTCGCAAGGCACAAATTCGCACGTAGAATTGGTTTCTGCGGCGAACTGAGCATAATATCTCCGGAATCAGTTAAAATTTGACGCCTGACTGGTAAGGAAAAGGATTAGCCATTCACAATATACTGATCGAAAAACCGTACCAATTTGTACCACGAATCAAAACTTCTTGGCCACAAAGCCTGTGCTGTAAATTCGGCTGGTACAAACGCTCGCTGCGCCGGCTATATGGCGTTACCGATTTCGAATGCCGGAACATGGATCTGCTCCGCGATTCGATGAAACAGGGACATAGCATTTTACTGACCCCAAACCATCCGCGGATGGCTGACCCCGGAGTCATGTGCTACCTGGCTCGGCATACTCCCTGCAATTTCTATGCGATGGCCAGCTGGCACTTGTTCAACCAGGGATGGTTCACGCGTCTTTCCATTCGATTGATGGGCGCGTTCAGTGTTAATCGTGAAGGACTTGACCGACACGCGATTGACGAAGCCATCGAAATATTGCAAACCGCTGAACGCCCTTTGTTGATTTTTCCCGAAGGTACAACTAGCCGCACCAATGATCGACTGATGGCGCTGATGGAAGGGCCTGCATTCATTGCCAGAAGCGCAGCCAAACGACGTTTAAAAGCGGATGGCGGTACCGTAGTCGTTCATCCAATCGGAATAAAATACGTCTACCAGGGAAGCCAAAGCGATTTCGAAACGACTTGTGACGCAGCCTTAAGCAAACTTGAAAAAGACTGTCTCAGCTGGACACCAAACCACGACATGCCGCTTGTCGAGCGTCTGATCAAGGTCGGTAACGGCCTTTTGACACTCAAGGAATTGCAATACGGCATCGCAGAAACGGCTGACACACATCGACTACGACAAGACGACATGGTCAATCACTTACTCGACCCACTAGAGAAAGAATGGCTGGGAGAAAAACAGAATGATGGAATCGCGATACGCATCAAAAATCTTCGCATGAAGATTTTTCCTGAAATGGCCCGCAACGAACTCGAACCTGCCGAACGCAAACGTCGCTGGAAGCAACTTGAAGAAACCTACCTGGCCCAACAAATCGATTGCTACCCGGAAAACTATGTCGTTGCCATTCCAAGCGTCGATCGCATCCTTGAAACCATCGAGAAATTCGAAGAAGACATTACTGGCGATTGCACCGTGCACGGTCAATTAAAAGCAATCATCGACGTCTGTGAACCAATCGAAGTAAGCACCCAACGCGTACGTGGCGTTAGCGAAGATCCGCTGATGACGGCTATTCGAACCAGTTTGGAATCGAAACTGAACGAACTTCAAAACGAATCGAAAGTATTTCCGGTCTAACGTCTAAAACGAGTTAGCCCATCATTCATTCATTCGCATTTGCTTGTAGACTAACCGACGGCAGGCGAATATGTCACTTGTGGACATTCCGCGCCGAACTCAAAACGAACAATTGAGTCGGCATTTGGGTCTACTTGGACACCCGTTGCCGCGTAGTAGAAACCGGCAAGATCTTCAAGATGCTCTGGATCTTGAAGTTCTTCTACTCTCTCGGGCCGGGTTCTGGTTGCGATATTCTCCATCTCCACGTCAAACTCTTTCTTACCCGGCAATTCAACACGCAGCTTGGAATCCATCGATGCCAAAGGACTGCAAAGCAATTTAATACTGTTCAAACTGACGTATGGGTTGATAAGGATTTGTGGCTTTAAGTCACCCATAACGTTTGCGACTCGCTCCACTCGCTGCAACCCCAACGCGAATTCCTGATCACCAATTCGTTGTATGTTCCGGCAAATCACGCTTGAACTAACGCCATCAACATCGATTGTCAAAGGAACGTTGTTTGTAAACACCAACAACGGAACGCCTTCAACTCGCAACCCATCGATTGACTGGTCGATTAACCGAACCGGATACTGGGTTTTATTGATCGTAAGAGTACATTGCGCTTCGCTGTTCTTAATACGCAGGAATTTTCGCTTATCTGTTGACACGACAGGGAATCCATGGGGGAGTATCGCAATAAAAATGTCTCCTTAAATATGCGTCAATTTCAACCAGTAGATGCAGACGAAATTACATCTGGCCCTATTAGTCAGCAAGATAATCCGTCAAAACTGTTAAAGCTGGTAAATTCGAACGTCGGATGCTGGGTATCAGTGATAATCGGACCGCCGGTCAAACTTGTCGCCAATTTCAGGCTACCAGCGGAATTGTCGAGCTTTGGACAATCGAAAATTCACCAATACATGGCCACGAAGTTCCAGACATGGCCACGGAGTTCTAGAAAAACTTCGCCAATTTCTCTTCACTCGGCGGCTTAGTAATCAACGAGACCAAAACCATAACGATCAAGCACGCAAAGAATGATGCGACCACAGGCATAATCTCAAGCTCGGTCCCACCCAATTGAAGATTAATTGTATAGTCACGTTTAGCTGCCCAATTGGAATCGCGGAACAAGTACAACCAGGTACCAATCATCGCCAGTATTCCTGCGATCGATCCCGCCGCCGTTAATCGCTTCCAATAAAGCGCAGCAAACACCAGCGGGAACAGTGACGCGAATCCAGTAAAGCACCAGATCGCCATCGAAAACACACTACGATATCCCTGCAGACTCAAGAAATAGGTCACCGCAACAATCAACACTACGAAAATCCGCGCGATCATGACCTGCTGTTTGTCGGACATCTTATCGGCGCCAAGGTAATGCCCGACGATATCGTTACTGAAAATTGAGCCCATGCACAAAAACTGGCTGTCCAGCGAACTCATAATGGCCGCCAGAATCCCGATTGAAACGAATCCACCAAGTAGCGGATCGGTCAGCACTTTGACCATGAACGGCAAAATCGCGTTCTGGTTCACGACACCGTTTGGCAGCGTTGGCAGGGGCGGCTTGGGAGGCAATAACCCAGTCGTCGCCCAAACGCCCATCAATACGCATGGCACCCACACGATCATAATGAAGATTGGGTGACAAACGACAGACAATTTAAAACTGTTCGCGCTTTTTGCCGTCAGCCAGTGCTGAAACAAATGCGGAAACATCCCGACCGAAAACGGGATCAGCATATACGTGAAAAACTTGGATGTCGACATTCCAATCCGAGTAGCTTTCTCTTTTGGAATCGCTTCACCAATCACTTTCAAATTCTCAAGCAAACCGTCCTGTTTTCCAAGTTTGTTCGCGATCACAACAAATGCCACGATGCCTAAAACCATAAACACCATCGTTTGCATCGCGTTGGCCCAGGCTGTTCCACGCATGCCGCCAAAAAAGACGTAACACAAAACGACCAAACAAATCACCAGCGAACCTAGCCAAGGCGGAATACCGCCGTTGGTCCCGCGCGATTCCGTTTGAAACATTTCAATGTCAGGAAACGCACCGGCAGTCAGCGACTGGATAGTAATTCCTGATGCCATCACCCCGATCAACAAATATGGAATGATCAATCCGACAAGTATTGGAAACAGCAGCAATCCCACGAAGTCGTTATCCAGGCGATCTCGAAAGAATTGAATCTGCGTAGTGTAATTATGTTTTTGTCCAAGTCGCCACAACTTGATCCCGACCAGAAAGAAACACAGCGAGTGGATGATGCCGCTGCTCGATGCCAACATACCGTAGACACCCACACCCTGGCTGAACGCTTCGCCAGAAGACCCAACCAGCGCAAACGCTGTCATTGTGGTGCCGAACAAAGACATCAGCAACAAAAATGGCCCAATCGAATGGCTCGCAAGCAAGTAATCCTTCTTGGTACCCTGAAACAGCCGGTTGGCAAAAAATCCAAGCGACA
>CAYONX010000061.1:0-14913 GCA_964405425.1 uncultured Pirellulaceae bacterium | reverse complement strand
GCTGCTTTGGCTGCCTGAGCCAATATGAACATCGAATCCATCACGCATCTCCCACAGAATCGTTCAGATCTTCAGGCCAGGCAAATTGGCAAGCCAAAAACCAGACCACCCCAGCCGAAAGTGAGATACAAGCGTGATAAAAAAGACTGATCGGCATGAAACCAAACACCAAAGTTTCACTGTCCCAATTCCAAAAATCCTGATGAATAATCACCAGAAGCAAAACCATAATCCAGACAGCTTTTCTCATTGATGCCTCTACAAACTCATACGGTCGACCCATTCGCCCTTAAGAAGTCGTAGTTTATCCCAATTACAGCCATTTCGCTATCGGCGCAATCGCTCAGAATCAATGTTCAATCGCTAACAGGACTAGGAGTCGGAAATCGGCATGTTATTCTTGATGAATTCGTTAATCACGATACCTACCGATTGTTGAAAACCAATATGAAAAGTTTGTGGAACGACTCTAAAGCTTCCAAATTCAAAAATGACCTGAAGCAGTTGCGAGTCTACACATCGCAACTGATTGGCAGCGACCCGAACCTCGTCTTGCACGGAGGCGGAAACACTTCGGCCAAGCTGAAAGAGAAAGATTTCTTTGGCAACGATGTCGATCTGCTGTTTGTCAAAGGCAGTGGCGCGGACCTGGCGACCATCGAAGCCAATAAATTCACCTCCCTCCGGCTCGAAATACTTCTGAAACTGGCCGAACTGAAAAATCTGACGGACGCCGAAATGGTCACCCAGCAACGCTGTGCAATGACCGACCCCTACGCGCCCAACACTTCGGTCGAAGCCATTCTGCACGCCATTATTCCACATCGCTTTGTCGACCATACTCATGCCGATTCAATTTTGGCGATCACCAATACTGAAAACGGGGACCGAAGAATAAAAGAGTGTTTCGGCGACCGCATCATGGTCGTTCCATACGTTATGCCAGGATTGGCGCTTGCTCGAAAAGTTTACGAAATGACTCGCGGCATCGACTGGGACAATTTCGATGGCATCGTATTGTTGAACCATGGTTTGATCACTTTCGGTGACGATGCCAAAACGTCCTATGAAGCAACAATCAACCTTGTAACCAAAGCGGAAAAATATCTTGACGAACAAAACGCGAATAACTTTGCGATGCCTTCGAGCAGCGCGGAATTAGACCTGCAAAAACTGGCCGAACTGCGATCTGCAATTTCTCAAACTCGCGGTGCCGCCGTTGTAACCAAGTGGGACCATCGCCCGAACATGGTCGGCTATTCGCAACTACAAAATATCGACGATGTTGGGACCCGAGGCCCCGTCACACCTGACCATTCGATTCGTACCAAAAGGATTCCGATGGTTTGGCGCGGCGAAGCGAGCCAGGCCGTTGCTGATTATGCGGAACAGTATCAACGTTATTTTGACGACAACAACCAAAAAGGACAAACTTGCCTTGAGCCCGCGCCACGTTGGACGATTTGGCCGGGGCACGGACTGGTGTCGGTCGGAACCAGTTACCAAGAAGCCTCGATGGTCGCCGATATCGCTGAACATACTGCAAAAGTTGTTCAACAGGCGGAAGAACTGGGCGGCTGGAAAGCACTATCGGCGAAAGAGGTTTTTGACGTTGAGTATTGGGAACTTGAACAAGCCAAATTGAAGACCAATAAAGCTGTGTTACCGTTGCAAGGAAAAATTGCGTTGGTCACCGGCGCCGCCAGCGGGATTGGGTTGGCCACCGTCAAGCGATTACACGCCGATGGGGCTGCTGTTTTCGCAACAGACATTAACCCTAAAGTCACCACAATGTTCGAGCCGGATGATCTGGTTGGGGCGGTGTGTGACGTGAGTGATCCACAATTGATCAAAGAAACCGTTGAAGCATGCGTGGCCAAATTTGGTGGACTCGATATCGTCGTCAGCAACGCTGGCATATTTGCTCAAGGCAGCTTCATTGACCAACTAGACAATGAGGTTTGGCAGCGCAGTCTGGATTTGAATTTATCGCAACATAAAAACCTGATGCAGCATAGTTACCCCTTTCTGAAGCTCGGTATCGAGCCTGCCTTCATTGCGATCGGCTCCAAAAACGTTGCCGCTCCAGGGCCAGGAGCATCCGCCTACTCTGTCGCCAAAGCAGGAACCAACCAATTGATGCGCGTCGCAGCGCTCGAATGGGGATCGGTTGGCATCCGCGTTAACACCATCCATCCCGATTGCGTTTTTGA
The DNA here is from genome assembly GCA_964405425.1 of uncultured Pirellulaceae bacterium. Lineage (GTDB taxonomy): Bacteria > Planctomycetota > Planctomycetia > Pirellulales > Pirellulaceae > Mariniblastus. Next base: position 12,700 of record CAYONX010000061.1, on the reverse strand, counting down.
TACCGAGATTTGGGCTGGCGGAGTGCTTGAGCAGCGGGCAAAAAAATACGAAATGACGGTCGAAGAATACATGTCTCGCAACGTCTTGAAAACGCCAGTCAAATCATCAGAAGTTGCGTGCCTGGTTTCAACGGTTGCCAGCTCTACTTTCGCCAAGACAACGGGCGCCCAAATCCCAATCGACGGCGGCAACGATCGAGTGATCTAGAATCGAAAAATAGTTGCATGAAACCCAAGCACCAGTTTTCGATACGCCAGTTGTTTTTGTTTGTTGCGATTGTTTCGATGGCGTTTGCTGTTTATGGATTTACGATATGAATTCAACCACGGATCTTGACGACGACTTCCGGCTTTGCGAGGAAGAATTTTCACGCGTGACAGAGAATAAGCCAAAGCATTTCCCTGTTAGCAAATATTCGCAACGCGACAGAGTCATTGTTTTGGTTTGGCATTTTGCTGGAATAATCGAGAACTCCGGATTTGCCGGGGTGTTGGGTAGAGATAGTCCCGGCGACCCCGATTTTAAATTACTTGGAAAGGCGTTTTCGACAATCGGTTGTGGTGAACTGATTGGCAATGTCGCAAATCAATTCCCCGACAGCGCGATTCCGAGCAACCGTCTCGACCGTGTTAAATACTGGGACACCATAGACGAATCCGTGCGAGTTGGTCTGAACAAAGCCTTTTGGGATGCCGAAGATGAAATCACGAGAAAACTGGCCCTGTTTATAAGAACGAAAAACTAAATCCAGAATAAATCGTCGCGGCGATTTGAGTTGATCGCGCAAATCTCTCATTACCATTGAGATACCCATCAATGATGGTGCGTCCCAATCGTGTTCGGCTGACGCAATCTGAGCGCTCAACCACTCAACTGCTTAGCAGGTTTTATTCACGAAACCAAACTGTTGATCAAGCTCCAGAATCAAATTTTGCGGTTCAAGAGGCTTTTGAAACCAGTTTTCAATCCGATTTTTTCGGGTATCAACGCCTGCAGATTCCGGGCTGTCTCCACTGACCGCGTAGATCTTGATGGCGTCGCAATGCGGCGACTCCCGCAGCTTTCGAATCGCGTCGGCTCCATGCAAACGCGGAAGATTCATATCCATCAGAATAAAATCTGGAGCCTCGTTGGATTCAATGTAGTCCAGACAATCGAGGCCGTCGCCAACGGTGTCTGTTTGATAGCCATGCAATCGCAGGAATCCAGCCAGCATTTCTCGTTCGTTGGTAACATCTTCAACCAGCAAGGCACGCGCTTTAAAGGAATCGAAAGACGATGGCGATTCGATTTTGACATCTTCAACGTTTCCTGAACCCAAGTCGTTCAGGGCGTTATTTAGAACAGTCGCAGCGAATCCTGTTTTGCCGTTTTCGATTAACTTTTTGGTCAAAGCCGTTGCGACTTTCAAATCGTTGAGGATATTTCTGAGGGCGTGCTCGGAATCCGATTTGAGCCGAAGGCTTCTGGGACTCTCATCCACACTCTCCCGTCTTGCCAACTCGCCGCGGATGACTTTGATTTCCAGCGGGGCATCAATGCCGATGCGGACTTTCGAATTCCCCAGACTTAAAACGTTGACTGAAATGTCAAGTTCTGGAAAGTGAATCGTTTCGTTTAATTTTCTTGTTAATACTAACATTGTTATCTCCCGTAAAAAACTGTTGCCGTCTAAGGTAATTTTGAAATGATCAACATTGGCAGGAACTGGAAAAAGCTATGATCAGGGCTTTTCAAGTCGTATTTCGTATTTGATGTTTTACAAAGCGCCTATCCTGTTTGGGCTCACAACATTTGTTATTACCTTTACCAATTCCTCAGGATCGACAGGTTTTACCAAATGGCAATCAAAACCTGCCTCATGGGACATTTCTTTGTCTTTGGGTAGTCCATAGCCTGTCAATGCAATCAGTGACGTTGACTGACCGCCAGACTTTCGAATCTGTTTCGCGACTTCGAATCCGTTGCAATCTGGAAGACCAATGTCGACAACGCACACGTCCGGTTGGTGCGTTTTGAAAGCTTCGATGCCCTCGAGTCCATCGGCTGCTTCGAGCACGTTGAATCCGTGACATTCAAGAAAGATCTTGACCATCTTTCTGGTTGAAGGGTTATCTTCCACCAACAAGACTTGCAAATTTTCGATGGTCAAATGACGTTGGTCGATATGCTCTGGATTGCTGGACTCAAATGCATCTCCGTCGACATCTTTCAACACTGGAATCCGGAACCGAAAACTGCTGCCCAGCCCATTGCCTTTGCTATGTGCTTCAACGGCTCCGCCATGTGCCCTGGCGATCATTTTTACCAGCGGAAGGCCCAACCCCATTCCACCAGATTGGCGATCGAGCGGTTGTTCGGCCTGAACGAATATCTCAAAAATGCTGTTTAACAGCTCTGGTTCAATCCCAACTCCGTCGTCTTCGACTTCCAGAACGGCCTGACCCCCTGTCTCAAAAACCGAAATTCTAATGTGTCCCTCGGCGGGCGTATACTTTGTTGCATTGACCAACAAATTCACAAGTGCTTGCAGGATACGCGTTGGGTCGGCATAAATGAAAAGCGGCTGCTGTGGCAATTCGATGCTGAGAACCTGGTTTTTTTCCAGCACTCTTCCATTGACGCACTCGATCGCTTCATTGGTCAGTTTGACAAAATCGACTGGGCCAAGGTTGAGCTTGATTTTATCATGGGTGATTCGAGAAACATCCAGCAAGTCGTCCAGCAAATTCGAAAGCTGCTTCGAATGGCGTGCAATGGTGGACCGAGCCGATTCATGATCTTTGATGTCGTCTGAAATTCTTAACACGCCCAATGCACTGGTGATCGCGGCGATCGGGTTACGCAACTCATGCGACAACATCGCCAGAAACTGGTCTCGCTGGCGAACGGCTCGACGGTTCATTAGTTCCGCTTGCTTCTGTTTGGAGAAATTTCGAATCACAATCGATGTCGAAATCACTTTGTTCTCTGCGTTGAAAATTGGCGAAGCAGACATTTGAACGTCGACCGGATCCCCATTTTCACAAATCGCTTTCAATTCAAGGTGATCAATTCTTGTGCCTTTGTTGATTTGCTCCATCGCGGCATACATTTTAAGTTTATCGTGTTCGTCCAAGCCAAGTTCACTGAGGTGTTTTCCGACAATCGAATCTGACGAATATTGAAAAAGTGTTTTGGCACCCTGATTCCATGTTTGAATCAGCCCTTCTGGTGTCGCCTTAAAGATGGCATCGCCAGAATACAAAACAATGTCTGACAGCTCTGACAACTTGAATTCGGTTTGCTTAATCCAGTCAATGTCGATCAGCGTCAGCAGCACACCTTCGGACGAATCTCCCGAGGTATACGGCAATACTCTCAATAGATACCAGTTATCATTTTCGCATTGAACTTCCTTTTCCAGTCGCTTTTTTGATTTCAATACATTCCGGATTTCCTCGACCAACGAAATGTTCCTCAGGCCATGAACCAGTCGATCGAACCGTCGGCCTACATCATGAGCCACCAAATCAAATATCCGTGCCAGCCCAAGTGTGAATTTGCGGATACGTAGATCGTCATCCAAAAATATGGTGTCTACCTGGATACTGTCCAACAAGTTATCCATGTCGTCGGTAAGCTCCATCAGCTCAGTGATTTTTCGCTGGTGCTCAGAATTGACGCTGCACAATTCTTCATTGACGCTTCGCAGTTCTTCATTGGTTGATTGCAGTTCTTCATTGGAAGCAATCAATTCTTCGTTAGTCGACTGAAGCTCTTCGTTTAGCGATTTCAGATTCAATACAGATTCACTGAGCAACTGCTCCGTTTCTCGCAGTTTCCTTTCCAGTTCTTCTCTGTTTCTTGCCGCTCCATCTGGACGTGAGTGCAAGAGCGTTGGCGCCGCATTTTTGCAAACTTGCTTTTGCGATTCCTCTTTGTGGATGGAAACCAAACGCCGGTGTAAAGGATCGTTGGCCACCGATTGGATAACGACGTGAATATTGCCTGGTTCAGCATCCACAGACAAATTCACTTCTGCGGAATTCAACAAGTCGATTTGCTTGAGTCCACTGGAAACCGTTTTCGCGATGTTTGGCGGCAGCAGGTCCAGAATGCTGTCGGAAATCCTTCCAGAAGTGACTTGAAAATAGTCTGCCGCGCTTCCAAAAATGTGCAGGATGCTGCCCTGGTCGTCGACAAGGAAACCGGTTGGAACGAATTGCTCAAGTAAAGAATCGTATGTTTTCGCCAAACTCAGATTTTCTTCAGTGCTTTGATCCGTTGGACTGCCAGATCGTACAATGACTTGATGACTGTTGTTCTGTCGGCTCATCCTGCCGTGCTCGAGTTGCGAAATTCGCACCGTCGACACTTTCTTGTGGATGTTGCTTTTACCGCTGAGCGATGAAAATTTGGACTCGAGTCCGGTAATGGATTCGCTGGGGCCAAGAAAAAGGACCCCTTCATTGCGCAGGCCGAAATTGAACAGCGAAAGCGTCTTGCGCTGCGCCTCGGGCTTGAAATAGATCAACAGATTGCGGCAGCAAATCAAATCCAGTTTTGTGAATGGAGCATCCTGAAGCACATCGTGCTTGGCAAAGACAACCTTCTTTCGCAATTCACGGTTGACTTGATACTGATTGTCTACTTTTTGAAAATAGGCTTTTCGTAAATCGGCACTCACATTTTCGAGTTGCGATTCAGGGTAGGTTCCCTGGCTGGCGAAGTCGATCACTTTTTGGTTGACATCGGTGGCAAAGACCTTGAAGTCGACGGCTGAGTCGTTGGCGGAACTGTTGGCTTTCAGCAATTGGTCAATCAATATCGCGATCGAATAAGCTTCCTCGCCAGTTGAGCATGGGCATACCCAAATCCTGAGCTCGTTTCCTTCGGTCTCTTTGATCAAGTCCGGCAGCACCCGGTTTCTCAATTCCACAAAGGCATCGTTGTCGCGAAAAAACTCCGTCACACCGATCAACAAATCGGAGCAAAGCTCGTGAAGTTCATCGGGATCATTCACGATCTTTTCAAGATAAGATTCCTTATCCTTTGAACCTATTAATTCCATGCGCCGACGAATCCGTCGGTCAGTCATCGAGGTCTTGTAAAGTTCAAAGTCGATCTGAAAGCGATTGTGAAGCAACAGTCGGATTTGATGATCGACATCCTGTTCGGCAAGAAACTGCAGTCTGCGCGATGTGCCAGTCGGTTTAATCTGGGCGTACGCGGCCAGCGTTTCAGGAATCTCTTCCAGCGAAGCAATGGCATCGGCGACACCAGTCCTGATCGCGGCCCGTGGCATGCCATTGAATTTGGCAGATTGTTCATTTTGAACAATCACCATTCCGTCATTCTGTCGAATACGCTTAACGCCCTCCGATCCGTCTGTACCGGTTCCTGACAGCACGATCGCAACAGCGCGATCCCGAAATTCGATTGCAATGGAATCGAACAAGAGATTGATTGGCAATACGGAACGATTGCCGTTGAGCTTTTGAAGGACAAATTTACCCTGATGCACCTGTACATCGAAGCCGCTGGGCAAGACGTAAACATGGCCTGCCTGCAAAGGCATGTCGTTTGCAATTGCCTGGACTGGCAGGTCTGTTTTCCGGGCCAGAATCTGCGGCATCAGGCTTTCATGTTCAGCCGAAAGATGTTGCACAACAACAAAAGTCACGCCCAAGTCAATTGGCATCTGGGCAAACAGAGTTTCCAGAGCCTCGACTCCACCTGCGGAGGCACCAATGGCAACCACAAGCGGCTCGTTGACTTTGCTGCAGGTTGCGACCCCCACATCTCCTGGCGCACCCTTGGGGCCAGGCTGATTTTCTTCGCTAGAATGATTTTCTAATTTCTTATCCATCCGTGTCCGATCAAATAAGCCAGATCCTAACTGGCCTTGGTAATAAATGCCTTTTCAGTAAAAGACATTCTGAATATTAGCTACTCAATAAAGTATGAATTGTTTTGGTACATTTGAGCTTCCTATCGAGGAACGGTTTGACGCGCAGGTTTTGCGCGGCTTCGTTTTTGGCCGGTAATTGTCTGCGGCTGTTCTGCAAGCTCGAAAGAGCCCATCATCTGCAGCGGCTGGCCGTTGTCTGACAACTTGATGACACCTCGATACGCGTACTCCCGATACTCGGATTGTTTAAATTTCATTCGAACGACAAGCCGCCCAGTTTTTACAAACGAACAGTGCTTGCTTCGAATGCTTTTCAATTTGTGCAAGTCGTCTACGTGGATCAGATCCTTCCAGTTCGAAAAAGTTGCTGGCATTTCGTCTGGATCGAGACCAAGAAGACGATAACAATTGCTGGACCAGACCATTTCATCCTTGGAAACGTCGGGCCATTCCCAAAAGCCCGCATCCGATTGAACTGCGAACCCGACGGCGTTATTGACAACATTCAGGATCACTCCTGTGATTTCGTTTTCTGAACGGTAAGGCACCATTTTCAGCAACATTGAATTTCCCGAACTGTCGTTAACCATTCGATTCAACGTGCTGCCCGATTGGACGACCTCCTGCAGATCATCAACGAGATTTGAATACTCAATGGCGGCCGAGAAGCGTGTGATCGACCGGCCCAAATCGTGCGGCATTAAATCAAAGTGGTTGGTCATCACGTCGGTGAACCTGCGGATTCGCAGGTCACGATCGAGAAAGATCGTTCCGATGTCGGAAGTAGACAGCAAGTTCTCAAGGTCGTTGGTGGTTTCTTCCAACTCTTGCAGCTTCCGTTGAAATTCCGAGTTAACTGAATGCAGTTCCTCGTTGACACTGTGCAACTCTTCGTTGGTGCTTTGCAATTCCTCATTCGAGGCGACCATCTCTTCGTTGGTCGCTTGCAATTCTTCATTGCTTGTTTCCAATTCTTCAATCGTCGCGTTGAGGCTTTCACGGGTGAAACTCAGCTCCGATTCCAGCAACGTGAAATCATCCCCCTGCTGAGTGACCGTCACCTTCTTCCGGCCGTTCGACGGACCACAGGCAATGACCTGCAAAATCCAGATAAGGCTTTCGACTTTGCTGCCGGAAATCGCCTGCACGGAAATATCGCAATTTGTGGAATCGTCACCTTCGATCAAGAGTACGTTTTCGACTTTAAACTCCGTACCAATCTCCTTACTCGCCCGGATCAAGGCAGCATTGACTACTGCCTTGGCATCCCCGGTCAGGAAGCTACGGATGTTGCCCGAGAACCGGCCTTCAACGTTCTGCAACATCTTTCTGGCAGTGCCGAAGATATGCACAAGGTTTTGTTTGTAGTCCAGGATCATCCCGGAAGGAATTTTTTCACGAAGGACCGTGTCGTACACATCCAACAAGCGTTGGACTCCAAAGGTCGCGGCTTGATCGTGCAGCTTCGTTGTAGCAGCAACGACGGGCGAAACCCGTTCCTTGACGTGTCTGGCTTGCTCAATGAGTCCAGAACGGTTGCGGATTTTCGAGTAGATTCGCCACGTCCGACAGAGAACAGTGAACTCATCCTTCAACTCTCCAGGCGTTTCGCTTGAGCCAAGGAAAAGGATGCCGCCTTTATTCAACGCAAAATGAAACGACGAAACCGAAATCGTTTGCGCTTCCTGTCGAAAATAGATCAGCATATTGCGACACGTGACCATGTGGACTCGCGTAAACGGCGGATCCTGAATCACGTTGTGACAGGCAAAAACCAAATGGCGACGCAATGTTGCGTTGATGCGAAAACGACCATCGGAAAGTTCCTCAAAGTATTCGCGCTGACGCTTTTTCGAAACGAATTCCAAATTCTCCTGCTCGTATTCGCCCTTGGCGGCAAATTCCAAAATGCGCTGGTGGACGTCTGTCGCAAAGATCTTCAGCAAAGGCTTTCTGCCTTTTCGCTTCATGCAATCAAGAATCATCATCCCGATCGAATAGCACTCTTCGCCAGAAGCACAGCCTGCAACCCAAACTCGATAGGTTTCACCCAACGGCACTTTTTCCAGCTGCGCATCAACGGTTTCTTCAAGTTCATTGAACGCTTCGGTGTCCCTGAAAAATCTGGTGACGCCAATTAACAAATCGTGATACAGCGAATCGAGTTCTTCCAGATCGTTTTTGCACAGTTCCGCATATTCGAAAACAGTTGCACAGCTGGCCAGGTTTTGCCTGCGCTCGATACGACGGGCGATCGTGTTGGGTTTGTAGTGTTCAAATTTGATGTCATAGCTCGACGACAACAAGGAAAAAATCAGATTAATGCCTTCCAGGTTCGGGTCTACGGCCTCGCTTTTGGGAATTCGTTTCAGCGGGGCAACGGCATGCTTAACCAACAGCGGCGCGATCTCTTTGGCCGCCAGTACATAATCAAGGCAGCCTGTCGCAGCGGCGCTTAGTGGCATACCATCAAATTCAGCGGTCTCGATGGACTCACCGATCGTCAATCCGCCTGCTCTGAAAATGACCTGAATACCTTCGGTCCCGTCGCTTCCCGTTCCCGACAAAACGACTCCCGTGCAATTGGAACCACAGCTTTCGGCCAGCGATCTGAAAAAGATATCAATTGGCTTGTGGATGTTTTCACTGAATTCGGAAAGCTTTAGCTTGCGATCCACGATGCGTAATTCTTTGCTTGCCGGTATCAAGTAGATATGGTTCGGTTCGATCGCCATGCCATGCGACGCAATGGAAATGGCCATGCCCGTATGACGAGCAAGAATTTCGTCCATCAAACTTTTAAAGTCTGGCGAAAGATGCTGGATGATGACAAACGCCATTCCCGTATCAGAAGGCATGTGATCAAAAAGAGATTCCAACGACCTGAGCCCACCAGCTGAAGCGCCGATTCCAACAACTGGAAAGTCATTAAACTCTTCAGGGAGTTCCTTTACTTCCTTTATGTTGTGCATCGTCAGCTCCTAGCTAGCGATATTGAGTTGTTGACGTTATCTCTTTTCCGAGAAAAGATGTACGTCTTAACTTAGAACTAATTAATTTGTGTGTTGGGGAGATAGTTCTTAAATGGGCTTGTCACCCATACGCGAAATTGTATTACAAAAAAGAAATATTCTCAAACCTGCGAATTAACCAATCTGCGCTTACTAGCTGTTTTGCGCGTATTAACCAAATTGTGTGCTCAGACTAACAGCTCAACGTGTAGCACAGCTGTTTGATAAGCCGTGCAATACGTTGCTCAGATGTTACAGACAGCGACTTTTTTCAGTCTCGTGAGTTCGTAAAACGCAAATCCGCTTCTGTGCGGTTGCTAGCTAAGTTGACTTGGATTCGTCTATTCGTTCATTGCAAGTGGCCAGCCAGCCTTGCGGGCTGAGTTAATTCTCTTGCGATCAAAATCGGCTACCGCTTGCAGCAATGACTCAAAACCGCCTCGGCTAAGACTCTAAACTTCTCCCCTTGACATTCTTGGGGAACGTGGGATCATTCCCATAGATTGACAAGGGGAGTTGTTTTATTCGTTCATGAAGGAGAGTCAATTGGCCGGTAAACAGAAAGCGGAATTGCTACAGGGCACCTTGGACATGTTGGTCTTGAAGGTGCTGCGGAGCGGTTCACAGCATGGTTATGGCATTGTTCGTCAGATCCAAACGACCAGCAAAGACATGCTGACAGTCGAAGAGGGTTCGCTTTATCCGGCTTTGCACCGCATGGAACGCAAGGGTTGGATCAAGTCCAAGTGGGGGCTTTCTGAATCGAACCGAAGAGCCAAATTCTATCGGCTTACACCCTCCGGTCGGAAACAAGTCCAGTTGGCGGCAGAGAAGTGGGAATTGCTCGTTGAGGCAGTTTCAGGCGTAATGACATTCGCGGGTGGGGAGGCATAAAAATGGGTATCGCTCAAAAAATCAGCTACATCACTGACTTTCTTAAACCGTCAACTCTTTCTGACGCAGAGATACGTGAAGAACTCAACGCGCATGTCGCAATGCGCGAAGAGGACAACATTGCGTCGGGAATGGATCCAAAAGCAGCGCGTGCAGACGCGTTTGAAAGGTTTGGTGATTTCGAAAAAAACTTTTCTGCTTGCCGAAAAGTCGCCCAGGGCTATCGGCCGATATTGCTGCGTCTGCAATTTGCAGCTTTGCTCACGATGGCTGCCATCGTTGCCTATCTTTGTTCGCTGCTTTGGGAGACACGATCTTCCTACGAAGAACGCATTCGAATACTGCGATCCAAAATTGATCGTGTCGAACACCGAGTTACCGACAAACTGATTGCCAAAACAACGCATTTGATCTCGCTGGCCGAAACCCAGCGGCAAAACAATTCACTCGCCGAAAAATTCACTGACAATCCACTATCGTCACCTTGGTGCGACTGGTCGGCGGTGGATTCGATATCTGAGTAAGCAAACCAAATCATTCCAATTTCATCACTCAATTAGCAGGAGTAATCCCATGAATAAACTGAACACCATTTCATTTACCAGCGTTTTACTAGCCTTTCTGGTCACAACACACTGCGAAATTGACAACGCGTTTGCAAAGCAGGCTGCAGATTCAAAAGCTGAAGAAACGGACAAGGAAATGCTGGGTGAAGCGCGCAGCATCAAGCTACAAAACGATACCGGCGAAACAGAGGATCATCTGAATGTCGGTGGCGCGATCTATACGATGGAATTTGAAACACCAAAAGAGGTTAAAGCGTTTGTCTGGCAAGTTCAGATCTATGCTTCGCAATTTGGCAGTAAGCATGACAGCGAAGCGGTTAACGGGGATGTATATATTTTGGACAAAAACCGAAAGATCATTTCCCGAACGAGCTTTCCCTACAGTCTCGCAACTCACGAGAAAGAATGGATTTCTATTCCGACACTGCCAACGGAAGTCAAAGGAAAATTCTATGTGAGCATCAACACTTACGGCGGTCGCTACAAAGGTTTCTACATGGGGTATGTCGACGGTAACAAAGAGGGCTTAGCATCTACAGACGCTATCGACAAAGATAAAATCGTCTCTCAAGATTGGTCAAAAAAATTCACCGACAAGCAGTGGTTGATTCGTGCCGACATCGCCGATCGCCCAGTCGTCTATCGCGCAAAAAAATAGATCTGATTCCTGGGCGTCGATCACGCCTTGTGGATGAAGTACTTTTGGAGACGAAGGCGGAATCGCGGCCGGTTCAACATCGCGTCCCCAGAAGTTCTTTAGAACAGCCAATATTCGTACCGATCACATCGAAAAAAGGCTCTCACGACGCACACTGCGACGAGCTGACCTATAATCACGCATTGAGATGGCAAACGTTGTTGAAAACAGAGGTTGTGGTCTCTAGACTGTGAAAAATCAGCTGAATCACCGGAGCCCTTGAAATGATGCGTCGACGTTTTCGTTTCAGTCTGAAGTTCCTGTTGTTGATGTTTGCAGGATCGTGCGTGATTGGGGCCTGGCTGGCGAATCGAATACCCCATTGCCGTGCAATCGAACAGCTCGAAAGCATCGACGTCGATATCATCTGGATGCGGGACGAGCCGAGCTGGCTGGATCAGAAATTGGGAGCCTGGCGGCTGGACCGGGTGGAACGCATCAACATTTATGGAAGTTCTAAAACCGATTTATCGATGATTGAAGACTTGAATTACCTTGAGGACTTTTCAACGGTCGAATGCGACCACATTGACTATCAGCCACTCTTGCAACACTCCGACACCATTCGCAGCCTGCATCTGGACCCTTTTCCGGAAAACCCTGAAGCCTTTTTCTCGCACTTTCTAAAACTTGAACACTTAAGCATCCGGGAAGACATCGACCTGTCTCGATTGCATCATCTGAAAAACCTGCGCAGCATCTACACCTACTATTGGCCCAAGATCAAAGCCAAACAATTGGCGGCATTCAAAAACCTGCAGCACCTGGATTTGAGCGGCAGCAATATTCAGTCCACAGTTCCTCTGGCCGGATTGAAGCACCTGGAATCAATTGTGTTGGATAGTTGTGAAGAACTTCGCGACATTTCAGGCATCGAGCAACTGCCTCGGCTCAATTACCTGAGCCTGGACGATTGCCCGCAACTGACAGACATCAGCCCCATCGCAGAATGCAAAAACCTCGAACATCTCTACTTGCCGCCGGCAGGCAAACCGGAGCTGGTTTTTGCCCATCTGAAGAAACTGAAAGAACTGGATCCGCTGCTCAGCTACCTGAAACCTGAAGATCTTGAACTGCTTGGCAATTTCCCGGACTTGGAAAGAATTTCAATCGACTGGTCAAAAATGAAGTTGTTTGACGGAGTGCACCTGGATCTGGATCAAATCTCACATTTGAAAAAGCTGCATTACCTTTGTGCTTGTCGAATTACGGATTCCGATGACCTGAGCAACTTCACCAATTTGAAGAATCTGTTGATACGTGAATCGGAAATCAAAAATGCCGATTCAATTATGGCACTTCCGCACCTTGAAATGGTCATTCTGAGTAACTGCACGTTTTCCGATCAGGTGCTTAAGAAACTACAAACGAAATCATTGCGTTACGGACTACATATTTACCCGCCTCCTCAGGCAAAAGAATAAAGCAACTCCCGGTCAAATTTCAAATGAGACATTGGGACATATTGTTGGTTTGAGCCATTGGTTACATCGCTTCCAGGCCTTAACCCGGCTCAGCGCAAGCCATGAGGTGGTCGGTCTTTATTTGCATGACACCGTCAAGAGGCACATAAGGTGTTGCTGTGTAAGCGCTCATAGAACCGCATGTTGACAGGCTCATTAAGCTTCAAGATTTTGA
>CAYONX010000060.1:21702-26922 GCA_964405425.1 uncultured Pirellulaceae bacterium | reverse complement strand
CGCGAGTGGTTGAGGGACGACCTTGACCGCCGTTGCGGATTCGCCGGCCGATTCGAATTCGTGCGAAGTTGCCGAAGAAGGGAGTCCACACGAAAACAACAATGCGAACGTTACCAATAAATCATTCAGTTTCATTTAATCGAAGCTTCAAATATCAGGAATGAAATCAAGATCCTATCGCGACCAACGATTTCACAGTAAAAACGAAATTTAATATCCTACTCAAAAAACGAAATGTGGCCACGCCTCATGGGACACGTTGCAAATGGATCAGGTCTGCTCTGTAGAAAACTTGCTCCTGGCACCTACCCGCCAGAGAGAGCATCAACAAACGGACCGACATCCAGCAAATTCACAGACCCGTCACCATCGAAATCAGCTTTGGCGGAAAACAAACCGTTGGCAATCAGATCGACGAAAGGTCCAACGTCGAGCAAATTGACGACGCCGTCGCAATTAATGTCACCCAGCAGCAATGCTTCGGTGACAACCAAGCGGAAGCTCCCCAGATCGGGATCCAAGGCGACTTCGTTATGGACAATCATACTGGCTCCACGCGTCATCTGAATGTTGACGGCATCCCCAGGTTGGCCGGTGACTTCGAAATCAATTTGGCCGAACAGGAATGCAGCGGATGAAAAATCGTATCCAGTATCAAAAAACACAGGTCCAGTATTTTCAAGCAACATGCCAGTGCCGCCAACGATGTTGACCGCACCAAGTGATTCAATGGAATTGCTGCTGACGATTTCGGCATCACCGAAACCATCTCCCCAGCGAACAGCAAAGGGAACACCTCCGGCGGTTACAATATCAAAATCAAAGGATTCCGCTTGCGTGAATTCAATCACTCCGGGCTGTGAACTTGCGATGTCCAAAAACATCCCCGTATCCAACTCCGAAACCATTGGGCTGTAAAGCACGAAAATCGACCCAGTTGTACCCGCATTGAATTCACCTACGCCGGCCGACGTATTGAATGCGCCAAAATCCTGCCCCGAAAGAAAAATATCGACTGGTCCATGCAGCTTGAAGGATAAATCCAGCTCGATGTCGCCCTGCGCTGCCGAAGTGCCGTTGCCAAACCCACCTACCCGAATTTCATATCGTTGTCCGCCCACCACGGGAAAATTAACGTCACTCTGAATGGTGTTGGTTTCATCATCGTTAAAAGCAACGGGAGTCATATTCCCGAGGCCGTTTTCAGAATCCGTGTAGACATGCAAAACCGTATCGAACGTGCTGCCTTCCAGGTCAACCCTTGCCATGCCATTGCTGGGCGCGATAAAGTTCCACCATACCGTTGCACCGACATTGGAAGTATCTGGTTCACCCTCTTGAGTAGTCGTTCCGCTATTTGTCGCGGACAAAATAGTCGGAGCTTCGATCGCGATGCTGTTGATGAAGTCATCGTTTAATGGACCTTTCGTTTCCAAGCAATTGCGGGAATCTCGATGCGCTACGATGGAATTGATGGATTGAGTTGTAAACTGATTGCCGCATGTGAGAAAAGGATTCATCGTAAATCCGGGGCAATCGCAATGCCCGGAGTCCCAATTGTGGCCCAGTTCATGAGCTGACAGATCGGTGGAGCAGTTCAACGAGCCGTTGAAATCAGACTGCACCACGCCGAATCCGAAGCTACCGCAAATGGTGCCTGTGAAAGCAATTCCAATCGGACCTCCAATTTCCTGGCCAGTGAAAAGTTGCGCCACGTCACGTTGGATGTCTGATTGGTTGTCCAACCACTCTGTGCGGAATTGATTCAGTATTCCAGGATTACCCTGAGTGTCATACGGATCCGGTTCTGCGGTTCTGACGACGGCACCAGAAATCACGTGCGATATCGCGACGTCACGTTCATATTGCTCGTTGACAATATTGATTACCAATTCCATGCGGTCCAAAGTCCCTTGCACGGTCTGGTGGTTATTAAAGAATTCGACATCAGCGTCGAGTCCAAGTTCAGCAATCTGCGTACCAATGAAGCCATTTAACTGGTTCCCTGAAGAGTCGGATGCAAGAGCCTGATGCCGCCGCCGTTCTACTTGTTGTTGCTGCCATTTTACTTTTTCAAAGGGCTGTAATTCTTTATCCAGGTTCCCGCATTTTCCAGCGTGCGGTTTCGTGTCTCTATTTGAGTAGAGAACGTGCGATCTGGAATCCGGCGTGTCCGGGAATTTGGCACGAAGTGGTTCCATATAAAAAATGGCTCCGTCACCCATTTCGATTCTGGCAGCCACTCCAGCATTGGCCACCGCACCGGTTACCCGGCTGCCTTTGCTTCCACGAATCGCGCCGCGAACCGTCCGGGACGGAGCTGGCTGGACAGTGCGAATGACTCCGTTCGCTTCTTGAACTTTTAAAATGAATTCTTCTGTGCGGATGGAATGCGGATGCAGTTCAAGCTCATACTCTTTGCCATCAATGACAATGTCGGTGATGGTTGCTTGTGCATTTTGAAAGTCGCCTTCGATCAAAACGATACTTCCATCGACCAAATGGAAAGCCTCTTTTATTTCAGCAGTTATCGGTTGCTGCCCAAAGGACGCCGTGGGGGCCCAACAGGCAAGAATCACAATTGAAATCTTCAGTAACTTCAAAAACATTCGAGTTTGAATCACATTCACTCCAGTCGCTCTTTGAATTTCTGTTCCTCAACTAGAATAACCTCAATCGCATCTTGTTCAAACTGGTACGTGCCACAATGTAACCAGTCTCGCTGTATTCCGCCCTTCCCAACCAGTCAGATTAGGGTACCCGCCGCAAACGTGGCAGCAGTTGGAATGTTCATCAAGCCATCATCACTGAGTTTACTTGGTCACATACTGCTTAAGGGTATTGAGCAAGTCATCAATGCTCTCGAGTGCCGCGGTTCGGCCAATCTCTGCCAGCTCATTGGCCTTGGTGAAGTCTTCAAACGGATACGCAGCACATTTTGGTACGATCAAAAAATCGCTTTGCGCGCTGTGCACTTTCGAGTAGCCTCTTTGGATGACGTCGAGTACACGCAGCAGCGTACTCATGTAGCCGGCTTTACGAACCATTCTACTGCCGCGACCTTTCTTCAGTTTCCCGAACTCTGGATCAAGCTCAGAACCAACGTCGATTGTCAGAATAAAGTCGGCCCCTTGGTTACGCAGGACGTTTGCCGGCAAGTTGTTCAATATGCCTCCGTCTACCAAGGCTCTACCATCTTTCATGATTGGCGAACCAAATAGCGGATGATTGGCGCTGGCTCGAATAGACGAAACCACATCACCGCTTGTACTCACGACCAGTTCTCCGTGTATCAAATCCACCGCCACAGTACAGGTCGGTATAACTAGCTGGGCCAAGTCATAGTCGTGGAGATATTTGCGAAGCTTCGGGTCGATCCTTCCGCGCCGAAAGTCCGAGAATAGATACCAGCTTTTACCTGATGGTAGTCTTTGAATCCATTTCGGCGGAGACATCTCCATGTTGATCAGGTGTAAAATATCTTCTGTTGTCATCGTTGATGCATAGGTACACCCAATGATTCCTCCCGCTGATGTTCCTGCGATTCGGTCAAAGTACAGGCCGTGCTGCTCGAGGACTTGAATGACGCCGATGTGAGCCAATCCGCGTGCTCCGCCACCGCCAAACACCACCCCCAACGAAACTCCCTGAAGCAAGTGTTGTAGTCGAGCAATGTCTTGCGCACGGTACCCGAAAAAGTCTCCTTTCCCATGCCGCTGAATTCGAATCGTTGGATGAGTAAGGTCCAAGGTATCAGGCAGCAACGACGGGATCTGCTCGGCACGCTGGTGGACTTCGACAATCTGCAAGCGATTTGCCAGAGCGGGTACTTCGTCAATGGAGCGTTGAATTTCGTCCAGTTCCATTTGCTCGTTTTCATCACGATCAACGATCCACCAAATGCGTTCACATTGCAGCAGCTGTCGTGGCGTCGCTTTGGACGCGTCAAAATCCATAATCGTGTGCGAGTGACTACCGACTTGTTTGGCGAGTCCTGGAATCGTATCGCCGCCATCAGAATCGATTAAATGGGTCTTGGCATCTACCGAATCCCAGCGTGAGGGATCGGTGGACCAAGACAGGACCGACAGGTCGACGCCGAGCAGTGCCTTCGCGACGGCAGGTCCCAGTTGGTTGTCTCGGGATCCTCGCCGAACAATTCCGACCACTCGAATCGCACGAGACTCCTTTTCGCCTGAAAGTTGGTCTCGTAGCCAAACGCCCAGAGTGCGACTGAGATTGGCTGTGAATCCTGGGATTGAACTGACCAGCTTTTGAAAGTCGCTATGGTTGAGCTTTGCAACCTGGGTTTCCATGATCGCGGTTGCGGTCGCCGTTCGTGGGCTACAGTTGAGCATCGACATTTCGCCGAAGTGATGCCCTGGCCCAAGAGTATTCAGGACGACCGGCTTGGATTCACCTTGTTTTTCAACACTGATTTGGACCCGGCCGCTAAGGATAAAGTACATCGATGTGCCATCTTCACCTTGATGGCACATTGTTTCACCACTGGCGAACGTCACCCTTGTGGTCGCATCAACAATCGCACGAATTTCTGCAGTCTCAAGCCCCTCGAAAACCTTAAAGCAAACGTTCTCCGATGAACTAATCGAAAAAGAATCGGTCGACACTAGTTTTATCCTTTTTTCGCTGCACCAGAATCCAGTGATCTGTTTTTGAAAGCCGCGTATGTTGGGTGATGTGCGGAGCTAATTTTAAACGGTAATTTCTTGACCGCGAATCTCATGGATCGACACACGGTTTTGTCAGGCAATGGTCAACAACAATCCAAAATACGATCGCTTTTTTCGTCGAACGTCAGCAGCTGAGTTTGTGGACTGCTTAGTAGAATTTAGCATTGCGGCAAAACACAGGGTAGTCAGGGTTGTCTCTGTTTTGAAGATTCTAAATCTAAAGCACGCGTTATTCTGTAGCTTGGGCCACTTCTTTGGTGCCACGCCACTTTAGGTAAAATATGGGGGCATCCAATTAGATTCCAACCGCGTATTACAGACAGGCTGCAATTGATTTAATTTCGGCCAGAAGTGAACAAACGACCGATGCTGCGGACCAACTCGCACCACACTTTCCGATTCAAACCGACTCGCTCAAGAATCGGCTGGCAGTTATTGGGGATCCGGCCTTTGTTGTCATGTAATCGTCAAAAACGAAAAACAACGCTGGCCCCTGCGTTACACCCGCTTGACATCGGCGTGGCAT
>CAYONX010000060.1:20477-21602 GCA_964405425.1 uncultured Pirellulaceae bacterium | reverse complement strand
CATCGGCGTGGCATTCATTTTCACTGCAATATCTCAAACAATCCTCAGACCTTGTTCCCCGATGTAGTAGAATACTGGTCAAACTGGTGCTTTTTCCGTAGCTTTTTGTGGACAGGTTTTATGCCCCTCAGCTGGGATTTCGAATATTCAACACGTGCTAAATATGAAATTAATTTGATCAATCCTGTATTCAATGAACTTGATAATCAACTGTTTAAATTAGCAACCGAACTTGAGCAATCGTCACCAACTCAACGAGACAACATTCAAGCTTCAATGTCGTCTGAGACAAGTTGGACCTTAGTTATATTCGCGACACGTGCGGCAGTATTCGCATTAAGAGACGAGGATCCAGACAAAGTCCGGGCTTCTTTTACCATGTTGGCAATGGCACTGAGGCGAAACGATCCACGGGACATCATTAACGCAGCCAGTAAAATTCTCTACGTTGCGGCAAGACTGGGTGTTGCAGTTCCTACCTCGCTGCGAGACGAGGTGGCCAGGTCCGATCTGCACGTGCAGCAAATGATCGGCAAACGATTCGAAAAGGAAGCTGATGAGTACTTGAATCCTCGTAGTTTTCGTGAAATACAAACCCGATTTGGAATCGGACTGGTTGACAGGGATCGCGCGCCTTTCGAACCCGAGAGCGATTTACTGGAAGGAGCGATTGAGATCGTTGAACTGGTCAAATCTGACAAGTTCTATTCTTCTGTGTCCGCAACAATCGACTCGCGGAAGGTCCACCAGCCCAATCGCGGCGCGTTTTCGTTGGTCGCGAGGCCTGATCGCGATGCCCACCCCGACATGCGGCATCAAATGTTCCATATGCGACTGATCGAATTCCCGGACGAAGCCATTTTGAATCAAGGGCAAAGCTTGATGGGAAAGGCAAATTCATCGGCAGTGAATTTGAAAGTATCGCACCAGAATCTGCTGTTCACCGCTGTTGCTCGTTCATTTGTTAAAGGCGTCGAGAACGTTGAAACCAATGAATCGCTTCAAAGATTTGCAGAACCAGTACAGGCAATTCTGGTCACGACCAAACAAGGATAACAGGCGCGGCATTTATTGCCTCCGACCTTTGCTCTCTCCCGGCAAAACAAAAAAACCCGCCAGTGAAAA
>CAYONX010000060.1:0-20377 GCA_964405425.1 uncultured Pirellulaceae bacterium | reverse complement strand
GAAAAATCTGGTCTGTACCTGAGCAGTCTCCCCGCGCGTCGTGACGCACTGCCCAGGCAAGACTCAGATTCCCAATTGACTGATTCGATTAACAGCTATTTCAAAAACGCCTCTGAGCCGACCGATCGGCATTGGCTGTTCAACGCATTGCCAAACGGTGCCAACGGCAGATGATCACCGCTGTCAACACTGCATGAGATATTAATCCTGTTTCAATTGCTCCCAGGGACGCAAAGAGCGCCATAGTGGGGCTAATAACATGAATACCTCGTTGAGCGGGCAATCTCTCACGACTTTTTGGAAAATTTACAAATCTAGTCTCATACAAGGCTTATCAGAACTGCGGAGCTGTTAAATATTCGCTTAGACCCTTGTAAATCAGCGGTTTAAGGCGGATTTTCTGTAGGCATTGAAAATCTTTATTCCATAATAAAATCTTGAGAGAGATTAGACCTTTGGGGAGGTACTACTGATGCGGAAACCGGCAAAAGATCCGGTGACTTCGGCCAGCTTGCTGCTGCGTATCAGGGATCCTGACGATTCAGATTCATGGCACCAGTTTGAATCGGTTTATGCGCCGGTTATTCGAAGCTACTGTCGTCGTCGCGGATTTCAGTCGACCGACATTGACGACATTGCGCAAGAAGTGATGACGGCGGTTGCCCGAAGTATCCAGAAATTCGAATACCAATCCTCGAAAGGAAAGTTTCGAAGCTGGCTGGCGACCGTGACCGCAAACAAAATGAGGAGTTTTGCATCCAGGACATCAATCAATAAATCAGAATTCGCTGAATACATCGACCAGCTTGCCAGTTCACCTGCTTCCGATTCGCATTGGACTGAGCTGTTTATGAATCAGGTTTTTAAAGCGGCTCAGGAACGGGTGCAGCAAGTTGTCGAGCCAAAAACATGGGAGTGTTTTAAGAAGACGTGGATTGAGGACAAGCCTGCTGCAGAAGTCGCCGAGCAAATGGAGATGCCGATCCATGCCGTGTACGTAAACAAATCCCGTGTCTTGAAGCGTTTGGAGCACGAATTTCTGATGTTGAGTGATGACGACCCATTCGAAATTCCTCAATAACGACCAGTAGTACTTTTGCCGCGCGACGCGCGGATGAATGAGGCGGGGAGAATGAAGGATAAAACGTTCGTCAAAACAGTCTGTCCAACCAGCGAGACGCTGCAGCAATTGATCGATGGCACGGTCGATGATGTTGAACAACTTGAGACGCATTTGCAATCATGTGCATCGTGCCGGACGCAATTGGACCATCTTTCCTCATCCAATGTGTTGCGTCCATTCCAGGCGGATGGAGTTTATCATCAGAACAACGGCCGGTACCGCTTCCTTGGCGAATCGCAACGTGACGGTGATATTGGCTCGATCAACCATTTATTTATCGTAGAGGAAATTGGCCGAGGTGGTGCCGGAATTGTATTTCGCGGATTTGATCCGGAACTTTCTCGCCCGGTTGCAGTAAAAGTTCTCAACAACGACGGGTTTCGATCGGAGGCACGTTTTGAACGCGAATCAAAAATTGCAGCTAAAATTCGCAGCGACTTTATCGTCAACGTTCATGCGGTCGGCAAAACCGATGACGGCCGACCCTATTTAGTCATGCCGTTGATTTCCGGTCAGACCTTGAGAGATTTGAACGTTGAGCAGATTCTGGATGAACGCCGGGCAACAGAAATCATCTTGCAGATTGGCACTGGATTGCAAACGTTACATGATTCGGGCATCGTACACAGAGACGTCAAGCCAGCGAACATCTTGATCGACGAGGAAGATCAACGAGCCAAGTTAACCGATTTTGGGCTAGCTCGTGAAACCGCTGGAAACATTACGCTTACGCAAGCCGACGTGCTGTGCGGGACGCCGGAATATATGTCTCCCGAGCAGTCGTCGGGGCGTGATGCGACTTCGCAAAGCGATGTGTATTCGCTCGGCATCACGTTATACGAGTGTTTGACAGGTACCACGCCATTTCGCGGCAGCCCAGTCAATATTTTGAATCAACATTGTAGAGTTGAGCCCATTGGCCCGCGGCAGATTAATCCTGGCATTTCCAAGAGCATGGAAAACATTTGCCTCAAAGCGATTTCAAAAGATCCCAGTCGACGTTACCAATCAAGCTTTGAGTTTACAGAGGACTTGAACCGTTTTCTGAATGGCCGCCCAGTCCTGGCCCGGGAAATTTCCTCGCTGGAAAAACTTGTACTTTGGGCCCGGCGAAATCGCCGTGTCGCGGTGCTTTCCGGATTGGTTGCCGGTTTGCTTTTGGCACTGGGCGTTGGTTCCAGTATGGCAGCTTGGAAATTAAAGCAGGCCAATGACCAAATTTTTTCCGAGAAACAAAAAGCGATAGATGCTGAGCAACGCGCGGTTAAAGATCGTTCTGCCGCTGTCCATGCTCTTAACGATTTGGTTGATTCTCTTTATGACGATCTGTCTGACAATTCAGCCACCGTAAAAGCGCGAGAAAAATTGGTGTCCGCCGCGATGAACGGTTTGCAGTCGGTGTCGCGAATCGATGTTGAATCTGGTGACGACGCAAGTAATAAAACTGAATTCGTCGCACTGCGGCGAATGGGATATCTCGCGCAACTCAAGGGCGATACTGTTCTGGCAGAAGAAAGAATGAATCAGGCGATTGAAGTCGCTAGAAATTCGGTTCAGCTTCGACCCGATGATGACCGGTGGAAACTCGATCTGGCGAACGCCATCAACGACCTTGGAACATTGCTTCAACGCGCAGGCAACGAACAATCCAAGGAACTGAGTGATGAAGCATTGGCAATCGTTGAGAACCTTCTGGACCGTAATCCAGACAATTACGACGCACTTCTTACGCTGGTTACCCACAAGAACAATCAACTGGAATTGCTCCGTAACGCAACCAATCAGCAAACGATTAGCGAACTTGGAGAAGCGATCTTGGCGGATGTTGCGCGTTTAATTGAACACGCGGAAAACGACAATCCCGAAAAGAGCAACGACATCTACCAAGCGTCGTATCATACTCATTTTATCATTGGACGAGCCGTTCTGGAGTTCAATGATCCTGGTGCCTCGAAGTCGTATTTCGAAACCGCACGCGAACATATCGAACTCGCTTTAGCTCAAACGCCAAACAATTTCCAGCTGCGGACTGCCAAAGCATCATTGGATCGAGCGTTAGCAATGGCCGCAGGCGCGTTGGGCGACATGCAAGAATCCCAGTCTATGTTTGAATCTTCTCAGACAGCACTGAGTCAACTGATTGCATTAAACCCAGACAGCGTAAATTTGAAAAGCCAGCTGGCTAGTTCGCTATCCTTTGGCTCGTATCCTCTGCTAGTCAGCGGGGAATTTGAACAAGCACTCGAAGTATTGGGAGAAGCAGATTTAATTTACGCTGAATTAGTCGAGATGAGCCCTGACAAGGAATTTAACAAAATTGTTTTGGCAGAAAATCGGTTCAGAATATCCCAGGTTCAACTGTCGGCAGGGCACTGGGAAGCATCTCATCAAACAGCGATTGAGACTCTTGAATACTTGGAAAACTTGAAATCGGAACCCTATGCTGCTTACGTTTTAAATCAGAAAGTTCAATTTAACCACCTCATGCAGACAACTGGCTGGCTAACCAATCGTCCTCCTGAGTCACCGAGTCTAAACGGTAAAATCAATGCGGTCATGAATGTGATACGTCCTGAAGCCTTGACAGCAACATCACTGGAATTGCCTCCGGTGACTCTTGCGTTGTTGAAGAGAGTTGAACCTGATTTCAGCGGTACAACTTACGGCGATCTGTTCATGACAGTTAATGAAATGATCAACGACAACGCAGCCTTTCAGACGCAATCGGCCATAGTCGAATTGGGGGTCTATTCACTCATTGCAAAAAACTGTTTGGAAATTGCGAATGAGGAAATGCAAACTCGTTCTGAGCAGTGCCTCCAGCATTGTCTTGAAATGATTGAAACCAAGCAGCCTACGCTTGAATCGCTCAAAACAAATTTTGATTTGAAATGGCTGCTGAATCAGGATGAAGTCCAAAGTGTCTTGTCGGATATGCAAGAGGCGCAGCAAACGGAACAGGACTGAACAGAATTCGTGCGAAAGTATTAGGAACTACCTCATTGCCGAGCGCGAATGCCGGATCATTCAGAGCCTTCGCCGGTATTTCAAAGATTCTTGATTTCTTCTGCAACATACGAAAAATTTCGTTGACACATACGAAATAATTCGTATGATGTCGTCTAATCAGGAGAAAAGATGACCAAGAAACCAGAACGCCCGACTGAGTCGGAAGTTGAAATTCTCAGTGTATTGTGGACCAACGGACCTTCGACCGTCCGCGAGGTACATGACCAATTGAAGAAGAGTCGCTCGATTGGATACACGACTGTTTTGAAGCTGATGCAGATTATGTTTGAGAAAAATCTGCTGCTTCGAGACGATTCACAACGATCGCATGTCTATCGACCGCGTCAAAAAGCGGAGAAAACACAAAAGACGCTGGTCAAACACATGCTTTCACGTGTCTTTTCGGGCTCGGTGGAAAATTTGGTTGTTCAAGCGTTGTCGGCCAAGAAAGCTACCCCTGAAGAGTTGGCCCAAATTCGACGTATGTTGGACGAAATGGAGGATCAATAATGAATTTCGCATCGGATCAAGCAATGTACGAGTTGGCCGGTTGGACTTTGATTCATTTCCTTTGGCAAGGCGTATTGGTTGCTGCAGCAGTTTGGCTTTTGTTGCAGATGTTTTCACGTCGCGCAGCGAATCTTAGATACTTACTTCTGTGCGGCGGCTTGGCAAGTCTTGCGATCTTCCCGGCGGTTACCGCAGTCTGGCTAGCCGCGTCATGGCAAACTCCGCAGCTGGCCGAAGCGACTTCAGCTCTCGATGATACAAACGACAGTCGAACCATCGTGACTGAATTTGGCACCGTTTTGAAAGCGTCTAACACTTTGACTTCGCCCAAGCAGACTGCAGAATTAGAAAATGCAGAAACGACTCCTGCAGAAACGACTCCTGTAGAACTGGACGAGAGAAAATCTGCGGCAGCATTTTCGATTCAAACCTGGATCGAATCGGTACGGGAATGGTCGCCGCGGCTGATCTTCTTTTGGGCGATCGGTGTTTTGATTCTATCGTTACGATTAACGGTCGGATGGATTCGTACTCAAAGAATCAAGGCTAATGGACGGCACTTGGAATCCACGGCTCTCACCAGCAAAATGTACGAATTGTGCAATCGACTTGGGGTGAGGCAAGTTGTCAGACTATGCCAGACCGACGATATTCTCACGCCAACGGTTATCGGGTGGATCAAACCAGTCGTACTTCTACCTGCCAGTGCAATCAGCGGACTGACCATGGATCAGATTTCCGCAATCCTGGCTCACGAGCTGGCGCACATTAAACGGCATGACTACTTCGTTAATTTGCTGCAATCTGTGGTTGAAGTTCTGCTGTTTTATCATCCTGCCGTCTGGTGGATTTCACGAGAAATTCGGCAGGAACGAGAGAACTGTTGCGATGATTTAGCGCTTCAAGTTTGCTCCAACCGGCGTGACTATATCGAAGCGCTTCTACAGCTTGAGCATCAACGCAATTGCGAAGGCTCGTTGGCAATGGCTGCCAGCGGCGGAGCGCTGTTGCAGCGAGTATCCAGAATGCTTGGGCAATCGCAAAGCAGTTTGAACAAAGGCAACTGGTTTTGTGGCTTGATTTTACTGGTGATTGCCGGTGTGGTCTTGTCTTGCATGTTGCCAGAACAACAAACGATTGCAACGGAACGAGCCAGAACTCAGGAACATACTGGCAACGAAGGAAGTGACGATGCGACGACCGACACCGTTGAAATGGTTGATTTCAAGTTCATGGTGGTCGATCCGGACGGTGAGCCGATTGCGGGGGCGAAACTTCATGTAAGTGCCAGCCAAGACAAGCCACCGCTTGCCGAAAACAACAATTTAGTGACAGGCAACGATGGTTCGGTTACCCAGGAAATGCGCAAAACGACTACACGGATTCGTGTTTGGTGTGTAGCAGAGGGTTTCACGTCGATGTATGCGAACTGGGAGCCAGAATACTTCAGCACCGGACGGCAGATTCCGAAAGACTTTACTTTTATCTTGTACCCTGGCAGCAGTATCGGTGGTCGGATTCTTGATTCCGACGGTGAACCGATTTCAGGGGCAAGAGTTCAAGTCAACTACCGATCGGGCGGCATTCCGCCACTTGGTAAACGACAAAGATACAATACCTGGGGTGCAGCTCCAGTTACTGACGAAGATGGACGCTGGGTGCTTGATAATGTACCGCCGGGGGACGATGTCGAAGTTTCATTGACCATCAATCATCCCGATTACGCCAGTGACGAACAGGCGGGAGGCTTGCAAAAGCAACAGTCGATCAGTATGAGGGATCTTGCTAACCTATCTGCGAACATCGTGATGAAAAAAGGAGCGCGAATTCAAGGGACAATCACGGAAGCCAAGTCTGGTAAACCCATTACCGACGCCGTTGTTGTGTTGGGTGACAACCCAAACCACCATCAACGTCAGGAAACCCGACCGAGCGAGAAAGGACAATACCGGCTCCCCCCGATGAAGCCAGGTAAAAAACGGGTAACCGTTATGGCACCTGGTTTTCAACCTGAATCACGAATCGTTGATATGCGACCCGAAATGGAACCAACAGACTTCCAGCTTAAACCAGGGAAGAAACTTCAGATTCGTTTTGTTGATCCTGATGGCAACCCAGTACCAAACACCTATGTGCGAGTTGAAAAGTGGCGCGATAGTAAGGCGATGTACAACCATCGCCACCCGAATGTCCTGGAAACGAAGATCCCTGGAATCAGCGATGCTAACGGGCTCTACACCTGGAACTGGGCTCCTGCAGATCCAGTTACGTTTAACTTTAATGCAAAAAAGTTTGCAGCGAAGCGAGGCGTGCCGTTGGCGGCCGCCGACAAACCGCACGAAGTTGTCATGAATCCGGAGCTTTATGTGTCCGGCACCGTTCACGATGAAGATGGTGAAGCATTGAAGTCGTTTACAGTTGTTCCCATGACCGTTTTGAGCGGAGGTGCACACGAACGGCGCGATCGTGCGTTGCTGGGTAATGATGGCTTCTTCGAAATTACGACCGATCGCGAGGACGCAGGATTTCAGGTCAAAATTGAAGCCACCGGTTACCAGACTCATATTACTCGAGTGTTTCGTCTGGGAGAAAAATTTGAGCCGCTCGACATCACGATGAAGAAGGCCGAACCACTGGAATATGTTGTGATTGATGTTGATGGTCAGCCAGCTGCAAGCGCCGACTTGCTGATTGCTTTCGAAAGCCAACGGACGATGGTTGACATTAGAACAAAGGATCGCTCTGGGTTTGACGCTAGGAAATGGACCACCGACGAGGATGGAAAAATCGAATTGGAACCACCGCATGAGCCACGAACACTGATTGCATACTCAGCTGACGGCTACGCCGAAGTTGCCGATTTGCCGGACCGTCCCGCAAAAAAAATACGTCTGCAGAAGTGGTTTGATATCCATGGCGATGTCTCTGTCGAAGGAGAGTTTGACAGTGCACATATTTACGCGTGGCCAATCCGTTTCATCCATGGAAAAACGTGGCATATTAATCAACTTATTGTCAATCCGACGAAGGCAGACGGACAATTCCGCATGAAAGATATGCCCAGGATGCCTGCTTCGTTGATGTTTAGTCGGAACGGCAAAGTGGATCCTCGCGGACGAAGATATACGGTAGCTGTAGAACCGAAGTCCGATTCCGTTGCACTTGAATTCCCCTGCAAAGTCACTGGGCAGGTCTTAATCAGCGGTAGCAAATCAAAAGAGGTGGCCAGGTTGAAATCGGAAGTTGCCCTAGTGAGTAAGTCCAATTCAATCAATGTTCCAACTGAGCTCGCCAAAATAATAAAAAAGAATCGGCTAAGCGCTGATAACAGAGAACAGGTCGTCGAGTTTTTTACCAAGACTGATAATCAGGACGTGATCCGCGCGTATTCGATGTGTTTTGATGAGTATTCAATCCGCCTCGACCAAGAAGGCAAATTTGACTTCCAACTGGTGCGACCTGGGAAATACGAGCTAACGGTTAAGCTGAACCCGGACTATGAGAAGTATCCGTTTTTGCCGATGGGTGAATTCAAGAAAACGATTGAAGTGAAACGTTCAGGCACTGATCTTGGAGAGATCAAGGTTGCAACTTTCCCGGTTCCAAAGCCTGGTACTGCCATCGACAACCTGTTGTTTAAGAATCGAAAAAACGGGCTGCCATCGTGGCTGAGTGCGTACCAAGGTAAACATCTGCTGATGGACTTGTGGAAGCCTGAGGACGATCAATCCAAGGTCGACGCACGAAAGCTCAAGGAAGTAGCGAAAACTCTGGATCACGATCAGGTCGCGATCTTGAGCCTGCATACTTACAACAGAACTGATGGCGAACGAATGCCAAAATCATTGCCTGCAAATTTGGATTGGACCGAAGGGCAAGTCGAGATTAATAAATTGAGGGAATTTCGAAAGACGATTGGTGCATTAACGCCTCAGCATTACGTCCTGCTTGATGCGGAAGGAAAATTTGTAACCGGTGGTAATTTGGAAACGATCGGTAAAGCAATGATTCAGTTGGGGCTAAGCAAGTAGTATTGCTACAGTCTTGCCTGAGGATCAGCATGACGCGTGTCTTTTGTAGATTCAGGCTATTGCCGTGCCCTGCGGCAATCGGAAAATGGACCACTTTGGCGATACTGGCCAAGTATCGACTATCTCAATTACTGAGAATTTGGAGATTCGTGCACTGGGAAAATTGGAACCAAAATCCCTTTGGCAATTTTGAAAAGTAAGTCTCGCGAGCGAATTATTTGTTGTTCCAATTCTTCCTGGCCCATTGAACCATATACGGCTAGTGCTTTGAAATAAGAGGCAAGAGATTTCCAATATTCGTTTCTGGCGTATTCGATTTGGGACAATTCTTCCAGGCTTTTAGCAACTAAACTTCTAGCTTCGTAAACTTGTTTGGATGTCTTTAGAATACCTTGATGTACGGCAAGTTTGCTCTTCATACTGCCCAGGCATTTATCCAAATCTCCTAACTGGAAATAGTAACGGGACAGAGCATCGTGTATGAGTGCAACTCCTTTTTTGAGCCGGACAGATTGCTGGTCTAATTCTGAAAAACCAGAGATTAGTCCCTCGGCTTGCAAAAGCGCTCTTTCAGCATCTTCAAATCTATTAAATTTGCAGAAGCATGTCGCAAGGTTTCTGAGCGACATCGCGTAAGAAAATCTAAGATGCGGTACCTCTTCATTATTCTTGAACAGCTTCCCATATTCGTTGACCGCTTTTTCTCGAAAATGCAGTGAACGCGAAGGTGCTGAATTCTGCAAACATACGGCGAAATCGTTGTAGAACCCTGCCCGCTGTTGACGAATTTCAGTTCGCATATTTTCCAGCTCCAATCCCTCAAGAACTTCCATCCAGCGACTTTGTTCTCTGATGAACCCGGAACCACACGTGTGTTGATTGGCGTACCAATAGCTTCCAAAGAACTGTAAGACGCAACAATGCAAATTGACGTATTCCGATTCAGTGAGATTCAATTCCGCTTGATTATATGACTCCAATTCGCTGGCGAGCCCTTTCGCGGCCCGTTCGCATTGATTAAAAACACTCATCGCTTGGTCATATTGCCGTAAACGATGCAATGTTACGGCATACAAAGAACCGATCGACACCATATTGCCTTGATTAATCAAAGAATAATCCTGGGCCGATAGAGTAGAGAATTTGGCGAATGAAAGGCTAAGCTTGTCTGCCGCATCTTGTAGCCGGTCTTGCTTCAGGCAAACGGTCCCTTGTGACAACAGAACCGTTGCTTTGAGCTTTTTGAAATCCGCTTGATCCAGCAGCGCGGGTTCGATTTTAGCAAGCGTGTTCTCTATGCGGCCAAACGTTTCTGTGGCCGCCTCGTATTCGCCCATCCGGACCTGCAGGTCGCCAAAATTAACTTGTGACATCAAAGAAAAGTATTTCAGTTTGGGAGTATCCCCCAATTTTGACAGATCATTGAACTGCGTCATTGCCAATTCCAAAAGTTGGAGTCGGTAAGGCTGCATCCCGTCTTTGTTTCCCAAGAAATCAGACGAGTCGGCAACATCAAAATAGAAATTCTTGATTGCCCGCTGCCCAATCTGTACTGCTTGTTCAGTTTTTTGTCTCAAATCTTTTTCGTGTTCAATGGCAGTTGAGAGCTTTGCATTTACTGCTGAATTCTCATGATTCAGGAGCATTAATTTAGTGTTCGTTTGAGCCAGTTTTCGATTGATCTCCAATACCTTGGTATAAGAAAAACTGCCTGCGATAATTCCAGTCAGAACCAACACAAAAACGACACTTACCAAGGCGGAAATGGCTTTGTTTCGCAAACATAATTTCCATGTGCGATTCCAGAGATTTGAAGGCCGCGCCTTTGTCGGGATGTTGGTGAAGTAGCGTTGAATATCTTCCGCCAATTCACCTGCACTAGCGTAACGATTGGCTGGTTTTTTCTCCAGGCACTTCATGCAGATTGCATTGAGGTCGGGGTGCAGGCCTTCAACCAGATTGATTGGCTCGACTGGCTCAAGTTCCATGATCTGCTTTACTTGTTGGCTGGCGCTCTTGCAACGAAAGGGAGCTCGTCCAACCAAACAAAAGTAGAGCGTCGCGCCCAAAGAATAAATGTCTGCCGCCTCGCTCACCGTTGACGAATCGTTGAGTTGTTCAGGAGAAATATAGTCAAGCGTTCCAAATACACTTTCCGCTCGTGTTATCGCCGGTTCGTGGCTGGTTTCAACAAATTTGGCGAGCCCAAAATCCGAAACCTTGGCTTGCGACAGGTCTGGATTGATCAAAATATTTTGCGGCTTGATATCGCGATGAATCACCCCAATAGCATGTGCCGCAGCAACGCCCAAAGCAGCCTGACGAATGTATTCAGCCGCCAATTCAACATCCAGTCCATCGCCAATCATTTCGGCAAGCGAAGGTCCATTAACCAATTGCATTGCACAAAACTGGCAATTCGATTCTTCTCCACCTTCATAAACCGTGACCACATTGGCATGATCGATTCTGGCAGCGGTAGCGATTTCGACACCAAAACGATAACGATTCGTAGTTCGCCTTTCTGGTGAATAAAAACGGTCGAACGCCGGGTCGATAATCTTCAGGGCAACGGAGCGTCGCGTTGAAATCTGTTCAGCTTCGAAAACGACACCCATTCCGCCGCGGCCAATCATTTTCAAAATTCGATAGTTTGGAAAATGCAGCGAGTTGAAAAATTCTTCTTCAGCGTCTGTTGAATCGCGGTTGACCGATTCGATATGCGTAACGGCCAGATTAATTGGATCGAGTGGAGGAATACAATCGTCGTCGATCAAATCATTGTGAAGAAGTAGTTTCTCCAGCCCCATTTTGAAGCCAGCCGAATCTTCAATCTTTGTAACCTGGTCTTCACACGCCGGACACGAATCCAAGTGTTGAGTAATCGCTATTTCAAAATCTTTGTCCAGGTCACCGGACAAGTAGTCATAAATAATTGATGGTGCAGGGCATTCGAAACCTTTCATACGGATTCTCCTAGCACCTTCATAGAATGTCGCCAAGTTCTTCGAGCAAGCGTTTTCTTACTCGGGCACGAGCTTGCCGGACACTTCCGGGACGCATGTTCAACTCTTCACTTGCTTGCTGCGTCGTTTTACCTTCAACCAATGTCATGTAGAAAGCTTGCCAGGTCCTGGTTTCAAAATCCAGTTCCATAATCTTGATGGCCCGGCTAACCAGTTGCCGCTTGATTTTGTTCGCGTCGAAATCCATTTCAAGAGGTTGCGGCTGTTGTATCTGTTTTGCAAACAGAGCTCCGGTAGAGCCCCCGATCGGCCGCTCCGTTTTGGACATTTGGCGAAAGTAGTCTGCGATTCGACGTGAAGTGATTGTCATCACCCAACCCAGAAAGTTATCACCCGTTCGAATTTTTTTGAAATCACCTAAGCCGCGATGAATCGAAATGAATATTTCTTGAGTGACATCGCCAGCATCATTTTTGCTCAAGCCTTTTGACAAGACGTGGCTGAAAATCACAGGGCCATACAAATCAGTTAGACGACTCCACGCGTCGTCGTTACCGCTGCGTGCCAATTCCAACAAAGACAATGACGTCGATGGTCTGTGCAAAATGTTCATAAATACCATCATAAGTCACAATACGCAGACACGCCAACTCGCGACCCTGGTTAGCCATCGTGCGTTCGCCTATGGAAGCTGCTTGCCAATATGGCTAATGCGGCTAATACGACGCAGGCGCTCGTTAACGTCGGTGGGCACACATTTTAGCTCGCTATCGAGACCGGATGAGGCAGCGATCAAGTCTTGGATTTGGCCGATTTTTTGCGCTAATCGAGCCTCAATTGCCTCCATGGCCTGGGTGCAATATTCACACGAGACCAAGTGCGATTTTACTTTGGCTTGCAACGGCAAATCGGCTTCCCCCTCGATGAACAACTTGACATCACACCAATAAACACAGGCATTTGTAGCTGAAGCGTTTTGTTTCATATTCCATTCTCTTGGATCTGGACAGCGAGTCCACAATACAGACAAGGCTAACTCGTTTAATCTTCTACCAATTACCGATCGCACAGGTGTTACAGCAAAAATGTTGGCACAAACAAAACAAACGGTTTGAATTTTTGTGTAACGCTCCCGCGATATAAAATTGGCTTGGTGGCAGGACCCTGCACCAGCTAATTCGCGAAAACGAGTTTGCGAACCGAAAAACCGCGAATGACTTTCATATTGAACATTGCCTGCATAACAAAACTGGATGAACCCATGAAAAGCAAATCCTTAGTTTCAAAATCTTACGTTTCATTTTTGGCGATGATCGGAATCATCTGCGTTCCATTAAATTGCCCGGCAGACATAGATTTTGTATTCTCTGAAGCAGAGGACGGAGGTGTTAATGTCGTAGGATCCGGCTCGGGATTTGTAACCGCTGACAGACAGACCGCTGACTGGGACCTCAACAATTTCATGTCTGATTTCCTGGTTGAGGCTGTTGGTAACGATCAAATTTCTGCAAACACTGTCAGCGGTTCGTTGGACAACCTTACAACGGGACAGCTTGGCCCCATTCAAAGCTTCGACGTCGATAAAGATGCAATGACAAACGACGACATAGATTTTGATACTCCGCTCGGTGACGATCCGCCGGATTCGTCTCTAGCGTTTCTAACTGGGGATGAATTTGTATATACTGTTACCGCAAATTTCGCCGTAACCACCCTGGCATTCTCTGATATGATCGTGGGTACCCATATTAACCCGGGGGGAGAAGTGGATGAGATATTCGGTGTTACGACCATTGTGGTAGAGGGCAAAAAGACGCTACTTGGAGATGTAAATTGCGATGGCGTAATCAACCTGCTTGATGTGGAGCCTTTTATCTCACTTATCAATAGTGGAGGCTTTTCTACCAAAGCTGACATCAATGAAGATGGGTCCGTCAATCTGCTTGACGTTGCTCCATTTGTCGACCTGTTGAGTGGTGGTGGCTAGCGGCCCTCCTTGCCCGACTGTCAGATGACGTGCCGATCCCTCGGCCGTTTTGCCAACTAGGCGGACTGCATCCGAATCAATCGCTGCAACGATTGATTCATTGTTTATCCTGGACGTTTGAGTGGATGGAATGGCCGACTCAAGAACAACAGCCGACAATTTTTAATTGCCGGCTGTTTTTATGCGTATGCTGTTTAATGCGATTGCCGCCTAGGCGATGAAAGGGCAGGAGTTAGGTGTGTCCACACAACCTACGCTCTCACACCGAATTTACGACCAAACGATCATGCACGTACTGGAACCATTTCCAATACGTGCATTTTGAGCTAAACAATTAAGCCAGTTGTTTCCGATTGTGAATTCAGAACTTCATTGCATTGGAAAATCACCAAGTAGCGATCAATCCATTGAATGAGGCCCTGCCGTCCGGCCGGCCACCTAGCCTCCTGCCAATAAATCGATAAATGGAGCGACATCCAGAAGATTGATGACTCCATCGCAATTAACATCCGCTTCTTGAACGAAGGTGCCGGTTGTCAATGCGTCAATAAATGGTTCAACATCCAACAAGTTAATCGCTCCGTCCATATTGACGTCGCCGCGGCCTTCGAAATCACATTCAAACATATTGAACGCGACTGCGGTTGTGTTTTGCCCAACGTTACCAGCAAGAGTTAGCACGCCAGTTGTTTTATCGACTGTGTAAATATCGTTTCCCGCAGAAAGCACCAGGGTGGATCCATCGGCATTGAAGTCCATCCCTCCCACACTGGCAAGTGTTACCCCACTTGCGCCGACCATGGTTACAGCACCCGTTGTTTTATCGATCGTATACAATATTTCATCCAGGGAATCGTAGCCGTACAAAGTTCCGTCAGTCGGGTCGATTGCCAATCCAATAAATGCGAAAACTCCTGTTTCGCCGACCTCAGTAAAAGTCGGACTGGTATCAATATTTTCCCAGACATACAGTGAGTCGCCGTCGGTATCATCCCCGTCATCGACAACAACATAAAACCGCGATGTCGCTGCGTCCCAAGTAGCGTCACTGCCTGATCCATCCTGGAAGTCGACGTTCGAAATCTGCGTATTCACACCTCTGACCCATGACCAAAGTCCCGTATCACCTTTGTCATTCAACGCATCGGTGCTGACGTAGTAGTAGATCGAATCGGTAGCAAAGTAGTCCATGCCGCGGTTGAAATTCGTGGCAACGTTTCCAATCGCTGTCTGCGTGCCACCCGGATTAGCAAGGTCAAAAGTCGTTATCGTATCGGGGCTGCCGGGCGTTGCGATGAAGGTCCAATTGTTTTGAGCATTGCAATTCGATGTCCAAACCAAAATTGCCGTCAGGCTAAGTGAAAACAGGTAGCGTGTCTTGTAGGCAGAGTGCATGTGTTGCTCCATTAAAATCCCATGTGATTCAATAGCCACGTTTTGTGAGCTAATAAACGCAATTATAGACAAGCGAGAATTGCGTCTGCAACTACCTTTTTCGAAGGCGCTTTTTCGAAGGCGCATTCCCAATCAGAATGGAATCTGTGTTCAGCATGTACAAGATTCACACTGCGCGAAACGACAAATGATTGGCGGTTGCGCAGGTTTATCCAGCGGCAACTAATCCAACTGCAACATACGGCAACGGTCTCTCTCTAGCCGCCTGTCAAAAGGTCAACAAATGGCTCAACATCCAACAAGTCAACCATCCCATCGCCGTTGATATCGGCCTGACACAAAGTTTCACCGCCGGCTAATGCATCCACAAACGGCCCAACGTCAAGCAAATTAATAGCTCCATCTTCATTCAAATCGCCAGGCATGAATGGACAACCAATCAGCTTTCCTAAATCATAAACTCTGACCAAACCTCGGTTAAACCCGTTTCCATCAAAACTTTGGGCACCCACCGCAAGTGTCAGGCCGTCTTTGGAAACATGCGATTGCAAGCCAAAAAAGCTATTGGGCTCATCACCCGCTATATTCGCCAGCTCTACCCATACATCATCTTCGTTAATGAAAATTCTTTCTGTCTCGGCATTGAAGGACCCGACAACAAGAACATTTCCATCGCCTGACAAACCTACACTAGCACCAAACTGATCAAGCAAATTTCCAGATATATCGCTTCCTATTTGCGTCCATGTTCCTCCAGTGTCCCTGAACACACGAACCGCCCCAGCTGATGGGCCCATGAAATCATTTCCGATAGCCGACACCGCAATGATAGAACCGTCATCAGACATATCTACATTGCTGCCAAGACGATCCGTAACGTCTTCACCAACAATGGTTTGTCCGACCTGTACCCAATTGCCTGCCACAAAATCAAACGCACGTAATCTGCCAAATCCTTGAAAACCATCTCCACCAATGGCTACTCTGAGACCGTCCGACGATATACCCAAACCATTTCCAAATAGTCCGTTGTCAACATCTCCTTCAATATCATCACCTAATTGGACCCAAGTCCCCCCCTGGTTTTCAAACACACTTGCAGACCCAGAATCTCCAAAACCAGGTGCTCCCACAACTAGAATCGATCCATCGGAGGACAGGCCTACTTCGTTACCGAACAGACTCCCACTTTCGCTACCAATTAAATCCTGTCCTATTTGAATCCATGATCCATTACTAAATTCAAAAACACGTACTTTGCCTCTGGTACTACTAAACCCATCTGCTCCCAAAGCGATAATGGATCCATCATCAGAGATAGCAACGCCGCGTCCCAGCCTGGCGTCGAGACCAGTTCCATTAATATCCTGGCCCATTTGTACCCAAGTGCCATCAACATTTTCAAAGACTTGTACTTGGCCAGAGCCTGGAAAAGATTCCGCGTTAGTGATTGATCCGACAACCAGCCGGCTTCCATCTTCCGACAAGGCAACACTAGACCCAAACAAGTCATTTTCGAATTCACCAATCAGGTCATCACCAATTTGTGTTTGAGCCAGAGCGGTTAATGGCAATAAACCAACAAGTAGCAAGAACAGTGTTTTCATTTGGATCACGCGTTTTGTTTTCATTCGGGTCATATTTTTCGGGGCTCAGTCATAGTTCTCAATTGGCTTTAAAGATGGCCATATTATATTCAAACCAAGGCTTGTTTTGTAGATAGAAACAGACAGGTTCAACTGCCAGACAAAATACTGGCCGCAATCTGACGGGGGGATTTAGCCGGGCGAGTTGTGGAGGCGGTAATCGTTGGCCGCCAGTATCGTCAGAAGTAAGCCAATCTTCATTGACGGGCCCAAATACAGCTCAAACGAGGGGGAGGTTGCGACCAAGACAAGCTGGACGCGAAAGCGATTCGTTTTGCGGGTTTGAAACTATTCGCTTGAGCTTTGGACGCGCGTGACCGGCCCGATTCATTGGGCCTGCCATTCTTCAACTCGTTAAAGCCCAACGGCTCGCCAAGCTAAATTGACCAATTGGAAAATTCCGCGATTTACGAATCCGTTGGCGAATCGACCACCCAGGTTTCTCGCGATCTCTCCACCGCCAACTGATGGTAGGCCAGACTGGATTGCATTCTGACCGCCAAAACCTCGTCCGAGCTGACAACCAGAATTAGAGAGAATCATTAAGCAAACAATAACGCAAATTAACGGGGTGATAAGCTTTCTCATTTTTAAACAATTCTAAGGCAGGGATTTGAGAATCGAGCAAGCGAGATTAGAGATTTTTGATCTTCATCCCAATGTCAATTTTGCTTGCATAAATGAATCGTTGAATCGAAGAATGCAGTCACTCGCTTATGTTCTGGCATGTTGACCGGAAATCAAAACTGCTGCTGGCAAATGCAAATGCAAGCGAATGCAAATCACACCTTCATCAATGATATTCTTGCGTTTTACGATGCCATTCATTGGCCGATTTGAAGTTCCGGTGATAAAGTGAACGATACGTTGCCACCTTAGTCCTGTCCAAATGGCATTGAGTTTGGGATTTGTGTCTACAATGCGACCGGCGCAAGCCTCGGATGAAGTAGAATGTTCAACTAAAACAATCAGCCCGAAAACAAATAGCATGTATCCACTAAATCCTTTCCTTTTTGCGATTGCTCTGACGGTAGGGTTGGCCACGGGAATCACTTTGACTGCCCAGACGGTGACTGTGACTCACTCGAAGATTGAGGGGATCGGTGCCGAAGCTGGCGTCATGCGGCGGGATCCCAGCGACGTGATCAAGGTCGGTGATCTTTTCTACGTTTGGTACTCCAAAGGCATGATCGCTCCCGGTTACGACGCGACCGTTTGGTATGCAACTTCCGAAGATGGCCACAAGTGGGTCGAGAGGGGCATGGCTCTTGGTAAAGGGAAACCGGGAACCTGGGAAGGCGCGAGCGTTTTCACACCAAACATTCTGGTGGCCGAAGGGAAGTACTGGTTGTTTTACACCGGGACCTCGCGGAAATTTAAGAAAGGATTCAATCCGGATTCCAAAATAGGAATCGCGGTCGCCGACTCGCCCAATGGTCCCTGGTCTCGACTCGATTCGAACCCCGCACTAAAAAACAGTGATCGCCCTGAAGACTTCGACAGCCATCTGGTCGACGATGCTTGTTTGCTCAAACGCAACGGCAAGTACTGGTTCTATTATAAAGGTCGGCAACTGGGGAAAAGCCCGAGTGAAACCAAAATGGGGTTAGCGATTGCCGACAATCCAGCTGGACCGTATGTCCGACATAAATCCAATCCAGTGATACCGGGAAATCACGAAGTGTTAGTTTGGCCGCAAGGAAACGGCGTTGCCGCAATGATTGGCAGAGTTGGTCCCAAAGAAATTACCAAGTCGATTCTCTATGCCGAAGATGGTCTCAATTTTTCCAAGACGCACAGCGTAAAAAATGGTGCGTGGGCTGGCGGTGCCTTTCGCCCCGAAGCCTTCACCGGTTCGGGTAAAGGAAAATTACCCAAATGGGGCGTGGAGATTGGTCGAGAGAAGAAAAGTAAGTTGCCATTCATCGGACGATTTGAAGTTGCAGAGACTAAGTGAGCGATACGTTGCCACCTTGGTCGTTTCCAAACGGCATTGAGTAAGAATCTCACGCGTAGGCGCCAAGGCCCACAAGCGCAAAGATCAGGTCGCAATTATTTCGTTCCGCCCCCGCGCCCTCGCGCCTTTGCGTGAGAACAAGTCCACCAATCGGTTTGCCAGGAAAATTGTTGACCGTTGGGCTTCGTCTTTTGGTACCTTGGTGGCTTAATTTTATTAGCACCGGAGCACAGCTGATGTTGAGAGTGAAGTTTGGATTGAATTGCTTGTTGTTCGGTGTATGTTGTCTGGCAACCGTCTGTTCGACCGCGCATGGCCAACTTTCACAGCAGCCTTCGGTTCAGCCTCAAAAATCGCCAAACATCGTTTTGATTATGGCAGATGATCTGGGTTGGAAAGACTTGCACTGCTACGGCAACGAAAAACTCGATACGCCAAACCTCGATCGACTTGCTAAACAAGGCTTGCTCTTTACCGATGCCTACTCCGCTTCGCCCGTATGTACGCCGACACGGGCGGCGATGATGACGGGAGAATCGCCTGCGCGGTTAAACATTACCAATCACACCGATGGGCATCCACCAGGTTTTCAAAAACCTGGAACCGATTTGGTAACACCTCTCTGGCAACGCTTTCTTCCGTTGAAGCGGGTTACCTTGGCAGAACAGCTTAAGCAAGCTGGCTACGCAACCGGGTTTGTCGGCAAGTGGCATCTTTCAGCGCGTCCGCGTTCGGAGCTGAAAACTGGCGAGGGGCCGACCGAGCCGGAGCTGCGCGCCGAACATCAAGGCTTCGATATCAACATCGGTGGTTGCCGTTTCGGAGGTCCGCCAAGTTATTTCAGCCCTTACCGGATTCCGAACTTGAAGGGAAAGGCTGACGGCGAGTATCTGCCGGAACGATGCGCACAGGAATGTATTGAATTTATCAAGTCCGCCAAATCCAAAGATGATCAACCGTTTTTTCTTTGCTGGTGGAATTATTCAGTGCACTATCCCTTTCAGGCGCCCAAGGATTTGATCGCCAAGTACGAAGCGCGAAAGGGTCCGGGGGTCGAAAATCCGACCTATGCCGCCATGATAGAAGGGATGGATACATCGATCGGCAAGCTGCTCAAGTCGCTCGATGAACAAAATCTGGCAGACGATACGCTGGTGATCTTTACTTCCGACAACGGTCCTTTTGATGCTAATGTAAAACCACTGCGAGCTGAGAAAGGTTTTCTTTACGAAGGCGGAATACGAGTGCCGATGATTGTTCGCTGGCCAGGCCATGTTCGGGAATCGCAACAAACCGACACCCCGGTCATCACAATGGATATCCATTCGACGATACTTAAAGCTGCAAGGCTCGGAGCCGATCCATCCAATACGCCTGACGGCGTTTCTTTGCTGCCGTTGTTCAAAGAAGAAACCGACTTGGATCGGTCGCTCTTTTTTCACTATCCGAACTACGCATTCCACAAAAAGAACCGGCTGGGAAGCGCGATTCGATCGGGCGACTATAAACTGATTAAGTTCTACGACAACGATTCAGTTGAGTTGTATGATCTCAAGAATGATATTGGGGAATCGCAGGACATCGCCAGTACAATGCCGGAGAAAGCAGACGAACTCAGCATGAAACTTGACGCTTGGTTAAAGCAGACCAACGCCAGTCGACCGCAGCGAGTCAAATAGTAAAGCCGAATCGTCCGTATGGATCAGACCGATTTATCACACATAATAGATGCCACCAGCTACATCAGCTCGCG
>CAYONX010000059.1:0-27322 GCA_964405425.1 uncultured Pirellulaceae bacterium | reverse complement strand
CCGCTAACATAGTGTATGTACGACAGCGTGTCGTACTTTCCTCATGATAGCGAAATTCTTCGAATTGACAATAGTCTTGATTGGTGTTCGTTTGTCCATTATAACAGCTATCGTTGTATCAATGAGGAGTTTGGGATGCCAATTCATACGTATAACAATGGAAAGCCGTATCATACCGCCCAAGGCAGAGCCTGCGACCGACCAAACATCGAAGATCGTAAGTCGACTGTTCATTCAATTGTACGTGGTCGGCCAGATATTGACGAATTCTTGCGAGTGGCGAAACAGGAATTGAAAATCCGCGCCTACCGTCAATCAACCATTAAAAATTATCTAAGTTGTTTGCGGTGTTTCCTTGATTGGTTCGGAGGAAAGCCGCACAAAGTTACTCGTGAATCCGTTCGAGCATTTCTTGAGTTATTGGTTGATGGCGGTGCACAACCAATGACGATCGCCGGGTATATTTCTTGCTTGCGCACTGTGTTTGACAAGTTTTGTGGGCGTGATGTAACCATTGGATTATCCACACCTCGGCGGCCAAAAAAACTGCCGATTGTACCCAGCAGAAACGAAGTTCTGCAATTGATCGATGCTGCATGCTGTTTTCGTGACAAACTTTTGATTGGTCTCTTGTACGCATGCGGGTTTCGAGTCAGTGAAGTCGCCAAGTTGCGATGGCAGGATCTGGATTTTGATCGAAATATTATAACTATTCGTAACGGCAAAGGTGCGGTCGATCGATGGGTGGTATTGCCCAATAGCTATCGAGCCGTGCTTTCTGAATTGTCAAAGCAAAGTAACGGGGAATTCGTTTTTCCCGGCGCCCGGGCGAATCGTTACGTGTCTGCCAGGACTGTCGAACGAATGGTTGCTAAAACGAAACTCCGCGCCGGTATCAAGAAACCAATTACGCCGCATTGCCTGCGGCATGCGTTTGCGACTCATTTGCTCGAAGATGGCAGCGATATTCGGTTGGTTCAAAAAATGTTAGGCCATCGCGACATCAACACAACGACAATTTACACTCGAACGGCCAATTTCCAGAATCGCCAAGCCGTTAGTCCAATCGATCGGATTGTTTCACAACCGGCAACCAGCAGCCATGATTTTGATCGTGGTTCAACGGCAGTGAATCGAACTGTCGGTACAATGCGATTCAATCTGGAAATTATTGGGAAACAAAACGTGGGGAAGGTCACCGTTGAAATCAGCTCAGGAGATTCAACAGCTACCGTTAGCGGCATCGAAATAATGAAAGATGTTAACCGCTGGGTTACGCTGAGCATTCCAAACCTGGACCATTGGGAATTTAAATGCAGAGCTCTCGGACCTGCCGTAATGCAACGCATTCAGTGCGACCAATTCATCGAGAAGCTAAGGCACGAATTGGTCAAACGCTACTTGATGAAATTGCGCAGTCTGGCGGATTCAACTGCGGATTCAAAAACGAGGTTT
This sequence comes from uncultured Pirellulaceae bacterium, assembly GCA_964405425.1. Classification (GTDB taxonomy): domain Bacteria; phylum Planctomycetota; class Planctomycetia; order Pirellulales; family Pirellulaceae; genus Mariniblastus. The sequence continues at coordinate 25,867 of CAYONX010000059.1, read as the reverse complement.
GCCGATTCGAACTACCCTGCTGCTTAACGCGTGGCAAAAAAACGCTGTGGCAAAAAATGCTGTGGCAAAAAAACGCATCGTTCGCATAGGGTCGAACAAGGAATCCGCTTAACTGCCTGCCGTAATGCCGGCCACAAGTTTCAGTTAATGTAATCTAGACCAGAAGTTCAGCATCGATTCCAAGATCGCGATGTTCGATGCCGTTGGCAAGTTTGATGACTTTGAATTGCTTGCCGGTCGCCTCAAACAAACCTAAATTCGTGGCAATCTTGTGAACGACGTTCATTCCTGTCAACGGAAGATCGCATCGCCGTACCAATTTGCACACGCCCCGTTTGGAAAAGTGGGAGAGCATCACGATGATTTGTCTGGCGCCATGAACCAGATCCATTGCGCCGCCCATCCCGGTAACTTTCTTGCCAGGGATCATCCAGTTAGCGAGATTGCCTTCAACATCCACTTGCATTCCACCAAGAATACAGCAATCAATATGGCCACCGCGGATCATCCCAAAACTGGTGGCGCTGTCAAAGAAACTGGCACCATCCCCGATCGACACGGTTTCTTTTCCAGCGTTGATCAAAGTCTGGGAAACCGTCTCGCGCGTCGGGCGGCCGCTGACACCGAGAACGCCATTTTCACTGTGGATGGTAATATTCTTTTCCGCGCCAATGCGTTCAGCTACAAGCGTTGGCATACCGATTCCCAAATTCAAACTGGAATTGTCTTCCAGTAATTCAACCACTTGATCGGCGATTTCTGTTTTCGACCAGCCAGCAGGTGTTGTGTTCATGTGTGCCGTTTTAAAAAGTGAATTGAAATTTGCTACTTCAGCTGGTGATATGAAGATTCAAGTCGCTTGCTGATTTTTGCGAGTTCCTTGTTGGTTAATCGAATGTCGACGCTGTGGATGGCATGATTCACCATGTTTTCACGTTGCGTCGCATCGCCCCAACGCTCGTTTGCATCACGGTCAAGTTTGTAAAGTGGATCGAAGTAAATAAACAACTCATTCGGCTTCACATTAGGAGCTCGCCAGATCGAAATGCCGTTGGCTTGATCGTAGTATTCGTACGAAGCCACATGCCGTTTTCCGCCACCGCCCGGTGCATCACAGACAAACGTCGGAGTATTGAAGCCGGCGCTGCAGCCGCGAACCTGCTTTTCCAATTCGACGCCTTCGCCCAATGTTGTTCGTAAGTGTTCGCAGCCGGGCACCATGTCATGAATGTAGACGTAATACGGCTGAATATTCATGTAGGCCAGTTTTTTGTTCATGCGAATCATGACATCGGTTTCGTGATTGACGCCCTGTTGCATCACGGCCTGGTTGCGCACCAGTACGCCTTCTGAAAACAACCGGCCCATCGCGTCGCTGCTCCATTGAGTAATCTCGCGCGGCGATGAAAAGTGAGTATGGATAACGACCGATTTGCGCTTCTCACGTCCCATGCGATGGATGTCCAAAAAGGCCTCAACCCATTTTTCATCCGAAGTAATCTTTTGTGGCAAAATCGCGATACCCTTGGTAGCGTAACGGATTCGTCGAATGTGATCGATGTTCAATAGCCGCTCACCAATCGCGGTGATATGCTTCGAAGTCATATTGAATGCGTCGCCACCAGAGATCACAACGTCTTCGATTTGTTCGTTCTTCTCGATGTACTCAAACGCCTGCTCTGCTCGTTGCAGGTTCGCGCCGTAAGTTTCTTTTTCGACCGTATCGGTTGAACCGCCAATGATTCGACTGCGCGTACAATAAGAACAATAAACCGGGCATGTCGTCAGCGGCAGAAACAGCACCTTGTCGGGATAACGATGCGTCAGCATGGGAACCGGCGAATCGACATCTTCATACAATGAATCGGCCAGATAATAGGGGTGATCCGGCAACATCTGTGACGCGATCGGCAGAAATTGTTTCCGCAGCGGATCGTCCACCGGATTATCCCAGTCGATCAATGAAAATACATAAGGCGTAATTCGGATATTCATCGGCGCGATTTTCAAACCGGCTTTGATGTCGGCGATAAATTCGTCGCGGATTCGGTTGCCCAAAATATCTTTGACTTCAGACAATTTCTTGATCGAGTTTTTCGCCTGCCACAAATAGTCACCAAAATCGTCGCGAGAAACTTTACTCCAGCCTGGGATTAGTTTCCAGAATTCATCGTCGCGGTATTCGCGATGCTCGATTGAGTTTGCTGCCGAGGCGGCCATTTGACGAATCATGTTTGTGTCCTGAAAAAAAGACTTGCGACATTCGGATCGCCGAATTTAACGAAACAGAAATATTCGGTTTAATTCCTGGCGAGTTTGCCTGCTTACAGTTTACGGCGATGGATCGGTACAAGGCCAGTGTTTAAATTGACCGCTGATCACACTCATCATATGAACTGCAATTAGTCGTGCTGCGCTTGTGAATCAAGAAGCCTCGTCAGCGTAAATCGGAATTTCGATCGTATTCTCATAATCGACACCCTGATAAATTCGCTGTACGAAAACACCTGGCAGATGGACATCTTCTGGGCGTATATCGCCCAACTGTACCAATTGTTCCACTTCCACAACGGTCGTTTTAGCTGCCATGCCCATTAACGGTGAAAAATTGCGAGCCGTTTCTTTGAACCAGAGGTTGCCATAAGGGTCGCCTTTTTGAGCTTTGATGATGGCAAAATCTGCATGCAGTGGAAGTTCCAAAATGCATGGCCGATCGAATTCACGAACCTCTTTTCCTTCAGCCACAATCGTGCCGTAACCGGCGGGAGTAAAGAACGCGCGGACGCCCATCCCCGCCGCGCGAATTCGTTCTGAAAAAGTTCCCTGAGGTACCAGCGTCACGTCGACGTCGCCGGCGAGCATTTGTTCTTCAAGATCCGGATTGCCGCCAACGTAAGTGCAGGTTGCCGACGAGATCTGTTTGTTTTTCAGCAGCAGTGCCAGACCTTTTCCGCCGTTTCCAATATTGTTGGAAATAGCGTGAATGTTTTTGATGCCGCGATTCTGGATTTCGCGAATACTGTTTTCTGGAATTCCGCACAGGCCAAAACCTCCACTCATCAAACTGATCCCGTCAGCAATATCAAAGAGTGCAGCTGGAGCGTTATCGAAAATTTTAGATTGGGGCATGGGATTTAAAATCTGTCAGTGACGGAGGTCTCGTTTTATTTAGCTTTAGCTTTGAATTTGCGTTATGGCAAAAGCTCTTCATAGGTTTTCACAGCCAGTTGTAACCGCTGTGAAGTAGAAACATAAGGCGGAGCCAGTATCGAAAAGTTCTCTTTTCCAAAGACGTGAATGCCAGCATCAAAGCCTTGTTGCCATGTCGGCGCCGGGTGATCGAAATAAATCGCAGCCATCAGTCCTTTCACTCGCAATTCAATAACATCTGCTCGCTGTTCAATCCGACGCAATTCTGAATCAAACGTCCTTTCCAGCGATTTCATGTTCTGATTGAACGGTTGGTCGTCCAATAAATCGAGTACCGCCTGCAGCGCCGCCAGACCAAGAGGATGACCGTAATTGGTCAGTCCACAACAAAGAATTTCGTCATCGTAATAAGAGGCGATTGCTGGTGAAGTCCAAACCGCACCAAACGGAACGTAGCCGCCGCTGATGGCCTTGGACATACAAACTAAATCCGGTTGGAGCCCGTAGTCATGAAAAGCAAAATCAGTTCCGCAGCGGCGAAATCCAACCAGCACTTCATCCATGATCAACATGATTTCCATCTCGCGGCAAATATCCTGAATGCCTTGGAACCACTGCTGGGGTGGCACTGACATGCCGTTGGTACCGCTAATCGTTTCCAAAATAATCGCGGCGATATTTTCCGGGCCCGTCGATTCGATGATCTTTCTGGTTTCTGTCAGGTCTGGATCTTCGTCGTGATCGGGAATTCGCACGGTACCAGAATCGAAAGTCATATGCGGTTCGTGTCGCCAATCACCAGTCACGCTGAGCGCGCCAAGCGACGCGCCGTGATAACTTTTTTGTCGCGCCAGGACTATTTTTCTTCCGGTGAATTGACGTGCGATTTTCAAAGCGTTTTCGACTGATTCGCTGCCGCTGACGGTATAAAAGATTTTGCCTTCGCCGCAATTAATCAAACGATTGAGCCGTTTCGAAACTGACACTTTTAAATCATAAGTTGATTTTGGAGACGCGATCGGCATCGTCGCCAGCTGTTTTGCGATTCGGCTTTGAATGACACGATGGCTATGTCCGAAATTGGATTGAAAACTGGTGCTGATGAAATCGTAAATGCGGCGACCGTCATTCAAAACGAATTCGTCATGTTCGGTCGATTCGACAGGGAAATCAACGGCGTCATTTTGTCGGGTCCACGAATAGAAAAACGGCTGCATGCATTAGCCTCCCGACATGTTGAAGCTTTGTTGGACATAGTTCTTGTCGTACAGCTTGTCGCCACGCCACATCATTACTTGCCCGGTTTTTAAGTTTCCGACCGCTCCGCCGCACGTAATCGACGGGTCCTGGGCATCGGTCTGGAAGTTCGAACAAATGCTTTTTGGGTAGCCTTCATGATCGTTCATCAATGCGACCATCTGTTCAAAGCTTTTTGTTTCCGCAACTTTTTTGCTCAATAAATCGAATCGAATATGTGTTGTCGAATTTTGCGAAATCGCTGTTTCTCGTTTCTGCATGGATTCGCCAAGGCAATGATTGGTGTGGAACATGTGGCCGAATTGTTTTGGCGTTTTTTCGTCAACCATGTCGTTGCAGCCAGGGGCTACTTCCCACATTTGTGCATGGTCGTCCACGGCAATCAAATAATTGTGGCCTGAAGTTTTCGGCGACTTCGTTAGCGTCGATGCCATTTCGCCGACACTAGCTTGCTGCAATGACGCACGGACAATCGCGGGCCACAATGCACCGGCTTGTGCGCCATCGGTGTTGATGTTGTTTACGCCCAGCATCCCGCGGCGACGATTGAAGCCCATCATCCCCACGCAACCAACGACGCTGAACAAAACGATTTGCCCTTCGTTGGGTTCAGGAACTTCGATACAGCAAACATAGTTTTTTGCGCTGCCGTGCATGTCCCAGGTTTGACCGACGACTGGACCAGCTTCCGAATTCACATAGACAAGACTGCAACCTTGATCGGGCACCTGGATATCGCGAAAGTCTGTGTAGTTGTTCAGAATCACGATGTCAGTAATCGAGATGTTGGCTCCTTCGCAAATCCCCATCAATTCATCAGTAAGTTGTTTGTCAAACTGTTCCGTGATATCCCATTGTTTCCTGGCCAGTGAGCCAATGTGTTCAATTGTCAGGCCAGCGTTTTTTTCGCGCATCAGGCCTGTGCGAATTTCGACGAGCTCTTTAATTCCATCGCGGAACGCTTCACCATGCGCGCGACCCCATTGGATCGGTGAATCGCCAATTCGATATTTGATGATTGGAAAACCGCAATCAATCATCTTTGCCTCCGACGGTTTCATGTTGGTTGTGGGTGCGAACAAATTGTGCAAAGCGAGCCAGCGAATAAGCGTCGCCATCCCAGGTGCTGATCAACAGTAAAGGATCATCGGCGAAATATTTGCTAGTCGTAAAGGCCATTGCCATTTGCCCTCCTAACCAAACGATTGTCGCATCCGGCTGGCAATTTTTAATGCGGCTGAATTGATTTGGCGTTCCGAATCGGGGTCCCGTTTCGTTAAAAACGATTGGAATTTCGTTGTCGCGGCAAACTTTGACACATTCGTACAGGTATTCTTCGTGCCCATCAAACTGCTCAACTTGAACGTAAAATGCAAGCGGTGGGTTTCGCTTCACTTCCGCGTCCAGAATTTGTTCGACGTTTAAATGTTTCAATCGGACGGTTTCAAAAAACGGATCGCCGCTGCCAGACAATGAGCGAGCCAGGAAACTGCCTTCACCAAAATAGTGTTGCTCAATAGTCAACAAGTGATTGTTTGGTTTTCGCTTCAGCCAAATCGCTTTGGTGATTTTGTCCACGCACTCACTCAAGCTGCTGGCGGTGTACGCGTGCTGCAACTGCTCTGGCATGAGGCTGGAAACAAGCTGCAAGTCTTCAAGAAATTCTTCAGTGACAAAATTCGAAAGGCAAATCTTGTTGACCATCGCTGATAGGTTCCGCTGTACAAATCCCCGAGTCAGGCTCTCTTTGTCGATCGAGTTGAAAGCTACGTCTGGTGGTTTGGTGTCGGGCCAAGTCAACGGCAGTTGATAATACAAGCAATCGCGGTGCTCTTGATCGTCCTGGTAGTCATTGTGCAAGTGTTGAGTTTCAAAACCGCCCAGCGACAGATTTATCGCCCACATGCCACGCGCCAGTCTGTCTCGATTGCGTCCATGAATACTGGCAACACCTTTGGATAGCGCTAGCATGGCAATTGCATTTTTCATGCAACGTCCAAGTCCGCCTCGATGCTTTTCGACTACGGTCAAGTCGACCATGTAATAGGCTTTGTCATCATCAAAGCAAGGGTCTTGAGTGACGCCACGTTCCTGAGCAAACAACGCTAGTCGTCCGCAAAACGCCATCGCGATAATCTGCTGGTCGACCGTCACGACAATCGAAATCGGTCCGATATCCTTTTCGTCATCAAACAGCAAATCAAACTCAGATGGTGGCGTCTGCCGAAGAGGTTCGTAAACGGCGTTCTGCATCGCGAGGATTCGATCTCGAAATTCGGAGTAGTTGTTTTTGTCAACGACATCAATTTGAGCGTTGTTGATTTCAAGCGACGTCAATCGCCGATTCAAGTAATCCATTGCCGCTGACGATTCGGCTGTATCAGGATTGATTTGAAGTTGCACAAGCTCGCTATGAAATTGGTAATCGGAAGCGCTCTTGTTCTGGTCCAAAAGGATTGGTCTGGGATGTTGTGCGGACGAATCGGCAAGACAGGATTCGATCTGGTCCCACAGAATCTTAAGGTCTTGTGGTTTGCAGCCCAGATTGACACGGAATCGTGCGGTCTTCTGTCCGGCAGGATAAAACAGCAAGCCGTGTTGAAAGCGGCGACCAACAATTTTTTTCACTAAATCTGCGTCCGCACAATCAAACGCAAACGCCAGCCCCTGGGCGCGCGGGTTGGTGATTAATTCGCTGTGCGAATCGACCAGGCTTTGCAACCGCGCCTGGTTGGTTGTTCCCATTTCGACAATCTTGTCAGCGTATTGATCAAGGATGTTGGCACAAGCGTAGCCACGAATCAAAGAAGCTGGGCAGAACGATTCCCAATAAGGCACGTCAAATTTGCTTAGCACAATTCCGACTTGAGATTTCTTTGCGCAACAAACAACGTCCGGCCCCGCTGGATTGTCGAATCCTTGATGCCAAAAAAATGAATTGCCCAAATGGAATCCCGTTTGCACTTCGTCGTAAACAAGCGGGACTTTATGGCTGTGGGCCAGTTCGATCAATCGATTGTGAAACGATGGTCGGCTGTAGCGATCTCCTCCTTCGCATTGCATCGGCTCAATCAGCACGGCAAAAAAATCACCAGACGCCAGCTTTTGATCAACCATGGCCAGGCTCTGGTTTTCATCGGATTCGACGTTGGAGTTGCCGTGAACAAACGGGTAAGCCACGAAATCAGATTCTTTGCCAGGCCAGGCAAATGGTTCACGCTTTTTCGGGTTCGCCGTGGAGGCCAGCGCGACCATCATCCGCCCGTGAAAAGATCCTTCGAATGCAAGGACTTTTCTGGCAGCCTTGTGCTTGCGGTTTTCGAAACACAGGCCAAGTCCGATTTCGACAGCTTCCGCACCGGATGAACAAAATTGGACGTTGTAGTCCTGGTGGCCAAGTAGCCGTTTGAGTAAGTCACGATAGGATCGTGCCACCGTTCGAATGTTCTCGGTTTGGTAGTCGCCGGTCCAGGATTCAATATGGTGGCACGGCGCGAACAATGGACTGGCGTTAAAACCCAGTCCAAGAGTTGCTATTTGTGAGCAGCCATCGAGAATGAAATCATCACAATCCGCGATTGCCAAATACGGACCGATAGATTTTTTTAGATCGACCAGGAAAGGTTTTTTCTCTGGGGCGATCAAGCCAGGATCATAAATCTGTTTCAAGCGCGCAAGGGACTTGTCGTCTGAATCGCGTTGAATCAAATGTGCCATCTATTTATCTTTTTCATTTTTTTCAGGCTTGGTGCCAACAAGCGGATCGATGTTTTCTCGAACCCAGATGTTTCGATATCGGACCGGGTTGCGATGATGCTGTAATTGGATTGGTAACTTTTCTGGATGCTTTTTGTAGCTTGCTGGCTCTGCCCAAAACGTTCCACCCTGCAATTCATAATGATTGTGAATCATGACGCCATTGTGCAACACAGTAACGTAAGCTGCGCTTTTGACGCTGCCATCTTCATTGAAACGCGGTGCGGTAAACAGTATGTCATAAGTCTGCCATTCGCCTGGCCCACGGCTGGCGTTGACCGTTGGCGGCTGTTGTTTATAAATCGAACCGCATTGCCCGTCGAAGTAAGTCTTGTTTTCAAACGAGTCGAGGATCTGGATTTCGTACTTACCCATCATGTATACGCCGCTGTTGCCTCTGCCCTGCCCTTTACCTTTAACTTTAGACGGCGTGCAAAATTCGATGTGCAACTGACAATCTCCAAACGCTTGTTTAGATTCAATGCTTTTTTTTGCGACTTCCGCGTATCCATTTTCTACTTTCCAATTTTCGCCGCCTTCCCACGCTGACATGTCCGTGCCATCGAACAAGATCACCGCGTCCGATGGAGCTTTGTTTGCATTGCCAGGATCAACCACCGGCGGTTCTGGCCAAACAATCCCGCTTTTGAATTCATCTGCACAAGCGCAGGAGATGGACAGCAAGGCGATTGAGATCGCCATCAAGTTAAATGTTTTTTGTGACGGGAGCATATTGAGTATTCTCTTGATCGTTTTGGATTTTCCCATTTCGAATCCGACGGGAGCTAACGCCGTTCTATGATAACAATCTTTGCAGGAAAGAAATGAGCGTTGCTTAAAAAGACTTGGCCCAAGGGCAGGAATTCGCGACCGTTCTATGTTTTCGGCTAACGGATCGGGCTTTTCGTGCCCTGGGCCAACGGCGACTAGCGGCTTTTGGTGTCTTTTCCGGCTCCTGCACCGCGACTGGAATTAATATTCTTGCGAACATCTTCCGGGATGAAGTCTTTTGCTTTTTTGAACCATTTCAGATTCACGGCGTCGGTGATCGAAAGGCGTAGCTTGTCGCGGTTCTCTTCAATTTCCTTAGTCAGTTTTTTGACCAGCTTCTTTTCGTGCTCTTCAACTTTTTCATCCAGCTCTTTTCTTGCCAGTCGGGTGACTTGCTGTGCCAACTCGCCTCCCGCTTTGCTAACTCGATTCAGCTGGAATTTTTCAACGTCAATTTTGGCTTCGGTTACGTTTGGGTTGAGAACAAGTTCCGGAGGGAAGCGGCTGAAGTCCATGTCGATACCCAATTCACAATGAACATTTAATCGAACCGTTGCCGTTGCGTCGGCGCTGAAGCTGTAAAGTTGAACGCCTTTAACCCATTTTGATTGACGCGCATCTAAAATCAGGTCGGCCGAAAATTGGACGTCGAATGAAGTTTTATGATCTTCAGTGCTATCGAAATTTGCCAACTCAACGGCAAACTTCTTTTCCGGATCGGCCAGTTTCGCAGCGTACTTGCGCCACGTTCCGTGATTGGTCATCTTGTAGCGACGTTTGGTTTCAAGTTTTCCGTCGTCGTGGTCGCGTCGTAATTTTACGCCGGCCCAACGCTTGGCTTGCTTGCCCCAGTTTTTTTCTTTTGAATACTGGTGCGGCATGTGCTTAAGAACCAGGCCTGTAATCCATTGATTAAGTTCCGTTGAACCTGAGATCGTTCGATCGGCCGCCGGATCAACGGCCTTTGAAGGCGGCGAAAGTTGGAGTTGATTGTTCGGTGCGGAACCTGCAGAACGATTTTCGAGTACCGAATATTCGGTTTGACCCTGTGCGTTTTGCCCCAATACTATCGGAGCATTTGCAGGATCGTCGGCCTGTAATTCTTCAAACTCAAACGATTCAAACTCTTTCTCGAATTCGTCGTTAGGATCGTCCAGCGGCCCATTCAAACGCGTTTGCCCTTGCAAATGGGTGGCTGAAAATGTGCTATGGCAAAATAACCAAACCAATCCGACAATGACCAAGACAAATTTTTTCAATAGAAATTCCTTTTCGCATTCGACTACCGTTTACATCGACCGCTATGCGAAAGTACGCAAATTCAAATGGAAAGGTCGTAGCAAAGCGAATTTCATGATGTTTATCAAGAACCATCGCCAACAATATTTTTACGCATGCATCTCTTTGATAGCAATCGCTCTATCTTCCGGCTGCCATTACTTTTACGATCAAGTTGGCGAAGAAAAGCGAATCCCAAGCCCGGTACCCCGGAAGTTGCCGTACGAAATTGAAGGCAAGATATATCGGGTTTGGCGAGGAAACGAATTGCAAATAAAGTCCGATATGCATACGACTTACCTGATTTTGCAGGGGGTCAACAATCCGGACAGCGATGAGGCAACCGAACAAGCCTCAATTGATCATATGTATTCGTTGTTTGAATCGGAGGATGTTCGGGCGGTGGTCGTGGCAATGGACGAACGTAAACGAGCGGTCGCACAGGTATACTCAGGTGATACGAATTTCAATTTCGAAATGATCAAAGATGGTTGGGCCAGTTTTGATGGTACGCAGTTCAGTGAATCGGATCGATACCGCAAAGCTCAGATGGAAGCACAAGAAAACCGTTTGGGAATGTGGGGGTTGGAACCTGGCGGCGATGAATCAAAATGAACATTAACTTCTATAGCAAACTGAAACATAGTCGTTTAACCGACGACACGGCATAAATTTCGCCAGGATAATTTTGAGTCACCAGAAAACTCATTCCAGTCATTCCACTTACCAAGCCAGCGGTTCGTTGCGGCCCTGGTCACAAGCATGGTATGAGCAACAGGAAAGACTTCTCGGTGCCGCTGCATGTGCCAAGCTTGGTCTTTATGCGATACCCGATACGCTTGTTTTGAGCGTAGTGATTCCCATCTTTAACGAAGAAGCATCGCTGCGCGAATTGATTCAGCGCGTGATCGACGTTCCGATTCGGAAAGAAATTTTGCTTGTCGATGACGGCAGTCGGGACCGTAGCGTTGCCATAGCCAAAGAAATTATGGAAAGTCTTTCCAGTGAACAAAACAAGTTCCAGTTGATAACGCACAAACACAACACCGGTAAGGGCGCCGCGATTACCAACGGCTTCATGGCAGCAAGTGGCGATATCGTTGTCGTTCAGGACGCGGATCTGGAATACGATCCAAGTGAGTTTCCGGTTTTGATCAAGCCGATTGTTGAAGGCAAAGCGGACGTGGTCTATGGCAGTCGGTTTTTGGATCGTCGCGCTCATTCGGTCCTGCATTTCTGGCACTGCCTGGGCAATCGACTACTGACCAAAGTTTCCAATTGCTTCACCAATTTGAATCTGACCGACATGGAGACGTGTTACAAAGTTTTCACCAAGGATGTTATCAAGGACATTGCACCCAGTCTGCGTCAGAAACGTTTTGGGATCGAGCCAGAGATTACCGCTCGTGTTGCCAGACGAAAGTATCGAGTGTTTGAAGTCGCGATCAGCTATACTGGCCGGACGTACGCTGAAGGAAAAAAGATTGGTTGGAAGGACAGCTTCAATGCACTCTGGTGCATCTTTAGATATGGCTTGTCAGATTGATTGTGTTGCCGGTTTGCGATTGGCCAGATGATGGCCACGATGACAAGATTGACCGCGATGACAACTAACTGACCACGATCATGAATGCTGCCACTAGCAGCATCCAACCAATCATCGACACGTAATGCGCCTGCAAATGGTATTGGCCGTGAAGATTGAAGATCGGAAAGCGGTGCTCGGTTTGGCGCCCCTTTACGATCACATCGAAATCTTCAGAGGTGACCAATCCAACCGTCAAAATCGAGACTATCGTAAAGCCAACAAAGAATCCCAGTGCCAAAAATACGATCGTTGTAGCGCGAAACAGTCCAGATCCGATCGTTTTCAAATTCAAAGTTTTTGTCATAAATCTCCCCTGACTGCTATTCGCTGTGGGGAAATAAATCTTGGGTTCCGCTTCCGTTTTTTTGGTCAGTTAAAGGCCTGTAAAATCGGACAGGCCTGTAAAATCGGAACGTGGTTTTTCGCTGGCTAACTATTTCCAGATTCTTCGCCAAGTTCACGGTACCATGCCGTCACAGCTCGTTTGGCATTTTCCGGTGACCAGACCAGCCATTGGTTCAAGTCATCTGGCAACTTGAATTGTTTAGTGGCGTCTTTGATCGTATCACCAGCCTTTAAAGCTTTGCGAGCGTAGTCTTCGACATAGTCCAGGAATTTTTGATAGGCCTTAATTGCTTTTTGGTCAGCGACAGGCCCATGCCCGGGTACATAGATCACATCGGCGGGCTGTTCAATCATCTTTGCGTATTTGATCAACTTGCTTGGCGTTGCATCGCTGTAGTTTGGGAAAATGCGATTGAAGAACAGATCTCCACAAAAAACAATCTTTGGATCAACCACTTCGATTGTCACGTCACTAGGCGTGTGACCCGAACGACTGACCAGCTTCACTTTTCGGTTCCCCAAGTCGATTTCGTTTTCGCCATTGGTCTGGATGATGGAAACGTTCTTGAATTCGTTGCCTTCCATTCTGCTGTTTTTAAAAGACTTTTCGGCTGCATCTTTGGTACTTTCGGTCAGCCAGACTCGTGGCTCATTTTCATTGACAAAATAGCCTTTGTGGCCGGCTGTGTGATCGGCATGATAATGAGTGGAAACAATATCGGTCGGCCAGCGACCCGTCAATTCTTTTGCACGTTCTGCCAACCAGGTTGCGCCCTTGGGTTGCATGAAAGATTCGATGGCCAAAACGCCTTTATCGCCAGCAATGATGCCGCCATTACAAACCGTGGTGAAATCACGGGTGGTAAAAGGAGTTGAAATCAGGCTCCAGGCTCCGTCGGCCACCTTTTCCAATTGCCCCCATTTTTCTTTGACAACAACCTCGTTTTCGACTTGTTGCGTAAACGCGTTGCGAATTAACGAGGGTGCAAAATTGGCAATGCCCAAAATGTGCGCGCTGCAGCCAAAACATCCAGAAATAAAAGTTCGCCGATTCATGTCATTCTCATCCAGCCAAAATTGTTAAACCGTTAATCTATTTGACAATGGTCATCGATTCCAGGGTTAGTTTTATTTGGTGAATCTTTGTACCGTACGGAAGCGGCTGGCTTCAGGATCTGATTAAGTCTGGCGACTTTGTTTTTTGGTGAAGAACCGATAGACCCCGACAAAGCTGATCATTACCCAGAATAATTCGATCACAAATGACGGCAGATTCGGCTCGAAGTACAGCGAAACCAGAATCGCCAAGGCGCCAATTAGATTTAGCAGCGAATACGTTATGTCCTGGATCGTTAACTTTTCCAATTGCAGCAACAGATAGGCAAGGATGATCATGGCCGTACCTGCAAATCCAACGAGGTTATGTAATTCGCCCATGGTTATTTATATCCAATTCAATAAGAACAATGCGATACACGCGATCGCAATTCCAATGTATGTCAACTTGCCAAGTTGTTCACCCATGAATCTGGTCGCAACCAGAGTGACAAACATCAGTCCGCCGGCACTGGTAACCGGGAAGACGATAAATCCATCAAACAAATTCAAGGACTTTAAAATAAAATGCGTTTGCAAGATATTTGCCAACCCAAGGCCGGCCCCGATTAGCCATTCGGACAACGATATTTTTTTCCTGCGAATCAGCAACACGGCTACTGACGGAATGGCGGCGATTCCAAACGCTGCGGTCAAATATACGGGACGTTCCGGAGCTTCGCACATATGCTTGAAGGCTTCCTGGGCAAAACGACTCAAGCCGCAAAGCACAAAAAAACCTGCGATCACCCACGGCGTGAACCAAGGCTTCTCAGGCACCGTGCCTTTGTTGACTTTGTCTCCCTTCTTGCCGATCAACGAAAGTGAAACCAGCGCCAGCCCAATTCCGACCCACTGAATCCAACTGGGGTCTTCGTGCCAGATCAGGACCCCGGCCAGAATCGGAACACAGATCGAAAGGATGCTGATAACCGTCGAATTCGCCACGCCGATGTATTTGATTGCATAAACGCAAAAGAAAAACGCAATGAAATAGGAGATGCCCATGGTTGTACCAGTCGCGATCGCAGCGGGTGTCATGTGTTCATGGGACAGCGAAAATATCTCCGGGCTGCTTACAATCAGGGCGAATATATAGTTGATCATGCCGACGGTAACGATGTCTTCCCGTTCGCGGTTTTCCACCCATTTGATACACAGGCCAAACAGCGAGGCAAATAAAATATTCAGGAGGATGAAAATCATGTTGAACTGAAACAGATAGAAAAGTTACTGACGTCGGTTGTAGACGCAGTCGTTATTCAGGCCGACCCCAAATTCGGTAGGCAGCTTTAAGTTCTTCAGATTTACCTTGCATTTGTAGCGACTTCATCAGGCCATTTACCGCAGGCCAGTAGTTCGAACAATCGTCCAGCGACAATTCAAACAGCTCCTGCGCATGAGAAAAATCATTTTTCACCATCAAGCCCAAGCCGATATTGTATTTGATGCCCGCATTCTCGGGGACTCGGTCCATAACTTCGTCGTACCGATCCAAGGCAGAATCCAACTTGCCGCGACGCGCCAAAACATTTGCAGTATCAAGTCCTTCGAAGCGTCCAGCAATCGACTTGGTTGAATAGGACCGATACAGTTGCAGCAAAGCGAACGGTAAACCTAACAAGCCAAACAAATTTCCGCCGACCATCTTCCATGCACTGCTTCTCATACACCCGCTACAACGAACAACGTGGTTGTAGTGAAAGCCAAACGTGACGAACAGGAAATAGAAATAGAAGACCGCAAATTTTCTCGGTCGCGAATACATGCCGCATTTTTCACAAATACGAAAATCACGTTCGATTGCATCTTCGGTTTCATGATCCACAGTCACCAGCGTGTCACAATATTGACAGTAAATCTGAGGCGTGGCCGGCAGCCCAGTCAAAACAATGGTTGACTGGCAGCAAGGACAAATCTGATCGCGGTAATCGGCAAGCCCGCCAGATTTTGTTAAACGAACGCGTTCCTGGTGAGCTAGAATGTTGCTGCGAGCAGCATTAATCGCATTGGCCAATACAGCGATGTCGGTTCCGTAAATCTCAACATTCATGGTTCGCAAGCCATCATCGACGTTAATGCCAAACATGAATACGTATTGGTCGACCAGTAAGCTTTTTATGTCCGCGATTGCAAATTTTTCGTTCCCGATTGATAAAACCGAGCCATTGAATGAACCGCTTCCTGTTGCGAAGCCAGTTGCAGCGCCGGTATGGTCATGCCATTTGTATTTGAATTCAATCGCTTCGACTGCAGAATTTTCTTTCACTACCCAACATCGCTCATATCAAGGGCCTTGGCATAGCGTGAAATCACCAACTCGCGCAATCGTTGATGCTGTGATTCAGCCAGATTGGGGTCGTGTTCAATGATCTGGCGGGCACAATTTCTAGTCTCGATCAAAATTTCTTCATCGCGAATCAGATCGGCAATTTTGAGCGGCGGAAAACCAGTTTGTTTGGTGCTTAGCAAATTCCCGGGCCCACGAAGCTTCAAATCAATTTGAGCCAGGTCGAACCCATTGTCGGTTGCAGCAAAGGCCTGCAACCGCTCAACCTCACTCGACGAGCTATCCGAAGGAAACGCGCAAACGTAGCCCGGATGCTGTCCGCGACCCAATCTGCCTCGTAATTGATGCAGCTGCGACAGTCCAAATCGTTCTGCTGATTCGATGGTCATCACGGTTGCGTTTGGAACATCGATTCCGACTTCAATGACACCCGTCGCAATCAAAACCTGAGTCTCACCGCTGGCAAACGCGTTCATGGCCGCGTGCTTCTCGTCGGGTGCCTGTTTGCCATGTAATAAAGCCGTGCGAAATTCTTCCAGCGGACCATTGGCCAGGTGTTCATACAACTCTTCAGCACTTTGTACATCGGATTTGGCTTTCGAATCAACAAACGGTGCGACCACGAATCCTTGTCGACCTTCACTAATTTTCTTTTTGAAAAAAGCCCACCATTTTTCACGGTTGGGTTCTTCGCCCAGATAGGTTTTTACGTGCGAGCTGCGATGATTGTCAGGCAAAGTGGAAACGTCCAAATCACCAAACAGCGTCATGGTGACGGTGCGTGGAATCGGGGTGGCGGTCATAACCAGGTAGTGCGGATCGAATCCGGCCTGTTTCAATTGAGCTCTTTGCCGGACACCAAATTTATGCTGTTCATCAATCACCACCAGTCCGAGGTTTTTGAAGTTCAGCTTGGAACCGATCACGGCCGTTGTCCCGACGATTATATCGACGTCGCCGGATTCGATGGACTGGCGAGTCGCTTGGCGCTGTTTGGCGGTTTGGCTGCCGATACACAATGCAACTCGGACGCGACTGCCTGCCAGTAGCTGGTTTAAAGTTTGCACATGCTGGCGGGCCAGTATTTCTGTGGGTGCCATCAAAACGGACTGATGTTCATTGGCGATCGCCAGCAACATCGCACACACAGCCACCGCAGTTTTTCCGCTACCGACTTCGCCGTGCAACAAACGGTTCATTGGAAAAGGCTGTCCCATGTCGGCCGCGATTTGATCGACAACCTGCAATTGCGAATCACGCAGCTCAAACGGAAGTCGTCCTAGAATTCGCGCCCGAATTTTTGGGTTCATTTCCAATTTCGGCGCAATCGCTCGAGTGCGAATGCTGTGGCGTCGCATCGACAACGCCAATTGCAATATCAACAATTCCTGAAATACCAGTCGCCGCCGCGCTGCCAGATACTCATCTTCGTTTTTTGGGAAATGAATCTTTTCGATTGCTTTCTCGATATCGTACAAATCACTTCCATCTTGCAAATCATCTGGAATCGCCTCGGCAACCAGTGGCGAATATTCGGTAATCACGTCGGCAATGATCGTTCGTAATTGCCTCTGGTTGATGCCTTCGGTCAAAGGGTAAACGGGTTGCCAGAACTCTTCGACTACCGCTTCAGGATCATCGATCCAGGTCGTCATTGGGTGAACCATTTGCAATCTGCCACCTCGTTCGCCAACCTTGCCACGCAGTTGAACGGTTTGGCCGATTCGGAATTTGCTGAACAGATATTCCTGGTTAAACCAGATCCCGCGCAAGTAACAAGCATTTTGTTTGATCAGCACATAGAGAACATGTTTGTTGCCCTGCACGGTTTGATCGATGTCGGCAACTTCGCCGACGACGCTGGTTACTTGATCCAGTTCCAGCTCATGAATTTGACTGCGGCCGGTGAAATCTTCGTACTTGCGAGGGAAAAAGAAAAGCAAATCAGCGGCGGTTCGAATGCCCAGCCTGGCCAGTGTCTGTGCGCGGCGAGGACCAACACCCCGGACAAATTGTACCGATTGCAGAAGTTGTTTTTGCGGGCTTTCGATCTGGTTGCCAGTCATGCCCGTATTCTATCCGCTGCACATGCTTTGAGACAAACGGTAGAAAAATCGCAGTATTATTCGACTGGTGGTCGACGTTTGGCCACCCAACCCAACGCAGGCTAACTGCGCGAAAAAAGTACCTTTCGAATTTCCTGATCGAACGAATCACTGGCCTCAATCACGTGTTTGAATTCCTCTCGATCAAGCACCAGACAAGTCGTCGGTTCAGCAGCCGTAATCGTTGCATTTCGCGGCTGGTCTTTGATCAATGCGACTTCGCCAAAGTAGCTGCCTGGTTCCAGTCGATTGATGGGATCTTTACCCGTCTTTTTGGTCCGCACGTGAACAAGGCCGGATTCAATGATGTAGAATTCGTGGCCTTCGTCGCCTTCGACAACGATGTCGTCACCCGCATTGTATTCCCGTGCCTCGAATTTGTTGGCGACGTCAGCCAGAGTTCGTGGCGTAAGATCTGCGAAGATGTCATTGTCCTTCAGGAACTCGCAAACGCGTTCAGTAAACTGGACATTGGTGTCGTTTTTGATATGCCCGGCAACCATGTTGATGATTCTGTCGGCCACGTCCAGAATTCGATTGTCGTGAGTTACGATCAAAACCGTACACCCGTTCTGGTCTGCCATTTCGCGAAACAGAGTAACTGTTTCACGTCCTGATTTTTCGTCCAGTGCCGCAGTCGGTTCGTCGGCAAGAATGATTCTTGGTTGATGGATCAGTCCGCGGGCGATCGCGACACGTTGTTTCTGGCCACCGGACAATGATTTTGGTTTGTAATGAATTCGTTCGTCGAGCCCCAGTCGGGTCAGTAAGCCTTCGATGCGAGGTTTCACTTCTGAGCTCTTCATGCCAACCAGCTCAGTCGCCATTTTTACGTTTTGATAAGCGGTCAAAGAACCGAACAGATTGTGTGCCTGAAAAATGAAGCCGATTTTTTTACGGATCTCATTGATGTTGCGCGGCGACATGCCATTTAATTCTTCACCCAGTATCTTCAGACTTCCTTCTTGAACCGTACGCAACGTACCAATCAAAGTCAGTAGTGTTGTTTTTCCAGATCCCGAAGGCCCAGTCATGATTACGATTTCGCCTTTGCCGACGTTCAAGCGATTCTCGAAGAGGGCCTGAGTACGCGCGTCGCCGCTGCCGAAGGAATGATTCAGGCCGTCGACCGCGATGACTGGTTGTTCGTTGGAGTCTTTGATCATGATTAAGTATTCTTTAAAACAGGTTGGCGGGGTCCGACGCGATTAATTTTTGCAGGGCGATGATGCCGGAAACGACACACATTCCAATGTTTAAAACAAGAACGATGGCAGCTCGTTCAAAATTCAAAAACATGATCAAGCCAGAAAACGTGTTTACAAATCCAAAAACGCATAGCGTGATCAACATACCTGGAATGAACGAAATGATGGAAACAAAAAGCGCTTGAATGACAACGACAGCTCCAAAAAATGACGGTGGAAAACCCATCGCCTTGAAAGTGGCAAACTCGCTGAGATGATCGCCGATGTCGGTCGCCAACACCTGGTAACAAATAATCAGTCCCACCACGAACCCAATTAACGTTCCAAAGGAAAAGATCAATCCGATGGGTGTGCTCTTGCCCCAGAATTCCCTTTCAGATTGCAGGAATTCCTGTTTCGTATCCACCAACACGTGCGGCCCCAATTGTTTTCTCAGTGCGGCTTGGACAAGCCTGGCATCGGCGCCGTCTTTCATTTTTACGAATCCATAATCGACCGTTTCTTTGACCGAGCGAAATGAAAAATAGCGATCGAAATTGTCAGGCGACATGAAAATATTGCCATCGTTGGAGAAATCGATTCCAAGTTGAAAGCAGCCGACGATATTGATTTTCTTTTTGAATAACTCTCCGTAACTGCCGCCACCTCCGCTACAGGTTAGATCATCAAACCTATACATCGACTTGCTTTTGCGATCGGCAATGGCAGTCAGCGGCGCGTCCAATAGTTTCGAAAATCGCTGGATTCCCAGTTTGTCGAACATTGGATTGTGCAGATCGAAAGCGATGACACGAATGCGGCGGGACGGCCTGTTTTTCTTTCGTAATTGAGAAACAACGTTTTCAAAATAGACCGGCTGAACATCCAAAACGCCGGGCAAGCTGCGAGCTGCAGTGATTTTGTCAAACGGCATCCGTTGACCGGATGACAACATAAATCGTGTCTTCGTTCGTAACATAAAATCGACATTGGCTACTTCGGCGATCCGTACGTTGCTGTCAAACAATGCGTTTTGAAAACCGGTCTGCATGAACATTAACAGCACTGCAAAAGTGATCCCGGCGCAGCGTACCGCCAATCGACCGAGATCTTCAGTCGTGTTGGCCCAGGCAAGTTTTGCTGCTTGATTAAGGTACATTTAAAATAAATCCGCGGGGTCGGCCTGTCGTAGTTTTCTCATTGCAATCATGGCCGAAATAAAGCTCATCAAAATCGATGACGCAAACACAAATACCAATCGTCCGACGTTCATCCGAATTGGTAATTTTGCCAAATCGCCGACTACCTGGTACAGCACCAACGACACGGCCAAGGCACAAATGTAGCTGATCAACGCCAGTATGAATGCTTGTTCGAGAACGGTCTTGGCAAGAAACTGATTGCGATATCCCATTGCTTTTAAAGTGGCGTATTCTCCGATTTGTTTGGAGATGTCGGACGACAGCACGATGTAAACGATGATTCCTCCGACCAGAAACGCAACGATGGCCCCGGCCATAAATATGAATCCGATCGGGGTTCCCCATTGCCAATAGTCGATTTCACGTTGTTCTATTTCCGCACGTGTCAGGATTTCGATGTGGACTTGGGGGAACTTGTCGGCCGCTGAAACCGGAAAAATTTCTTGCAATTGTGTCTTCGCTTCAGCGATATTGATGCCGTCCTGTAACTTGATCAAACCGATCGAGACATCGTCGCCAGTGTAACCTGGAACGATTTTCTGGAATTGTGACTGGTGAACGATAGTCGCACCGTCGGCAGCCAGTCCAGTGCCGATTTCAAACAAGTCAGCAATTCGGCAAGCGATGCCATTGAGTTCAATTTCCAGCCCAATTTGTTTTTCGCTGAACGGTTCCTTGTTGTCTGCGCCCAGAAAACGGGGCCGAGAGGTTTGATCGATCAGAATCGCCGATTGCTGTCTAAGGGCGCTGATTTTGTCGGTGACGTCCCGATTGGTGAATGTCGTTTCATCAGGGTTAACGCCAAGGATCAGCATGCCGCGCTGAACTTCTTTTGCTTCGTAATTCCATTTGCCCAGGCTGACATGCAGCGGCGCGACGTTACTGACGATCGAGGCAGAATCAATCGTGCGTAAATCGTCCTGTGAACACCGGCCGCTATTTACAAAATTGTAATAGTCCGGCGAACACGCCAGTAAATCGAATTCCATTTCATCGTAAAAAACGACAGCCGTATCGGTGACCGCACCCAGAAATCCAAGCTGCATGAAAATCAATACGATGGCGATGCTGATACCGACCACAGACAAAATTGTTCGCCATTTGCCATGAATCAGGTTCTGAATGGAGAGCGGAGTTGCCATGGAGCATGAAGCAAAATGATTCGCAGAATCTAGTTCAGGTTATCCGCGCTGTCGTCGATTTCAATTTCGACGTCAACTTGAAGATTAATGAATTCTCTGGCAGCTTCGCTATCGTCCAGGGCGACGACCACTCGCCCCGTTTTTCGGTCGACACTGGCAAACGGGTTGGGGTCTTTCATCGAAGGAGGCCCAATCATGATACCTTTTGAGATCACTTCGCCCGTCAAATCGTCTGCAAGTGCGATACTGGAAATGGTTGCCTTGTCGCCGACGGTAACATAACGAAAATTCACATCATTGATCTCGCAAACACAAACCATATTGTTGGTGTCACCGATCACCATCACGGGCTGATTGGTAACCGAATCGCCGGGTCGAACAACGATGTCCAGAACGGTTCCATCGAAGGGGGCCTTAATTTCCGTCAACTCAAGTGCGACTTCGGCGGCTTTGATGGTGGCATCCAGCGTTGCCAACGGTACAGATTTGTCTGCCTGGTCGATCATCAATTCGACAGTCCGCAAATCGTTTTCAGCCGCTGCTTGTGATCCATTGGCTTGTTGTGAGGCTTGTTTGGATTCGATTTCAGCGTTGGCAATTTTTGTGTTTATCTGGTCGACCAGCAGTTGTTGTTTTACCAGGTCGTTTTGTCCGACCATATTGGAAGTCAACGGGTTGCGATCAATTTTTAGCAATTGTTGCAGCTGATTTTCGGCAGCCGATTTCTGAGATCGCAGCAGCGAAATTTGTTCTGCTTTGTCAGCGATCGTTTCGCCCATAGTTTTCGCCATATCAATCGCAATTTGGGCAGATGATTTTTTTAATTCGCCCTTGGAGACTTCCAGTTCCAGCTGGTTGAGTGCATCCTGCTTTCTGGATTTGGCAATTTTTAATTCCAGCTCGCGAGCTTTTCGGCCAGAAAATTGGACGATGGGTTGATCGAACGTGACAGGATCGCCAACCTTCAAATCGAACAGCGTTTCTATCTTTTGTCCTTGTGGAGCCAGGATTTTTACGATGCCGGAAGCTGGCTCAAGTTTACCGAGCCCTCGGATTCTAGTCTCAGCGCGCGCAATGGATACAGCTTCGGATTCGATATTCGTAGCTGCTGTTTGAGTTTTGGAATTGGAGCCGATGTACCAACCGACGACACCGGTGAGTGCTGCCAGTAGTACTGCCAAGAAAATTCGCATGATTGCCGTTGTTTGTGATCCGCCGTTGATTTCTCATCGGATAATAATGATCACCCCATGATAATCACGGGAAGCCGTATGGCTTTGCAGGGAATGCTGGATTTTCGAATGAAACACAAGAATTGATTATGCTGATCAGAGAAGGTTTAGCAAAAAGATGCCAGCATTAGTGAAATTAACAGCGAGATTGGCATCCAACGCGAGCGTTGGGCCGCGTTGCACGTTGGCTTCAATCGCTTTGTTTAAGAAGCCGCCGCACTGCCAATTAGTTGCAGCATGAACGGCTGCTATAGCATTTGTAGCCGGCGATTTCGCAAATTTCAGGCCAACGACCGGTGGCACCGACAAGCTTGATTTTGGCGATTTCAAAGTCGATCGCTTTGGAGATTCGAGCTGATTTAGCCATTTGAAGTTCTGACCAGACTTCGATGGTTTTCAAGTAATTGTCCAAAGAATCCAGTTCGGCAGAGTAATCAAGTGCTTCAAGCCGCGTTTCAAGCCGTGCAACATTGTCGTCTTCGATTGATAATTTCTTGTAGCCAGATTGAATCGCAAGGACGGCTTGGGTGACTTCCAGACGGACGAGTTCGCGCCGGGCTGATTTCAGTTCATCAAACTGTTGGTTGCGAATGCCTTTGGCACAATCTTCAGCGGAGTGGAGATTTTTCAGCAGCAAACATTTTTGTACTGCTGCTTTGGCACCAATTCCAAGTCTGGGGTCAAGGTTGGAAAGGATGTCGTAGCATTCAGAGTCCATACATCCACAGCCTTGTTGGTTAAGAGCTTGCAGGTCCGCGCGATGGGTGAAAGCGTTCTCGATTTCGGTGCAGGTTTCGACTGGCTCGTTTACCGGAAGCAGCTCAAAGATCGGATAGATCGTTTTGGGGCTGCACAAGCTGATTCCAAGAACGGCGTTCAGCTTTGCCGTGACAGCGGTTCGATTTTCTTCAAGCTCGACGTGTTGGTTTCGGAGTTGTATTTCCTGTTTGTCAATTTCGGTATCGGCATCGACAGTAGCAAATCCCTGTTCGTCAGCGAATTTGCTGGCAGCACGTAATTCTGAGAGCTTGTCGTTCGATTCGTCCAGTAGTTCCTGCTGCAATTGAATTTCGACCAACCGCAGGAAGAGTTCGCCAGCAATGGACGCGGCTTCATTGCGTTGTTTGAGCGCTTGCCCGGCCAGAAATTCATCCACACATCGGTTGTAGCGATCGCAGCAGCACATTGCCTGTCGTTCTTTATCGATGGCATCGGCGATCGGCGAATTGATTGCTGCGGCGCAGCAACATTTTTTTAAATCAAGTGCGGTTGATCCCTGAGAGAAAAAACTGGCCACTTCCAATGGCTGTGAATCAGCGGCTTGTTCGATAGATTCAAAACTAGAGCGGATTTCGCCGGTATTTGCTGATTCTCGAATCGTGACGTTCGCATCGGCAACGGATGTATCCAAACAGCAGCAATTGCTTCGGCGCACGTGGCAACCCGAAACGCCGCAAAGAATTGCGATGGCCAGGAGCATTCGTTGAACAATTTTGGGCGGCATGATTGCTGACGATATTGGGTGGTTCTACGTCAGAATCATCGAGAATATTGGGACAATAAGATTAAAACTGACGACGGGAATAATCGGTTTTGCAGATTGTGCGGTGGCGTAAAGAGGATAATCGTTAAAGATTAACGCTGGTTGGCTTTATGCTCCACAATTTACTGCTGTGAAAAACTTGGCGATGCAGAACAAGATTGAAAAGCTTAATTCATTGCTGGATGGAGAAATCCATGCGGATCGGGCGTTTCGAACGATCTATTCGACTGACGCTTCGATATATCAACAGCGGCCACTGGCAGTCGCGTTTCCCAAATGCAATGAAGACATCGCGAAGTTGATTGGCTTTGCCAACGAGAATTCAATCGGCCTGATTCCAAGAACGGCGGGTACTTCATTGGCGGGCCAGGTGGTTGGTTCGGGGATGGTTGTGGACGTGTCCCGTTATCTGACAAAGATCATCAAGGTTGATTCAGACGCCGGCACCGTGGCTGTGCAGCCGGGCGTGATTCGTGATGAATTGAATATGGAACTGGCAAAACATAACTTGTATTTTGCGCCAGAAACTTCGACTTCGAACCGTGCGATGATTGGAGGCATGCTGGGAAATAATTCTTGCGGCGCCAATTCGATCGTTTACGGAAGTACCCGAGATCATGTCGTCAAAGTCGATGGATTTTTGAGCGATGGTTCGTTTGCATCGTTTGGTCCGACTGATAAAAATTCGTTGCTTGATAAATTGAAGCGCGACGATTTGCAGGGCAGCATCTATCGAACGATGGTGCAGCGGTTAAGTGATCCAGGGCTGCGAGCCAGGATTGTTCAGAATTTTCCCGATGCTGAAGTCCGTAGACGAAACACAGGTTACGCTGTTGACTCGCTATTGGACATGGAGCCGTTTAGGGGAACGGAGCCATTGAATTTGTGTAAGCTGATTGCCGGTTCAGAAGGGACTCTTTTTCTGGCGACGCAGATTACTTTGAATTGTGTACCGCTGCCCGCAAAACACTCGTTGCTGATTTGTGCTCATTTTAAAAGCGTGCACCGCGCGTTACTGGCTACACAGATTGCGATGCGATTTCATCCAAGCCGATGTGAATTGATTGATGACCTTGTGATCGCCGGTGCTTCACGAAACAGCGCACTCAAACGCAAGATGGCTTTCTTGAGCGGCCAGCCGCGAGCTGTTTTGATGATTGAATTTCGAGCTGGCGACGACGCAGTATTGAATTCGATGGCGCAAAATTTGATTCAAGAATTGCGCGACGCAGAATTGGGATATTGTTTTCCGGTGTTGACCGGTGTGAATGCGGATTCGGCGTGGCAAGTTCGCAAGGCGGGCTTGGGAGTGGTCAACAATGTGATAGGAGATAAAAAGCCAACGACTTTGATTGAAGATACGGCCGTAAGTTTGAAGCATTTGCCGGATTTTGTTCAGGCAATCGACGCGTATCTGGAATCGGAGCATACGGTTTCATGTGTGCATTACGGGCACGCGGGTGCTGGTGAGATTCATTTGCGACCTCAATTGAATTTGAAATTACTGGAAGACCGCCAGCGGTTACGGGCGATTGCGGTCGGTGCTGCCGAGATCGTTAAAAAGTTCCGCGGATCGTTAAGCGGCGAACATGGCGATGGTTTGTTACGTTCGGAATTGATTCGAGAAATGGTGGGTGAGGAATGCTACGCACTGTTTCGCGAGATCAAGCAGACCTGGGATCCGAACCATATTTTCAATCCGGGCAAAATAACGGATGCGGCTCGTCTGGATCAAAACTTGCGAACACCATCGAGTTTGCCTGAGCAGCCACAAACGGTTTTCAATTTTTCTGAGTCGGGAAGTTTGCTGGCGGCTGTAGAGCTTTGCAGCGGATCGGGTGATTGCCGCAAAACGCATTTGGCCGGTGGAACGATGTGCCCCAGCTATATGGCGACTCGAAACGAATACGATACGACCCGTGCTCG
>CAYONX010000058.1:0-27548 GCA_964405425.1 uncultured Pirellulaceae bacterium | reverse complement strand
CCGGTTGAGCAAACCACTGCGTGTACCAATTGTTGCAGATGACGTCGAGCGATAGCCGGGTTGGAGTATCGCGAACTTACAACTTCTCCCTGTTCGGTAACTCGGATTCGACCGTTGACAGATTCTGGTGGTTGCGTGAGGATGGCGAGGTTGGCAGGACCGCCCCCGCGTCCAAGTGATCCGCCACGACCATGAAACAGTGTCAATTCGACACCACGTTGTTTACAGGCGGCTTGCCATTTTTCGTTGTGCGGTGAATAGCTTCCAATTCGCCTGCAGATAACCGCCATAATTAAAACCGCAAATTCCAGACTGGATTCAACTAAGATTTGCGTCAAGGACCAAATGGAAAAGGTATTCCGCAGTGTCGCCTTAATTCGACGCTATGTCGATGATCACGCCCAATGGATGGCGCTGTGGGACGAAAGTCACAATTGGTGGGACTTTATTGTTGGGCAAAGACTGGACAAAGAATCGTTTCGTGAAACCGCCATGCGTGAAGTCGGCTGGCGCCTGAATTTGGGCCGCACATCCGATTTTCTGGTTGCCAACATGTCACAATTGAACATGGAATATATTGGACAGCTTCCCGGCGATTTGTCAGAAAAACACATCGCCGTCGCATTCTATGCCGTGGATCTATACAAGGCGGAAGTTGCCAAAACCATCGCAGACCACCAGTCAATTTGTTGGTTAAGTTCGGCAGAAGTATGTGCCGGTCAGCAAGAAAACGGACCGATCTTGAACCCGCTGATTTGCCACTGGGTCAACAAATGGCAAGTCATTTTGCCTTGGCAATAAGCCATCGAGCCTGGGATCGATTCGTGTTCCCAGCAAACGGGTCGATTTGTTAGAATCCGGTTTTCGGTTTCCTGTTCGAATCAACAAAGCTCATTCCGTGAAAATATTCCACACTATCATCCGCCTTGGCGTTCTTCTCTCCATCATTCTAGCTACATTCAGCGTCGTCACTTCTTCGATCAATGCCAGCGTTACCGAGGACACGACCGCTGCGGTTGCGGACGACTCTGAAAACGCCAGCGAAGTCGAAGGCGCATCAGAAACGAAAGCAGAAGAAACAACGTTCGTCGGCAATATCGTCACTTTAGGGTTGTTGATCTTGTTGCAGGCAGTTCTGGGCTTCGACAACCTTCTCTATATCTCGCTTGAATCCAAAAATGCGCCGCCGGAAAAACAGGCATCGGTTCGAGCATGGGGAATTGGCCTGGCGATTGGCTTGAGAATTGTCTTGCTGTTTCTGCTGTTGTCACTTCAAGACTTCTTCGAAAAGTATTCCGTGTTCGAATTCGAGTTTCCGTTCGCTGAAGGACATTTCAACCTCCATAGCCTGATCGTTTTGGCTGGAGGAGCGTTTATCATTTATACAGCGATGAAAGAGATCTGGCACATGACGCGGCTGGAACATGATCATCATGGCGAGGACTCAGGCAAACGACGTTCAACCTTTGCCGCGATTTTTTGGATCATGGTCATGAATGTTGTCTTTTCATTTGACTCGATTCTCAGTGCCATGGCTTTGACCGACGTCTGGTGGGTCATGGGAGCAGCAATCATCTTGAGCGGACTGGGAATGATATGGTTGGCCGACCGCGTCTCTGACTTTCTGAACAAGAACCGGATGTACGAAGTGCTCGGTTTGTTCGTGCTGTTTGTCGTCGGGATCATGTTGATCAGCGAAGGCGGTCACCTCGCCCATTTGCGGCTGTTCGGTAACGCGGTCGAACCGATGACGAAAACCACTTTCTATTTCGTGCTGGCTGTATTAGTACTTACGGACATCGTTCAAGGTCGTTACCAGAAAAAATTGCTCGCGCAAAAGGCGAAAAAATCGGCGGCGTCGCATGCCTAGCAGCAATGCGTGCGAGCCATCCGACGCGACCGCAGAAGGAAAATAGATCCGCATACTCCCTTCGTTCTCGAAATTTTGAAATTCTTTGCAGCAGAGCTTTATGTCCGCCTGTAATGCTGCGATATTTACTAGTTCAATTTTGAAAACCACCCCATAAATTTAAGGGCCCGACGTGCTGCGTACACATACTTGTGGCGAGTTGAATCTGTCAAACAAGGACCAGGAAGTCACTATATGTGGCTGGATAGAAACGATCCGCGATTTCGGACAGGGTAAATTTATCGACGTCCGAGACCGTTACGGCAAGACTCAGATTGTCATGGGCCCCAGCTCGAGCCCTGAAGTTTTGAAAGCATCGGAAGAAATCAAACGTGAATACGTTGTGCAGGTCACCGGAAAAGTTGTTCCGCGTCCCAGCGGACAGGAAAACCCCAAGCTTCCCACTGGCGAAATAGAAATTGAAACTTCAACGCTGACGATTTTAAACCCTTCGAAAACGCCACCGTTTCTGCCTTCTCAGGAAGAAATGCCCAACGAAGATTTGCGGCTGAAGTACAGATACCTGGATCTGCGAAGACCACAAATGCAGCAAGCGATGTACTTGCGCAGCAAAATCACGAAAGCCATTCGAGACTACTTCGACGAAAACGGTTTTCTCGACATAGAAACTCCTATCTTGGGACGCAGCACTCCAGAAGGAGCCCGCGACTATCTGGTCCCCAGCCGCGTCCACAAAGGTGAATTTTATGCACTACCTCAATCCCCACAGATTTATAAACAGTTGATGATGATCGCAGGCTACGACCGCTATGTACAAGTCGCACGATGTTTTCGTGACGAAGATCTACGAGCCGATCGTCAGCCGGAATTCACTCAACTTGACATGGAAATGTCATTCGTTGAAACAGATGACGTAATCGACATGATCGATGGGCTGATGAAGAATCTTGCCAAAGACATTGCCGGTATCGATATCGAATTGCCGTTGCCTCGCATGACTTATGACGAAGCGATGACGCGGTTTGGTCATGACGCACCAGATCTACGATTTGCGATGGAGATCGTTGATTTCACTGACGTCGCCAAAAAGACAGAATTCCGTGTTTTTCGCGGAACCGCGGATGCCGGAAATTTCGTTCGCGGTATCAACGCCATCGGCGCTGCCGACAAATTTTCCCGCAAGCGAATTGATGAATTGACAAGCTATGTTCAGGAAGATTTTGGAGCCAAAGGATTAGCATGGTTTAAGGTCGACCAAGAGGGCAATCTTGCATCGCCCATCGCGAAAAATTTTGATACCGAACATCTTGAAGAGATCAAATCCAAATGCGAAGCCAAGCCGGGTGACCTGCTATTGTTCATCGCAGACACTTGGGACGTAAGCTGCAAAGCTTTGAACGGATTACGGAAGCGACTTGGCGCTGAACTGGAATTATACGATCCCAATGAAATGAATTTTTCATGGGTCGTGGAATTCCCAATGTTCGATTACGACCCGGATGAAAAGCGCTGGGTCGCCATGCACCATCCGTTCACAGCTCCGCGGGACGAAGATCTTGCGAATTTAGCGCAAGAGCCCGGAAAGGCACGCGCAAAAGCTTACGACTTGATTATCAATGGCTACGAAGCTGGTGGCGGTACCATTCGTATCCACGACAGCGAAACTCAGGCTCAGGTATTTGGATTGCTTGGCATGGACGAGCAATCGGCACGCGAACGATTTGGGTTCTTGTTGGATGCGTTAGCTTACGGAGCACCACCACATGGCGGTATTGCACTTGGTATCGACCGCATTGTGATGCTGTTTGCCGGGCTGGACAACATTCGCGACTGTATCACGTTTCCAAAAACACAAAGGGCTTCCGATCTAATGACAGAAGCCCCGAGTATGGTTGATGATGTGCATCTGGTGGAACTTGGAATCGATGTCCGCCCGGCGGAAAAACCGGACGGATAACCAATTTCTACGCTAGTTGAATGCTCGGAAAATTGATCCAAACTGGAAGATCGAAATGATCGTATTTACGAACGTTTCGTTCGGGCGATAGTCAAGTTTGATGATATCACCCGGTCGGATGATGACCCGTTGACTTGGATCCGAATCGATACAACGCAGATCAACTTCGATCGCACAGAACTTACAGTTGTGTTCGCGAAGGATCAACAAGCTCGATGGTGGAAGTATTCCAGAACCTCGACCGCCCACTGAACCCTGTTGCGAACGGCTAATGCCGCCAGCAAGTGCGATGGCTTCCATCACATCGATTTCGTAATCACGTGGCAACGGGAATCTTCCGCCTTCGAGAAGGCCGGCGGTGTAAAAGACTTCGCGTTTTCGTCCTTCAATAAAAATCACGTCGCCATCGTTTAGCGTAATCTCTTCTTCTGAAAGCTCAGGCAACACACCATTTTCATCTGAGATCGGAATTCTCGTCACATTTGCCCCTGAAAGGGTACTTGAGAAGACGCCGTCATCGACAGCCGTCACGATTGCATCTGGCGAACTAATGCCAAGGTTCAATCCGTCACGGATAATTACGATTTCGTTGACCGCCCCCTGTCCAGGCATGCCGCCGGTTTCACTAAGAGCGTGCAGTACATCATTCTCGTAAGCAGGCAATTCGATCGAATAAGTTTGACCTTGCCGTTGTTCTTCAAGGAAGCTTTCGTTGCTGCGGAATGAAATTTCACGGTTGTCATTTTCGTCTTCACGAATCACCAGGATATTGTATGTCCTTCGTCGGATCAAAGTGACAATGATCTTGTCACTGCCGTCTTTCAGGATTTCACGGTCTGTCGTGTAGGCCTCTCGTATTTTTGATTCGGCCTGACCTAAAGTTAAACCTTCCAACTGGATCGGTTCAATCAAAGGCAATGAAATATAGCCGTCGTCACGAATCGGAACCGGGTATCCTAGTGCAGGCTGCAAGCCTGGATCTTCTGGAAAATGAACCGGCGGCGGAGTATCTTTGTCACCGGTAATACCCTGGATGTAGATTCCCAATGTATCGCCGCCTCCAAGCACATAGTCGGATGGTGGCTCGCGTCGCAGCATCAGAAAATTGATCTGTTCCGGTTCGCGGGTATCACAACACGTCTTGTTTCTGACCTTGTCGGCAGGAACAGCGTTTAGAGGTGGACAATTTCGTTTCGCGTAGCATCCGGTAAAAAGTAGTGCGATCACACACAAGGAAGCTATTTGGAAATTGTTTTGAATTGAAAATGACATTTTCGCCGAATCTCCGGGTAATTAACCATACGCCTGCAAATTCGTATGCACGCGTCACTACTGTTGTTCGGATTAATCAGCTCCGACGGATGATTCGCATTTTATTCTTCGGGTCATACCGGCTTGGCAATCTTTAACGCGTCCATTAAAGAGTCCGTTATCGATTCCCTTTTACTAATCGTTAAACATTCCGGTCCAATGCCGGTTTTGACGGTCAATTTCCAAGTTACCAGCGGCGATTGAACCCGACACAAATCCAAAGAAACTGAGCAAATTGCAGTATTTTCAGTAGAAATGCTTGTGGTTCCTTAAAACGCTAACTGCGTTGTATTACAATTCTGCTGGTGAACTGGCACCGAGAACTGATCATGTTTCGTGTATTTTTTCCGCTACTGCTATCTGGCTTTGTATTAATACTGAGCCAACCCTTTGCTGCTGCGCAAGGGTTGGGAACGTCGCAAGAGTTGGAATCCTTTGAAATACGGGAAATCGTAACCGTCGAAATCAAAGAAAAAACATTTCCGGGTATTGTGATCGCCAAACCGGGGAAAAATTTCTACCAGATTCGATATTACAATCCCACTAATGGAAAGTCGAATACCAATACATTTTTCCCGCCGGAAATGAAGAAGACCAATGGCAAAGGATTCGAGCCCGTGGCCACCGAGTTTCGCACATGGAAAAGTACTAAAGGAACCGAAGCGGTCGCCAAGCTGGTCTTTTCAGATGGCGAAAAAGTTATCCTCGAGCGGAAGACAAAAGCGGTCGTTGTTCCCATTGAGTTGCTTGGGCCAGAAGACATTGAATATCTGGCACAGATGAAGTCCAGAGCAGAATTGCTTTCTCGCACCGATCCCAGCCGTACCGGTCCCACACCGCTAAAAGAATTGATCGGAATGGACAAGGACGAAATGCTCGACAAGATTCGTTCGGATCAGGAACAGATGCTCACCGAGTATGAAAAACCAAATACGGGCATGGACGACGAGGCTCGCAAAGAAAGAGAACAACGCATCGCCTCAGAAAAAGAAGAATTGCAAAAACTTCTTGATGCCGTCGGAACGGGAAATACGCAAGAAGCGAAAAAGAGGCTTGAGGAATTTAATGAGCGGTTTGCAAAGTTGGCTGATGGAAATTTCGAATCTGAAAGTGGCTTGGCAGGAACCAATACATCAAACGTGAAGCCTGCCGATACTGCCGATGCTCAACAAGGCATCGAAGTCAACAATCAAGAACATGAGTTCAAATTGGCGATCCCGCCAGGATTTCGAAAATTCAAAAACGTCAGCAGTGAATTGACGATGCTGCATTCTTTCGTCCAAAAGAATGTGTCAGAAGCAAAGATTCCAACCATCATTGAAATTCATCGCACTGACAACTTGCTGGACGCTTCCGACAGCCGGCAACTATCGTCCCTTCGCCGGGCCGTCGGCAAACCGACCGAAAAAATCGACTTCGATCTGTTTGGAGTGGAATCAGAAATCTGGAAGACACAACACAGCGTCGGCCATCTCGGGAATTATATCGGCTACACTTTGTTTTTGCCTGTCAAGCCAGAAGGGCTTCGTGTTTCGATCGGCGGTCAAACCAACAAAGCCTCAGCGAATTTGGAGCACCTTAAATCGATTGCGAAATCTCTGGACATTGCATCCAGCCGCTTTGACGCCGCTGGATTCAAGACCGAACAAGTTGACGCTGGTCAATTTGGCTCGAGTCCAAGCCGTTCGTATTCGGATTACTCGGCATCCGATTTTAGCCGCGAGTCGAGACGAAAATCTCAGGCCAAAGGAGTCAACTTCCTGAAAATTTCGATGTTTATTTTAGCCGGAGGAGCGCTCGTACTCTTCCTTTATCGCACCTTCAAAAGCGATGCTGAACCCTACCCATAATATGTTTTGAATGGAGTTCCATTGAACAAACAAATTGCTGTTGTGGCCACGATGGACACTAAAGGCCTGGAATCTGATTTTATTCGCAGTGAAATTGAACGCTTCGGTGGCACAGCGTGTCTTATTGATATCGGTGTTGTTGGCGAACCCAAAACCAACGTCGACTACTCCAATCAAATGGTAGTCGAAGCGGCTGGGGAAGATTTTGAAAAGCTGCGCCAATCCCCAACGCGACA
Organism: uncultured Pirellulaceae bacterium; assembly: GCA_964405425.1. GTDB lineage: Bacteria > Planctomycetota > Planctomycetia > Pirellulales > Pirellulaceae > Mariniblastus. The sequence continues at coordinate 20,324 of CAYONX010000058.1, read as the reverse complement.
AGAAGCGTCCCCCATTATGATTCGCGGTACTGCAAAAATTCTGCTGGATAAAATCGCGGCTGGTGAAATTCAGGCAGTCGTCGGATTGGGGGGAACGCAAGGCACACCCAATTGCGCACAAATTTTCCAACAACTGCCCTACGGCTTTCCAAAAATCATTTTGTCGACCATCGCCTCGGGAGACACAAAAGGATTTATGGACATCAAAGATATCACGATGATGCCTTCGGTCGCTGATATTTTGGGTCTCAATCCGTTCAGTCGAAAAATCCTTTCGAATCTTGCCGGCGCCGCTTACGGAATGGCTGCCAGTGAACGAAAAATCGAAAAGTCAAAAGAAGCAAGTGCCTTTATTGGAATGACCAACCTAGGCGTATTGACCGACGGTGCAAACGTCGCACTTGAACTATTCGAAAAAGCTGGCTTCGAAGTCATCGTTTTTCATGCCGTCGGAACCGGCGGTCGTGCAATGGAACAAATGATGCGGGAAGGCCTACTGACTGCCGTTTTCGATTACGCGTTGGGAGAAATCGCCGACGGTTGTTACGACTGTTTGCGTGCTGCCACCGACGAACGGTTGACCGTTGCGGCTGAACTTGGCCTGCCACAAGTTATCTGCCCCGGTGGTGCTGAACATCTGGGGATCTGGGTGGACGAAGCGGATTCGGTGCCCGACGACTACAAAAATCACCAATATGTGTTCCACAACCCTTACGTCTTTGTACCACGATTGAACAGCGAAGAAATTGTTAAGGTCGGAGAAACCATTGGTCAACGCTTGTCTGGCGTCAAAGGTGATTGCTGTTTCATGATCCCCGAAAAAGGGGTCAGTCGATACAGCGTTGAAGGTGGATCGCTGGTAGATCGCGAAAGTGATGCCGCATTTTTTAATGCGATCGAATCCAGCTTACCTGGGACCATCGAATTACAACGCCATCCCTTGGGCGCTGAAGATCCTGAGTTTGTAAAACTGGCGGTCAACAAATTGATTTCAATGATTCAAGCAAAATCTTGAACTGCAGCTGTTTAAACCAAGCCCAATCTAGACCGAACCCGGTTTAGACCAATCCCAATCGCTTTTTCTCAACCGCCATGATTTGCTGCTGCGCCTCGATCGTCTGGGCTTCAGGACATTCGTCTGAATCAACGTCAAACCAGCCATGCTCGAATTTCATGAAACCGTGGCCGATCGCTGGATCTTGTGAATTCTTGATCGCCTGCTTGGCAGCCAATGCGATCACTGCGTCACCAAGTGCAACTTCGCCGTTACATCGGGTCTGATTCCCAAAATCGCCAGTGCTAATGCACCACGCCCAATGCTCAATTTCTTCTCGGTAACCGCGACTGACCGGCCCGCTGCCCTGAGCGGTTTTCGCTGGTGCGGCGTCACCGCTAGCCGAAGTATCCAGGACGACACTATCGCCCTTGGCTTTGACTCCCGCTTTGGCACTGGTACCTGAAATCGGATACAGCATGACTTCTTTTTCACGGTCCAGCACTAAAGTACCCTTGGTACCCATAACGACTTCACCGTAGCCACCAAAACCGTTTCCATTGATCGACGAATAAGTCACGACGATCTTTTTGTGGTCGTCTTGTTCGTAAGAAGGGATTCCCGATTGGGGGTTCGGCACCGAATTCACAATGTCTTTATAGCCGACATCGAAATCGTAATCATAACCCTGTCCAGGAAACTCAAACATACAATAGACATGATCGTCTGCATCTCGATCAAACGGAAACAAGTGTCGACCGCCGACCGCGTTGACCGTTAAAGGATGAACATGCTTGCCTGTTTCCTTACTCAATGCAGAAATGAAGATGCTTGATGCGTCCAGTTGATGACTCCCCAGTTCCGCCATCAGCCCTCCGCCAGTCCGATCCCACAATCGCCATCGAACCAATTCTTCCAAAGCCGAGCGATTTCGTCCATCGCCATAAACCTGGTTGTCATCGATGTATCCGTATTGCGAGGCAGCAACGAATTGATCCTCATTCCACTTTTCCCACTGAGCAATCTGTTTGGAAAAATTTGCTCGCGCCGACGAAGAAGTTGAATTTTGATACGCTTTCTTGAATTTGTTTAACTGGTCCACGATCTTGTCGACACGCCGTCCATCAGCCAAACTGTTTTCGCCACCGGGAATTGGAGGAGCCCAGGTATCTGAACCAGGCCGATTGTTTCGATGCCATTGCGCACGGATGTGATGAATCTCGCCGAGCAATCCCCAGCGAATTAAATTCACTGCATTGTCATACAAAATACTGTAGTGTCGTTGGTGCCCAACTGACAGAAACGACCGATTGACGTTGGCCGCACGAGCCATCAATTTGCATTGAGTCACGTTGTGCGCCATTAATTTTTCACACAACACATGCTTACCGTTTTTCATGGCCGCAATGGCAACGGGTGCATGTAAATGCAACGGCAACGCGATGATTACGCCGTCAATATCTGGATCCGCAACTGCATCCTCCCAATTCTGATGGACTTCGACATTGCGACGGGCTTCCGCTTCACTGCCCCAGCCATAAACTTTCATTAAGCCCGGTCGAACATAAGCGGTGTTCTTGGTCGCCCAATCGCCATGGAACGCGCGGTGAATACTTGAAGGCCTGATATCGCAAATCGATTTGACTTGAACATAATCAGGATTCAACGCGCCGATCAGGACGTTTCCTTCGTCGCCGGTTCCAATTACGCTGATTCGAATCGGGCGACGTGGCTGTTGGTAGCCATAGTACATCGCACCAATACCCGCCGCAGACATGCCGCCTGCCGCGATCGACTTGGTCAAAAAATCGCGGCGAGTCATTTGATCGTATGCCGTAACGGCACCGTAATAATTGTCGCGACCAACTTCTCGTTCTTCGTCTGATAAATAAATCATGTTGTGCCTATTGCGTTTCAGTTGTTCCTAATGCAGCTTGATTTTCCTGCGCCCAGCGACAAAGAAATCAAGACCACCAATTCGTCCAGCAAGCGTAGAAAAAATGACTACCAGTGCCATCAATTCAATCGCATATAAATAAGTTGACTCTGTACCAGGTATCCAGGGCGGTTGCGCTGCGATCACCGAAGCCAAAAATCCTGCCCCCATCAAAGACGCGATTCTTGTGAACAACCCAAGGATCAACAAAGCACCAATCACGATGTCGAACCAGGGAATAATCCGGTTGATCCATTGCAGCTTGCTGAATTTTTGTTCGAAAGGACGATGCAGCGAAAGTGCCGGCTGGTCCGATTGGGTATCCACAGCGAGACCATTGATTTGAGTTTCATAAGAATCCCAAATCGCATCGATCTCTGCCGCCCATCCTGTTTTTTGTTTTTTACGATCCGATTTAATGGCCGTCACCTGATCTCGAAGCGAATCGACATAAACCGCGACTTTTTCCTTTGACTCACCATCTCGATCGAAACCCGACTCGCGGTGTTCCGTTCCAAAATAGGCAAGCAATTCGATACGATTCACGTCTATCCAATATTGCAACTCTTCCATGTGAGTAGCCAATATCTGTTCACCGCGTTTCAGTTGCGTGCGTAAATTCAAAATGCTTTGTTCGTCGCGAGCTCTTGCAGCTTCCAACTCGCGCGTGTTCACGCTTGCATCTTTCTCAGCACGGGCGGTTATTATTTCCTGCTTTAAAGCCGCCCGGCGATCGGTCAGTTTCTGGGCCAACGCTTCGTCACCGAAGTTGTAGTGCCCATAAGCACGGTCTAGAAAGTCGTCCCAAATGGCGAATGTCAATTCCGGATCCAAGTCCTGTTTTCCAGTTTCCGAGTCTTCGCTCAAACAAAACTTGAGTGCCCCATCATTGTCATCCAACATCGAATGAAAATGACCAGCCAATGGTCCCTTCGCAGCCGCAAGAAAATACTCGGCTGTAAAACCGTTTTTCACCTTGTCGGCACCTTCCATGAAAAAATGAAAGCCGACTGTGACTCGCAATAACATCAATGCGAGGCAGGCGAGAAAAAGGTGAATTCCGCTAAGTTTCATATCGCCTGATTGGTAAAATCCAAGTTAATTAATCAAATGTCTATTATGAACAAACTTAGTCAGAAGCCAACGCGAATTAATTGCGTAAAATCAATTGTGTAAAATCAACCAAGGCAAAACCAATCGCCTTGCTGTCTATCAATAACCGTGAAACCCCGGCCAAATATTTCTGCCCATGGTTTCATTTTTTCGCCCGAACAATCTACGGTGGAGGTTATCGTGCAAAACTTGCTCATTTATTTCGTTGGCAGCGGCATTGTTTTCTTTGTCGGAATCGGCTTGATTTTACTCGCGATTCCTCTTTCATTGCTCGATAACTGGCTCCGAAGACTACAGTTTTTCATTTTCTTGATTGGCTGTATTTTCATCGCGATATCATCAACTCCCTTGCCGACATGGATGTATGCAGCATTGATTCTTGCTGCGGTAATCTGGCAACTAACATTGGGAATTGGCGGTTTGAGCAGGCACAGGAAAACGGTCGCGACGCTCGCGGCCCTTGTATTCATCTCCATCGCCGTCTTCGAATACCAATTCCACCGATTGCCAATGCTCGACAAATCGCACACTTCCATTCTGATCCTGGGCGATTCGATAACGGCTGGAACCGGCGGCGGTGACAAAACAATCAAATGGCCTGACCAAATTCGTGACCATTTGCATATCAACGTCGACAACCGAGCTATCCCCGGTGCCAAATGTTCCACCGCCACAAAAGAAGCCCAAAAATCTCCGATCGATTGCACACTGGCCATTCTTGAAATTGGCGGCAACGATTTGCTGGGTTCAACTTCGGCACAGAAATTTTCCATCGATCTGCGGCAATTGCTATCCGAACTTAGCCAACACGAAATCGATATCTTGATGTTTGAATTGCCTTTGCCGCCGTTTCGGCATAACTACGGCCAAATCCAACGCGACCTGGCAGCCGAATTTGATATCAAACTAATCCCGAAATGGTACTTGCTGGATGTCATTACGCGGGACAAATGCACGATTGATTCTGTGCACTTGACTCAAGAGGGTCACGATCGTTTCGCCACCAACATCACTCAAATCATTCAAGCTAACGAGTGAACATAGCCACAGCAAACACTACACAATGGATTCGGGTCGTGCGATTCGCACAAAGATATCGTGCAATGAAGGCTTGATGATCTCAAAATGGGAAACGCTTCGCTGCTTCAACAATTGCTCCAAAACGGCTTGTGAACCGTCTGTATTTTCCATGCGAAATTCGTGAAATCGACCGTTGCTTTCGATATCCATAATCCCATCAATGGCAGGCATCGTTGATTGGTCTTCGAATTGGACGCGAACTCGATCAGCAGGATATTGTGCTTGAATGCTACTTAACGTCCCGTCGAGAACTTTCTTGCCGTTAAAGATCATGAAAATCGTATCGCACATCTTCTCAGCCATATCCATGTCGTGCGTCGAAAACACAATCGTTGTTCCGTTCTCTCGCAATTTGAAAACGGCTTCCTTAAGCGATTCCAAATTGACGGGATCGAGCCCGCTGAACGGCTCATCGAGTATCACCAGTTTTGGCCGAGCAACGACCGAAGCAATAAACTGAATTTTTTGCGCCATCCCTTTCGACAACGCATCAACCTTTTTGTTTGCCCAGGACGACGCGCCAAGCCGATCAAGCCAGTCATCGATCTCCGGTCGACAATTTCGCATCCCCTTTAGTCGCGCGTAATAAGTCAAAACGTCACGAACTTTCATCCGTTTGTACAAACCACGCTCTTCCGGCAAATAGCCCAAACGATCGTCTGCCGTTTTACCTTGAGCTTGCCCAAGCACACTAACGGTACCGGAATCCGGCTGAAAGATGCGCAAGATCATTCGCAATGTCGTTGTCTTGCCCGATCCGTTGGGACCGATGAATCCGTAGATTGCGCCTTGAGGGACAACCAGGTCCAGCGAATCCACTGCGACTTGTTTTCCGAATTGCTTGGTAACCTGTTCTAATTCGATAGCGCTAGATGACATGCAGCTTCAGCTTAGTTATCTTCGTTGAGCGGCTTACCGCACTGTTTACAGTGAACCGCATCAATGTCATGGCTTTCCAGCATACAGTATGGACACGCTTGAGTAGAGGGAGGCGCTCTTTTTGCTTCAATAAATTCTGCCGACACAAAACCAGTAGGTACGATGATCAAGCTGTATCCAAGCAAAATCAAAATTGCGGCTACAAATTTACCCAATGTGGTCGTTGGAACAATGTCGCCGTAACCAACGGTGGTCATGGTCACCGTCGCCCAATACATCGACTCAGGAATATTTCGGAATTTGCTGCGTTTTCGCTCAGGGTCCATATTGGCAATATCAGCCAACAACGAATTCGCATTTTCGAAATCTTCACTTGCCACTGCGTTGTTCAAGCGCGCTTTCAAATCGGCCATGTGCGCAAAACGAGCTTCATCCGTTTCGAAAACAATCTTCCCGCCTTGTCCCCAGTTTTCGATTTCATACATCAGTGCCCCGGCAACGGTAATCGCCACAATAACCACTCCGATGAAAACGATAATCTTGTTGCGTGCCCGCATGATTGCACGCCCAAGTTCGTTGGACTCCTTCATAAAATGCAACAGCTTGAAAATTCGAAACACTCGCAGCAAGCGAAAAGCACGAACCACAGCAAAACTGGCACCCGTGGAAAACATCAGCGTCAAATAGAGCGGCAAAATTGCCAACAAGTCGATGACACCAAAAAAGCTGGTCGCGTATTTGACTGGTCGCTTGACACAATACAAGCGCAAGACGTACTCGATTGTGAACAGGATGGTAAACACCCATTCAAGTGTTATAAACAGCTTGCCATAATCCGCCTTAATCGATTCGACGGTTTCCAAACAAACCACAATCACGCTGAGCAAAATCGCAATCAGCAACAACACATCGAACAACAAACCCAATCGGGTGTCGGCTTCGAATATGATCTCGTGAATGCGGTGACGAAGAGACGACTGGGGCTGAGATTGGTTTTGGCTACTTTTATTCATAGCCAATATCGTAACGAATTCTGAACTTAAGTCGCCATACCGTTTATAAATGCAAATTAACGGCTACTTGCTCAACAAAGCGTTGAAAGAATGGGCCAAGGGCGGCTTCTAAGTTAAAAACTGCGTCAGCTTTCCGTCTATTTGGCCGGGGACACTATCGAAAGCCAATTTTTGTATGGGAGAAGATTCGTTACCTTTTAACACGAGCGGATTGGCCAGATATCAATGCTTCGACTTCAGATCTTATTGCCATCGTGGTGTCACCGGGCGTTGTCATCGCCAAAGCACCGTGCGCCGCTCCGTAATCGACAGCCTTTTGACCATCGTCATAATTGAGTAGTCCATAAATCAGGCCCGAAGCAAAACTATCTCCACCACCAACCCGATCGAAAATCTCCAAGTCACTTCTTTGTAACGCCTGAAAAAGCTTTCCATCTTTCCAACAGATCGCCCCCCAATCATTGATCGACGCCGATTTCACGCCTCTCATCGTTGTCGCAATAACCTGAAAGTTGGGATACTCGGCAATCGCCTGGTTAATCATCTCATGAAAGCCTTCGATGGGCAGGTCAGTCAAATTCTCGTCAACGCCTTCCACTTCGAGACCAAGACATGCCGTAAAATCTTCTTCGTTGCCGATCATCACATCCACCAGCGGCGCGATTTCTCGATTGACAGCCTGGCAACGTGGCTTGCCTCCAAAATCATCCCAAAGCGATGCTCTAAAATTCAGGTCATAAGATGTAATGGTGCCATGTTTTTTTGCGGCCGACAAAGCTTCTTTGATTACGCCTGGCGTTGTATCCGATAACGCAGCAAAAATTCCACCCGTGTGAAACCAGCGTACACCCTGCTTCCCAAAAATATAGTCCCAATCGATATCGCCAATTTTCATTTGCGATGCAGCAGTGTGACCACGGTCAATCGCTCCAAGTGCCGCACGCACTCCAAATCCCCGTTCAGTAAAATTCAATCCGTTTCGAACTGCACGCCCCACACCATCACCGGTCACCCATTTGACGTGCTGCATGTCCACACCACCGGTCATAATCAGGTCTTCAAGCAAGCGGCCGATTTCGTTTTGCACAAACGCTGTGACCAAAGCCGCCCGACATCCAAAACAACGTCTAAGGCCGCGCGCGACATTATATTCTCCGCCGCCTTCCCAAGCTTTGAATTCTCGAGCTGTCCTGATTCGGCCATCGCCCGGATCCAGGCGCAACATGACTTCGCCAAGCGACAAAATATCAAACTGGGTTTCTGATTGCGACCTGATCTTCATGTTCGTTTCCTGATATTTTTTCAATTTAAGTTATTTTAAATCGTCATCGCCGAGTATCCACCGTCGACAACGATTTCCGTTCCCGTCATAAACGAGCCTGCATCGGACGCAAGCAGCAGCGTTGCACCGGCCAACTCGCTTGCGTTTCCAAATCGTTTCATTGGAGTATGCCCAAGGATCTGATTGACACGTTCTTCGGTAAGCACTTTTCGGTTTTGTTCAGCCGGAAAAAAACCGGGCACCAACGTATTCACGCGAATGGAATACGCAGCCCATTCACGTGCAAGGTTCTTGGAGATGTTGTGAACGGCAGCTTTTGACATCGAATACGTAAAGACGCGCGACAACGGAATCAAACCTGACATTGAGCCAACATTAATAATCGAAGCTGCAATTTTTTGATCGACGAAATACTTCCCAAATACCTGACAAGCTTGAAAAACCGATTTTGCGTTAACCGAAAAGATCTTGTCGTATTCGTCTTCTGCAATGTCAAAAAATGGAGTGGCTGAATTGACACCAGCTCCGTTGATCAGAATATCACATTTCCCTGAACGACTTTTTGTCTCACCAAGCAGACGTTCCAAACTATCTCGATTACTCAAATCAGTTTGAACAAAGTAACCGTTGCCGCCAACATCAGAAATCCTCTTAAGCTTTTCATCCGCCTTCGCTTCCGAACGCCCAGCGACAACTACTTCCGCTCCTGCGTCTGCCAACGCAACCGCCATCGATCCGCAAAGCTCGCCGGTACCACCGATAACGACCGCCGTCTTACCGTTCAAAGAAAACAAGTCTGTTCCCATGTCTAACCTATCTTTGTTCTACGATTTTGAGTTTGTCGAGATCCCATGCAGCACGTCCGCATTCGTCAGCGATTTCGTTGAATGATTTGATTTCGGCTTCAGAAAACAACAGCCCCCCGGCAACCTGTGATCGCTCCGCAGCCATGGCTTCAAGCTGTCCCGGCCAGATCGCATCTTCGTTGCCGTCACCCAGGACACATTCGAGTACTGCTTTTACATTTTCAATTTGTGTTCTACCCTTGGCGAAAACACCAGAACCAATCGCGTCGGGATGAATTACTTGAAAGTAAAAATTGGCCGAAGACTTTTCAGCATCATCAACCGGTCGACCGCGCAACGTTGGCAGCGATCCGCCAATAAATGCACCCATCAGTTCATTTATCAAACAAAGTCCGTAGCCCTTATGATCACCGAAAGGTAGCAATGATGTTGCTTCCGTGGCATCGGTCGTTGGAACACCGTTTTTGTCGACGGCTGAACCTTGCGGCAATGGTTTCCCTTCACGCTTAAGCTGTTGTACACGCCCCATCGCAACCTTCGAAGTCGCCCAATCAATCACAATCGGAAAACCCAACACCTCTTGTGTTGGGAATCCCCAGCTGTGCGGATTGGTGCCCATCGTCGGTTTTTTACCTCGAAACGGCACTACTTCGGCAAGCGTCGATGTACAGTTTGTATAAGCAATGTAACCGCGCTTGGCGATTTCCATTACGTATCCGCCGCCCCAAAGATAGTGGAAACAATTGTCCACACTAACCTGGCCGATACCAAATTGATCGGCAAGTTCGACAGCCCGCTCCATCGCTTCGGCGGCCACTGATTGTCCTAATTTGAGTTGAGCATCCCAAACTTCGCTGGCTTGAAATCTGGATTCCAACTTACGAACTTCTGCGTTGGGCACGCATCCGCCAGAGGCACTTCCAAACAAGTGATCAAGATGCAACGCCTTGATTGCGTTGTGCGTGCGAATGCCATGTGTTGCCGCCAGCCCGCAAAACTTCGCGGCTTGCTCGGATTCCAATTTGTTATAGCCGCGATGCTGGTAAGCAGCGTTGACCAATTGAAAATGCTCTGCTTCTGGCACAACATAAAGAACGTTTTTCGATTTTCGATCGTTCGATTCAACCGCTTTTCCGACATCGTTTACCTGGGCAAGTGGTTTCTGGCCCGCAGCAAATTGAATAGCATTTTTAGTCGCCATCGTCGCTTGCCGTTCAACAGACTCAAATGTCCTTGAACCAATGTGTGACGTAATAATGGTGTTTGGGGCAGTAAGCAGCGGATGGTCGTTTGAAGGAGGTTCCTGCTCCAGCACATCGGTTGCATAGCCTCCGACTTTCCCCGATTCCAACGCTTCAACCATATCTTTTGTGTTGACCAATTCGCCACGTGCACAATTGATAATGCGCACACCATCTTTCATTTTTTCGATGGACGATCGATTTACCAGATTGCGAGTCCGTTCGGTGGCGGGGCAGTTCAAGGAAATGACATCGGATTGAGCCAACAAATCATCCACAACTTCAAACCGCTTGACCCCCAATCGGCCAGCGAACTCTTTGTCCCAGTTTACGTCGTAAGCAGAGCATTCCAATCCAAATGCAACAGCTCGCTCGATCAAAGCTCTTCCAACGCGGCCAAGCCCAACGATCCCCAATTTTTTACCGGCGATTTCATTGCCTGTGATACGCGTCCAGCGCCCGTTTTTCACCTCGTCCGCAATATGCGGAATACGCTTAAAGAGACCGATCAGCAGCCCAATCGAATGTTCCGCCACAGTCGTATGATTAACACCCGGCGTAAAACCAACGGGTATGGATTGCGAGGTGGCGTACTGCAGATCAATTTTGTCGACTCCAATGCCGTATTTGGAAATCCATTTGAGTTTTGGAAGCGCTTTGTCAATCACAGCTTTGGTGATTTCATCGTCGCCGCAAATGATACCGTCAAGATCCCCAACCAAATCCAACATCGCTGATTCAGGAAGCGGACCGCGGGCCATCACAACTTCCCAAGGCTGAGAATTCAACAGTTCTAAATGCCGGCCAGGCGTATCTTGAAACGACGTGGAAGTTAAGAGGATCTTCATAAATCAATTTTTCGAGGAATTCGTTAGATCTAAATGTTTGCCGATCCAATTCAACACTTATTGAAACCGACCGACAATCATTCTTTGCTTGCTTTAAACGTAACAACATATCATTGTGCGATATATCATCAATTGACCATTGCGTTTAAACAGAAGAAGGTGGGCAAAATGAGTTTTTCAATGCTGATTCCCACGACTCACGATTGATTTTTCGCGGATCAAACAAAGTCTTCACCCAGTTTGAAACGGATTCTTTATCAAGATGATATCCCGATTCGGCAACGCGACTTAGCTGCCTGGCGGCAATCACTTCGAACTCTTGTTTGAAATGCACCCATTTTGAATACAGATGCTCCAGCACCCGCGCGTCCGAATTAAACAACCAGGAATTTTCGCCGTGCATCTCAAGCCGTAAATCACTGATGTTGTGAGTCAACGATGGTTGATGACAATACCACCATGTTGACCAAGGCTTGACGTGTGGCAACACACAGCTCAACACAGAAACTTCAAATTGGCTGGAAAAGTTCAAAGGTGAAACCCACAAATCAACTTCCGGGTGCCTTTGACAAAATCGACCAAAATCAACCGAGTTCATTTTTCCAACATAGTCACCAGCGTTTTTCATAACCGGTTCCAATCCGCGCACCGGCTCCGGCATCAGAAACAATGACTTCCCCGTTTCGACGCAGGCAGGAATAACAACTTTCTCCAGGACTTGCAAACGAGCATCGGAGCTATCCAACCACTGAAAGTCTGGCGGAAAAGAAATACCGACGTAATACACTTCCGGAAGATAGTCTCCCTGGATCCATTCAACACAGAATTTCCGAAGCAGCGAAACGGTTGAATCACAAAGTCCGTCAGCAAGCGGTAAATCAAAATGATCGCGAATGTATTGGAACGCGCTCTCAGGGTGCAAAACAAGATCGTCCAATCGCAGAGCAGCAGAAAAATTCGGATGCCATTGGGTCTTGGAGCGATAAAAATCAAGCTCCGTTTCGTCAAACGGATTGTTGGTTCCGATGACTCGAGACACCGCTGACGATTCAAGAATCTGGTTGTGGTAATCACAGACATCGACTTGCGCAAAAAAGGACCTGGCCTCATCCAAATTCGGTGCATTCGGATCCAATCCCAATCCGGAAAGAATCGTTGAAATGGCGCGAAGTCCTTCGCTGACTGGCATGGGATGAACGGCGGTGCTTTTCGGTTTTGCGAAATAGGTCTCCCAGACAAGATCCGATCGCTTTTCAATCGGCATTTTCCAAAATTGGTCAGGCGTTGTGTCACGGCGGAAGCCCAGAAATTGTCGGTAGGAGTAATGATAGTTCAGTAGCTCGTCAATTCCGAATCGAACCAGTGCTTTTGCCTGCGGTGGAAACAAGTGAGTATGAATATCCCAAAACTTACACTCGGGATCCCGCAATATTTCGTTCAATGCATTCTGGATTTCTGATCCGTCTACAAGTCGTTCGCTATTACTCAATTTCGCCTAAGCCTCTTTGCTGATTTCCAACTTCGATTGATTGAACTGCATGATACTTTTTTTCTACTTCATTGGCATTTGATCTGCCACAGTCTGATCGATTCTTTCAAGGAATTCTTCGATAATTACGGGCGGCGCCAATAGTAAAATCGAGCCAGGAAAACTGAAGGGCAGCTACCATTGCAGCCCTCCTTCCAATCCCATTCAAATTTCTTAGCTGGTAAGCAAGTCAATAAACGATGCGACGTCCAACAGATTTACTGCCCCATCGCCGTTGGTATCAGCTTCAGCTTGAAATTCGCCGGAGCTTAATAAGTCAACAAACGGCTGAACATCCAGAAGGTTCACAACACCATCCCGGTTGACGTCGCCAAGGATGAAATCTACCTCGAACTCCAACATGACCAAATTACTTGTGTTGCCAGCCATCCCTGTGTTGTCGATAGCTCTGGCTTGAATCCAGAATTGACCACCGCCAGCTGGCAGTTCGATTTGCATGTCGACTGGACTGGTTAGCGGACCAAAAGTGACTGCTGTCGTTTCCTCCAAATAAAGCGGTCCAAATGCAGTGCAATCTTCAGCTGGTGCTATGCCAACGAGAATTTCAATCGACATGCCAGCCGTACCGGTTGTCACAACATTCACGATTCCACTTGGTACATCATCGTCAATCACCGAAAGGAAAACGTTGTTGAATTCATAAGCTCCCATGTCTGCAATCGCATTGCCGTCAAGCAAACCGTCGATCAGTCGAGGGCTGCGTTGAATATCCAAGGCAGCACACAGCAAGTTGGTTGAATCACCAGCGTCAACGCAAGGTGAGCCAGGCGAAAGACGGTAGTCGTTATCGCCGACTGTGCTTGGATCACCATCTGGTCCGGCAGGCGAAACGAACATTGGATCAACGTCAATGTTTCCAACTCCGTCATAGCCACCTTGGACATTACTGTTGTTCACAATTGGAGGTTCACCAAAGAGATTCTCGTCGACCTGCACGCCCGAATTATCGCGAAAAATCGAGTTGCTGATTTCGAGCGGAATATCATTTCCCGAGCTGATAAACCCGCTTCCAGTGTTCTCAACGGCGGTGAGCCCACTGACAATTGCAATGCTGGTGCGAACTTGTATCCCGCCGTTTCCATTATGGACAGCAACATTGTCGTTACAGCTAAGATCGTCAACGCTGCGAAGAACCATCCCAGTGCCTGGGTTGGCTCCAGCAAAGTTTCTCGCAACTAACGCTTGATCGAGTATAAAAACCAAGATCCCTGTATCCTCACAGCCTTCCGCATAATTGTCAGTGATAGTCGCTATGCCTGACGCCCGGATATCGATACCATCCGATTCGTGTGCGAATATTTGATTGCCACAAACCTCAGACACATCGCAACTTGTTATTCGGATTCCGTCCAGGCCGGTCCCTTCGGTGCCATTCATCATCACAACATTCCGCGACGTGATGGCGATATCGAGGGAGGACATATCGATACCGTCTTGTCCGTTGTTGAATACTAAATTGTCTTCCACTATCCCGCTGGCAGCAGAAATCACCTGAATCCCCTCGCCGCCCAGATTTCCATCGACAGTATTGCCAATGATTCTCGTCGGCTCGATTCCTCCGGTCACATAGATGCCGCCTCCCAAATTGTTTGAAACGGTATTGTTTTCCAGTAACGCATCGCTTACCAGACAAGCAATGCCACCACCCAGCGTTTCCGGTGCAACGGTGTTGCCCATAATAACGTTGCCACGAATGGTCGGGCCGCTTTCGAAAACAATGATGCCTCCGCCAAACGTGTCAACAGAAGGACCATTGTTCACCTCGGTTCCAGTTCCGCCGGTCAACGTAAATCCTTCGAGGATGGAATCAGGTCCCTCGCCGTCGATAATAAGAACCACGCTTCCTTCCTGGTTTGCGTCGATCGTTGTTGCTTCAGGCCCTGCTTCACTGATCACATGAATCGCTTTGCCAATGAAAGAAATTCTCTCCACATATGTTCCGGGAGCTACCAGCACGGTATCACCGTCAGACGCGGCTATGATGGCTGATTGGATCGTGGCAAAGTCCGCTGGAACTTGCAAAGTCGTTTGTCCAGACAATTGGATTGACGGAAACAAAAACATGACTAAGCAGGTCGATATAAATTTCAGAAAGTCCTTCATCGTTCTCATAGATATTCCAGGGAAATTTATTAGGGGTTGATCGGCAGGTATCAGAGTTTGCCACTGAGCCAGGAAATGCTTTTGCGTGCTTCGCCGTAAAACTAAAACTTTAACGAGGCATCAAAGCCAATTGGTATTGTCGCACAAACCATTGCGTATCGAAGCCCTAAATCCCTGATTCAAATCGTGAAGGATTCAGCCGGCGTTAAAGTCAAAGTCTCCACGAGATGACAAACGAGTAAATCGAAACGTTGGCCCCTTACGCCTTTGACTGCATGGGCTGATCAAAACAAGCCCGTGATTAAACTGCCAAAGATGGCCTCAAACATAACCAAAACAACCTCAACGCAGACAAGTCAATATTTCGGGAAGATTACGTGCGCTTTTTGGATTAACTGTCCGCTCTTGGCTGTCAGCTCTTGGATTAACTGTCATTATTGGCAGTACGATCGAAGCCTAGCTGTGATAGAGTATGTTCAAACAAGTCTTACGGCAGCTTGAGACAGCTGGATTATGCTTTTCAAAACTGGAGTATCCGTAGTGAATCACAGAAACAACCGCGGTTTCACATTGGTGGAGTTACTTGTGGTCATCGCGATCATAGGCATCTTGATCGGGATGTTGTTGCCAGCCGTTCAGCAGGTTCGCGAAGCTGCCAGACGAGCGCAATGCTTAAACAACCTTCGGCAACTTAGTCTTGGTTGTTTAAATTACGAGAGTTCGCATCAGTCGCTGCCATCTTGTGGTGGAGCTGATGTAAAGAATTTTCCCGGATTGAGAATGGACTTTTCCTGGCAAATTCGCATTTTGCGTTTCACTGAACAGGAAAATCTTTTCAAGTTGTTTGAACATGACAATATAAACCGCGGTTGGACCGGCGCTTCGGAACAAAACAGATTGGCGTTGCTAGACCAAACTATTCCGACGCTGATTTGCCCCTCAAGCGATCTGGATACACACTGTGTGGTTGGGACGTGTACCGATTGCCCAAGACCGTTCTATACTGGAATTCATGGCTCAGCTCGCCCT
The DNA here is from genome assembly GCA_964405425.1 of uncultured Pirellulaceae bacterium. GTDB lineage: Bacteria > Planctomycetota > Planctomycetia > Pirellulales > Pirellulaceae > Mariniblastus. Next base: position 4,451 of record CAYONX010000058.1, on the reverse strand, counting down.
GAGTTTACAGTTAACGCAAGCGCACCAGGCTTGGGCTTGATGTCCGAACACGGCGCATTTATGCGACTCGACGAAATTCCTTTGGGCGACATCCACGATGGATCTTCAAACACCATGCTGGTCGGTGAACAGAGCGGCTGGTTGATCGACATTAACGGTGAACGCACGGATCTGCGTAGCGATTGTTCGCACTCAGTGTTGGCTGGCTACAACCCGCAATGGGAACGTGTTTTTAATACAACGGTCGTCCGTTATCAGATTAACCATCGAGACGACGTTGACGATGGCATTGTGGGAAATTGCGCACGAAATCGTCCGATTACTTCAACGCACCCGGGAGGTGCAAATGTAGGGTTTGTCGATGGATCGGCGCGTTTCATGAGTGAAAGTACATCGCTAGACGCCTTATATAATCTGGCTGACCGTGATGATGGACAAATACTTTCGGGAGACGAGTTTTGAACTTCCGCTATCATTTGCTGAGTGTCGGGATAGCGACATTGATTTCCGCTGGAGCTTTAATTCTTTCTGGTTGCAACGACGCGAAACCATCCGGTCCAGTTCGACATGAATCTGGAGGCATCGTCACCTTCAATGGAAAGCCGGTTCCTAAAGCACAAGTAATGTTCTTCGGGCCCGGTGTTTCTCGCGGGGCAATAACGGGCGAGGACGGTCGCTTTGAAGTAAAGGCTGGCACTGGCAACGGGTTGCCAGCCGGCGAGTATGAAGTTGCAATTCGCCCCGCTCCCGGTGGAGACTTGGAAATCATCAATTTCGACCGCCCTGACATTCCGGAAAAGTACCGGAGCAGAGAGACGAGTGGTTTGAAGCAAACCATCGTTAACGGTCCCAATGAATTGACGATAGAAATGTGATAAAGGATCGCGACTGTTGTTTGTCTTAAGCGTTGACTCTTCAAAGCCGCTTGCAATAAATTGACAAACAATGATCGAGATTAAATTTTACTCCTGATTCAGGAGAATAAAAACCAGCGGAGCAACATCCAGGAGATCTACAGATCCATCACCATTGATATCTACGGTCTCAAAATCGCAAGGCAATTCAGATGAATCGACTAATGTCCTTAAGAAACAAGGCACATCCAGCAAATTGATACAGCCATCGCAATTGGCATCTCCGACTTGAGGTAAGCCTGGATCCGCATCGCAAATGCCAATCAGCAATGCAATGAATCCATCAACGTCGAGTAGATTCACTATTCCATCCTGATTGATATCCGCATTGAAATTAAATTGCATGTTGGCCAGCAAATTGACGAACGGCTGAACATCCAAAAGATCGGTCACACCATCACCGTTGATATCGCCATCAGGAATGCCTTCTCTGCCTCCTGCTTGAGGCTCGTCACCTCCCATGGGACCAAGTGGTGTTCCGATTCCTGCGATTCCAAATGTTGGCTCAATAGAAACACCGGTGCAATTGAAGTCTTCATTGTCGACAACCAGCCCGCTCCCCACTGAGGCGCGGATTTCGGTACTACCACAACCGACGATATCGAAATCTACCGATGCAAACAGGAAGGCATCAGCTTGTGCGTTGTATCCGGTGTCTAAGAAAGGAAGACCTTTTCCGTTATTCTGGTTCACTATTCCGCTCTCCACGATGGTAAACGCACCGAGTTCATTGATGAAATTTGGAGTAACCGTGCCGGTCGAACCGGTACCTTCCTTCCCCCATCGGTTGGCAATCTGAACATCTAGACCAACGATGACAACAGGGAAATCAAAAGTACGAGCCCCCGTAAATTCGATCACGCCTTGTTGAGTTAATTCGATATCAAGAAACGCACCAGTATGAAGTTCGGATTGGGACGGTCCACTCGTCGTGTAGTACAAGTAAGCGGTGCCTTTATCTCCTGGGTAGACGCCAAATAGGTTGTTGTCCTGGTTGACGACGTTGTCCGTACTAAACGTCCAGAAGAAGTCCGTCGGTTGTGAGAACGCACTGGTTGCAACAAGCAGAGTTAAACCGAAAGCAATGACGGCAGAGCTGATACGCATAACATACTCCATACAGAAGAAGACAGGCACGTCTTTAAATTATCATAATGGACACGCATTGCAACAAATTACTGCTACAGAAGCGTGATTACGAGTCGATCATGTGTGTGAGCGACGACGACCCGCCAAGGTTAAAGGGCGCGAAGGTAAACAGGAGGCGTAGCTCGTTGATTGATCCGAAGGGGGAGACCAAAGATCGGAATGTCGAACGAGCTACTCCTGTTCCAGAAGAATAAAGATCAACGGCTCTACATCCAGGACATCTAAACTTCCATCACCATTGATATCTATCGTCTCAAAATTGCATGGAGCTGGCACAGCCAAGAACGCCTGAAATTGAAAGCACGGGACATCCAGCAAATTGATACAGCCATCGCAATTGACATCACCGACTTGAGGCAAACCTGGATCAGCATCGCAAACGCCAAGCAGCAGTGCGATGAATCCATCAACGTCAAGCAGATTCACGACTCCGTCCTGATTGATATCCGCATTGAAATTAAATTGCATGTTAGCCAGCAAGTCGACAAACGGCTGAACATCCAAAAGATTGGTTTCTCCATCACCGTTGACGTCGCCATTTGGTACGCCGCCATTGCCTTTTTTGGATCCGCCCCCCCCTTCGCCCTTGGAGCCAATGGGAAGATTCAAAATTTCTGCAGATCCAAAAGTGGGTTCAAGAGCAACAGCGTTGCAGTCATTGGATTCAGCGACAACCAGTCCGCTTCCGACTGAGGCACAGATTTCGGTAGAACCAGAACCAACGACATCAAAGTCTACCGACGCAAACAGGAAGGCATCTGCCAGTACGTTGTATCCGGCATCAACGAAAGGACTTGAATTTCCGGTATTCGCACTGTCGATTCCGCTCTCCACGATGGTGAACGCACCGAGCTCATTGATGAAATCTGGAGTAACCGTTCCGGTCGAACCGCTGCTTTGCTCCCCCCATCGGTTGCCAACCTGAATGTTTGTCACCATAACAGGAAAATCAAAAGTACGAGCCCCCGTAAATTCGATCACACCTGGTTGAGTTAATTCGATATCAATAAACGCGCCTGTACGAAGATCAGATTCGGACGGTCCACTGGTCGTGTAGTACAAATAGACGGTTCCACTATCTCCTGTGAAAAATTTTTGCTCGACGGTGTCCTGGTTGATTACATTGTCCTTACTGAACGACCAGAAGAAGTCCCGCTGTTGTGAAAACGCACTGGTTGCAACAAGCAGAGATAATCCGAAAGAAATAACCGAACTGCTGATACGCATTAACACACTCCAGACAGAAGAAAGTTTGGACCTCTTAAAATTACCATGATGAACACGTATTGCAAACAAATTCTACAGCACCATCACACACAGCTACCATTTCTCACCAACCAACTTTGGGAAGTTAGGAAAGATTAAACTCCAAGCTTCCGCATTGCAGCTGCTGCAATGCGTGAACTACAAATAACTTAACGCTCGCCCCAAGAGATCATTCCTTAACCAGCAGCACATTCACCGCCTTGACGATCACTCGCACGTTGTCGCCTTCGGAAATGCCAAGCGCTTCCAGTGATTCTTTGGTCATCACACTGCTGATGGTGAATTCGCCATCCAGTTTGACCTTCGCCTGCGCCATCACGCCGCCAGAAGTATTGAGTTCAATGACGTTGCCAACCAAATCGTTACGTGCACCGTGTTTCATCAGATTTCCAATTCTCGAGAAGCCGAATTAAAGAGAACGCACGAATTGCGCGATCAATGCAGACTATTTTTACGGTGCCGAATTCAAATTGAAAATGCTTCAATCGCAAATTTGAGAGTTTTTAAATTCGTCAGATCATTTTCGAAAGTCCGAGGATGAATGAGCTTGGCGTGAGAATCAGTGTTGATGATTTAGGAACGGGTTATTCCTCACTTTCATATCTGAAACAGTTTCCAATCGATAAGTTGAAGATTGATCGTGCGTTTGTCAAAGACATGCCTCACGCTGATGACGGGGTGATCGCTTCAAGTATCATCGCGCTTTCTGACGCTTTGGGAATAACAGTAATCGCCGAAGGCGTTGAAACCCAGGATCAGCTTGATTTGTTGTTTGAATTTGGATGCGAACAATATCAAGGTTACTTCTTCAGCCGTCCTATCTCTGCTGACAAACTCGTCCATCTTTTGGAAGCAGACGGCAACGTGGATCAAACTCTCCGCCGACTTGCTCGCGCTAAGGCACGTGACAAGCTACGCGCTCTAGTGTTTATTAATGTCTAACGGTTCGGCGCTAACCAGTTTGATTTTGTAATCGACGTCGGCTGTGTCGAATTATGCGCTGACTTTTGCCAGAGTTTGATTTGTGACCGGTTTGCAACTGCGAAAAATGCTCACTAGGACAAACGGACTTATCTACCAAGCAAAACTGAAACGTGTTGGCCAAAAATTGTGCGCGACTCA
>CAYONX010000057.1:0-29460 GCA_964405425.1 uncultured Pirellulaceae bacterium | reverse complement strand
AAAACGCAGTCAAATAAAACGCAGTCAAATAAAACGCAGTCAAATAAAACGCAGTCAAATAAAAACGCGGGCCTGGTCAAACAGGCCCGCGTTGATTTAGATTGAATTGAACCCGATTCGATCTGGTAATCTGGCAGGCCTGAATTGGCCGACGCCATGTTTAAGGATTAATCGGCGTTTAATTACTTGCCCAGCTGATCCGCAATCACTTGAGCATCGTAAATGTATTGCAAAGAATCGCGAATGGCACTGCTGTGAACACTAACCGCCCGTCCCACTCGATCATCGTACAGATAGTCCGCTGTAAGTGATTGAATGTTGCCGTCGAAAATCAGGCCGACAAGTTCGAGATCCTTGTTTACAACTGGGCTGCCGCTATTGCCGCCAATAATGTCTGCAGTGCAAACAAAATTCATCGGAGTGCTGGAGCTGATCCGCTGCCGAGCACCGTGCCAACTTTCGGGCAGCGAATAGTCCTTTTGACCGTCATGAGTTTTCTCATGCTTAAAAGCACCATTCATCAGCGTCCATGCTGGAATCTGCTTGCCGCCAAGTTCGTATCCTTTGACCGGACCGAACGCCAAACGCAACGAGAAAGTCGCATCCGGATACGTTGAAGTCCCTTGTGTCGCAAACAATGCTTCAGCGATCTCTGCGTAAGCCTGCCGTTCAATTTCCTGCAACTCTTCTGATTCCTTACGAGTCGCACGAACTTCTTCATCTACGAGCATGGCAAATTTAATCATCGGATCGTCCGAAGCCTTAATCGCATCCATACCACCACTGGCCAGCTTGCGACGAACCGCAACGTCATCCAGTTTCGTGCCGCCGACCAATTCAGCCGCTCGATCTGTCGGGCTCTTTCCAGCCAACATCGCAACGCAAGAATCATCGTCCGCGCCACGAATTTCCAGTGTTCGTGCCAGCAAATCACCGATCAAAAGTTGCTCAAGTTCAGGATAAATCGGAGCGGTGGAAAACAGTTGCTGCTCAAGGCTCGCTCGCCCCGCGTCAGCAAATTCTGCCAATCGTTCTTCCGATGGCTTCAAGTCTTCAGCCGCCATTTGAACAAGTCGTTGAGCGATTCCGAACAAACGCGTATTCATCGACAGGCCCTTGCCTTGACGCTGCGCTTGTCGCTGTTGCACTTCCGCAATGCGATCCCAAGCCGACGCGTATTTTTTTAACTCAGGATCCGCCTTAATTTTCTCAAGCAAATCCTTTTCCGCTGCTTCTTTCGACGCCATCGTCGCTGGGTCCTGCAAACCCTGCAGCATCCCCATGCGGGCCTTGCGCGCATTTTGAATCCCGAACAAACCATCTTGAGCGATCCGAGCCTTCTCCGGCCCGCCCAATCCGAACTGCTGCAACAATACTTCGCGACGCCGAATGAAATCCAGAACGAAAGGAATTCTCACGTCTCGCTGAAACTTTAAAGCAGCCGTTGTAAAGATTCGGCTGGTGCGGCCTGGATTACCAGAAACAAAAACCAATTCGCTTTCAGAAGGTCCCGAAGGCGACCACTTCAAAAAGTGTTCGATCTTTGCTGGCTGGTTATCTTCGTAAACACGAAACAAACAAGCATCCAGACAGTATCGTGGGTATTCAAAATTGTCGGCATCGCCGCCGAAAAATGCGATCGCAGATTCCGGTGACCATACCAAGCGAACATCGGTGTATTTTTTGAATTGGTACAAGTGGTATCGTCCGCCACCGTACAACGTAACCACGTTGCTGCGAAGTCCGGATTCGTCTAACGCCGATTTTTCAATCTTGGCAATCGCGGCGCGACGAGCATCGGCAGCCGCTCCAGCGTCCATCCCGGAATTAACAGCTTTGTTTACATCGGCCGTTACGTCTTTGATGTTAACCAATTGATTGAGTTCAAGATCCGGTGCACGTAATTCCTGATCAAACGATTTGGCAAGAAATCCGTCCTTATAGATATTGCGGCTTTCACTGGAGAGCTTGTACAGCGTATCGGAGCCAACATGATGGTTGGTCAAAACAAGGCCGTTGCTGGACACAAACGAAGCCGACCCTCCGACGTTAAATCGGACCGACGACTTCATGATATGTTCGGTCCATTTATCATCCGGCGTGAAGCCGTGCTTTTCCTTCAGGTGTTTCATCGGCAAATCGTTGAACAACCACATGCCTTCGTCCGCAGACGTCGTGTTTGTAATCCCTGGCATTCCAGCAGCCAGCAAAAGCAGTACGAAAAATTTGAATTTCATGTCTATTCCAAAAATGTTTGAAGCGATTCAATTAATTTCCAACCGTTTGTTCTTCGCGAGTTACCACAAAGCCCATGTCCTCGATCATTTTGTAGTCGTCCGCAGGCGGTTGTCCTTTCGTCGTCAAATAATCGCCAACAAAAATTGAATTCGCAGCGTACAAGCCCAACGGTTGCAACGATCTTAAATGCATTTCACGTCCACCAGCAATTCGTAATTCCCGATCTGGATTCGCGTATCGGAACATCGCCAGCGTTTTCAAACACTCCAGCGGCGAGAGTCCGGATCGACCTTCCAGCGGCGTACCTTGTATTGGATTCAGGAAATTAAGCGGAATCGATTCAGCTTTCAGTTCACGCAAATGAAACGCCATCTGCACGACATCTTCCTGCGATTCGCCCATCCCAATAATGCCGCCGCTGCAAATCTCCATACCTGCATCACGAACATGGTTTAGAGTTTCAACCCGGTCCTGGTACGTATGTGTCGTACAAATTTTTTCGTAATGTCCTTCACCGGTGTTCAAGTTGTGGTTTACGCGGTCAACACCAGCCGCCTTCAGACGGTTTGCTTGTTCCTGGTCCAGCAGCCCAAGACAAGCACAAATCTTCAAATCGAACTGCTCTTTGATTTCGGGAACGATTTCTTCGACCGCTTTGATTTCTCGCTCATTGGGTCCCCGTGCGGAAATCACGATACAATAGGTTTTCGAATCGCGCTCAACAGCAAGCTTTGCTCCGTCAAGCAATTTCTCGCGATCAAGCAGATTGTATTTTTCGATAGGGGCCTTGGAGATCTTCGATTGTGAACAATACGAGCAATCCTCTGGGCACAAACCACTTTTCGCGTTCATCAAAAAATACAGCTGAACCGTGTTGGAAAAATAGTGATGTCGAATTCGAAACGCACCCGCCAACAAATCCAGTATCTGATTATCCGGCGTATTGAGCAGTTGGAGCGCTTCTGGCTGTTCAATTTCGTAGCCAGAAATTACTTGATCCGCCAACTCGGCAAACTTTTTGTTTTCAGCAACTAACATTCGTCGTAAACTCTAATTCAATGAAAATCGCTGCAGAGGCAAACACGAATTCAACTCCCAGCGATAAGTTTTTGTTACAATTTCAGGATCATGATGATACCAGCCCAAACGCGGTTGCGTCGAGGCTCACACATCCATTGGAGTCAGATTTGGGAATTCCTCATTTAGTGAAAGTTGGATTGCTCGGGCACGTTGGCAGATTTGAATCGGCTGATGGACGGGTTTTTTCACGCAATGATGAAGTGATATGTCGCACACGTCGGGGCCTGGAAGTCGGCTCGATTATGTGCCCGGTCGATGATTTCGAAACTGCCGAAGTACCCGAAAGTGATGGTCAGGTGATGCGTCAGGTTACGCCTGATGACCAAATGATTCTCAATCGCATCGACAAGTTTCGTGACCGAGCATTTGCAGCCTGTTGCCGATTGCTTGACGAACAGAATCTGTCGGCCGTTCTGGTCGACGTCGAACATTTGTTTGACGGCCAGTCACTTTACTTTTACTTTCTTGGCGAAGTGCCGGATCAGGTTCATGAACTGACCGGTCAGCTCGCCGAAGAATACGAAAAGAAAGTTAAGTTTCGGAAATTCGCAGAAACACTGGCCAGCGGCTGCGGCCCTGATTGTGGCACCGGAGCTTCGAAATGCTCCACGGGCGGATGTGGGACATGTTCAATGAGCGGTTCGTGCAAGCCATCATCACCAACAAAATAACCAAGGAACGACAAATGGCCCAGTTGGAATTTTACTGTTGCGATTGCCAATTCATTTTCGAATCGGAACCCGACGGCACTGGCTATGATCAGTCACCATGCCCAAAGTGCCAACAGATCAGCATGACGTCTGAATTCGAAGGCAAGTCTACTCAGAAAGAAGAAAAGATCCGATTCGTGGTCATCGCTGAATTCCTTGACGAAGAATCAGCGGAGCCATTGATTGAGGCTTTGGAAAAAGCTGCGTTCGAAGTTCAAATCACATTGCCTGACGTTACCGAAGGCGATTTCTTTATGGGAGCCGTCAGCGAAAACGTTTGCGTTATGGTTGACGCCGAGAAAGCTGACGACGCCCGCGTTATCATTCAAACGCTGGACGAAGAAGAGTAGCAACAATCACGCAAGTGATTTTAGGTGCCACCTTCACCCTGGCCATTACTTTCTTCAGCTTCACCACCTTCATCCGGCTCGGCATCAGCTTCATTTACTGGCTCAGCATCGCCTTCATTTACTGGCTCGGCATCGCCTTCATTTACTGGCTCGGCATCGCCTTCAGCTTCCGGCGTCGTTTCCGATTTCATTTCCTCTTCATCGGCAGAATCCGACTCCGACAAACCAGGAACCATGGGTAAGTCGCCGTCCAATTTGATATTCGGTCGCGTCGGTAATCCTCCTTCACCTGGCTTTTTAATATCAGCTTCAACCGGCTGATTTGCCGACACCAAATCGTCTTTACCCAACTGTAGCGACTCCAGATTATCCGCTGCGATTACGTAAAACCATTTCCCGAACCGCTCATTCAATTCACCGACCCGTTTTTGGCCTTCCGCAACCTTTGCCTCAAACGTTTTACTGGCCGCTTCAAATTGAGCCAGTTGCAATTCATACTGCTTCTTGCTTTGACTGAATTCTTCCATCAATCGGTCATATTCCTTGAACGCTTCCGGACGATCGTCCTGCGGTTCAGCGTCATCAGGGGTAGCTTCAGCATCATCAGCGACAGCTTCAGCATCATCCGCAACTTCACCTTCTGGCTTTGGCGCCGCATCGTCCGAATCTTCATCAGACCGTTCTTCTGCAGCTACATACCCTTCCGGCTTTTTGGGTTCGACAGGCTCAATCGGTTCGTTGGGCTTATCGCTCAACAGCGTTTCGTCGAACGCCACTCGAATCATCAAGAAGCGATTTTTGATTTCTTCTTTGTCATCTTCAGCTTCGGCGTCAGGCAATTGACCTTCTGCTGCAGGCTGTTGAACTTCAGCTTCATCTTCGTTCTTTTCTTCACCGGTCTGCGGTTCTTTAGCTTCTGAGTTCGAATTTCCAATTTCGATTTCTTCATCGCCGCCACTAACCGGATTCCCAAAGTGCATTGTGTAGACGACGCCATCGCCTGTTCCAGCAGATACTTCTCCTGACGCCGATACGATTGTCAGCTTTTCAGAACCTTGAGCGGCCGGAGCCAGATTGAATCCGTTGTTCGACAATTCAGCTTGAGTTTCCGCCATGATTTGCCGGAACAATGGAATGTTGCTTTTAAGTTCTTCGATTTCATTGAGCGTCAAATCGGCATTGAGCAACTGCTGCCCTTTGTAATCTGTCTTTTTGCGAACACCAACGATTTTAAGATTATCCAAAGTCCGCACAGCATCGTTAATCTTGGCTGAATCAAGACTGTTTGTGTTCAGATCCAGCCCTTGCATCGTCCACGGACCAGCTCCGGAATCTCGATCGAACCGCATCAAATCCCCCTGCTTTTTAAACAGGCGCGTCACGCGGCCAAGCGGATCGGCTTGCTCTTCCAATTCGTAATTATCGATCACCATGCGTTGCAATTCGGAACCTTCAAGCTCCAACAGATCCGGCCGAATCCAATCAGAAAATCGCGTCGACAAATCCAGATCTAAAGCAGCCTTGTAAGTTTGAACTTTACCAGGAACCCGCACATAGAAATCTTTACTCTGAGCCGCTTGCCCGAAGGCAAGTTGAGTTTCGGAAACGCTTAATTGGTCCGCAGCATTACCTACAATCAAATCTACCAGCACATCACCCGATTTGTCTTTCAAGGTGATTCGTTTACCGGTTGATTCGGGGTCAAGGTTTTCTTCGTCCAGCGGATCGACGACACCGTACCGCTGGTGATCGGCTTTGGTGCGACCAACGAGTGCTTCGCGAGTAACTCCAATCAACGAACTGGACGTCTTTGCCAAACGATCGGACGCTTCGGCCGGATAGTTGTAATGCGAAGGAATTCTCCAGACGCCATCGTTTTCTTCAACACGAAACTGCTTCAATTCCGCTGAATCAGCATCGACCGCATAAACTTCAAGCTGAGCCGCTTGTTTGCTGCTTTCAAATTCAGGATAAAATTGCTGCCCCACCAATTCAAATCCATCCGATTGGGATGGTTGAGTGGCGAAGTAAGAAATTGCAGCAAGCAACACACTGACGCCGGCAGCGCCAACAAATGACATCGTTCTACTTTTACTTTTGTCAGACATTTTAATTCAATCAGTCATTCAAAATGGTTTGTTTATTTAACCCGTCTGGAAGCTTTAATCTGAATGCGTTCGTTTGTGCTGCGGTACATGAAAACCAGACAGCCCAATAGAAACGCGGGTAGCGGTGCAAACGCGATCGCTAACATTTTCACAAAACCTTCCGTTCGCCGAATGTTGTTTTGTTCTTCGGACCTGAGTTGATCAATTTGGATCTTCAAATCCCGATCAAGCCTCTCCTTTTTCAAACTGAAACGACGCTGAGCATCAGAAGCTTCCTGACTCGTCCGTTGTAATTTCTCAAAGAAACTTAGCGATTGATCGCCTTCGATCTTGGCAGCCTCTTCGTCCAGCTTGCCCTGTTCGGTTTCCAATTGATCGCGAATTTTCTTTTCGATGGCTTCCTGAGTCTTCGCCCGGTCCTCGCGATACTTTTCTGTCTCTTTTTCTATATAGACCAACGTTCGCGGAGCCGGTCGTCGATTGCGTAACGCAACAAACGCTTCTTCGCCAGCAAGCACCTCAATCGCATTCTGCAGAAAAGCGACGTTGTCAAGTTTCTGGCCCAATCCGTCTTCAGCAATTTGCTCAAAATACAACTCAGAAACGAAATCCATGTCCGCGATGATGATCGCGTTAACCGATCCATCGGCATCGCCTTTGATGTGCGCGGCGAGAACATGTTCCGCGTCGTCGATGTAGGCAGCGGGAGCAGGATTCAATACACGCAAATCTTCGCCGGTAATCTGACTAGGCCGTTTTTGTTCGTTGCGAGTAATCCGGCCCGTCCTCGGATCAAAACTCTGTGACATTTGTGTCGGCACTTCGGTCAGCTGTTCCCAATCGGTAGTCCCGGATTTCTTGCTTAACGTAACCAAAGGCGTAAACGACAACTTGCTGTCCGATGACTGGCGTACGCTGCCGGGATAGAAAAACAACAGTTCTTTCAAACCGCCTGAGACGCTGCTTTCAGCGTTAAAAGCCTTGTGATCGCCGCGATTCTTGACAAACACGAAAGCATTTTCATAGGGACCAAAATACTCAGGCCATGTTGCCTGACCCGTTTGATCGATCCACGCACCTTTAAAATTTGGATGGGGGTCAAACAAACTCCAGGCGACTCGACCATTGTTCCATTCGATTCCAAGTGCATTCAAAATTTGCGAACAGGTACCGTTATCCGCTTTGGGTGCAAACGTGCTGCTCAAAACTTGTGTGTAGGGCGAGCGTTGCGAAAGCCGAGGTTGCTTGGGTGCGTTCAACACTCCAATGTTTAGCGGATTCCGCGACGTCCAGTAAAAGGGCAGGGGGTCGGCCAGAAACACAACCGGATTGCCCGCCTGCATATACTTCACAAGATCGCCAGTATTCGGTTCCGAAAGGCTACTTGGATCGGCAACAAGCAAAACATCCGGAGCCGTTCTTGGTTCTTCCGCTTCTTCGCCTTCCGCCGGTTCACTTGCTACATACGCCTGTAAATCATCTTGAGGAATATTCTTGATCCGAAATTGAGTCTTCAAATAACTGAGCGTTTCATTATATGCCCACGGCACGCGTCGACCTTCAATTTCCGGGCCACCAAAAAACGTATCCGTATCGACGATCCCCAAAGTAATTTTCCGATCGGCATCGGTGGTGGTCGCAATCGAGTGAGTCAGTTGATATTCGATAGACGAATCGCTATCGACAAACGGCAACACTGCATCGTCCTGAGTGCTGGAAACGCGAGCGCCTAGATAAACATCTTGTTCGACCACGCGTCCGCCGACTTCGCTGCGATCCGCTCTGGGTTCAATTCCCAACCGCTTCGCCTGAGTCTCTTCGTTGCTGTTGGGCAACACGTCTACAAAACGCACGTCGACATTGGAACCACCAAAATATTGAAACTGTCTCAGCAAGCCCGTGAACTGCTTCTTCGTACTGGCGTAACTTCTGGGTACGTCGCGACTGACAAAAGCCTGAATCTCAACCGGACGCCCCTCTTCACGAGCACTCTTTAACGTTGCCAAGGTGGTTTCGTCCAACGTATACAACCGCCCGGCAGTCATATCCACTCGCGCCATCAACGACGACGATAATCGACCGACCATAAAATTAATCGCAATCAAAGCAATCGCCAGCGAGACAATCCTGATTGCAAATTGCCCAGCCAGAGATGCTTGTTGGCCGCGGCTCCAATGCCGTTTACTGATTACAACCAGATTCAAATACAACATGAAAGCAATAATCGAAACGAAATACAAAACGTTCGACAAGGGAATCAGCCCGATTGTGAAGTCCTGTAAATTCCAATCGAGTCCAAATTGTTCAAGTCCCATATAGCCGGGCGCGCTGACGGCCGCCAATTCAACTCCGTCTTCGCCAGTGGCAACTTGAGTGCGAAAAAATTGACCAAAGAACCGTGGTGTGTTGACGAAAAAGTTTCCGATATATACGGGAATCGCACACAGCAGGGCCCCAACCACAAATGCAACTGAAACAATGCTGGTCATCGATGAGGCAAACATACCGATCGAAATCAGTGTCAAACCGGCTAGCCAATAACCAATGTAGGTCGAAATCACGACACCCCAATCTGGCTGGCCAATAAAGCTCAATGCCACCAATTGTGTCGCAGAAAAAAGCAGTGCAATCGTATAAACCGCTGCTACCGCCAGGTACTTGCCCAACATGATTTCAAAATCAGTGGCCGGCAACGTAAATAAAATCGCGTCCGTTCCTTGCCGCTTTTCGTCGGCCCAGACATTCATCGTAATGGCCGGAATAAAAACCAGCAGCAGAGCAGGAAAGCCTTTGCTTAACTGGTCCAGATTAGACAAATTGTCCGCAAAGAATTGAGCGCTGAACGTCAAAATAGCGCACACCATCACAAAGACGACAATGAACAAGTAGCCCAGCACTCCAGAAAAATACTGTTTTACATTTCGAGAAAAAACAGCAGAAATAACATGCCAACGCATCGTATAACCGTTCCTATGGTGGTTGCTCTTGAGAATCGTTATTTTGCAAAATTCGTTAGTTCGTGAAATCGCGTTTCCATTTTTTCACGATTACCCATTTCCGTGATTCCGTCGTCAAACACAATTCGACCTTCATCAATCAGAATCACACGACTGCAAAGAATTTCCACTTCCTGCAAAACGTGAGTCGATAACAAAACCGTTTTGCTTTGCCCCAGATCATGAATCAGCTCGCGGATACCAACAAGCTGATTGGGGTCCAAGCCACTTGTCGGTTCATCCAGAATCAAAACATCCGGATCGTGCAAAAGCGCCTGAGCCATGCCAACTCGCTGTCGAAAACCACGCGACAATTTAATGATTGGTTTATTCCAGACTTCCTGCAAGTTGCATTTGTCCGCCACAAAATCCAAACGATCACGTCTGCGAGAACGGTTCAGCCCGCGAGCTTTGGCCAGATACTTTAACGCTCCGTTGGGCGTCATCTCATCGTACAGCGGACCATTTTCTGGCAAGTAACCAATGTGCTCGCTGCCTGCGATTCGATCGGTGGCCATATCGTTTCCAGCGATTTCAACGCGTCCGCTTGTCGGAGCCAGAAAGCCGGTCAACAACTTCATCGTGGTCGATTTTCCGGCACCGTTGGGGCCCAGGAAAGCGCAGACCTGACATCGCGGCACTGAAAAACTAACGTCGTTAACAGCCGCAAAGTTGCCGTAAAATTTGCAAATATTTTCGGCAAGTATCATTACTTGCTCGTTTGGCGAGTCGTTCATAGTTATGAATTTAAATCCTGGCGTACGTCAATTCAATGTTGTAACAAACTTCAGAACCCGAAAAAACACCGTCACCACTGGCTACAAATATCTGGCTTATCTCAAATCCACTGCGAAGCGAATTGAGCGCTAACTACAATCGCGGCTTGCTGATGATTCCCGAAAAAAATATCCGAAAACTTCCGATTTTTCAACGCCGGTTGATCCCACGCAACACCGGCCCTGCCTTTGGGCATCTGGCTCAGAACGTATTGTATAGCACATGCCACTAGCCGACAGGAAAATGCATTTCATGCCCAGTCGAAACCGCTTCAAATCCAAACTTCTGGGCCAATTCGCGTGACGCTGAATCACTTTCAAGCACCTGAAATTCCACGCACGCGACCCCATGGCCCGATAAATGCCTGAGCGATTCACCAATTAAATGCATCGCCAATCCTTCACGTTGCTCGTCATCGCTGATCTGCAAATCGACCAACCCCATCGTCGTCCGCCCCCACTGAGTCGACAAAGGCTGAATCTCCCACAGCATCACACTGCCAAAAACCTGTTCATCGCTGCGTCGGTGGATTCGGAAACCGAATAATTCAGCCCAGCCAAAAGTGCAACTTTCCCACCAGTTCGGCAACAAAGGATCGACAACGGCAGCCACTTGATATTGGCGCCGTATCGCCATCTGAGCACGACTGACCGGCGGCCTGAACCCAGCCAGATTTAGCTGCAGCACTTCAATTTGCCGTCCCGTTTGAAACCCGAATCGATTCAACCAGCGTTTGGTCTCGGCGTCTTCAAAGGGTACGCCTTGAATACGACTGCCACCGTAGAGGCCGACATAAAAAGGCGAAAACGGAAACTGGCCGCTGGCATGGCAGACGCTTGAGCCTTTGGACTCCAGATACTTTTTCGCATGCTCCCACAATCCATCAGCGATCTGTGGAGCATTCTCACAATCAACAATCCGAATCTGCGACACAACGCCACGCGAATGATCCACTCTATCCATCTGGTCTTCCGGACAGAAACCGATATGGACAAAACCAACGGGCGCTCCGTTTTCGAATGCCATGATCAATCCGTCTGGATCAAAGTACGGCTTCGCAAACACCATCTGATCGAGCATCTTACGTGTCAGCACCTGAGTGAGACACCGAATCGGCTTCTGCTTCCCCCAGATCTCAACGATTGCGGGGGGATCGGTATTCAAGAATGTGCGAAACTCAATCACATCAATGACGCTGCCAAAATCTTGGTGAAAGTAGAATTGGTACTAACCAAAAACGAGCGAGTCAAGCAGACACGGTTGAAACCCGCACTTGCACAGTCGTAAGCATGACAGAGTATAGCCGCGTGCACAAACTCATGAAACCGACGCACCAAATAGATGGAACCACTAAATGGCAAACTTGCTAGCCGGCGATTCTTTTCTTGTTGCCATCGTCGTCAACACGAACAAGCGTCACATTTGTCGAAAACACCGTCTCATTCTCGGCGCCGATCGAATTCGCTTTGAAAACATCGACATGATACTGAATCGAAGTATTTCCAATCTTCGCTTGCTCACAATGAATTCTCAGCACGGTTCCTTCACGAACCGTTTTGCGAAATTCAACTCGATCCATCCCGATCGTCATGAATTTAAAACCAGGATAATCAAGCGTCGCCGCAATCCATGCTGATTCATCAACGAATTTCAGCAGATAGCCGCCGAACAAATATTGATAATGATTCAAATGTTCCGGCAGAATCAGTTTGAAATTTTCCATTCTGAGCTATTCCGCGTCATTCTGATTTAACTGCCGCTTGTTGCGGTAGCCGCCGCTCGGCGAGGCGTCACGCTGTAAATAGAAAAATCAAATCTTGGGATCGCAATTCGCTCGCGGATCCCTTGGAATCTCAAAACCTGAACAAAGTACACAAATGGGTAATTTGTGTTCGACCGTTTATTGCGAACGTATTTGAAACTGGTCAGCACCAAACGACGCGGGATCTTGTTGGCCCGCACTAATTTTATAATTGACGCGACGTAGGCTTTTTCTTCATCACGCCGCGTTTTCAATATCGCATTTAGCTGGCTTTCAAGCTGCACCAACGATAATTCACTAAAATCCTGAGCCGATGCTTCACGCTCAACCCAATACCCGGCAAGCAAGGTAACAACAATACTTAACAGCAAGACTCGAACCATCGTTCATTCTCCAGACCTACGAACGATGATCTTGTAGCAGTGGTTCAAGCGCGACACAACTTCGAAATCGCTAGCATTTCACCGCAGGCGGCACTTCGCCACTTTCGCGAGAATCATGCGAGCAGTACCTCAAACTCTCAGCTCTTCATCAACCAAATCGCTGGCATACCGCTCACGCAGAACATTTACATGTCGATCCACGAATTCATCGACTTGGGCGGACGAACGACCAACAAATGCACTTGGGTCCATCAACGATTCAAAATCCAGCCCAGAGAATGAATCGTCTTCTTTGAGCATATCCAACAGATCATTTGGACGGCCTTCCAGTTTGACGTGCTCCCCGGCAAGCTGGCTGTATTGACGAATTTTTTCGTGCAACTCCTGACGATCCCCACCGGCTTCGACCGCAGCCATCATAATATTTTCTGTCGCCATAAACGGCAGCTCTTCTCGCAGATGCTTCTCCAACATCTTTGGATACACAACCATTCCTCCAGCCACATTGGACATCAAAATTAAAATCGAATCGATGGCAAGGAATGCCTGTGGAATGACAAGGCGTCTGTTCGCACTGTCATCGAGTGTCCGTTCCAGCCATTGTGTCGCCAGAGTATTGGCCGGACTCGATTGCAGGCTGATGACAAAACGCGCCAACGAACACACCCGTTCGCTTCTCATGGGATTGCGTTTGTAAGCCATCGCTGATGAGCCGATTTGATGCTTTTCAAATGGTTCCTCAATCTCCTTTCGACTGGCAAGAATACGAATATCCGTCGCAATCTTGTGCATCGATTGGCCGAGTCCCGACAAAGCATCCAGGATGTGCACATCGATTTTTCGCGGGTACGTCTGACCGGTAACGGTATACGATTCCTCAAAGCCAATCTTTTTTGAAACCATTTGATCCAATTGTCGGACCTTTTCGCCGTCACCGCCAAACAGCTTCAGAAAACTTGCTTGCGTACCCGTTGTGCCTTTGGTGCCACGCGCCTTCAAATTTGAACAACGATATTCCAGCGTCTGTAAATCATCCACCAGATCTTGAATCCACAAACAAGCTCGCTTGCCCACCGTTGTCGGTTGCGCTGGCTGAAGATGGGTGAAGCCAAGGCAACCTTGCGCCTTGTGTTGCAATGCGAAATCCGACAACCGAAAAATCGTCTTTGCCAATTGCTGCATAACAAGCTGCAAAGCTTCTCTATACAAAATCAAGTCTGTGTTGTCGGTGACAAAACAACTGGTCGCGCCCCAGTGAATGATGGGAGCAGCTTGCGGGCATGCGTCGGCGAAAGTATGCACGTGTGCCATCACATCATGCCGCAGTTTTTTTTCATACTCACGAGCCGCTTCGAAATCGATGTTGTCCAACTGCGAACGCATTTGATCCAGTTGTTCCTTCGATACCGCCAGCCCAAGTTCATTCTGGGCTTCGGCAAGCGCCAGCCAAAGTTGCCTCCATGTCCGAAATTTCTTTTGCGACCCGAAAATCCCCCCCATTTTCTCTGAAGCGTAACGCGAGATCAGAGGATTGTCATACATTTCGTTGGTCATATACTGCGATGTCCCTGGGAGATCCCTAAATTGTCTTGAAAATCCAATAAAAATTGAGGCGGAAATACTAGGTAATGTCGCAAATCCTATACTCCGATCCCCAAAAATGCCTATCATAGAATCCGGATAGGCAAAACAGCGAAGGTCTCCTGATCACCTAAAGTGGAGTCTCTGCGAAACTGTATTCGTCCGATAAAACTACCGGTGCAGTTTCCGTATTTGCCAGCATTTCGCAAGCGGACAACATCAAAATACCAAGTTAAATTCCGGTCCGGAACGACCGCTAGGAGCATCCGTGGAAAGTCGTGTTTTAGTCATTATATTGGCAACACTTTTACTACTTCCAGATTTCGCTGCGGCTCAAGAGCTAAACGGCTCAAAAGCAGTGTCTAGTCAAGAGCTGCTTCCTGCCAGTACCAAGGCGTGGCTTTCGATCCCCGACTCAAAGCGTCTGGACGAAAAATTTCTGGAGACGCAACTCGGCAAAATGTCCAAGGACGAAAAGTTCTCTCCGTTCATGGACGAATTTAGAGCCCAGCTTCGCCAGTGGATGAATGAGAAGAATGTCCGACTTGGTCTGAATTTTGACGAAGTTCAAGACATCCGCTCCGGTGAAATCTGTATCGCCGGAATTCTGCCTGCCCAACCACTAGGTGCACAGGAGAAGCTTGGGCGAGGTTCTCACGGACTAGTTATTCTTGTCGATGTATCAAACAACATCGACGAAGCTAACGAATTGATGGGAAAGATCAATAAAGACCTGGTTAAGCGCGGCGCGGTTGAGGAAGACTACGAGGACGTTTTTGGTGCAGAAGTTACCAAATGGAAATTTCCAAAAAAGAAAGTTTTAGAGAACCAGAGATTCGCTTTCCAAACCATTACCGATGGATGGCTGTTGTCGAGTGACAACGAAGCGATCTTCCGTCAGATTGTTCGTCGCCTTGGCAAAATGGACAACGCAAAAGCAGGAGAAACGCTTGCGTCTCAAGTCGCGTTCCAAAATGTCATGAAGACGGTCCATTTGGATAACATGGAAGCTCAGATTTACTGGTACGTAAATCCATTTGGCTACCTGCAACTTGCCCAGGCGATCGCACGAGAGAAAGAAGAATTCCGCCAATCCAACAATGATGATTGGGCGAGAATTCTAAAAAAGATTGGTTTCGACGGTTTCAAAGGTGTTGGCGGATTCGTTGGTTTTGCAACTGGTCAGCACGAAATTCTACACCGGACTTTCGTTTACAAACCGACCAACGACCAGCAAGACGTAAAACAGAAACGCGTCTTCGGGCTTTTCGATTTTGAAAACAAGAAAAAATCGAGCCTTGCCCCTCCTTCGTTTATCCCTGACACGGTATCTGGCTACTTCTGTGCTTCATGGAACATGCAACGTGCTCTGAAAAACGTTGGCTATGCAATTGATACTTTTGCCAAGAAACCCGGTACGTTTGAAGATACGCTTGAAAGCCTTCGAGAACAAATGAATGTAGACGTTACACAAGTCGTTTCCAAATTCGACAACGAATTTATGATCGTATCGGAATCCACAGAGCCAACGGAACAAAACAGCGAAAAAATCACCATCGGTATCCGCTCGATTGCGGACCCAAATGACAACATTAAGAGCCTTGAAGATTCGTGGCCTCATCAACACGAAACCAAAGAATACAAATCTGCAACCGATAAAACCCGGAAAATCGTGCGAATCGACGACTCCATTGGATCCGAAGAATTGGAACTGGATGATGACATCTTTGGTGATCCTGACTTGGAGGAAGAAGAAGAGGAAGAAGAAGCACAATTCAGTATCTTTGAGGATCGTTTTTGCTCGGCGACAGAAGATTTCTTGTTCGTCGCCAACAACGAAGCCAACTTGAAGAAAGTTCTGGACGGTCCAACTCAAAACCCATTGGTTAAATCACAGGATTACCGACGCGTCGCTGCAGCTCTGGATCAAATGAGCGACAAAAGCCGAATCAGCTTTCGGCAATTCTCGCGTCTGGACCGCGTTATTCGACCGAATTACGAAATGATGCGAGCGGGCAAAATGGCGGCCAGTGACACGATTTTAGCGCGGCTGATCAATCACCTCTTTAAGACTCGCAACAAAGACAAAGATGCGGTTCGCGTGCAGAAAATTGACGGCTCAATGCTGCCGGCGGATTTCGAAAACGACGTTGCTCCTACTTTGGCCCATCCGGCTGGGTTATGGAAACGACCTATGAAGGTTGGTTGTTTTCAGGCGTCGTTCTTGAGCGATCAGAACTCGCCAATCAGGTCGTGAAAAAAGAAAACCTGGACGAGCAGACTAAATAGTCCGGCGTTACAACCGATCCAGGTCCTCTTATAGAAACGCAACCGGCTTTCTCGCCGTTTTAGCTACACGATTTTTGCGCCGACTTAACTGCTGCAATCGCTGCGACAACCCCCACTCTATATCGGTTGATAACGCCTCAGCCGGATGTATCAATTCTGATTGCTCTTCTTTTAAATCAAAGATGATTATTTCCGGCATCTTTGAGTCTTAGGAAAACTGCGTGGTATGTTTTCGCGGGTTGAAATGCGCTGGGTACAGCGATTTCCCCTTATCAGAAAACTACTCGTAATTTGCATAGACGTGGATACCAAATGGGAAGCGCAACACAAACCAAACTAAGTGAATTTGATCAACTTAAAACACTGATTCACCAGAAACTGATCGGCAAGCTCGATCTGACGCGAGTGGGTGACCTTGAAGGTGATGTCCTTCGCCGCGAAATTCGTGTCGTTGTCGAACACCTGTGTGACAGCGAAAACAATCTGCTTAATCGTCAAGAACGCGAACGATTGGTTGAAGAAGTTCTCGACGAAACGTTTGGTTTGGGCCCACTGGAAGTTCTGCTTAAAGATCCAACGATCAGTGATATTCTGATCAACGGTCCAAAAAACGTTTACTGCGAAAAAAGCGGCAAGATGGAAAAGTCTTCTTGCGAATTTCGCGACAACCAACACTTGCTGCAGATCATTGACCGAATCGTGTCGAAGGTCGGTCGCCGTGTCGACGAAACATGCCCAATGGTGGACGCCCGTCTTGAAGACGGTTCTCGTGTAAACGCGATTATTCCACCACTGGCTTTGGACGGTGCCGCTATGTCGATTCGACGTTTCGGCTCAAACCCACTGAAACTGGAAGACTTGCTGAACTTCAAAGCGTTTACACCGGAAATGGTTATGCTGCTTGAAGGTGCGATGAAAGCACGACTCAATATCATCATTTCTGGTGGTACTGGTTCTGGTAAAACAACCTTGCTTAATACGCTTTCCAGCTTTATCTCCAACAAAGACCGTATCGTAACGATCGAAGACGCGGCTGAATTGCAGCTTCAACAGGATCACGTTGTCCGCCTGGAAACTCGCCCACCAAACATTGAAGGTAAGGGCCAGGTAACGGCAACCGACCTGGTACGTAACTGTTTGAGGATGCGTCCGGAACGAATCATTATTGGTGAGTGTCGTGGACCTGAAGCGCTTGACATGTTGCAGGCGATGAACACTGGTCACGACGGATCATTAACTACGACCCACGCTAACTCGCCTCGCGACTGTATCGCTCGTTTGGAAACGCTGATCATGATGTCCGGTTTTGAATTGCCGGTCAAAGCGATGAGAACACAAATTTCAAGTGCGGTGGATCTGATCGTTCAGGCCAACCGTTTGCAAGGTGGTCCGCGAAAGATCACTCACATCACCGAAATTTGCGGGATGGAAGGCGACACAATTGTGATGCAGGACATCTTCAAATTCATCCAGGATGGTGTCGATGAAAACGGCCGGGCAATCGGACGATTCATCTGTACCGGTGTTCGACCTAAGTGTGTTGACCGACTTGAATCTTCGGGTATCAAGCTGCCGGCCAGCATCTTCCGCGAACGAGTAATGATGGCTGACTAGTTCTGCTGTAATGTGAACCAACCAGAAACGTAACTTCAATTGATAAAGAACGCCTAAAATGTTTTTACTACTAATTGCATCAGTATTCATCTGTGTAAGCGGTCTAATTTTCGCTGCAACAATGTTGCTGAAAGGCGAAGATAAACAAATCAATGATCGCCTCCAGAACCTGACCATGAACAAGGGTCGGGGCCAATCGAAACTGGAAGAACCAGCTTCGTTGCTGAAGTCACCTCTGGACGACGTTCCGAACCAAATCGAACAATTCGTTTCGAAG
Source organism: uncultured Pirellulaceae bacterium (assembly GCA_964405425.1). Lineage (GTDB taxonomy): Bacteria > Planctomycetota > Planctomycetia > Pirellulales > Pirellulaceae > Mariniblastus. The sequence continues at coordinate 11,295 of CAYONX010000057.1, read as the reverse complement.
TTTCTGAACCTGTCAGCTTTTATCGAGCAATCAGCGGTCAAGATCAGTGTTTCTCAATTCGTGGGGATTTCCCTCGGCGTTGCCATTGGTACTTCGTTAATATACGTAGCGCTCTCACCGATCAAATCAGCCACACCGTTGGTGTTCCTGGTCGGCCTGGCTTTACCATTCTTGTTTGTCTGGTTCAAAAGACGCTCTCGATTGAAGCAATTCGGAAGGCAATTACCGGAATCGCTGGATTTGATTTGTCAGGCCCTGCGTGCTGGTCAAAGTTTGCCCGCCGGTATCCAACTCGTTGGACAACAAATGGCAGAACCACTTGGACCTGAATTCCATCGAGTTTTTGAACAACAGAACCTTGGTGTGTCGCTCGAAGACTCACTGAAATTAATGCTCGATCGCATTCCTAACCTGGATCTTCAGTTCTTCGTAACGTCCATCATTCTCCAACGTCAAACGGGTGGTGATCTTGCCGAAATTCTGGACAAGATTGCAAACCTGATTCGTGAACGTTTTCAGATTTGGGGACAGATTCAAGCGTTAACGGGTGAAGGTCGTTTATCAGGTATCGTTTTGTTGGGTCTGCCGCCTGCATTGTTCATCATGATGCTGCGTCTGAATTACGACTACATCATGATGCTTTTCGAAGATCCACTAGGACAAAAGATGCTGATCTTCGGCATCGTCATGCAGATCCTTGGTGCGATTTCCATTAAGAAGATTATTACGATCAAAGTTTAATTCTTAACACAATCAATTTTCAATCTGTAATTGAAGACAACACATATAGATAACCGGGTGTAACCAGTGACTGAAATCCTACTTGGCCAAATCGACTTTACTTCATTATTGCCTTTCGCTGCATTCGGAGCCATCGCTGTCGGTGCTTGGGTGGTTGCTGACTATGTATTCAACAGCTCCAAGAGATCAGAGGAACGCCTTGAGCGCATGAAGAACCGAGCGCTTGGAAAAGGGGCTACAGAAGACCGCTTAAAATCAGGCGGCACTTCAGACGGCTTCACGAAGCTGCTGGAGAAAGCCAGCCCAAGTCTGGGCGATAAGCTCAAGCCAAAATCAGAAAAAGAAATAAACAAACAGGTGGAGAAACTTAGCTCCGCCGGCTTTCGTGGTGAAAACGCACCTGCTCTGTTCAACACGCTGAAAGTGATCTGTGCAATCATTGGCTTTGCTATTGGTGGCGGTGCCAACCTGTGGCTCTACGGATTGACCACTAAAGCACTCATGTACACGGGCGTGTGTACGGGAATCTTTATGTTCCTTCCGGAAATGATTGTCAATTTCATGGCCAAATCACGTAAGGAAAAAGTATTCTTGGGATTGCCAGATGCTTTGGACCTGATGGTCGTTTGTGTAGAAGCTGGCCTTGGCCTGGATCAAGCAATGCGTAAAGTTGCTGAAGAGCTGACGACTGCTCACCCAGTCATCTCAGAAGAATTTAACATCTGTAATCGACAATTGCAGATGGGACGCAAGCGTGAAGAGGTGCTACAAGATCTGGGCGACCGCAACGGCGTCGATGACTTGAAAACTCTGTCTTCGATCATGATTCAAGTTGATCGATTCGGTACAAGTATCGGTACCGCTTTGCGTACGCAAAGTGATACGATGCGTGTCCGACGCCGTCAGCTAGCAGAAGAAAAAGCGGCCAAGACTGCCGTGAAGCTAATCTTCCCACTCGTTCTATTCATCTTTCCCGGTATATTCGTTGTCCTCGTTGGACCCGCCGCAATTACCATGGTTAACGAAATGCTTCCTGCTTTACAAAGATAGGCCTTTAAGCCCAATTTTGTTTCAAATCCGTCAGAATTGATCCAAACTGATTCTGAGTAATCATCCGATATTCAGTCAAGAATGAAACCGCTTGTGCGAGACGGGACCGTCTCGCAGCTAGCAATTTTCAAATTGATATCGGAGTAGAAAAATGGTTCGTCGCTTCTTCAATTGGGCAGCGTTGTCAACAACGGCAATCGCTGCAGTCTTAATGTGTGGCTCTCACGCCACCGCTCAATGCGACAGTGGCGCATGCGGCGGCGGTGGTGGTGGTGCTTATGCCTACGGGTATGCCGATGCCTCTGCATCGTACGCGTCACAAGGCTGCGCCAGTTGCGCATCCGCTGGTGGCGGTTGCCAATCAGGTGGATGTTCTTTCGGTTACCCTGGCGGAAGCGGTGGCGGCTGCAGCAGCTGCGGCTTGGGTGGAAAATTAGCCGGCGGTATTGGAGGTCGGCTTGGACATCACAATGGCCCATTGCGTCAACACGCGTCACACTTGATGGATATTCATCGTCGTGATTACGCCAGAAACCAGGCTTGGCCAAAACCATTCGATTGTGCAGATCGTCAACTCTATTTTTCGATCTGGAATCCAATGCTTGAATCTGGAAGTCGCTGGAACTGTATTTTCACCGCAGGTCACTTTGACAATGACACCAACTCACTCAATGATGCTGGAATATCCAAGCTGCGTGATATTTACAGAAACAACCCAATCGGCGAGAAAGTTGCATTGATCCAAACGGGCGGCAACCATGGCGTTGCAGATGCTCGCTTGCAAAGCTTGCGTTCAACAATCGACAAGTACTACGGTTCGGGATCGTTTACCGAAGTTGCGATGGCAACCGAATTCCCGTCAACTTTCCAGGGAAGACGTGTTGAAACCCTGAACCGAATCTATCAGGACCAAACGGCTCCTCCGCTGATCCCAGTTGCCAGCGGTACAGGATCGACCAGCGATGTTGGCGTCGGTGGTGGCTAATTTGACTTGTTGCGTCGACGAGATACAAGTTGAAAAGTTCATTCCAAGCCCTGCTGGCTTCCAGCAGGGCTTTTTTGATCCCTCCATTGTGCCTTACAATTCAAGGTGAATGCAATCAACTTGAACCACTCGTTTAACCAAATTCGAAAATCATGGACAAGAAAGCAAAGAAGCGAGTTGAAATCTTACGTAAGCGGCAGGAAAAATGCCGACAGCAACTCGCTGGAGCCAAAGCTCAAATGGACGACCCTGACGAGGTGACCAAAATCGAAAAAGAGATCGCCGATATTCAGGCAGAGATCGAAGAGTTGAAAAAGAGCTGATCTGAAAAAGAGCTTGAGAATGCACAATTATTGTGCTTGTACATTTCTTATACATAGAGGGTTTTGAGAGGGAAAAAACAGCGGAAGGCACGGGACTCGAACCCGCAGCCGGTTGCCCGGTACTTCATTTCCAATGAAGCTGCTAACCATTCGCTTACCTTCCGTACTTTTTTTGCCACTGTTGGCCGCAAATCATAGCTCAAAAAAATTCGCGAGGCAAAGGGGCTTGCTGTATGACACAGCCAACCCCATTTCGGTTCATTCGAAACGACCATTCGAATCGACCTTTACGGCCGCTGTCGAACTTTACCATTGCATCTTCGATTCATGACGCAGTCAACGGACGATACCAATAAGCAACTATTTTTCGTCCGAGAGCACCACTGGCCTGTATCCACCAATCATTGCATAGTAGATGATGATCAACACAAAGGCGATCGCCATCACCAGCGGCAAAACGGCAGCGACTTTCAAGCTGCTTTGAGAGTTTGACGCCAAACTTTCATCCAGTGCATTCTGGTTATCTACGGACAGCAATTTCATAAACTCGCCACGATTTACCGAATCGTATTGCACGCCAAAGAAGTTCTTCGCTTCGTAAATCGGCTTGTCGACTGGCGAATCCGGATTCGTTGCATCCACAAAAGTCATTCCCGTCGATTTCACTTCTTCAAATTGCTCAGTTTGCTGGGACATCACGGTTTGCGTACTGTAATGATCTTGAACCGCACCCAGAAACGGGAAGCCGAAAATCCCGACGGTCAAAAGCCCCATCGCCGACACCGTATTTAATGTCATTGCACCTCCACGCGGGAATTGTTCGCTGACAAAACCCAGCATGGTTGGCCAGTAAAAAGTTTGCCCGATCGCATACAGCACAAACGCTCCGAATATCATCCAACCTCCGGCAAACGACATCGCGTACAAACCAGCAATCGAGAACAGCGAACTTACCAGCAGCAATACTGGCGGCGACATCACCTTCAACGGAATACCTGCAAAGAATCGCAGCGTCATCATGATGCCAGCCGACAAAACAATTGCCCAGCCAGCTGCTTTAGCGCCAAGAATCGGACGCATCAGGGATTGAATCCAGGCGTCGGTCGCCAACTCCGCCGTCGCCAGCGGTATCATGATCAAACACAGTATGAAAAACAGAATCTTCCCTTTGGAACCGACCATAAAACCAATCACGCTGCCTATCAAAGTTCCCAGCAACAGACAGACATAGAGTTTTCCATTTGAGCCCCAACCAAGGCTATCGATGGCACCGTTAAGTCCAAATTGACTGAACAATTCATACAACAAAAATGTAGAAGCAAGAAAAGCACCAAGCCCACCAAATTCTTTCAACATTTCCGTCATCGAAACGTTTGCTTCAACGCGTTCGTCCACCGGGAAACGACTGCACATCAAAAACAAGATGCCGTAAACGACAACCGGCAATAGCATGAACCAAAACACCCACTTAACATTGTCCCAACCGTTTTGAGCTTCAGGGTTGATCAGCAAGAGATAGAAAACGCCGCCAAGCACAATTCCAGCCGGCCATGAAGCGTGCAGGATATTCAGCATTTTACTTTTGCTGTCGCGGTAGATCGAAGCACACAGCGGGTTGATCACCGCTTCGACCACGCCATGGCCCAAACCCGCACAAAAGCACGCATACCACATCGTTGTATAGTCGGTTGCCATGTACGTAAGAATCACCGATGCACCTTGCAGCAAAAAAGCAAACAGCATCGAAATCTTGTAACCGATCTTGTCTACGAGCAAGCTGAACAAGATCATCGTGATAGCAATCGGCCACAGCGCAGCGCCAGTTAACGCCCCAACATCCGCCTTGGTAATCTGAAAACCCTCGACCCACATGTCGGGTATCATCACGCGAAAAACGAATCCAACACCCGCAGCTGTCAGCGCCAGAAAACTAGCCCAAAACAATTTTTGCTTGTCCGCTTCAGTCAAATGCTTCGTAGAGTCTTCCATTATTTGTCCAGCTCGATCCAAGTGGTTTATCTGCCTCGACTTGCGAGTATAGCCGAACCGCTGCTGTAGCCAAACGAAAAGGCTTTCTTGTACCACAGTTTTTTCGTTTTCAATTCATCACGACTTCACCAATTAGAATTGTCAGGCTGTTCGTTAAAAATTGTCTGGCCCCAATCTGTTGAGCCAGTGCGTCTGCAGCCAATCACCTTGTCTGGTTCACCAGTCACCTGCTCAATTTCGTCCTCACAAATAACCTAACCTTCATGTTTCAGTTCTAACAACCATCGCGTGATCGTCGTGAAATCTACCAATCCTTATGCCATGTGTATGAAAAACCTCAATTGTCACGCTATCGTAGTGAAATATTTGCAAACTTGGATTACCATCAAGGGAACCCCAATGTTGGAAGCAAGATGCCTTCACAAATAAACAACTCGATCTCACCAACCATTAGCGGACGGCAGCCGATATCGCTGCTGACTTTGCTTCAGATCGTGACCTGTTGTTGCATCTTTTTTGCAGTGCTCAGAATTTCTCCGCTTGCTGCTTTGATCATGACCGTCATCGTTGCACCCGCATTGATTCGAACGGCATACATTTCAGAGGTTTTTCAAAGAAGCGGCAGTCCGCTCAACTGGCAACAAAGGCTTGGCAAATTCGCCAAAGCCGTCGGAGCGGTCATCACCACTCTACTTGCTGGCGTTCTGGCCTTTACGATCATCAGCGCGGCCTTCGGGCTACTTGGCATGTTGTTTGGATTCGCAGTCGCCAGCACTGACTATTTATTTGAAGCAGGAGTCATTGGCACCGTCGGCGGCATGATCTGGGGAATGGCAGGCAGTTTCCTGACCGTCGTCTTTTTGCTGTTTCGATTCTGGAGCCAGCCGGTAACCTGAGTCGAAAATAACGAAGCGACTCTCACGTCCAACCAATCCGGCCTACACAGAACCTGGCAACACAGAACCGGGTGCCAACCATTGTCGCATGGGCGACTAAAGCATTTCGACAATCGCATTCCAACCGACGATCGGCTCTGAACAACTCATCCCTTCGCATTGATAAAGCGCTGGCTCGCCGTCCACAAGCTGCTTACCGGACAAAACAGCTTGCAATTCTTCCGCCGGCGACTCGCCTGCCACAAAAATGATCCAATCCTCGAAACGCTGAACGCTGCTTATAATTTTTTGCCGTAATTCTTCGGCCTGTTGATCATTGTTTACCACAACTACAAATTGCCTAGATGGACTTAGCAGCTCCTGCATCGCGATCAGCATTTGCCCGCTTGCCAAAACGCTACGCTGGATCAATCCACCAGCCGCCACAATCGTTTGCGATCCAAATTCCAACCAATCGGTCCGTCCTGTCAATCGCCCCAGTCGAATCAAAGCCAGCGCCGCCATCGAATTGCCGCTGGGCACGCTACTGTCTTGAAAATGTTTTGGTCGAGCAATCAATCGCTCTTGATCACTGGCCGTAAAATAAAACCCACCGGAATCGCGATCAAAAAACAATTCAATCATCGTCTCGGTCAAACCACATGCTTTCGAAATCCAAACCTGGTCCAACGAAACGGTGTACAGATCTAATATCGAATTGATCAAGCATGAATAGTCATCCAGATAGCCATCAATCTTTGCTTTGCCATGCCGCCAGGTATGAAGCAAACGCCCATCGTCACGCACGACATCCGCCAGCAAGAAATTCGCCGCCCGTCTTGCCGCATCCAGATAGGTATTGTCATCCAGTAAAATCGACGCTCGAGCAAACGCGGAAATCGCCAACGCATTCCAGCTGACAATCACTTTGTCATCCTTCCCCGGACGAATCCTTTGATCACGCACTTCGAGCAACTTCTTCCTTGCATCGCGCATCTCATCTCGTAACGCCTGCTTTTCGATGCCCTGGTCGTCGGCAAACTGCTGATACGATTGAGTCATATTCAATATATTGCTTCCTTCGAAATTTCCACCAAACGTGACGTTGTACAATTCGCAAAAACGCACGCCCGTTTCCTGGCCAAGCACCTGCAGCACTTCTTCTCGTGACCAAACGTAAAACTTCCCTTCAACACCTTCGCTGTCAGCATCTTCAGTGCTGTGGATCCCGCCCGATTCGTCTTGCATATACGTTAAAAGATAATCCAGCGTCTTTCGCGCGATCATACTGTAAAACGCATCACCGGTTTGTTTAAACATGTCCAGATAAACACCAGCGAGCAACGCATTGTCGTAAAGCATCTTTTCAAAATGCGGCACCAGCCACAATTCATCGACGCTGTAGCGAGCGAAACCGCCTGCAAGGTGATCGAAAATTCCTCCATACGACATTTTCTTCAAATTGATTCTCACCATCTCAAGCAAAACATCTTTATCCATGGCCGCATCATCCGGCCAAGTGGCCGCCAAACGAACCAGCAACGCCAAATCCATCGCGTGCGGAAACTTTGGAGCACTTCCAAAACCACCATTCACAAAATCGAAATTGCCATGCAAGGTCGATGCAGCATGCTGCAGGACTTCCCATCTGGGCTCGAATTGTCCGTTAATTTCTTCAGGCCGATTCAACCACGCCGTAATCTGTTTCGATTGGTCGGCAACCTGTTCGCGGCGATTGGTGTAGGCGTCCAGAACGCTGTGCAGCACATGATCAAATCCCGGCATGCCCACTCTAGAAGTTGGTGGCCAATAAGTGCCACCAAAAAACACTTCCTGCTCCGGCGTCAGAAAAACACTCAACGGCCAACCGCCCTGCCCTTGGCGCAGCGCCATGACGGCTTCCATATAAATTGAATCCAGATCCGGTCGCTCTTCTCGATCCACTTTGATACTGACGAAATTGTCATTGAGAACCTGGGCGATTGCGTCATTCTCAAAACTTTCGTGTTCCATGACATGACACCAATGGCACGCCGAATACCCAACCGACAGAAAAATCGGCTTGTCGGCTTCGCGTGCCAGGCGCAATGCGTCCTCACCCCACGGATACCAATCGACGGGGTTATCTTTGTGCTGCAGCAAGTACGGGCTGGATTCGTTAGCGAGTCGATTTGGCATGAATAAGTCGGGATTAAAAGGTGCTATCAGTTTGTTTTCGTGACATCGTAAGATCCATCTTGGGAGGCTGCTAGTGGTTGTTTATCATGCGACCAGACAATCACTTGCCAGAGAACCAATCGATGGATCGAGTAAATATCATCTGCATGAAGTGGGGCACCAAGTACGGGCCTGATTACGTAAACAAACTACACTCCATGGTACGCCGTCATTTGACGCTTCCGTTTCGATTCGTCTGCTTGACTGACGACGCAAACGGACTCAACGACGGCATCGAATCGTTTCCGTTGATTGACCTGGACATCCCCAATGGGCCGGAACGTGGCTGGGATAAACTGACGACATTTGCATCGCCTTTGTATGATCTGGAAGGCCAGGCGTTGTTCGTCGATTTGGATGTCGTAATTGTCGACAACATCGATTGCTTCTTTGATCACAGCGCAACCTTCCCAATCATCAAGGACTGGGTCAAGAAAGACGTTACAGGTAATTCATCGGTCTATCGATTTACCGTAAACGCTCACAGCGACATCCTGGATTACTTTCGCGAAAACCATGCGGAAGTCATGAAACGAGTTCGCAATGAACAAGAATATTTGTCCTGGTACGTCGCGGACAAAGGCGAATTGTCCTACTGGCCCGATCACTGGTGCAAAAGTTTCAAATATCATTGCAACCAGAAAGGATTGAGATCATGGTTCCATCCGCCAGAACAACCAGCCGAAGCCAAGATCATCGTCTTTCACGGCAACCCAAACCCTCCCGATGCAATCGCTGGCCGCAGCGGTAAGTGGTATCGCAAAGTTTTGCCGACGCCATGGGTCGCCGAGCATTGGGCCTAAGTAGTACCGTATTCATTTTCCGTTTTCTGCCACGCGCGGTTACCCCGCTCGCAATTGATCATTCTTCGTTTGAATCAACGATTGAACAAAGTGACCTGTCCACCTACCAACCAATCGTCAAAATTTCGCCCTTCGGTTGTGATCAAATAGCGTCCAAACATGGTCGCTCGAATGCGACCATCGATCCAGAAGTGCGTTCCCACTTCCGGGTAAAACGCTGCCAACCCATCCACATCGTCCGAGCTGTCTTCCGGAAACGATTCTGAACCGCCGATTGGATCGTCGCCTGCAACATCCAATGCCAATGCAAATGCATCTTGAAACAAGAGCCCCGCCGACGCTCCTACACCAACAAAGGGTGCCAAGCGACTTGGAGCTTGAAGTCTTGCTCCAACATCCAGCCCCAAAGTCCCAATATCATTCCCTGCAATTCCAGATAGCGATACTCGGTGCGTAAAGTAACTTTGATCGTAAATCTCGCGCCCAATTTCGAAGGACCCGAACGTTTCACCAGACGCCGGACGGACTTGAACTCCGCCGCCGACCAACCAGCCTTCAAGGTATTGTGTATGCCGCGCATCGAGAGCTTGCTTGATTTTGCCAGCAATATTACTTTTGCTTGCGCCAACTGCATATTTGCTTGCGTAAACCTCATCGTTCATCGCATACCGCGACCGCAGCAACGAACAACCGCTGCAAGCAAAAAGTAAAAATATCAGAAGCAAGACCCGCATGCTGCTACATAGCAAATTTTCTGCGGGTCATGCAAGGCATGCGGCTAAGACTTCACCGGGTCTAGTCCCACCACCAGCGGTCAGAATCGCTATCGGCGTTTGCTTGTTGCAAATTCTTCATCATTTTGGCGGGATCCTCAGCAACCGATGCCCGTTCATTCAAAACAGCTACCGCATCAAAAGTAATCCCACCGCTGACACCGACCAACGTATGCTTCACCGTCGACGACTTTTTACGCTGGCGAATTACCCGATGATTCATCACGGAATCAACTTCAGTTGGCGCTGCCATGGTTGGCGGCTGATAAACAAATCCGCCGTACTCAGGATGATTGCCAAAGTATGTCATATTCCAATTCGCACGTCGGTCGATCCCTTGAGAACGAATCAAAGTCGAAACGATTGACAGATCGAACAAGTTTTTCAAGCGACGGTAGATCGGATACTCGTTTGCGATCTTGCCAAAGTGCTCGGTAAAGTCACTGGCAAACGCAGCTGTTGGGCCGTTCGACTGGCCAGTATGAATGCGTTCGCCTTGTTGATCGATGAATTCGGTTTCGCTCAACACCTTAACGCCGGTTCCGTTAAGTTCGAACACACGTCGATCTTCGTCGGAAATCACGCTGTCGTAATTCATGGTGAACCACCAGCGAGCCACATCAAACGCCGGCGGCTTGCCATCGGGCCCAATGTTCAATCGATTCAAGTAGCTGGGGATCTCGGGAATCGTTGGCTCCAACCCCATCGCAACCAGCTTCATTCGATAGTCCGCTTCGACCAACACCATCCCCGCGTGCGTCGCCGCATCAATCCCGAACACCTCAATGTCCTGTCGACCAAGCGATTCTCGCAACGCAGTCCTCCATGCACCGCCAGTCAGCTTCGAAGTCGAAATAAACTCATGCGTTGCTGCAAGGTTTTCTTTTCGTGGCGTAATTGAGCAACCAAATTTCCCGTTGTTACCACGGGCGTTGGCTTGAGAGTTTCGCAAACAAACGACAAGATCATCCAATTGCAACAGCGGCGCGCCGGTTTCAGCATTAACTGCATGCCCATCGGCATCCAATTTCCAAGGCCCTGCCGGGCCAGCAATCACGATGTCGTTGGTTTCAGGAAGCAACATCAAGTATTTGATTTCGTACAGCCCACCCAGATAATGCATTTCATCGGGAATCGATTTACCCTGGGCAGCAAGTAACTGTGCCTGTTTTTCCAGCCGCTGCAATGAGATCTTTCGCAGCTGTGTCGTTCCAGATGAAAACGCTTCGTTGGAAAACCGCGAATTTGCGGCCAATTTTTTCAGCGAACGCTTGCTGTCAATTTTCAGCTTTTGCAAAGCTCCTTCACTATCGACGAAAACACCAGCTGGATATGCGTTGAGCGTTCCATCGCCATTTGTGTCTTGCCAATCATCAGGAGAAATTGTGTTGCGGATTAAATTCATCAGTGGCTGGAAGTCAGCTTGAGTAACGCCGCCCTGAAATCCATTGAAGGCATTGCCGCCACCGTTGCCACCGGGTCCGAAGCCAGCGCCTCCTAAGCCAGCGCCAATTCCCGGTGCGAAATTTCCTCCGATTG
>CAYONX010000056.1:15309-29932 GCA_964405425.1 uncultured Pirellulaceae bacterium | reverse complement strand
ACTCGCAAGCCAGTTGCATTTTTAAATGAATTTGAACGCGGCCGTGATTCCAAAACTACGCGATTAGACGATTTGGGTCCCAATCGGTAGTATCCACCGCCCAATTGCAATGGCGTTTCGTCATCAATTCGAAGTTTGTTTTCTGGCGTCAACCATTCGGCAACATTCCCTCCCATATCAAACAACCCCAGAGTGGTCGGCAAACGAAGACCGACTGGCTGAATGCCATTGGTGTCTGCAATATTTTCAAACAGCAGGCAATTGTTTTTATTGTTGCCATGTTCCCATGTTGTCGTTTTCCCATATTTGTACGACGCTTCCCATTCTTCCCTGGTTGGCAATCGATAGCCTGTCAGTTCTTGATAACCTGGTTTGACACTCATACCCGCTGAATAATTGCCCTGAGCGTTAGGCGAATAACACCACTGATCTTCTGGAATCCCGGCGAGTTGACTTAGGCGATTGCAAAATTCGGCTGCATGAAAGAAAGAAGCTTTTCGTTCCGGCGCGTCCAAGTCACTTTGCGCACCATGCATCACTTGCTGGTATCGACTAACCGTTACTTCCGTCCTCGCGATCCAAAAATCGTATTTCTCGTGCGTGTCGTTCTTCGAGGCGCGGACCATCGTTTGGCCAACTGAATTGATGTACCAGTTCTGATTTGGGTTCTGCAGATTTTCACTGCCCACCACTTGCACGGCTTGGCCCAATTTCTTCCGCAGCAAAGCAATACTTGCATCGACGCCCGGGTCGCTGTTACCTTTCTCGATCTGATTGAGCATTTTTAGAATCAAATGCTCGTGAGACATCAGCACTTGCTGATCACTTAGCGCCAAAACATTTAGCACCGCCTGCAGTATCGAAGGGTCTTTGATCCCTTCAGCAACATCGGCCAGACCGGAAACGATATCTGGATTTAACCGTGCAAGGGCGAAAATCAAATCGGTTCTTAACGTTGGATCAAACGATGATTTTAAAATCCGCAAATCATCGTTGGAAATGGAATTGCCAGTTAGTTGGGCGAGTTTGATTTTTCCTGCCATGGCGACGGCGAGTATCTCCGGCCTGACGATATCTGGCTGAGACGTATCCTTATCCCAGAGCGAACTTACTCGCACTCTGCCGGATTGGTCTTTGGCAATTCTAATTTTCTGAATATTGAAACGCGAACCGGCAGGAACTTGGGCCCTTATCAGGTGGCTTGTCATTGAATTAGTAAAAGGTTGGCTGCCACCGGTAATTCTTGCTGTCGTTCCCGTATTGCCATTAAAGGTTCCCGAGCTGACGAGGATCTTCTTCAACGGAAAAACACTGCGAATGTCATCCACGTTCGATCGAACATAATCCAAATCCGGCCAATACGCTCCCATTGCGAAGTATAAATCAGGCTTCTGCGAGATTGAATTCAGTTGTTCGATAGCTCGATCAACGTAGGCTTTGGCAATCCTGGGTTTGCCTTGGGAGTTTTCGGCTAGAAACGAAAGTAGACGCGCTCTGGAATAGGGTCTTTTAAAAGACTCGACCGCTTCATCGACATCATAGTCGATGCCCAGCAGAAAATTCACTTTACTTCGCAACAGCTTTCCCGTTGAGTCGTTGCCAAAACCCACCTCATCCTGTTTCAAAAGTTGGACCGCTTTTTCAGCGTTTGAAAGGCGTGCATAAAGCTGAGCAGCAATATCGATTACATATCGTTCATTCAACATCTCAGGTTGCAGTTGCGCAATCATTTTGAGATCCGCTGCACAGTCCTGGTAGTTTTCCAGGTAATAGTTAGCCCTGGCCTTCATGAAATAATAATTTCCGTTCTTGGGGCCGCGATATTTGTCCGTTAATTCCAATTCTCGCGCGAACCGTTCTTTCCGCGTTGGAACCTTGCTGGGCATATCAACGAATCGGATATCGAAATCGGACAAGCCTTCTAAACCACTTCTGCCGTTAAAGAAATCTGGGGATAGAATATCTTGAATGTCGAATTCTTCGGTGGGCAACGCTTTCTTAATCCTGTTAATTTCGTTCAGAGCCAACGTGCCCTGATAAGGACTGTCGGTTGCATGCTTGTGCCAGACGGCGGCCAGGGTTTTTTCATCTTCAGTAAAGTCAATATCGACGAGCGAGTATTCGGCTTGCAGCAATTTAGAATGAATTTGTTCAAACGTGCTTGCGTCAACCGCTGGAACAAACGCGCACGAAGCATGAACCATGCCAAATTTCTTTTCAACTAAATCCTTGATCAGCGGTAGTTCGTATTTTTGGATTTCGCGTTGCAACGTTTCTTGAAATTGCAATCGTAGCGAGTCAGGGGCTTGCTGAAACCCAGAACCTAAAGCGGCTTTGTCCAGAGCCGCCATCAAGTAGTTTTCGGCTCTAGCAACATCGCCGCTGTTCAGGGCAACCGACAAACGCGTGTTCATTTCAGACCATGCCGTTTGGCGATCTTCGATTTTTTCACACAACAAGATGCGTTCGCGAGACGTTTCAGAGTCCCCGATTTCTGTAATGATTTGATGCAATTCAACATTGCGATTAATTAACGCGATCTTGTTGCTGTTCAAAAACATCCAAATGCAAATCGACACCAACAACAATGCTGTAAGAGCTGTTAGTATACGTTTGGCAAAATACCAAAACGAAGCGTTCATCATCCGGGACTCGGCAACGGTCCGAGTCATCGAATCGGTGCGGATTAGAATATTCGCGTATTGGGCCAGCGTTGGCAGTCGTTGCGATTCTGGTTTTTCATTCCAAAATCTCGCCTGAGTCGCCAATCGCAATTCGGCGCGACCTTTTGCTGTACCCGAACGCTGACTTGAAACGTCTGCCATGCGGTCTGCAAAATCGCCCAATTCGTCACGCAAAGCAGCTGCAAAATCGTGGGCGGTGGCGGTTCGCTTTGTCGAGTCTTTGTGCAGCGCGTCTAAACAAATGCTTTCCAATGCAATGGTCACATTGGGATTGATTTGACGTGGAGGCCTTGGATCGCGATGCAAGATTTCATCGGTCAGCAGCTGACGCGTGCCGCCTCGAAATGGCAAACGTTCGGTCAGTAACTCATACAAAATCACACCCAACGACCAGATGTCCGTGCGACCATCGAGGCGATGCGTTTGGCCACGCACTTGTTCCGGCGACATGTAAGAAAGCGAACCGACAACTTCGCCTTTGCGACCTTGCTGTAACGCTTCGCCCACCGCCAATCCAAAATCTACAATCCGCGGCTGGCCGTCGAGCCCAACAATAATATTCGCTGGTTTTAAGTCGCGATGAAAAACATCCTGCTGATGAATCTCAGATAGTGCATCGGCCGTTTCCGCCAACAGTTTGATCGCCGACGGCAAATCCACAATTTCTTCACGTAATAAAAACTGCAGCGAATCTCCTTTAACGTACTCCAATACCACGTACGGAAATCCTTCTTCGTCGAATGCCAAATCGTAAACCTGCGCCACAGCAACATGGCTCAACTTTGAGAGTATTTGCGTCTCCTCTACAAAGGTCTGAATTGATCTCGGTTCCGGTTTGCCATTTTCGTCAGTGAATTTCTTCATTGCCTTGATCGCAATAGGACGATCGTGCGCTTTGTCATACGCAAGAAACACATCGGCAAACGCACCAGAACCCAGGGACTGCTCGATTCTAAAACTTCCAATGGTTTCACCGACACTACGTTGTGGAAGTTCCGTGATTGTCGTCAGTCCGTTTTCCGTTTCACTTTCAGTGCCGTCGCTAGTCGCATCAAACGCACGAATGATTCCATTGGACATTTCCGGAAATCGCTGATGATACGATTGGATTTCCGGCGGTTGGCCCTGTTGGCTCAAATAGAAAACTTCGATCCGAACCAATTCAGACAGCAATTCAGCGCGGTCCGCCGAATCCACGGCATTCAAATAATCCTCAATGCGAGGATCTTTTTCTTGCAGCCAATGATTCTCAAAGGATTCACAGATCGCGTTAATCTGTTTCAGGCGTTTCAGTCGATTCGTTTGGCTCATCAGTCCACTGGGTTCGAATCAATTTCAAATAGCGCTCAACCGATGGAACGCTACGGCCAATCTTTTCACCAATTTCGCGGTTGCTGTATCCTTGCATCTTTAATAACGCAACCTCGCGATGTTTCGAATCCAGCATATTCAGATAAGCAACCAGATCTTCAGCAATGATTGCCGCGAACTCAGGGGTCGGTTCGCTGCAGGGCCATTCCTGGATTCCATCTAAAATGGAAGAAGCATCGGATACTATTCTGAACGAAACATTCGCCCGAATACCATCAACGCCTTTGACACTGCGGCGGATTTGATCGATCGCTTTGCGCTCAGCTATCACCGCCAACAATTTCCACAGGTCTTCCCGGTTTTTTACATTGGGATACCGATTCTCTTTCAACGCACGAAAACAAGCGTCCACCGCCTCCAATACGACGTCCTCTTCGTCGCTGACAGATTGCGAACAAGTCCGTAGCTTTCGCTTTACCAGATTGGTCAATTTCTCGAGGAAATGCCCCCACAATTTAGTGGCGGCTGAGTCGCGACCATCTTCTTTTAGTTGCTCAATCCATTCCGAAACGGTTGAATTTGAGTGGATATGCAATTGTTTTGTCCATCTTGCCGAATTTCTTGATACGACAATTTTATCTTCAAAACGTGGAATAGCAATTTGTTGGAGAAAGCTGAGTGCTTTTTTAACTAGAAAAAAGACGCAGGGGAGCGTGTGCATAGAGACAAACACTCGCCACCCCCAAACGCCGAGAGAAGCTAATTGATCGTGATGAAACCATCACTTTGGGGGGGGGGTTATGTGCCGTGATTTGCACACGAATTACCCCCTAACCTTAAGAACGAAAAGCTGGCTTCTGACCCGTCACAATTCTGAGATTTTGAAGCCTCAATTTCTTAAGAGGCATCCAATGTGGACAAGTTCGGGTTCTATCTGAACGAACCGCTCGGCAGGCGTTTTCCAGTTCCATAAACTGGCTGAAGACTCGATCGATGAAGTAATTACCTCAGCAAAGGTAAATCCAAACGTTAAGTTCAGGCCACCACCTTTCCTGAATTCAGTCTTGTTCCAAACGCACACCCAGTCCGTCAGCGATCCGATTGACGAACGCAAAATAGCCAACGCAACAGGCAAGATCATGAATGGCAAGGTCATCGAAGCCGTGACTACGCAGTAAATCGATATCGTCTTGCGAGACCGATTCGGGCTGGCGAGTCAATCGAATCGCGTAACTCAACAGCGCTTTGTCAGCATCATTCACGTTGGCAGACTTGGGATCGGATTGCAATTGATTGAGCAACGTTTCGATTTGTTGCTCCGAGTCCTCTTGCGATTTCAATTCTGATTCCAAAAGTTTTCGCAGACCGCGACAATGATGGACCACTCAGTATTCACAGCTGTTGATCGACGATACGGTGACTGCCACCATCTCACGCTGGATTCGAGACAACGGGCTGCGACGATGCATGATTTCGATATACAAGTCGTAATGCAATCGCATGATTGGTGAATGGACACCATGCACTTGGATAATGTTGTCTTCATCCGGCACACGATCCTGTTCCGGAATCTGATCCTGCGGCAAGTAAGAAATGAAAGCCACGGCTGTCGATCCTGTGAGTTTAAAACATCGCGGCTACGACACTGTTTGCGTTTTTTGTGCCAGCGAGAACCAGTCGATTTGGTCTGCAAATTCGGATTGCTCGTAACGAACACGAGTCAGCATAGGCGTTTCCGTCCGCTTGGCAATCTCTTCCTGATTGCTGTCGATGCTAACGTCGCCTTCAAAAATCTGTGCATCATTAAGAACGATTCCCGCCATTTCCAAACCGTCGCGAAAACACGCTGCGGTAACGAGCGCTTGCATCGTTTGATTGATGGCGCCCAGAACATTGGCTGAGACCAATACAAGTGGGTAACCAAAATCGAATGCCAGATCAGCCACGAATTCATCATCGGAAATCGGCGACATCAAGCCACCTGATCCTTCGATGATGACGATATCACACTGGTCCGTCCAAGCTGAAATTCCTTCTCTCAGCAACTTACTATCGATTTGCTTGCCTTCCGATTTGGCTGAAAGGTGTGGTGCAATCGGTGCACGAAAGCGTTGCGGACAAACAGCATCCATGTTCAATGGCCGACCAGCAGCATCCCACAGAACCACGGCATCTTCGGCGACCAATTGATTGCCATCGTAAACGCAATCGCTGGCGACGGGTTTATAAACGCCTACTTTGTGTCCGGCGGCAACCAGCGATTTGGCAATCAGCGCCGCCACATAAGTTTTACCGACTTCGGTATCGGTTCCGGTAACAAATAGGCCGGCAGGGGGCTTGCTCAACATTGTTGATCGTCTCGAATTGACCAGTCTGAATAAAAGGGTGAGGGTCGCTCGATCAAGCGACTTGCAAATACCAAGAAATATGGCAAAAGCTGATTCACTAATCCTTAACATTTATACTAAAACACAGACATGAACAACCACAAACGGCAATGTATCACTGTCGCGGCCATTCAATTGCAGTGTGGACAAGACCAGCATGCCAACAAACAGAATGCAATCGAGCAAATTCGTGTCGCTGCTCGCAATGGAGCTGAAATAGTTTGTTTGCAAGAGCTTTTTCTAAACCCATACTTTTGTCAGACCGAATGTCACGATCACTTTGCGCTCGCTGAAAGCGTTCCCGGACCAAGCACAGACGAATTTGGCAAGCTGGCGGCCGAACTAAAAATTGTGTTGGTTATTTCGTTATTTGAAAAGCGCGCCGCGGGGCTCTACCACAATACCTCTGTGGTACTGGATTGCGATGGTTCGATTGCTGGCGTTTACCGCAAGATGCATATTCCCGACGACCCTTGCTATTACGAAAAATTTTATTTTACGCCTGGCGATCTTGGCTTTCAGGCGATCAAAACGAGCAAGGCAAAAATTGGCGTTTGCATATGCTGGGACCAGTGGTTTCCAGAAGCGGCCAGATTGACGGCCATGGCCGGTGCAGAAATCCTGGTTTATCCGACAGCTATCGGCTGGCTGCTCGAAGAAAAAGAAACGTTTGGCGCCAGCCAACTTGCTAGCTGGCAAACCGTTATGAAAGCGCATGCGATCACCAACGGCATTTACGTTGTCGCTCCAAACCGGATCGGCATCGAAAGCAACATTCAATTCTGGGGTAACTCCTTTATCGCAAATCCATACGGTGAAGTATTGAGCGATGCCAATAGCGACACCGAAACGATTGTGTCGGCAGAATGTGACCTGAGCTTGATTGACACCGCGCGAACGCACTGGCCATTTTTAAGAGATCGACGAATCGACGCGTACTCAGATTTGACGAAGAGATTCGTCGATGGTTGAAACTTTGTTCGACGGCAATCCCGCCGATCATGGCTTTGTGATGCCGGCAGAATGGCAGCAGCATGCGTGTACCTGGATCGCCTGGCCGCACAATCGCGATACCTGGTCAAAGAATCTGGAAGCTGCGCAATTTGAGTTTATTGAATTCGCTTTGCGCATTGCATTAGATGAACCGACGGTGGTTTTGATTCCTGACGAAGATCAAGCGGAAATCTTCACACGCATGATTGCCGACCGACCGACAAACTCTGCCAGGAACATCTGGACGATGAATGTTCCGACCAATGATGCCTGGATGCGCGACTACGGCCCGACCTTCGTTACCGACGAAAAACGAATCGTCGCCATCGATTGGCAATACAATGCTTGGGGTGGCAAATACCCGCCCTTTGACGAGGATCAAAAAATTGTGCAGCGATGTTTGAAGGACATCCCTCCGATGGTTCAAACTTTCGGCCCGGTCGCTCGCAAAGTATCGCAACTTTGTATCGAAGGCGGTGCAATTGAAATCGACGACAATCATGTATTGATGTGCACCACGTCATGCGCACTGGACGCCAATAGAAATCCAGATTGGAACCAGCTACAAGTTGAACAAGAGCTAAAGAGTTGTCTGGGGGCCAAGCATGTTATCTGGCTGGACGGAAGGGCAATCGCTGGCGACGACACTGATGGACACATTGACCAACTCGCTCGATTTGTGCCCGGTAATAAAATTGTGATTGCCAGTGCGGAATCCACCGACGATCAACATTCAGCGCTGCAATCCAATCTTGATCAACTTCAACACGCGATCAAGAATTTGCAGCTTGATTACGAACTAGTGCCTTTGCCGCTGCCAGATCCAATTTACTTTGGAGAAATGCGACTGCCTGCCAGCTACTGCAATTTTTACATCACCAACCACAGCGTTATTGTGCCTCAATTTAGTCAACCGCCCGCAGATACACGCGCGCTAAACATTATCGGGGATCTGTTCCCCAATCGAAAAGTGATTGGTTTGCCATCGTACAATTTGACGGTAGGGTTAGGATCATTTCATTGTTTATCCCAGCAACAGCCAGCAATTTCTTAAAAGCTGTTGTCGTCGGGCTGCAAAAATTGGAACAATGCACGGCAAGCCCTATAATTACTAATCGACCGTTTCAAAATTTAAAAAGTGTTTCCATGAACCCAAAACGAATACTGTTAGCGCTGATCTCAGTGGTATCGATGTTTTACATCGGCTGTTCAATCTCAGGGCCAGCCCATGCAAATGGAACTGCCCAACAGTCGGATGACAAACCCAAGCAAGTCAAAATCGGCGGGATTCAGTGGTATGTCGATTACGATGCAGCACTAAAAGTCGCTAAAGAAAAGAAGAAGCCGATTTGGTTGCATTTCGGTGAAAACCCTGGATGAGCTGGCTGTCGCCAATTTGCCAGCGGTCCGCTGCAAGACAAAAAGATTGTAAAAGCTTCTAAGGATTTTGTTCCTGTATTCGTTGATACGCTTTCTGATCTAAAGACTACCAAACGCTTTGGTGAAAATTATGGAAGCTATCCAGTGCTGCGCATGCACAATTTATCGGGTAAAGAAATTGGTGGGCGAATTGATGGCAACCGCGTGGCCGGTCGAATTCCGGTTGACACAATGGTCGCTCAATTCAAACAAGCCAAAGAAAAATTCGCCAGCATGCAAGAATCGAAATAGCGCCACAAGTACTGCCAACTCTTGGAAGCCGCTATCGAGCAGCGTCCAAGATGGTCGTTGGCAACTTTGCAGCAGTGCTTGGTTCTGGTTGGTCAGTTACGCTTGAAATATTGCAGCTGTAAAACCGATTCCAATCAAAATCAGAATCAAACCTAACAGCACCCAAACAACTATAGAAGTTTTGTACTTTATTTCCGGGGTTGCATTGATCACTTCTCGGTAACGCTCAGAGAAAACCATCGTGCCTTTTCTCGACCACAGCAAATAAAGCAAGTAGCCGGAAATCAGAGTTCCAATCGGAATTCCTGCTAAACCGATGATTCCAAAAATGGTTCCCCCGATTCGCCCAACTTTGGTCAGCGATCGTAATCCTGCTGCTACCCAAAACTGCAAGCCGCTAACCAGAATATATATTGGGCCCAGCGCCAGGAAAAATCCTGGGCCGAAATCAGGATCTGCCCCAGCAGCGTTTCCCATTGCTGAAATACCAGTGATGAGAATAACAACACCGCTCATCAAAAGAACGGCCGCCCCAAGAAAATATAAACAGCCAAAAGACTGAACCGAAGCTTCATGCGAAAGATGTGCTTTCCGCACTGCGACGGCATCGGTATCCAGGTTCGGGTCACCGAACGCGATTTCGGAAGGGGGAGCGTAGGGATTTAATTCAGGATCTTTGTCGCTGGCCAAATGACTCTCCTTGCTTTGATTCTTCAGTGATCTAGCAATTTAATCCATTGACCAATAATTTTCCAACAAATCCAAGCCAGTGATTTTGCCAAACTTCAACTCGTGCTGTGCAACTGAAATTGCAAGACCCTGCGCGCCGCTTTTTTTCCAGCTGCGATACAAGCTGGAATACCAACGCCGTCGTAACTGCAGCCTGCCAATTCCAATCCAGGATATTGGGCGATCGCATCGTTGATTCGGTGAATTAATTGCAAATGTCCGACGCGGTAATGAGGCATGCAATGGGTCCAACGAAACACATCGTAACGCGAAAATTCATCGGACTTGAATCCCAGCAGGTCGCCCAATTCCTGTTGGACCATCGCGATCAGCTTGTCATCGCCCTGGTCTATCCAGCGGCCAACATTTCGTCCGCCAACAAAACATCGCAGCAGCATTTTTTGGCGCGGTGCACGGCCAGCAAATTTGTTACTGGCAAAACTACAGGCAATCAGGTTTCGATTTTCAATTTCCGGGACCACAAACCCGAATCCCCTGGGACGCCCTGACGAAAAACTGGATTCATCACAAGCCACCGTGACAACGATCATCGAACCAAACGAAATCGACATTAACAGATTTATTGTCGATTCATCCAGCTGCAAAGTCGACGCCGCAGCATTCGCATTGGCTGCAAACACTATTCCATCGAATCTACCGGAACCGGAATCCAATTTCCATTTGCCATTTTCTGGCTCAACATTTTGAACTTTGACCGACTTTCGAATTTCGACGGTATCGAGATTCCGGATCAAGGCTTCTACCAGCGAGCCCATTCCGTTCTTCGGCGCGACAAACATTCCGTATCGCGCGCCGCTGGATTCTTCGATTCCGCTTGCCAACCGCTTTGCTCTTGCGGCGCGAATCAAACTACCATGTTCACGCTCCATTTCGACGAATCGCTTCAGCGTCGCATGAACGCTTAACTCTTCCGCCGCTGCACTGTAAATACCCGACACCAATGGTTGAATGATGCGCTCAAAAGTTTGCTCGCCGTAGTGCCTGGTGGCAAATGATTCCAGGCTTTCATCGGCCTCCAACGCACTCGGTCGCAAAAACGCTTCCCGAAGAAATCGAATCTTGCCAGAGAGACTCAGCAGTGGCGAACGTAAAACCGCACCCAATCGATTGGGCATCAACAACGAAAATCCGGCAGGAATTTGGACCAGCCGACCATCGTGAACAATGCTGGAAAAACGGTCTTGGCGGTTAGTTTCAATCAACTGATCTTCCATCGCCAGATCACGACACAGCTGAATCGCGTCGTCCGGATCGGTGACAAACATATCACCGCTGTTTTCTATCAAGAACTCGTCGCGGCGAAGCGTGCTTAGCGCACCTCCCAAACGGTCCGACCCTTCAAACAATGTCACTGAGCAATCGTTGGCTTCTTTTTGCAGATAGTAAGCAGCTGCAAGACCGGCAATTCCGCCACCAATGATCGCTACTTTTTTGGGCATGTTTGGATTTTCTGTCGTTTGCGGCAACCTGGTTGCCGAACTATTCCACGTTGGATTTGCCTCAATCGGCTGATTCGACGATCGAAAACGCTTTGTTTTTACCCGAATCGACGTCCCATTTAGCAACCGAATTTAGTTCGGTAACTTACTTTCCCAGTGAATATTTTCAGCTTTTACTGGTAAATTTGGCCCAAAATTGACTGATATTCAGCTATTCAAAGCAAATTACTGCATTATCGACTAACGATTGATCAACAAGTGTTGATTTTCGTTATGATGGAAGGCTAACGAATCTTCTTTTAGTTGCAACGAAAGAATTTCTTTTTGGAGAAGTAATGAAAACAGTACAGAAAATTTTTGTGTGCGGCCTGTTAACGGCCGGACTCATATTCGTCGGATGCGGCGAAGCAGGTACAACTGCGGGTGGCGGTGACGCTGCTGCGCCAGCTGCTGCCGGATCTGAATCAGCAGGTTCAGATTCATCTTCCACGGCAACTGCCGATGGTGAATTCCAAATGGTTTCCTTGAACGTCCCGAACATGACGTGAGGTGCATGTGCCGCCTCGGTTCGAGGTGCTCTGACAAAAGTTGCTGGTATCGATGCTGATTCTATCGATGCTGACACTGGTGCTCGCAAAGTCAGTTTCAAAGCCAAGTCTGGCTTGGACATTAACGCTGCGTTGGCAGATCATTCTGACAATACACATTTGAAAGACTGGACTCTAGCAGAGTAAGTCATTCAGAATAAGATAGCAGACGTCGCTCAGCGACGATCAACATAATAAGCCGGTTACCACCATTGGTAACCGGCTTTTTTCGTTTTTGCTTTTTGCTTACCAAAGGCACTGTCAATCAGCCACATCCATCGCTGCTAATTTCTCGATCAGCATTTCGGCTTTATCAGATTCAGGAAATTCGCTTTCGATGTACTCCACCCATTTGATGACAGCCGATTTATGCTCATCGGCCAATTCGAGTTTCTTAGTTTTGTTAAACTCATCCATCAATTGCAAATTTGCTTCGGCAAGTTCGATCAGGCAGCGAAGCTTGCCTTTCTGCTCAAAACTCTGGAACGGCGTCGTCTCGAAATCATCACCAAGCCTAAGTACCAAACTTCTAGCGTCCAGAAAATTGCCCGTTTCTAATTCCAGGCCCAGCGATTCAAGTCGCAAATCAAACGCAAAAGGTCCATAGCGAGGCGTCTTGGGATACCTTTTAGATAATGCATCGTAAGAACTCGCTGCTTCACTTAGATTCTTCCGAGCGATCTCATACTTACCCAGTCGCAGTTGCGCTCGCCCAAGCTCTCTTTGCAAACGTGTCGATTCACTCTGCATCGACACGTGTTCCGAAGAAACCTCCATCACCAACTTGATCAAACGGCGTCCCTCGATAAGGGTTCGCTCGGCTTCTCTGTACCGTTCGAGTTCGTTCTCAATTTTCCCACACCAAAAATGCACCCCCGCCAAACTCCCAGTAACTATCAATTTCTGAAAATCATTGTCAGGTTCGCAGCTCTGATACAAGACCATGGCATTTTGAATTTCGAGCCACGCCTCATTCCATTCTTCTTTCTCAGCATGCGTAATCGCCTTATTTCTTGCAATGTCGGCTTGCCGCAATGGTGGATAGTCATCTATCGAATCGTTGACCATCGATAACGCGGCATGAGCCTCATCGTGCCGCTTCATGGTGGCCAGCACACGAGCTTTGTGCAGCCACAACGCAATGAAGACATCCTGTTGAATCTGAGTCATTGAATCTCTGGCCAGATTCAAACCATCCAATAGCGATATTCCTTGTTCGACGGCTGACAAAGCATTCTCCAACTCATTTGCGTTCAAAAGTTCCACCGCATACCGATTGTACATAAAAGCAGTATCAAAAATTACATCAGGCTCGTTAGCACTTTCCTCAATCAGTTTTTTCTGCAGGTCAATCGCTTTGACCAATAGCTTTCGGCCAAACTTCTGTTCTATGCTCGATGACGTACAAATATCTGTCACCATGGATTTAATGGTCTGCTGAGCGAGCTTGATATTCCGCTCAGCCTTTTCAGCCGCTCGACTGGCAATTCCAGATTGATTCAGAGCGATGTTCCACTGGTATATAGCTACGCCAAAACCAATCGTCATTCCGAGCAACGCCAACGTGATTCCCGGATTTCTCTTGCACCACGCCGCTGTCCGCTCCAGAACTGTCGGTCGACGGGCACTAACGCTGAACCCCTGCGACCATCGCTTCAAATCCTCCGCCAGTTCAAACGCTGACGCGTACCGCTTCGCCGGATCCTTCGCCAGGCTTTTCAAACAAATCGCCTCCAAATCAATTGGCAGACCCGATCGTATCCGCGCCGGAGCACTGGGAGAATCATTGGCAACCGAATGAAGAGTTTTAATATGATTGATGCCTTTGAACGGTAGTTGACCGGTTAACAATTCATAGAAAACAACACCTAACGAAAAGACATCACTGGCAGCGTTGACGTTTGCGTCGCCGGAAGCCTGTTCAGGAGACATATACGCTGGCGTTCCAACAATCGCACCTTCGGTTGTACGGAACGAATCAGTTTGTTGATTATTTTTCGCCAAGCCAAAGTCAGTGATCCGCAGTTTGGCGATTTGCCCATCGCTTGACACTTCAACCAGAATATTTGCCGGTTTCAAATCGCGATGAATAATACCTCGCTGGTGTGCGTGCTCAACTGCATAAGCCAGTTGTTCGACAATTCCCGCTGCTTGTTTGGGCGACAAATCCCTGCGCTGTCGTTCAAACCAATCCGCCAGCGTTTCTCCTTCACAATACTCGTATGCGATAAACGACAGCGGGCCAACATTTCCGCTTTCAAATACCGGAACGATCGAAGGGTGGCTTAAGATGCCCGCCGCGCGTGCTTCGCGATCAAATCGTTCCCTGAATTCTGCCGATGCAATCGCCGCCAGATTTGGGACTTTTAAGGCAACTTTCCGATCCAACTTCGGATCGTAGGCCAGAAAAACCCTGGCAAACCCTCCCTTACCAACAAGCTTTTCAATTTTGAATCGAGCCAGTGTCTTTGGAAAGTCCGCATGCTGGTCGACTTCGAACGCAAAACGAGGATCGCCTTGTTCACTTGAATCCGCCTCAGCAGTATATGAAATATGGGTTTCCGCGATGCGAGTCGTAGGAAGCTGCGCTTTGGCAACCGTGTCCTTTTTCTCAGAACTGGATTCTGGAAACTGCTGCTGTAGTTCTCGAACCTCTCGGAGCAAATTCAAGGCGCGTTTGGAATTTGGAGGCGGTAAGACTTTATCCGCACCTTGATTGTCGTTTTCGTTCATAGGATCTTCCAGCAAAATTAATCAAGGATATCGACTTAATCGCAGTCTTCGAGTTGCTGTTCGAGTTG
>CAYONX010000056.1:0-15209 GCA_964405425.1 uncultured Pirellulaceae bacterium | reverse complement strand
TTCGAGTTGCTGTTCGAGTTGAACAATGGCTCGTTGCCAAAGTTTTGCAACCGCGTTGTAGGACCGTCCCATTCGTTCAGCGATTTCATTAAACGTCAACTCTTCCAGATTCCTTAGCCGAATGACTGCAGCAAAATCTTCGGGCATTTTCGCCAAAGCCGATTGCAGTAATTCGATTTTTTCATTGGCCATCGCTTCCGTACTGGGAGTCGGATTGCGGTCGGCTCCAATGTCGGCGTTCAATTCTGATGCTCGAGCCTCTTTGCCAATATCACGCTTTTTCAAATTTTGATTGCGACGCAGTGTATGAATTTCATTCTTCAATATTGCATTTAGCCAGCCAAAAAATTCTTCTTCTGACTCGCCTCTAAAGTTTTCGAAACCATTGATCATCCTGGCCATCGTACATTGCACGACATCTGACGGATTTTGACGTTGCTGAAGATCAGGCCCAAACTTTTTGCGTGCCATGTTCAACACGACTTGGTATATCTGCTCAAAAATTTGATTCTGCGCATCCTGATCACCGTTTTTGGCAAGCGGAACAAGCGTACTAATGGATTCAAGGTCCAATTTATTCAATTCATTCATCCAATAGCTATTGATAGAAACATCAAAGTAAATCGCGCCGTCTGATACTTTTATGGTAGTCGCTGTTTGGAACTTATCCAAATTGGACTTCAATCATTCTCAAATCCGCTATTGGCAGACTCGAAAAAAACTTCTGGCTTCCTACGATTCTTCTTCGTTTCTAATAACGAGGTGCTCAGTCGCCTTGCCGCGCACCTTCAATAATTCATTGGTAAATGACTTAACTTAATTGGTAAGCAATTCTACAAATGGACTCATGTCCAAGAGATTAACGGAGCCATCCATATTTAAGTCGCCAAGCCTCCCCGCTTGTGTGTCTCCACCTACGTCCTGGCGACAAATAGAATGGCATCCGTTGCTCCCTTAATCACATACTTGACCGCAAAATCAAAACCACGGTCGCTGGTCCGAAATGATTCTTTGGGTAATCCTTCGAATTGACCCGCGATTTCAAAGTGCTACCCGGCTGCGGAACCAACCGTCAGGTACCACTCCGACGCTAATCGCTAAAAAATACAATCGAAAAACATTTGTATCTCCAAACAAAAAACTGTTGTCTATTTGGAAGACTCAATTCAATGGACCAATCAGCCTGAAAAAATCGAAAAAACACATAAATAGAAAACCGTTCAAATGGTGGTGGCCGCTTGATACCAAGTGTTGGCCAGTGTTTGACCACCTGGACGCCAGGCAGTTGAAATCGCTCTTGCCGCTAGCAAACATTCAATTTATCGCCTTTTTGAGTTTGCTTGCCTTTAATCCGAGCTTTTGGCAGACCTCGATTTTTCCTAGACTCCCAGCCCCAAATTCTTCTACTGGAGGCACCATGTCGCGCCAAAAGCGAAACAGAGAACCTGCGCCTGATAAAAAAGGTACACGAAGTCGCACTTATCTTGTTTGTGGCTTTTTGTTGATAGTGGCTGCGCTGATCTTCTTTCTGCCAGCCATCCTGGTCAACACGCCGTTGAAGCAAACCGCAATCCAATGGGCAACCAGCGATTTAAATGGATCGCTGGAAGTTGAAAATGTCTCAGCCGGTTGGCTATCGCCGATCGAATTGACTGGCACAATTCTGAAAGACACCAGCGGCAAAGAAGTCGCTTCGATTCAGCGCATTGCTACAAGCCAGACCTTGTTCGGAATGCTCGGAGGAAACTATGACACCATCTCAATTGAACAACCTACCATCGATTTGGAGCTTCGGCCCGATGGCAGCAACATCGAAGACATTTTGGCCAGCTACATGTCACAAGACAGCAGCACCGAAGAATCTTCGATTGAGATTCCAAAGGTCAACATTCAAATCAAAAACGGCGTTGTCAGTCTACGTTCGACCACTCTGCCTCAACCAACCCTCATCGAAAATCTAAACGCCGACATTCAACTATCCGGCGACGAAGCGCCGGTTGTGGCTGCCGTCCATTTGCAAAGCCCACTGCCCAATTCGCAATCCAGCGGCACACTGCAATCCAATATCATCGTCGACGCCGGTCAAAGTGAGATGACTGGTCAATCTATCAATCTCGTCGCGGACTCCAAACAATTACCGCTTTCAACTTTCGCACCGCTTTTAACGCGAGTGATAGGGCCGGCAAACATGGCCGGATTTATCAACGGTCGTATGGACGTGAATGCGACCCTCCATTCCGCCGAATTGGAATTTTCAAATTTAGAAGCATCACAAGTGGCGGTTATCGCACCCGAGATTCTGGGCAACGATCAGTTTTCGGCGCAAAAACTGACCACAACAGGAAAAATCAACACCAACTTCAAACGAATTTTTGCCAACCAATTTCAAGCCGAATCCGAATTTGCTCGCGTGACCGCCGATGGGGAATTCGATATTGAGCAAATCAGTCAATTGACCGGCGGGAAAGAACTTCCCAGTTCCAGTTTCCAATTGGATGGCGTTATTGATCTGGCCCAAATCGCAGCCATGTTGCCGGAGACCGTCAGGATTCGTGACGGCGTGCAAATGAATTCCGGACTACTACAGGTAACCGCAACCGCGCGAACCGAGAACGGCGCTCCCAGATTGGTGTTTAACGCAGACGCTGCCAATATGAACTTTAACGTCAACGGTCGGCAAGTCGCGTGGAATAAACCTCTACGCGCCGTCGCTGTCGTCGCTGCCAATCAAGGACAACTTTCGCTGAATGATTTTAGATTGGAATCCGATTTCCTTAATGTCAATGGAAATGCGTCTTGGACGTCTGGTGATTTCAATCTGCAAGGCGATTTGCAAAAAGTTGTCAAGCAATTGGAACAAGTTATCGACACCGGTGGCATGGTAGTGGCGGGCATTGCCAATGGGCGGGTTCGTTGGCAAACCAGTTCCGATCTGGCAGATATCGTCGCCGGTAAAATTGTGCCCATTCAAATCAATGGCCGTGTAAAAATCACCAATCCGCAACTTGCTTATCCAGGCATCAACGCCTGGCAGGAAAAAGAAGTCGATATCACGTTGGTTTCGCAAGCCAATGTCAGTTCATCACAACTGGAATCCATCGAATCGGCAACCTTCAACACTAAAATTGGAGCCGAAGAATTCAAGGGCGTTCTTATACAACCCATGACCGATCTTCATGCGACCAGCAAGTTGCAATTCAATTGCACCGCCAAAGGTTCGATCGCTAAATGGATTGCACAAGCCCGAAACTTCTCAACCTTCCCCGAATTCTTTTGCGATGGCAACCTGCAGTCCAATTTCCTGATGACCGCCAATCCGAATGCAATCCGGTTGAACCAGATTCAATTCGGCGCGACCGATTTTCAGTTTGATGGATTTTCTTTAAACGTTAGCGAGCCAAAACTTACCGGCCGTGGAAACTTGAAATACAATCTATCCACCGGTGCCATCGAATTCACCAAAACTCGAATATCCTCCGCTTCATTCGCCGCAAATACGGATCAAATCGATCTAGACATCTCCAGGAAAATTCTGATCGATGGAACCGTAGGTTTTCGGGCAAATGCCGATCGAGCCTCCAATTGGATTGGTCTTTCGTTGCCTGGCGATTCCATTCGATGGGATGGTGACGCCGCTGGCACGATGACCTTTAAGTCCGAAAACGATAAATTCGAAGGTGATTTGGCGGTCAAAGTAAACCAGATGATCTTTGTTCAGCCGGTCGCTAGTGGCGCATCCAATGCGACAACACAACTGGTTGGCAACCAAACCCGATATTCCGAGGTCTGGCGCGAACCTGAATTATCACTTTTGTCACACATTGAACTCAGTAACGATTTCAACAATCTAAAACTAACGAATCTAAACCTGCAATCCAAAGCGGCAAACGTAAAACTCAATGGCTCGCTCAACGATCTTGCCAGCCGCATGCAAGCCGATTTACAAGGACAATGGAAAGTTCAATGGGACGCCATTAATCAAACGGTACGCGAAATGGCTGGAGAAGGTATAACTTTTTCAGGCTCAAAATGGCAACCGCTGCAGATTCAAGGACCACTGTATTCGGATGAAAACTATCAATGGATTCCAAGCCAGTTGGCCGCCGCTGCCAACATCAGTTGGGATCAGGCAAGCATTTACAATTTCCCGCTGGGCACCAATCAGATCGACGTTCGGATCGACAAGTCACTTGCAAATCTGAATTCCACTGCGGGCAACGATCTTGTTAATCAAATGTTCAGTTTACAACCGGTGATCGACTTGCGAAACGCAGATCCAGTTTTCTATTTGAGCGAAGGGGCAATGCTGGATCAGTGGCAAGTTACTTCTGACGACAGCCGTACCTGGCTGAAATACGCCGCGCCGCTGATTGCTGACGCAACAAGCGCTGAAGGCAGTGTATCGGCGAATCTCGAAGGCGCTGCGGTACCGCTTTTTGATCCAATGAAAGCATCAGCCAAAGGCACTCTTAATTTGCACAACTTGACGATCGGTGCAGGTCCGTTGGTTCAGCAATTGCTGCCATTGGTCGATCAGGTACGCAACGTGCTTAAGCCGGGAGTAGACAGCATGCAACAAAATAAAACATGGCTTCAATTGAAACCGCAACAGCTCCCGTTTCTGGTTAAGGACGGTCGAGTGCATCACAGCGATTTCGAAATGAATTACAAGGACATCGTTATTCGCACCTCCGGCAGCGTAGGATTTGACCAAACGTTGAACATGGTTGCACAAATCCCTCTCTCTGAAAGCTGGCTGGGGTCTAACAAGCACCTCGCTGGCCTGGCTGGCAAATCCATATCGATTCCGATCCGAGGAAACGTTTCCAAGCCCGTAGTTGACCACCGCGCTGTGACTCAATTCGCATCGCAATTGGTCAAGGATACAGCGATGGCCGCCGCTCGCGACACCGTCAATAAGGAAGTTGGAAAATTCAACGAAAAGGCGCAAGGAGAGATCAACAAGTTCCAAAACAAATTGAACGACAAGATCAAGAACGAATTCGAAGACAAAGTCCAAAACGAATTGCGCAATGGATTCAACAAGCTATTTGGGGGCGGTGATAAGCAGTAGTGTTGCCGATTCCCAATTATTTCTACAAATTCAATTCAAAAATCCACCTTTTAAAGTTACACCTCGTTGGTGACACTTTTAGAATAAACCGACAAACGGTTCGAATCGATCGCAACTATTGATG
Organism: uncultured Pirellulaceae bacterium; assembly: GCA_964405425.1. Classification (GTDB taxonomy): domain Bacteria; phylum Planctomycetota; class Planctomycetia; order Pirellulales; family Pirellulaceae; genus Mariniblastus. The sequence continues at coordinate 10,011 of CAYONX010000056.1, read as the reverse complement.
GCGAATTTCGTGAAACTTCATTTCCTTGGCACTACCGGATACCATCCAAACGATACTCGCCAGACAGCATGTTTAATGTTGCCAGAAATGGGAGTCGTGCTGGACGCCGGCACCGGTTTTTATCGCGCCAAATCGCTGATCCAAACCGATGATCTACACATCTTTCTTTCGCACACGCATCTGGATCACGTCATTGGATTGACTTTTTTGTTTGACGTGCTCGACAAGCGGGATATCAAAGTCGTTGTACATGCCGACAAATCAAAAATCGACGCGATCAACCATTCCCTTTTTCATGCTGACCTGTTTCCCATTCGGCCGGATTTTGAAATTGTTCCATTCGACGACAAGCCGGTGCAATTACCCGGAGACGCAAGACTGACGACCATCCCACTTGAACATCCCGGGGGCAGCTTGGGATTCCGAATCGATTGGGCTGATCGCAGCATGGCCTACATCTCAGACACTGTGGCGGACGCCGATTCGGATTACTTGAACGCGATCAAAGACGTCGACACACTGATTCATGAGTGCTACTTTCCTGACGGATGGGAAGATCAAGGAAAATTGACTGGGCATAGCTGCTTAACGCCCGTCGCCACCGTGGCGGCCAAAGCTAACGCTAAAAAGGTCTATCTGATTCATATCAATCCGGTCGAAGAGGTCGGCAATTCAATCGACGTCAACGTGGTCAAAGACATATATAGCGAAATGGAAATCGCTCAAGACCACCAGGTTATCGACGTCTAAAAACGCCTAATTTGGCGTTCTTTGTATCTTTGTTTGTATTTCTTCTCTCCAAAATTGCTGACGGATTGCAAATTGCTCAATAAATTTGACACGGCAACAGGTTAAAACGCATACAATGGGAGGCAACAAATCTGACTTAGAACATATTCGAAGATAGAAAGGTATTAACTCATGCACTTTTCAAAACAGTTCATCGTTGCAGCCGTTTTGGGGCTCGCTTTCGGTTCGCTGTGCGAGGCTCAAGAAAAGCCAGCACCATTAAAAGTTGGTGACAAAGTCACCGAATTCAAACTGGAAAGTATGAATGACGAAATGGTTGAATCGGGAAAGCAATTTGGTGATGAAGGCCGACCTGCCATTCTGTTGTTTTCTCGTGCCAATTGGTGACCGTATTGCATGACTCAACTCGTCGAGTTGAATAAGAATGCAGAAAAATTCAATGAAGCCAAAGTAGACGTCGTCGCAATTTTTCGCGAAGAAAGTAAGGGTGTTGAAGGCCTCAAGGCGATCAAAGAAAAAACGAAAGTCGACTTTCACCTCGCACTTGACAACGGCAACAAACAAACGGCTCGATTTGCGTCAGGTAAACGCGATTTCTCCAGCTATGTCGTCAACAAAGAGGGTGTCATAACGGCAATCATCGAAGGCGATTTGAAGAACCGGGCAAAGTCAATGCAACTTCTCGATGCAGTCGCCAAATTGTCTTCTGGCGGCTCTCAAGCCAAAGAAGGCTCAAGCAAAAAAGCGGGTTCAAGCAAGAAAGCGGGCAGCGGCTCAAAGTAGCGCACGCTTCGATTCAAAATTTGAAATTTACTTACGGCAGCGGCCTTCTACCGCTGCCGTTTGTCATAGGTGGTTCCGGATTTGACGATTCCAACGTTTGGATCAGAACTTCTTGTACAGGATTTGCAAATCAATCCCGCCAGTGAATCTTTTCCGAACGATTCGGTTAATGCCGTTTTTCGTTTCTTGATTCCATCATTCATTTGAAATGTACGTGCGTTGAAAACGGACTGCAGAATGCAAGCTGGCAATTTCGAATAAGAAGATAAGTGGTGCTCTTGCACATACTTCTGCAAAGGATTGCGTGAACTGAACTATCTTCATTCCGAACCAAATCCACAGTTTCCCATGGAAAACACCTCACCAGCTCGCACAATTATCGACACACTGATCACCTATCGAAAATGGTGGCTGGCGCCAACGTTAGTCTGTACATTGTTGGCGGTAGCCTATGTGCTGGTGGGTTCGAAAACGTATACATCCCGACAATCTCTGGTGGTTCGTGACGACTTGGTCGGAACCCACTTTAAACCCGGGCGGTTTGATTCGCTCGATTCACTAAAGTCCGCTCAGGAAACGATTCTTGAGATTTCGCGTCGACCTCAAGTCGTTCGAAACGCATTATCGAAACTTGGGCCACCAGCACTGACATCCGAATCAGCATGGCTGGGCGATCAGAATTTGGAGGCCACACAGGGTAAAATTCAAATTAGCGCGCCCAACGGAGCCGAATTTGGACGTACTGAAGTCATTGTGCTGTCGGTACAACAAAACACACGTGAACGGGCTGGCCAATTCGTGAGCTATTTGCTGGACGAAGTTGAAGATACATTGCGTGAGCTCAGAAGCGCTCAATTCGGCAGCATGCAGGAAGAACTCGATCAGGCCGCTTCGACCGCGGAAAAATCATACCTGGAAGCTGCCAATGAACTCAAATCCTTTGAGCGAAAAATCGGCGCCGACTTAAGCACGTTGATCAGCCTCAACGATGCCCAGGCTGGCACAAACAACCTGCAAAGCGAACTGGCTAATTTGAGCGTTGAACAGCGAGTCGCCTGGGCGGACGTCGAAAACGTCCTCAAGCAGATTCAGATTCTCAAGGAAATTACCGATCAACCGGAATCGCTGTTGGAAGTCCCGCAAGAACTTCTACAGCTGCAACCGACTTTGTCGAGTTTGGCGAGGGGTCTGAACGATGCCGTACTGGCCTATTCAAGGTCGAAAGGGCGATATCAGATGGAGCACCCAAGGGTACGGGAAGATCATCGCAGCGTTCAGGACATCAAACAACGCATCGAAGAAAAACTTACCCGCACACTTGGTTCACTGCAAAACCAGCTGGAACTTCGCGAAGGAAAATACAACCGTATCACTCAGCTAATCGATCAAAAGAAACAGCGGTTGGGGGAACTTTCCAGCTTACGCGTCGACTACACGACGCTTCGCCAGAAGGTCGCAAAGAGGCGGGAAATTCACGCTGGAACCCAATCCAGCCTCGCGGAAATTGTGACCCTTGGCACTTCGGCAAAGAAAGTCAGCTTGATTTCCAGAATCGACATGCCTCAAACCGAACTCTACGCTGACGGGCCGTCCAACAAAGTTGTTGTGTTTGGTGGTATGCTCGCCGGGCTGTTGATCGGATTGGGACTAGTGATGTTTGTCGCTCCCTACGGCAATGAAGATTCCCCGGAATTGGTTAGCAAGCCAGAAACAACCGGGCCGCAAAGCCCTTCAAACAACAACTTCCATCCCGAAAATAATTCTGCCGACACCAGGACCGGCGACTATGCAGTAAAGGCAGGTTTTGCGTCCAATAGTGTGAACTCGATATCCGAAGCCATCCGACGAGAGCAAAACGCATCTCCGCAGGCTTCAAGTGCATCCGTTACTGAAGAGCAGCCGCAATCACAATCTTCGACGCTTGAGCAACAGACGTCGAATCACGACCAAAACCAATCAGAGCCCGTTGCATCAGACACCAATAGCTTGCCTGTATTGAATCAGGAACCAACGCAAGGGCTGACAAAACATCCATCGACCTCGGACTTCGCAGCTCCAGAAGCAACAGAGATTACGACTTCGGCCACAGATGCCGAAATTGAAGAGCTGAAAAAAGCAATCGCACTTCAAACCAGTAACCCGTTGGACGTCGCGACCTCGGAACAGGAACCGATCAATGACCGTGATCAATCGATCAACGATGCGATCGCCACTAGTGACGAACAAAACGCGACTGAACCAGCATTGGCAACTCCTGCTGAATCGAGCGATCCGGAAACAAGCGGAATCCAGGCATATGAATTCGATTCGAAATCCGCTGATGAAATCGCTGCAGAATTATCCGGCATGGTCCCAGATTCAACTTCGATCGATGAGCAAGCGGTCTCTTCTGTCGACCAAAAGCTTGATCAATTCTTCTCCGATGAAGCCGATGAACTGGGAAAAGAGAATTCGGACTATGATTCGCTAATCGAAGCAGCAGAGAAGACAACCGCTGATTACCTGGCCGAAGGTCAGAAGGAATTCGAATCCAATCCGCAGCAACCGCTTGAATCGGCCACAACTGCAAACGAAATTGCAATTCCTGAAGTCGACATCAATCACATCATTGAAAACACTGGTTCCGGGTTCAATTTTGACGAAAAGGATTCTCCCGTCCAGGAAGATTCAACGACTCAGGATTTAGTCGAAGCCGAACATTCGAGCGATTTCGAGCTTGCCGATACAGCAGAACAGGACCAGGATTACAACACGCTGTATAATGAAGGCAGCGCACGGATCATTGAAAACACCGGTTCCGGTTTCAACTTTGACGAAAATGATTCTCCTGTCCAGGAAGATTCAACACCCCTGGATTTAGTCGAAGCTGAACATTCGAGCGATTTCGAGCTTGCCGATACAGATCAGAATTACAACACGCTGTACAATGACGGTAGCGCACGGATCCTCGAATCGGCAAATCCTGACGACAGCAACCATTCCCAGGCTCTTTCCAGCCTTCATCGCGGGAAAATCGATCATAGAATTCTTACCGAAAAACTTAACCAATTGCACCAAGCCGAACCTAATAGTGAATATGCAGGGGAAAAATCGGATTCGGCGATGGAGCGAGAACAAAACGCAGTCGTTGACGCGACTGATTCGCCGTTTGACCAACAACAACCTGTAGTACCGCCATTGACTACGTCGATCGATAGCTCAGCCCTCGAAAACGATGGCGACGAGTCGGCTCCAGCGACTGGAGATGAACCCGACGATCGACCAAAGGCAACTACGGTTGATCTTCGAATGCTCAAAGAACAGCTAGCCAGCAGGATGGATTCGAAGCCGCTTTCCGATATTTTGAGCCAAGACGATCTGGGCATTCCGGATGTTCAATCCGATCCGCCAATCGACGAAAGTATCGCCGAACTAGCCGATTCGATTCGTGAGATCTGTCAAAGGAATGACGGCAGCGCAAAAAGCTAGGCCCGACCGAATAACCTTAAGCAGCGATTGAGAATCGGGTTTCCATTTCAGCTAATTTCTTGAAATGTTTAGTAAGCGTTTTGCTGCTTAAAGACGATTCCCAAGGTCTGAAACAGGATTCGCAGATCCAGCCAGATTGACCAACTACGAATGTATTGATGGTCAAAAATGACTCTACGCTCCATTTTATCGAGCGTCTCGGTTTCACCACGGCAACCATTTACTTGAGCCAGTCCAGTAATTCCTGGCTTGACCTTGTGCCGCAACATGTATCCTTCGATTTCTTTACGATAGTGTTCGTTGTGAGCCGTCGCATGAGGTCGAGGCCCGACCAAGGACATGTTCCCAAGCAGAACATTGAACAGCTGCGGCAATTCATCCAGTGACGTTCGCCTCAGAACTGCCCCGACAGGAGTTACCCGCGCGTCACCCGCTTTAGCCTGAGTCACTTTCGCACCGTCTTCACAGCAAGTCATCGAGCGAAACTTCCAAACTTTGATCTCTTTTCCATCGAGTCCATATCGTCGCTGACGAAAGAATACTGGTCCCTTGGACGTGAATTTAACAAGCAGAGCGATAATCGACATTGGAATCGCGAGAACTATCAATAACGCCACACTCAAAGCAAAATCGAGCCCGCGTTTGAGAATTCCATCGATCCCGTAGAAGGGATTCTCAAAAATACTGACGACCGGTAGCCCTTGCACTTCCGTCCAACGTGAATGCATGAGTTGGAACACAAACAGATCAGGAACGACATAGACTGAAGCCGTTGAATCACTTAGCTCACGGATGAAACCTCGAATTCTTTCTTCCGCTCGCATTGGTACAGTTATGAATACCACCTGGATTTCACCGCTTTGGGCGCGTTTAACCAAGTCTACAATTTTGCCTTTGCATTCAGCGTTTGCTTCATCTCTTGTATCGATGCGATCGTCAAAATAGCCGACAAATTCGTAACCCAGGTCCGGCGATTTGGCGATCGAATCCGCCAATTGCTCGCCCAATTCGTTCATCCCGGCTATCGCAAATTTCCTCGTGCGAATTCCATTTCGGATCATCCACCAAGTAGCATATCTATACGCAGATCTCAAAACCAATGAAATGGCTGGACTGACTGAGAACCAGATCAACAATCCGCGACTACTGATTTCTGTTGAATATTGAGTGAACTGACCGATCGCAGCCAGGAACATAAAGGTTACAAACCATGCGATTGTTGTGCATGTTGCCTCTCGCCCAAAAGGAATCCCACGCCAGTTGCGATACACGCCTAAGAATTCAGCGCACCAACTGAAAATTCCAATACCAACCAGTCCAACCACAATCGTCGAACGACTGTTGCTTTCTGGCAAGCACAACAACAAGACTATCAGCCCCAGGACAACTGCCAATGAATCGACAAGCTTCATCATCAATTGGGGATACGATTCGTAAGAACGGATTTTTTGTCGGTTTTTTTTGGACATATTGATACGAATAAAATCTGGAGGGACTCTGTGCGATGTGCACTAGATCAGTGTGGAAATGTAGGTTTTTCCAACGAGTCCGCAAAATAATGCGTCCAATGACGCAGCATTCGAAAAGGTCTGAGTTCATTCTGTGACGAATGTAGTGATCAACCGGCGCGACGGATAGCAACGCCGCTGGCCTGACCTTGAGGAGTAACATTGATGTTCAAGACGATGTTCCCGGGATGGGTCGTCGAATCGGAAACCAGCTTGACCGGACATTTCGAATCTGGCTCTTCATAATTGATCGCAGCAAACAGATGATTGGCTTCAAACGCCTTCAAACTCGAGACCAATTCAACCATTCCACCGCCGGCACCAAGGTTGCCCATATTTGCTTTGGGAGCTACGACTGGGACCTGATCGCCAATCACATCCAGGATGGCTTCCGCTTCCTCTTGATCGCACCGAATCGTGCTCAATCCATGAGCGTTGACGTGGCCGATGTCTTGCGGCTTCAGACCAGCACATTCCAACGTGCTTTTGATGACATTGCCAATGGCATCTTTGTAATTCGCTACGTATTGTCGATTGGCGACCGTTGAAGAACCATATCCAAGAACTTCGCCCAATATTTCTGCACCGCGAGCAACGGCAGTGTCGTAGTTCTCCAGAACCACCGTTCCGGCACCTTCACCCATGACCATTCCGTTTCTCTTTGCATCAAACGGTCGACAAGCGGATGCCGGATTGATCGCCGAACCGTTGCTGCCGGGGTCGGCCAGCTGTTCCTGTAATGCTACGTGAACGCTGCGAAGAGGATGAATGCGCGAACCCGTCGCTCCAACGACCATGTAGTCAGCAATCCCGCGTTTCAAAATCGTAGTCGCTTCAGCGATCGCCAGGTTGGCCGAAGCTTCCCGAACCGTCAACGAATTACTGGGGCCTTGCAGATCGTTATAAATCGCAACGTGGCTGGCGGGCATATTGGGTAAGTACTTCAACAGCCACAAAGGCTCAACCTTACTGATTCCTTGCTCACCCCATTGTTCGAAATCGAATTTCTTATCGGCCAGACAATTCAGCACTCCCGAACTGAATTCAGCGGGTTCGGTGACAATGTAGTCGCTTCCAAACAGCGTACCAATCCGCACTGGATCGTAGACTTCCGGATTCAATCCCGAATCTTTCAAAGCCAGTTGTGCCGATGCAACACCCATTTCGATTTCGCGGCACATCAGCTTCAAGCCTTTTTTGATTGTCCGCTTGAGCATCTTTTCCAGTTCGCCAAACTCGTCAATCGAACCGGTAAAGCCTCGAGCTTCCCCGCCAAAGTTCGACGGCAAGCCATCACCAGGAATTCGTTGCAGGTAATCGACTCCGCTCTTTTGATTGACAAGCGATTCCCACAATTGGTCAGGCGTACTACCGAGCGGACTGATAATGCCCATTCCAGTAATAACTACGCGTCGTCCATTCTGATTCATTGGAAATGCGCCTGATTGATTAGTTAAATTGCGGCCAATGGGGAGTACATTCAGTGTCGCCAGCGAGCACCGATTCGAATCCCACCATTTTACGAATGCCGCTTTTCACGTATAGCCGACTATTTCGATTTCAGCGGCGTCGATTGACGGGCACCGTCCGCGATCGTGCTGTGCTGCCGGGTACGCGATCTTTAAGCTCTGGGCCTCGATAATCGATAAACAGCAAAGCATCGGCTCGCTGCCGATTGCCGCCTAAAATTCCGGAAAAACTGGACGGCAGGCCATTTCCCGGGCTGGGTGTGGCCACCACTCCACAGCTCAGCAGCAGAACCTGGTCATTGCTCCAACGGAACCTTTCCTGCAGCCGCCAGCTGACAAGTTGTGGAATTTGCAAGCTGACTTTATCGGTGGTCGCACCGACATTGCCGGGAACTTCGACTCGCACAGTGTTCAATTTTTCGACCTGATCCACATGGCATTCAATCGCGGCCTCAATCGTTTTTCCATCCAGTGAAGTCAGGCTACTGATTTCCAGCGTGTAACCTTCATTGATCGTCGTCATCAACGGTTGATAAGGTGGAAACTGAGTGCCGGTCCAACGAATGTTACGAACGAATTGAACGGGTCGAGTGTTTCTGAGTACAACGCTTTGCCCATCGAATTGAGCGATGCTGCCGGTACCCAGGTCATTAAAGTCTCCTCGGCGGTCCAAAGATGCACGCAAAAGCGCCGCATTTTCTTTGCTGATCATCCAGGCTTCTACGCCCGGGGATTGAACTTCAATCGGCTGCATTACCGAGTACGCCTCCGAACGCCAGTTTGGTTTCTTGATCGTCACCAATGAGACCTGTAAGTTTTGCACTTGTCCTCGCGTGTTCACAAATCGATCAATGATTTGATGGACACGATTTTGAATTTCGGGCGTGTGATAGACTCTCACCTGATTCAAATCTGCGTTAAGAATCCCGAGCGGCTGATTGAACCACATTTCCGTTCCGGTCTCTTTCAAGATCCAATCCAAAATTGCTTGTTGTGGATCGGAGACGCCTGTGATTTGTGAAGTGTACGGAGAAATATCGTACTCGCGCCAAACCTGGCCGGCATCGTTCGGCAATTGGGACATCGTTTTCGTAACACGAGTTATGTTGCCCGCTGGCAAAGGCTGATCATCGGGTTCAACAAATTGGCCCTGGGTTGTACCACTGCCAGGGTTACTGGTTTGAGTTTGTTGGATTGGATTAAATGGCTGGTTTGGTTGCGTTTGATTGCGAGGCGGAAGTCGGTTGCCGTTTGGAAACGGGCTGGTATTTGGGTTGATGGCAACGGGAGTATTGATCGGCGGAATGTTTTGATTGGTAAACGGCCTGGTGTTGGCTGCTGGCAAGGTTGTTGGCAATTGAGTGACTTGTCCGGTTTCTAGATTGGTTCCCGTTGGGGCCGCGTTGTAGGGCGAATTGGGAGGGGCCAAGCCACCAGCGTTATTGCTAAACGGCTGTCGCGATGGAATGCCTCCGGTGTTAGTCTGGCTTTGTCGAGCGATCGTTCCGAAGGAAGGTCGCCATGGCGCAGGAACGGTTCGACCGGTCGATTGAGCGTTTAATTGGGTGTTCTGAGCCGCTGGCAGGACCGAACCTTGAGACGCAGTCGACTGTCCAGATTGAGCAACGACCATTGTTGAAGGGACCAACCAGACAACCATCACCAACAAAAGCACTCTGTCCACACAATCACGCATGATCGGCTCCACAATCGAGAATCAACAATGCCGAAAACGATCGAAAAACCGCACTTCTGGCAAGTAAAATATCGATGGGAGTATAGAAAAACAGGTCGATTGCCAGCAAGATGAATTCAAGCCTGTCTCGCCAGCATTTTCTTTGTTGCTGGCCCACCAAAGGCAAACGCAGCCATAATAGCACTGTCAGCAAGCCCCACAATTGTGCAAAATAGCGAAGCAAATTCGCGGCCGCTTAAGATCCGCCGCAAAAACACGCGCCCGTAGCTCAGTTGGATAGAGCAATTGACTTCTAATCAATAGGTCGCAGGTTCGAATCCTGCCGGGCGTGCTTTAC
>CAYONX010000055.1:11416-30576 GCA_964405425.1 uncultured Pirellulaceae bacterium | reverse complement strand
CTGTGGTTCTCGCGGCGATCACTTTGCCAGAGCTTCGCGGAATAACTTGATGAGCAACTCCAAATACGGTTGGTTAAAAATCGAATTGTGCCCGCCTCGAACTTCGACCGTGGTTAAATCTGCAACCATCTCGGTCCAGCCGTAATCTTCAGGAATAAGGTACTTCGCCACAGGATATTCGCACTTGAGCAAATGCATTGAAACGTCGGCAAACTTGGGTATGTATTGCTGGGTTATCGCACCGAACATCAACTCCAACGCCAAAGGACGAAGCTCAACTGGTAGCGGCAAGTCAGACATCTCTAATCTTTCAAGCTCACGAATTCGCCGTTTTCGCCGCATGATCATTCTGCATTCGGAAATACGTTCGCTCAGCGCCTCACGCGAGCGAAGTCGAAACCAAAACCGAGAAAGACTATTCCGTGATTTCATTTTTTGTGGATTCGGGCAATCAATGTTAATGATTTTATCTACAACATATCCTTGGGCCTTTAACAGCAATGCCATCTCAACGGCTATCAACGAGCCAAAGGAATAACCGACTAGAGTTAGCTTCCGATCGCAGCCAGCATCAATCAAACACTCGACATAGTCCCGAGCCATCTCCGCAATGCTACGATTTTCTTGCACCAATGATTTCTCCTGATGCAAGATCGCAGATTCGAGCACGGCGACGGATGCCTCTTCTTCAATTCCTTCAAACAGTTGTCGGTAAAACACTCCTCCACCACCGGCCGCGTGAATACAAACGATGGCGATTGGTTGCTGGCCACTCGCTAACCGTGTCAGCAATGGCCAGTTTTGCAATTCCGCTGCCGGTGAAGTGCGTTCACGGCGACTGATATACTCAGCCATCGCGGCGATCGTTGGATTTGGAATCAACGCAGAGACGGGGATCACAGGCCCTGGGAATTCCGACTCCAGTAGTAAAACCAAACGCATTGCCAACAGTGAATCACCACCACTCAGAAAAAAGTTAGCCTGTGGGCCCAACTGGCTAACTCCCAGAACCTTTTTCCAGATTTTGCCAATCTTTTGTTCTGTCAACGAAAGCAACGGCTCATCTTCTTGATCGGTACTGGAAACCATGTTCTCTGATGGACTGGGGAACCGCGCCACATCCAGCTTTCCCCCGGCCGCAACTGGAAACGATTCCATAGCAATAATTCTAGTTGGGACCATGTACGCCGGCAGCCGCTGACTTAAAAACTCGCGCAGTTCTGATTCATTGGGACTAACGCCCGACTTGCAAATCACATAGCCGATCAGGTGTTGTGCATTACCATCCTGAGACAACTGCCCAGCAAGAACATGGGCCTGACTGACTTGAGGGTGAGCCTTTAGGCAATTCGCAATTTCGCCCGGCTCAATACGATATCCACGCAGTTTAATCTGGTTATCAATTCGACCAACGAATTCATAGTTTCCGTCTTTGTTCAGTCGGACAAGATCGCCCGTGCGGAAGTGCAGTCGATTGTCTGGATAATCGACAAACTTTTCAGCCGATAATTCCTTTCGATTCCAATACCCTGCCGCGACACCAACACCACCTATGTAAAGCTCGCCCGGTTGGTCGGCTTCCACCGGCTGGCCATCTTTGTCGCAGACGGAAAAACTGACACCATGGATCGGTTTGCCGATGGACGGCTGAACTCCTGGACTCAATAAGGCGTAGCTCGCCACAACGGTGGTTTCCGTTGGCCCATAAGCATTGATCAAACGGACCTCCGTGCCAACTTGAGAAAACCAAGCCTTAACCATCGCAGAATTGACTTTCTCACCGCCCAGCACAACCGTCTGCACCGAAGGCGGCAGCTTCAACGATTCATGTGTTTCAATACTGGCCGACAGTGCATGCCAGAACGCAGTGGGAAGATGCAGATGTTGAATATTCTGCCGCGCAACGAATCCTAAAAATTGCTCCATCGAGCTCATCGCTTCTGACTGCATGGGGACCAAAACCCCACCGGTGACCAGTGTTGGAAGTATCTCTTCAAGCGAAGCATCAAATCCCACCGACATCATTTGCAGCGTACGGTCACTCGGAGCAATCTCAAATTCTTCCGACCACCAACGACACACGTTGCAGATCGAACGGTGAGAGATCGGGACTCCCTTGGGCCGACCTGTCGAACCAGAAGTGTAAATCATGTACGCAAAATCGTTTTCATCAACTTTGCCACCGCCGTCCGACTCAGCAACTGACGACTGCTGCTCGCGATCGTGGCATTCTTCCGTCCAGCGCCTTGCATCGATCGACAGCGGAACAACTGCTGACTGTCCTGCCGTAAAAGAATCTGCCTCGCGAACCAACAACAACGACGCACAGGAATCTGAAAGAAGAAACTCGATTCGTTCGGCAGGTTGCACCGGATCAATCGGCACAAAGAAACCGCCGGATCGCAACACGGCAATTTGAGCAACGTACAACTCGATTGATCGTGACATCAGAATCGCGACCGGTTTCGATTTCAGCTCTTGCTCACTCAAGCGTGACCGAAGTTCCGACGCTACATGACGCGTTTTCTCGTCAAGCTTCGCGTAGGTCATCGTAAACCCTGGCGCATCGATAGCGACGCTGTCCCCGAATCGCCTAAAGCATAGCTCAAGAGCATCGGTCAGCGTTTTCGAATCCAAATTGTTCGGTTCACAAGTTGAAAACATAAATAGATTGAGCTATCGAAAAATAGCGATTCGATTCTGACACAGGAAGGATTATGGCACGGGAAGCTATATAACAGTCTAATTACCAGAAAACGATTTTATACAATTGTGATTTTGTCGCGCGGTCTTTTTGGCCAAGATTGAGTCTGCATTTGGCCAAACTTTCGGTGCAATTCAAATTCCACTATTATCTGGAAAGAAAAGGGGTCGCAGCTGCGCCCCCTTTTTTACCCCCCGCCAGGGTATGAAGCGTTAATTGTTGATTGCGGCGCTATTCCTCGCTGTGAACTTGCCGTTCGCAGGCTCGCTGCACCACCCAAGTTGTGCCTCAATGTTCACATTTCTGCATCTTGGGCGAAGCAACGAATTGGATACGCCTTGTTGGGTACGAGCCAAATCGTTATACACTGACGCGGGATTGATTCAGCATGGATGGGAAAATGTTCGTTTTCAAAAGTTGTTACGTTGCCTTGGTTTTGTTATTCGCGACGTCCATTAGCGTTTACGCGGATGAAATCGACGTCTACTTCGTCACTGGTCAATCCAATGCAAGTAACTTTGCCAATCTGTCTGGCACGGGGCCGACCGACGTAGGTTTTACGCTGCACTTTGCTCGCTCAGAAGACGCGTTTGTTGGTAATTACCCGGATGATGCTGTGGCTGTACAGTTTAGTTCGGATCTTCTTGACACCTCGTTGCCTACATCCATTCTGGCAATGGGGCTGCAACAAGGGGACCGCGATGTTGCTATCATTGCGTTTACACGTGTCGCTTCTTCGCTTGCGCTGGTGCCCGGAGAATCCGACACCAGCTGGTTCCCAGGTTCTGACCCGGCCAATGGCGAAGTTTTCAATGACGCCTTGTGTTACAACTTTTTGAATTGGTCGCAGGCGCGGATCAACGAGCTGCAGGACCAAGGCCATACGATTAATGTACGAGGCATTTTCTGGTTTCAAGGTGAAAGAGACGGAGCGACAGGCTTTCATGAAGTATACGAAGAAAATTTCACTAACCTTGTTTTTCGCTTCCGCGAAACCTACGGTCAAGAACTGCGAATGGTCGCTACAGAGTTACACGAAATTCCGGGTACCGGGGTTAATTGGATTGTGATCAACGACGCGCTTGAAAGTGTTGCCAATGCGGACGTGCGAATTGGATTCGTCCAAACGTTTGACCTTGCGTGGTTGTCGCCTACCGATGTGCATTTGTCCGACGCCGGATATATGGCACTTGCTCCGCGATGGTCGGCGAAGATGCTGGAGCTGCTGAATTTAGGCGACGTAAACGGTGATGGGATGGTCAGTTTGTTGGACGTCGCCCCATTTGTTCAAATTCTTATCGATGGCACCTTCGATTCAGCGGCCGATATAAATCAAGACGGCATCGTCGATTTGCTGGATGTGGTGCCATTTGTTGAACTGCTGTTGGGCTGAAGCTCAAGCGATTGGCCAGCGGTTGCAAGCAGAGTTGAATTTTGTGACTAAAGTTCTTTGGCATTCTTAGCTGGCCAACAGCTCGACAAACGAGCTCAATGGAAGCATATTCCGCCACTGTCAGCGTGATCTGGAGCTTGCTGCTTCGCTAGCAATGATTGGGGTAGTCGGCGCGGCATGAAATCAATAATTTCCGCTCTTGGAAAAAAATGGAGTGTTCACTTATGGACATTGATTCACGTGACGCACGTCACAGCTTCCAAACAGACTCCTGCCTGCTGTTTGGAATGGCGCTGGCTCTAGCCAGTATTCTATTGCTGGCCCATCAATGGGGGCACATAGAAGTTAGGCTGCAAGAATTACCAATTGAACATGCTTCGAAAGAGCATGGGGCAGCGTATCAGTTTGCGATTGGCAAACAGACGTCGCAAAACGCTTTGGATACCAATCGAGGCCTGATCGTTCAAGAAAATGGCCAAAGCTTGAAACAAACTCTGGATTTGCATTATGTAAGAAAAGCTCCGGGCACTTTCGCGTATTCCGCCGACAGTTTGGTGGTTTCGAGTTACTCTGGTGACAAGGATGTTGCTGCAAATTTAGCTGACTTTAAAGTCTTTCAGCCGACCAAAGTTTCAGCCTGGTTGATCGGGTTGATGGCGATTTTCGGAGGCTGTTTTTTGTTGGCAGGAGCTTTTTCGTCGCTGAAGCACATTGTGCGAACTTCGCGAAGCTACAGAACTGACGAAATTCATACAGGCAAGTTTGCCGGAAGAGTTCCGACTGCGTTGAACTGGGGAGTGACTCTTGGTGCGTTATTGGGAGCTTGGTTTTTGACCGCCCACATGATTCGAAATGCCGATAGCTTTTTGGATCGATCAGAATTCGCACTGAAGCTGGACCTGGCAGCCAGCGAAGAAGCATTTCCAAATTGTGTTTTCGTAGGTTCAAGTCGAACTGCCCACCACGCCAATCCGCAAGTCCTGGAAAATGTACTGGCGGAATCCGGCAACCCGATGACGGCATATAACCTTGGCTATCCCGGTTGCCGTGCGATCGAGTTGCCTGTGGTTCTGGCGAATACTTTTCGTGCAGATACTCAGAACGCGATCCGATACGTGTTCATCCAGATGGAAGATTTCAATCGTGAATACAACGATTCAATGACTCGATCGAAGCGTGCGATACGCGCGCACGATTTGAATTCAATTGCCATATTGACGAAGCATTATTTCGACAACGACGATCTTTCCTTACTGCAACAGCTGCAATTTACAATGCGGCGATTGTCAATGTTTTGGCGCTTGCAAAGCAATCTTGGATTCGGTGGCGATGCTTTAGACGATTGGATTCAAGGCGGTAGCAGAGAAGACAGGACGCTGCGTCGACGCGTGGCCAGATACGACAAGGGTTATCGGGCACTAGTACGAGAAAAAATGCCGAAGCATCCCGGCGTGCGTGCGATCGAAAATATTCTGCAGACTCAACCTGAATTAAGCCAATTACCTGAGGGTCGTCGCAATAAGTTTGCGGATTCCGATGCGTCGCGTCAGCTGATCCGTAAGGTTTGCCAGATGGTCCGCTCACATGGAGCGATTCCGGTGTTTGTCGAAACTCCACCGAACCGCAACGAAAGTGTCTTTGCAGCTTATCGCGAAGGCGAAATCGAACACATGATTGAATTGAACAACGACCAAAAATTTCCCGAGCTTTATAGCGTAGAAAACTACTTCGATTTCGAGCATTTGAATGCCGAAGGAAGCGAGATGTATTCGCAAAGCCTCGCTCTTGAGTTTGTGAAGATCTATGAGGAAGTTGTAAACGTCGCAGGTAACAACGAAAGCCAACGAATTCTAAGATGATATTTACCGAATTCCGTTTTATTATATTTTTCATGATCGTGTTCGCAGTCCATTGGCTGTTGATGGGAACGCGTTCACGCAAATTGTGGTTGTTGTCTTGCAGCTATTTTTTCTATGCGGCATGGGACTGGCGTTTTCTGAGTCTCATTTTGTTGTCGACGGTTGTGGATTACTGTGTCGCATTGGCACTGGAACGTAAAAGCAGTTCGCCGAAGGTCCGGAAACGCTTGTTGATCACCAGCGTTGTGTTCAATTTGGGGATGTTGGGCGTTTTTAAGTACTTCAATTTCTTTCAAGAGTCGGCGGTTGCGTTGTTAACGAGCGTTGGCTTCTCGCCGCATCCGACAACGCTGCAAATCATTTTGCCAGTCGGAATCAGCTTCTATACATTTCAAACGATGAGTTACACGATTGATGTGTATCGTGAAAAATTGCAAGCACGTAAGAGTTTGCTGGATGTAGCTTTGTTTGTTGGATTCTTTCCGCAGTTGGTCGCAGGACCGATTGTGCGTGCGATTGATTTTTTGCCTCAATTGCAATCTCAACGAACGTTCTCGAAAGTAGCTTGGCGGGGCTGCATCACACTGTTTCTACTTGGCTTTATCAAGAAGGCATGTGTCTCGGACAACATTTCGATTTACATTGACCAGTATTTTTCTGACCCACAGGCATTCGAATCGCTTTCGGCTGTTCTTGCTGTGTCGTTGTATTCGGTGCAAATTTATTGTGATTTCTCTGGGTATTCGGACATGGCCATCGCAACGGCTGGAATGTTGGGATATCAGTTTTGTGATAATTTTTCGTTTCCGTATTTTGCGACCAACATCCAGGATTTTTGGCGACGATGGCATATCAGCTTGTCGACCTGGTTGCGGGACTATTTGTACATCCCGCTTGGCGGTTCGCGGGGTTCGAAACTGTTTCATTACCGAAACCTGTTGTTGACGATGCTGCTGGGAGGTCTTTGGCATGGTGCGGCTTGGAGGTTTGTCGTTTGGGGGGCGCTGCATGGTGTCGCCTTGATTGCCCACCGCGAATTTGATCAAAATATTTCTCGGCGGTTGCGGGATAATTTTGTCTGGAAGTTTATTTCCATGGTCGTGACTTTTTATTGGGTCGGTCTTGCCTGGATATTTTTTCGTGCTGCCGATATGCAGGACGCGATTTTTGTGAGCAAGGCGTACATGGGCTTAGGCTGGTTGTCCGGCGCTGAAGCGGCTTCGTTGTCTTCAAAGTTGTGGGTTGTGTTAGCCGTTTTGCTTGCGGGGCACTTGATCGCTTATTCGGGAATCATTGAGAAGGCAGTTAAAAAAAGCCCGCGCTGGGCGTTCGCGGCGGCTGTGGGGGTTACGGTTGCTGTGATCACTTCTATGATCGCAACTGAGATAAAACCGTTTATCTATTTTCAGTTTTAGGTGTCGGGAAAATTGGGTCGCAAACCTGGAACTCAAACTATCTATTTTAGCTTTGGTGTTCTGCCCTGCTGCCAGTTCGTAATCCGAATTTGCAACGCCCGGTTTGGGTGCTGGGCTGGGTATGGTATTCTTTAGCGGATAATTACTTCCCCCAAAAACCCGATCAATGGATCTTTCTGATGCACAAGGCCGCTGAAAGTGAACTGAATCAGTTCATGGAGATTGTACGACAACAAAACCCGGGTGAGCTCGAATTTCACCAAGCGGTTCAGGAAGTCAGTGAAACGCTAATTCCATACACACTTGAACACTCACAATATCGTGATGCCAAGATACTTGAGCGTTTGACCGAACCGGACCGGATCGTCATTTTCCGGGTCAGTTGGGAAGATGATCAGGGGCAGATTCAGGTGAATCGAGCGTGGCGTGTTCAATTCAACAATTCGATCGGTCCATACAAGGGTGGAATGCGTTTTCATCCAACGGTTACCTTGGGCGTTTTGAAGTTTCTCGGTTTTGAGCAGATTTTCAAAAACAGCTTGACCGGGTTACCGATGGGCGGTGGCAAAGGCGGTTCGAATTTCAATCCAAAAGGCAAATCGGACCGTGAGATCATGCGATTCTGCCAATCGTTGATGACCGGTTTGTATCACCACATCGGCGAAGACACGGATGTTCCTGCGGGCGATATTGGCGTGGGAGCACGCGAGATCAGTTATCTGTTTGGTCAATATAAGCGTTTGGCCAATCGATTTGTGGGAGTGATCACTGGTAAGGGACTGTCGTACGGCGGCAGTTTGATTCGGACCGAAGCGACGGGATACGGATGCGTCTATTTTTGTGAAAACATGTTCAATCAGAACAATGATTCGATACGAGGGAAAAAGGTCGTTGTATCGGGTTCGGGTAACGTTGCGATCTATGCGGTCGAGAAATGTATTGAAATGGGCGCGAAGGTAATGACGCTGTCGGATTCAAGCGGCTTTATTCATGATCCGGACGGTTTTGATATTGAGAAGTTAAAGTTCATTAAGGAATTGAAAGAAGTCAGACGCGGACGGGTTGGTGAATTTGTAGAAAAATATCCAACGGCAACGTTTCACGCCGGCAAGCGACCCTGGGGAGTTGCGTGTGACGTCGCCCTGCCCTGTGCGACTCAGAACGAATTGAGTGGAGAGGAAGCTCAAACATTGCTGG
Organism: uncultured Pirellulaceae bacterium; assembly: GCA_964405425.1. Taxonomy (GTDB): domain Bacteria; phylum Planctomycetota; class Planctomycetia; order Pirellulales; family Pirellulaceae; genus Mariniblastus. The sequence goes on along the minus strand of CAYONX010000055.1, from coordinate 22,008 downwards.
ACAATGGAGTCAAAGCAGTCAGTGAAGGTGCGAATATGCCAACGACTCCTGAAGGCGTGGCGAAATTTGTGGACGCGAAGATCTTGTTTGGACCAGGTAAAGCGGCCAACGCTGGCGGTGTTGCGGTTAGTGGACTGGAGCAAAGTCAAAATGCGCTGCGTTTGTCTTGGACGCGATTGGAAGTAGATGAAAAATTGAAAAAGATCATGAAGGATATTCATAATAAATGTTATTGGGCCGGCAAAGTCGATGATGAGTATTCGAATTATGTGAACGGCGCCAATATTGCCGGGTTTGTAAAAGTGGCTGATGCAATGTTGGCTTACGGGGTTACGTAAGAAATTTGACTGCCGATTTCGTATACGTTCTGATCGGAGCTGAGAATTCGGCTCTGCCATCGGGTTAATTTCAAACCACCTCGAGTTTCATGGCTCAAATTTATGGCTCAAAACGTCGAAATCAAAGCAAGTTTAAGTGAGCAGGAATTTGCTGATTTGCGAAAGCGCGTATGCGAGATTACGAGCATCGATTGTGTGCTTGAGCAAACGGATACTTTCTTCAATGCGCCTCGAGATCGTTTGAAGTTGCGAGAATTCACCGATGGGACTGCGGAATTAATTGCTTATAGCCGCAACGATCAATCGGACGCGAAATTGTCAGACTATGTGCGCACGTCGACCGCTCAACCGCAACGGTTGAAAGATTCACTGGAGCGGTCGATTGGGATTCGCGGGGTGGTGACGAAGCGTCGAGAATTGTATCTGATCGAGCAAACGAGAATTCACCTGGATGAAGTTGAAGGGTTAGGAAAGTTTGTTGAATTGGAAGTTGTCTTGAGTGATCAGCAAAGCCATGAGTTTGGCCGGCAGATTGCGGATGAGCTTGTTGTCAAGTTGGGGATCAAGCCGGAATCTTTTATTTCGTGTGCCTATATTGATTTATTGGAAGATGCTTTAGTGCAAAATGGCAACTTAAGTTCTTGAAACTCGGCGCTGAGGCCGCTAAGTTAACGCTCCAAATTGATATATGGATATGAACAAAGGAGGGGCGGCTGTGCCTTATCGAGGAGCAAACGGAGCAAGGGAAAGTAAGGGCCTATTCATAACCATTGACGCGAATATTGGTGCCGGCAAAACCAATGCCTGTCATGCCATCGCGTCGGCTGCGACCGCTTCTGGAAGTCCAGCCAAAGTCCTGGAAGAGCCGACTCATCATCCAAAATTTAATCACTTCCTGCAGCGTTACTACGATGACCTGCAGTCCGGGAAAAACACAGGTGGCGCATTTGCCATGCAGATGTTTATGTTGTGTCAGCGATATGAACAGCATCGTTTAGCTGTTGAAACAGCCTGGGGTGAAAACGGTCAGGTAATTGTCCAGGACCGTCCAATTTACGGCGATACGGTGTTTGCAACGACGGCGATGGAACGCGGTTTTATGACTCCCGAAGAGTATCAGTTGTATGTTGATGTTTACCGCAACATGAGTCGTGACGTGATGCCTCCGGACATTTTTGTGTTCCTGGATGTTTCGCCCGAAGAATGTTACGACCGTATGCATACGCGTGGCCGTAGCGAAGAAGACGGTGTGCCTCTGGATTATCTGCAACAGCTGTATGGGAATTATCAGAAGCTGTTAAGTGAGATGCGACGTCGAGGCGTAAAAGTTCTGACCGTTGACTGGAGCGGATTTGGGCCGCCAGTTGAGATTTGGAAGAACATCAAGTCGATGGTCAGCTCCAACGATTCGTGGTACGAGCAATTAACGTTCGGGCTGGCGAAAGAACCACGTGCGCCGCTGGTGCCCGCCGGCGATCAAAAATAAACTGGAAAGTCGTTCTAGAAATTGACTGAGAAACCTGCTCGAGGGCGTCGGCCGTAACGTCGTCCTGGGCGGTAACCATAACCATATCCGTAAGCGGGGGCTGGTATGACGGTTCTGACGTGTACCGGCGCGCGGATGGGGCCTTGATGTACGAACGATTGTTGGCCGGCTAGTGGGCCGCTCTGGAAGGCTTGGATCACGTTGTCGTCGACTCCTCGGTTTTTCAATATGATCAAATCGTCAATTGTCGGGCGGCGATCAACGCCCTGATTATGGATTTGGTTGATGATCACGTTGTTGCCTAAACCGTTTTCGGTCATCTGGATGACTTGAGGAATCGAAACGGCGGCGAGTCTTTGTTGAGCAATTGCGCCCGCGTACTGCTGCCTGTTTTGTTCGGCTTCTCGATCGACTGCATTACCGGCAATTGAACCAAGTGTCCCACCGGTCAATGCTCCGACGAGAGCGCCTTCGGTCGATTTGCCATCGTAGCGGCCGATTGCTGCGCCGGTTAATCCGCCAGCTAAAGTCCCCAAGGCTCCGCCTGAGGCTGCGCCGGGTCCTACGGTCTGGCAGCCTGCCAAAATTGGTAATAGTCCAATTAATCCAAATACAAACCAGTGATGTTTCTCAAATTGCGTATACATGTTCTTCCGCTCCAATTATCGGCCGCGAAATGATGGAGGCGGCTGGTTTGAGCGTCAAGACGGTTTTTCGCAGGTTTGCATTGGCTGGCATTCGTGTTGATAGCAAGCATAATTGTCGGTGGGACATGAGTTTAGGTTTGTTGGTGAAGGACGGCTGTATATGAAAGATGTGAAAGAGGTAGCCAAAAAGATCATCCAGAACGTTGAACGGGTGGTCGTTGGAAAGCGACAGGCGATCGTGTATTCGCTGGTCAGTTGGTTTTGCGAAGGGCATTTTTTGCTGGAAGATGTCCCGGGTGTTGCAAAAACGATGCTTGCACGGGCTCTGGCACAAAGCGTTGGGTGTCAGTTCAAGCGAATTCAATGTACGCCGGATCTTCTGCCGACGGACGTTACAGGTGCTTCGATCTTCAACCAGAAGACGGCTGAATTTGAGTTCCGCAAAGGGCCATTGTTTTCCAACATCGTCCTGGCCGATGAGATCAATCGGACGACGCCAAGGACTCAAGCGGCGCTGCTTGAAGCGATGGCGGAAAGTCGCGTAACGATCGACGGGATGACGCATCAGCTGAAACCACCATTTCTGGTAATTGCGACTCAGAATCCGGTCGACCATGAAGGAACGTTTCCGTTACCCGAAGCTCAGCTGGATCGTTTCTTGATGAAGTTTTCGATTGGGTATCCAGCCTTGGATGACGAATTGATGATTCTGGACAACTTACAGGCCGGGCATCCGATTGAGAGTTTGGACGCGGTGGTGTCTGCAAAGGAATTGGTTGAAAGTCAGGCGATGGTTCGAAAGGTGCATGTCGATCCGAAAATTCGCAAGTACATATTGCAATTGGTTCATCTCACACGGCACCATGAAAATCTGGCGCTTGGTGGAAGTCCACGAGCGTCCTTGTCAATGTTTCGTGCGTCTCAAGCGATGGCAGCGATTCGCGGTCGCAATTATGTGTTGCCCGATGATGTGAAGATTCTGGCTGAGCCTGTAATGTGCCATCGACTGATTTTGAAACCTGAAAGTCGATTAAGAAAGATTACGACGCGAAATATCGTTTCGAATTTGTTGGCAGAGATTCCGGTTCCCGTGATTGGGAAAGACTGATGAAGTGGATTGTTGCTGCTGTTGCTTTGTTGGTGGTTGCGTTCGCCTTTGATTTGGGGATGCTCGTTTATGCCGTCTATTGTTTGATCGCGATTTTTCTGGCGGCCAGGTATGTGACTTCTCGTTGGTCCAACCACATTGTCGGTTCGAGGTCCGTTTCGGTAACGCGGGCGGAAATTGGAGACATAGTTGAAGTTGCCGTTGGCATTGAAAACAAAGACGTTTGGCCGATCACATGGATGGTGGTCGAAGATATGTTGCCGCTCAAAGTGCACGCGCTGAAATTGCCTTTGAGTGTAAAAGGAAAGCGGATAGGTGTTTTTCAATTTAAAGGGACGCAAAAGCACCAGTTGAATTATCAATTGGAATGTGACCGACGCGGATATTTTCAAATTGGTCCAACGGTGATTGAAACGGGTGACATGTTTGGATTCAATCGCCGCTTCAAAGTGGTGACTGAGCCAGCCTATTTGATGGTATACCCGAAAGTGATTCCGCTTGGCGGCTACGATATTGCTTCACGCCGCCCGATCGGCGAGGTGATCATGACGAATCGGTTGTTCGAAGATCCAACTAGAATTGCAGGCGTACGTGACTATCAAGCTGGTGATCCGATGAATCGAATTCACTGGAAGAAATCAGCCAGCACGGGGCAATTGCAAAGCAAGATTTATGAACCGTCGTCGTTGGCGGGTGCAACGGTTTTGATTGATTTTCATGTTGATTCTTTTGACATCAAACACGAACCGCTGCGCAGTGAGTTGGCGATTACGGCGGCGGCTAGTATTGCAGCGGCGCTTGTCGAAATGGGGCAGCAAGTGGGACTGGTCAGCAACGGACGTGACGCGGTCGATCGAATCGCAACCGAAGGGTGGCAGGGAGACGAACGTACTCGTGATGCGGTGAAATCCAATGTGGCTATGAAGACTAAGAGTGATCGATTGCAGCCGGTCGTTGTTCCGACTATGAAAAGCATTGAGCAGTCGATTCGAATCAATCGAGCTTTGGCTAGATTGGAGCTGTCAGACGGAATGGATTTGGGAGCTTTGTTGGTTGAAGCTGGCAGCCAGATGCCTCGTGACGCGACCGTGGTTGCGATTGTGTCGGAAATGAACATGGAAAACGCAATCGCGCTGGGGAATTTGAAAAAACAGGGATACAGTGTCGTCGCGATTGTGAACACGTATTCAGAGGATCGATTTGTTCAGACGACCGGTCCGCTGTTGGCCGAAGGAATCGGAGCGATGCATTTGAAGGATGAAGATTCCATTCGAGCGATTTGTGAGCGGCAGGCGCTGATGATTTAAAGTCGCTGCCTGGGGATTTCAACTCGTTTTCAAGTGGTTTCAGTTGGCTATTGATGGATGGCAAGCTACTTGTCGCTATCGGATGAATCCGGATGCTTCTGACGGAATTTTTTGGTCATTTCACTGGCGATGCGATTTCGCAGTGAGCGATCCAGCAGACTGCGATGGTCCTTGTCTGGGAAAATTTCGATTACGGCATTGCTTCCCAGATCTTTCAGACGTTGGCCAAGTATCTTCGTTGCGCCTTCAAGATAGAATGTGTCGACGTCGCCCATGTAGACATGTAGCTTGCCGTCGAGGCTGGATTTCAATTCGCTCCAGTTTGATTCAAGGATCAGGCCGATGTCATATTTTTTCCAATGTTCAAGAACCTCTGGATTGACCTGGCCAGTTTCGCGGTCCCAACAAAATGCGGGTTTGCCATCGGGGCCCTTCGGCGAGAACACGGCGTCGAAGCTTCTGATTTGGCCGCCGTTTCCAAGAACGTCATCCATTTTCGAAAATTCTTCGTAGTACGAAACAACTCGACCGCCGAAACGAGCAAGAGGTTTTTGTCGGCCGTCTTGATCACGATAAACGTTTGCGTTTTCGGCGTAGATGTTGGTGCCTTGCCAGTCCCTGAAATCGACGGGATCGGGCGCGGTACTCCAGACGCCTCCAAACGTATCTGGATAATTAACTTGCAGCCACAACGAACTCCAACCTCCGCTTGAGTGCCCACCGACGAATCGTGCCGTTGATTTTGGAATCGTACGGAATTGTTTGTCGACTTGTGGGATAGTTTCCTTTACCAAACAATCCCCACGCGGTCCGTTTGTTGCGCTGTTGGCATAAACGTGGTGCCCCCATTTGCATTGGCCGGTCAGATAAACACGAATAAATTCGGCGTGATCTTCGGTCGTTTGGTTTTGTCCTCTTTTCCACCGTTGCTGAAGTTGTTTCAATGTGCCGCCGAATCCAGTAACGATGTAGTAGACCGGGTAGCGTTTTTCAGGCGTATCAAAATAGCTTTGCGGCAGCACGACCATCGCTCGTTCGATGACTTCGCGCTTATGGAAATCGGAAAGTAGTTTTGACTGCACGGTCACGAACTTCACCCATTTAGAATCGTCATACGTTTCAGCATCGATCGTTTTATTGAGTTTCAGTTGAACCGGTCCGTTTCCAAATTCGACTCGCGAGGGGGCGGAATAGAAATTGCCTTCGCCATTGGCATGGCTGGCTTGATAGAAATTGTGATTGAGAATTGCTTGAACGTTGTATTTGCCTGATCGAATGAACGAAAGCGGCTTTGGGAACGAATCGCTCGTTTCGTCGATAGTAATCGATTCCCCTGGCTTTAGGTCGTTAACATCAACTGCAAAAAACGGTTCCGGGTCGAACCATGAAGGGCCATTGATTGGGGTGGGATTTCGTTTGGCCAGAAAGACCAGCAGCCGTCCGGATACCGGTTCGGATGCGATCTGGCTGTCGAGTGTGACTTCAAAGCTAGTGGCTTGCTGAGCGATTGCAGCCGCAGAAGAAAACAGTCCAAAGAAAATTGAGACAGCGAAAAATGTAATTGCCAACTGCGTCGCCGCGTTGATTCTAGATTTTAGAGCAGACAATGTTTGCTTATCCTGAGTTGACGCCGCGTGGGCGGGGCTATGGATTTGGAATTTCTGGTTTGAATACCAGGTACACTTTGGTGTTGATCTCGGGAATATTTTTCGTATTTGCTTCAAACAGCAAGCCTTCATTGGCGTCACTGCTTTTTACCGGGACATCCATCGTTGCCGTCGAGAAATTGGAAAGACAAACGAGTTCGCCTGAGTCGCCATAGTAGTAAGTATCGCCGGACTCCTGGTCAGTGAAAGTAGCGCTGCCCCCGAAAACCCAATTCTCTTTCATGGGCTCCTGGGTTTTCACATTCATCACCATGTCCTGCGCTTTTATTTTTTGCTGTTGGCCGTTTTCCGACCAGATGACATCGATATGGATTATGGGACCGGTGGCGGCTTCGTATTCGTCCTGCCATTTGACGGGGTGTCCAGGTTCAGCACCAAGGACAATAAGAACCGGATGAATTTGAGAGCCAAGAGCATTGAGCGATACGATGGACTCGTGTTCCTTTGTTCCACGTGGGCAAGCAAACATTTCCAGCGGCCCTTCACTCATGCAAATGTTTCCCGCTGCGATTACCTGCTTGGCTTCGTAGTCCACCCAAATCTCGTGTTTGGGGCTCAGCCGTTTCCACGTTGCTGGAATCTCAATGGTTTGGACTTCGGGAATCTCGTCTTGGGGTTCCGCTGCAACGTCGCTTTCGACGTCAATCGGATTCTCCAACGATTCGTCCAACGTCGGCAATTCCTGTTGGTTGTTGGATTCCAATTCGTCACTGGAGTTGGACCTCGCATCAATGGTCTGAGCTACGGACCCCGCATCAATGGTCTGAGTTGCCGGGTCGTGCGCAACATCCGCCGTGGCTTGAATGGGTTCAGCTTTCTGACAGCCGGCAACAAGCAACAGCAGGCATGTAAGTGTGCTAAGAATCTGGATGTTTGTATTGTTCATTTTTGTGCCTAAAGAATTAGCCCGCAAGATTCTAGAATTTTATATGCAGAAAATCAGCGGCGGTCGAAGTATTCTTTACATTATTCGTCTCATGTACAACTGTGCTTTCATTGTTATCATGGGCGACTCGATAAACAGCGTGAACAGAAGCGGATATGGAAACTGAAGCGGTACCGAATATTTCTCCTGCGAAAATCACGGCAAGTTTGGTGGATTCGCTTGTGCAGCAGTTCGTGGGATTTGAAACCATCTGTACGGATTTGCTTGCCCAGCGACGGAAGATGCTGCGAGCAATTTTGGGGAAATCCAATCGCTCACCGTTCTTGTGGGGCGTGGGGAGCCAAAATGGTAGCGTTGATTTTGTAGATGCGGTCCAGTGGATGCACGGCAAGGTTTGGCAATCGCGGGATTTGCCGGCACCGCCACAAGGGTCGATACAGCTGTTTGGAAGCCGGTTGCGTGAAGACTTGGCAGCGATTGCGTTGGCCGCGTACGGTGGGGATGCCAGTTTCTATGATGGTGTGGATGCCGACGAGACAGACCTGCTTTCGCGACCGGTTGAATCACAATTGCGATGCGTCGAATTGCCATTGTGGAAAAAGCTTATCGCGGAATCTGATGACGATGAACCGGCATCATTTTTGTTGCATTCGATGGAAGAAATCGTAAAGCATTGTTTAGACGCAGATGGCTGGCCTGAATCAAGAATCATCGCCGATGCCGCAGTGCTGGCTGCCAGTTGGTGTCGATGTTGTGACATGTTCAAATTTGCCGGTTTGCAGATGGACCCCGACGCCTATTTCATGTTGTGCGAATTGAATCAACAATTGGTTCGGTTGTCGCGTGATGACGGGTCTTTGTTGTTGGGCGAATACAGCGGTGGCTTGAATTGCAACTCATTCAAAAAAGCACTAAGCCGGAATTTCTCGACTTCGTTTCTGAGTCAATTGAAACGACGCAAGAAAGCGTCACGTCGAACTCGCGAACCGGCAACCTGTTCCATTTCCGAATGGGGGCAGGTTGGAGTTCTGCAATCGAAATGGAAACTTGGCGGAAACAAAGTCGCAGTTGCCTTTGGCGATCAACGTTTGAAAATGGATGTCAGCAACGGTGCTTCGCTTGTTTGTGGAGATTGCACGCCTGAAATTAGCATCAACGGTGTCCCGCAATCGATTGAATCTGAAATCGGTGTAAGTGGGTTTTTGCGGTTTGATAAATGCGATTACCTGGAATTGGAGATGGAGTTTGAGGCTGCCGTTGTACAGCGACAACTTCTATTCTTTGCTAAAGACAAGCTCTTGTTTTTGAACGATGTGGTCACGACCAAAGAAGCATCCCAAATCGAATACCGAAATACACTTGGTTTGGGGAGCGGATTTGAGTTGCTGCGGGAAACTGAAAACAACGAATTCTATTTGAAAAATGGCGACGTCTATTCGCTTGTCTTGCCGCTGTCGATGCCCGAATGGAAAACGGAACGAAGTGACACCAGCGTAGAATTCAACGTCGAAAGCTTTGCCGTTTCCAGGCAAGCCGATGGCTTGGGGTTTTCCACGCCCATTGTGTTTGACTTGAATCCGAAACGAAGTCAAAAGCCTCGAACATGGCGACGTCTGACAGTAGCGGAAAATATGCAGACGGTTGGCGACGACGCTGCGGCAGCTTATCGAGTTCAAATTGGGCGGGATCAATGGCTGTTCTACCGCAGCGTTTGGGAACGAGGGAACCGGACATTCATGGGCCAAAACTATGCTGATGAATTTTTCGTTGGCAGCATCGATTGCGACGGGAATGTCGTTCCTTTGGTGGAAATCGAATGATGGAAAACAGGCTGCTTGATAATTTGCATAGTATTCGCGGTCGAATCGAAGCGTCGGCTGTAAAGTCTGGACGAAGTGCTGATGCGGTCACTTTGATTGCTGTAACGAAATACGTTAATTTTCAAACGACCATGTTGCTTGCCGAAGCTGGGCAAGTTGATTTTGGGGAAAGTCGACCGCAAGTGCTGTGGGAGAAAGCAGAGGGCTTGGAAGCAGATGCGATTCGATGGCATATGATTGGGCATCTGCAGCGTAATAAAGTCGATCGTACGTTGCCGTTATGCAGCCTGATTCATTCGGTGGATTCGCGCCGTTTGCTTCGCTCAATCGATTCGGCGGCTGGTAAGTTGGAGCGGCAATGCGAATGTTTGTTGGAGGTAAACATTTCCGGCGAGTCTGCTAAACACGGATTTCAATCCGATGAATTGGAGTCGGTTCTGAACGATACCGCTGAACTAAAAAATGTTCGCGTGCGCGGGTTGATGGGGATGGCAAGTTTGACTGGCGATTTGAAAACCAACCAAAAAGAATTTGGTCAACTTAGAGAGCTGCGTGATCGGTTGCTGGGTCTTCAATCTGAAAATATTGATCTATCGGAATTGTCGATGGGGATGAGCAGCGATTTTGAACAGGCGATCGAAGAGGGAGCGACGCTGGTTAGGATCGGTTCGGTGTTGTTTGATGGAGTGAATGATTGAGGCTGATGATTGCCAAACGGATCTGGTTTAGCTAACCGTTGTCATAAGCTGCATCAAAATCATCAATAAATATCAGGATTGGCTTTCCGCTTGTTTGAATTGCATTACAATCGCAAGCTTACAAGACAAAGTAAATCGGAAGAACCTATGAGTGTATTCAAATCTATTTTTGGATCTTTAATTGGTGCTGCAGCAGCGATAGGTGTCTATTTTGTCCTCAAGCTGCATGTGGGCGAAACCTATGCGTGGTTCCCGATCGTGACTGGGATCTTGACTGGGTTGGTTGCCAGTACGTTTGCCGGCAAGGATCGTAACACAGGTGCACGATTTGTTTGCGGAGCCTTCTCTGCAGCAATCGCCGCAGTTGCAATTTTTGGAATTGATTTTCTTCCGTCAATTAACGGCCAGGAGACTGGCGAGTTCGGACCGTTGCTGAATCGAGCTACCACTCGAGTTGTAGCTCAAGATGACGATCACGCTCCGGATGAAGATGGTGCTGATTCAGACGGTGATTCGGCAGAGGCTGGCGATGCTGCAGCGGAAGCGGCGTCCGATGAAGAAGGCGGTGGGCAGACGAGCGAAGAGAAAGCATCGAGCCATGGTTCTTACAGCCGCGGCGGCGCACCCGGCGCAGA
>CAYONX010000055.1:0-11316 GCA_964405425.1 uncultured Pirellulaceae bacterium | reverse complement strand
AGAGAGCGATCCGGCGACTGCAAAACGTTTTGCAGAGATGATCAAAAAGAAGTCGCACGAAAGTTGGATGAAGACATGGCTTCCATATGTTTTCAGCGGCATCGGAATCTTTTGTGCCTATCAACTGGCGCGCGGATTCGGACCAGTGACGCCAGCCGCCGGTGGTGGCTGACGCGTTGACGCGTCGAGCTAGTTAGCTCAATTCAAAAGATACGATTGGCGTGCATCAAAGCACGCCATTTTAATTTTTAGTTTGCATTCACGATGCAATGATTACGGCGATCATGAGCTACCAGCACAAGATCCGCCACCACCAGAAAAGAACTGGTTCATGGAAGCGCAGCCAGTTGAGCCGGCAATGAAAATGGCTAACATTAGTGCCATACCAAGAAATTTGATCGTCAGGATGCGTTTCATATCAATTAAACTCTCTGGTTTTCGTATTTGATTCTTACTTGTTATTCGACGTATAACGAAAAAGAGTTTGTGGTGTAATTATCACATTGGATATTTTTTTTGTCCGCTATCAGAAATAAAGCCTATCAAGTCTTTGTATATACCCTGGTTTTCCAAAAACGCATTCACTTTTAATGAGCTCGCTGCCCGAACCCGATTTAATTGCCGAGCCAGGTGCTTGTCTTGTGATTAACAAACCAGGTGGATTGTTGACTCAGGGTCCACCTGGAATCGATTCGATGGAATTGCGCATCAAACAATTTTTGAAGGTAAGAGATGAAAAGCCCGGTAAAGTTTACTTGGGGGTGCCTCATCGATTGGATCGACCGGCCTCTGGTGTGATGCTGTTTGCCAAAAATGTTCGAGCGGCCAGACGATTGGCGGACCAGTTTCAACAGCGAACGATCAAGAAAAAATATTGGGCGATTGTTCAGGGGTGCCCTGAGGAAAGTTCGGGTACCTGGATCGATTTCATGCGAAAGTTGCCAGATGAAGCCAAGTCCGAAATTTGCGATGAAGGTGAAGAGAAAGCTCAAAAGGCAGTTCTTCATTTCGAAGTGATTTCACAAATCGGTGATATGACTTGGTTACAGATTCAATTGGAAACCGGGCGTACTCATCAGATTCGTTTGCAGTGCAGTCACCGCGGGTGCCCGATCATTGGCGATCAACTATACAAATCAGAGGTTGGCTTTGGTCCCGATACATTGGATCAGCGTAAGCGATGGATTGGTTTGCATGCACGGGAGATCGAGTTTGAACATCCGATGACCAAACAGCGGGAGATTTTTTCTGCGCCGCTTTCGGAACATTGGTTGGAACTGGGATTCGAATTTCCCAATGAATGAATCAACAGCGGTGCGGAAAGTCTTGTCGCTACAACCTTTCTACGGTGGCAGCCATAAACAGTTTATTGATGATTGGATGGGGCATAGTCGGCATCAGTGGCATCAAGAAACTTTGCCGGAACGATTTTGGAAGTGGCGGATGCGACATGCGGCGGTTGAATTTTCAGGTCGCGTTGATTCGATGTGGCAAGCTGGCGATCGCTGGGATGCAATCGTAGCCACGGACATGTTGAATGCGGCTGAATTTAGAGGGCTGTTGAAATCGGCGGCAAGGAAATTGCCGTTACTGGTTTACTTCCACGAAAATCAATTTGAGTATCCGAGTTCAAGTCACGAGCCCAGAGATTTTCATTTTGCGTTTACGAATTTGACGTCGGCACTTGCGGCAGATGAAGTCTGGTTTAACTCGCAATTCAATCTTGATTCGATGGTGCGGCATTTAGAAAAGTTGATGGGCGAATGGCCTGATTACCAACCCGTCGATGCGATTGATAAGCTGGTCGCAAAGTCTAAAGTAAAGTATCCAGGGATTGGAACGGATTGCCTGATAGATTGCAAAACAGATCGCATAGCAAATCGCAAAACGGATCGAATGCATGTTGTTTGGGCGGGGCGCTGGGAACATGACAAGAACCCGGAATTGTTGCTGCAGATTCTGACGCATTTGGATGAATTGGGTGTCGAATTTGAATTGAGCGTGATTGGTCGGGTGTATCGGCAAAAGCCGGAAGCCTTTTCGTTGATTCAGGAGAAATTCGAGGACCGAATTGTTCATTGGGGGTATCAGGAATCGCGCGCGGCGTACTTGTCAGTGCTGCAGTCAGCGAATCTGATTCTGTCCACTGCCGATCATGAGTTTTTTGGTGTCTCGGTGGCTGAGGCGATTGCTTGTGGTTGCGTACCGGTTTTGCCAAACAGGCTCGCCTATCCAGAATTGATTGACGTTGCGAAATGGCCTGACAGGCGGCAGTTGTTGTTTGAAACGGCAAGCGAAGCAGCAATCATTATTGACAGAATTGCAAAAAAGAAGGTTGCGAGTGAGTGGATTGAACCTTTGGCGGCAGAATTCGTTAACAAATTTGGTTGGGAAAATCGGGTCTCGCAACTCGATAGCGGGATTGAGTCACTGGTAGGCGACGACGATACTGAGTGACATGTTTTTCTTATGTTTTGTCGAGGTTAGCCAATGCGAATCCTGGTGACTGGAGCGACCGGATTACTGGGCAATAATCTGGTTCGAATTTTGCTTGAAGAAGGTCACCAGGTAACCGTGACGATTCGTACACGCAGCAACCCCAAATCTCTGGATGGATTGGCGGTAGAAACGGTTTTTTGTGACCTTGCCAAACCAGATTCAATTGCGGACATCATGCAGCCTTTTGATGCGGTGGTTCATTCGGCGGCGATGATCCAAATTGGCTGGTCGGCGTTGGAACAATCTCGCAAGGTAAATGTTGCAGGGACGTTGCATCTGGCAAGAGCTGCCAGGTTAAGAAATATCCGAATGATCCATGTCAGCAGCGTTGATGCCTTGGCGGTCGGAAATCTGGATCGACCTGGTACCGAAAGCGAACGTGAGCCGGCGAAATCTTCATGTAGCTATGTGGTCAGTAAGCGGGAAGCAGAAGAGGCATTTGCTCAGGAGGTTGAATCTGGTCTTGATGGTATTATCGTGCAGCCGGGATTCATGGTCGGTCCCTGGGATTGGAAGCCTTCGTCTGGCGAAATGCAGCTGGCTGTTGCCAAGACCTGGACTCCGCTGGCCCCAAGCGGCGGTTGCAGCGTCGTTGACGTCCGAGATGTCGCCTGTGGAATCGTCTCGGCGATCAATCATGGCAAGGCTGGCGAGAATTATATTCTCGGTGGCCGCAACATGAGCTATTTCGATCTATGGTGCATGATGGCGAAAATTTCGGGTGGTCGATCACCAATTGGAAAATTGCCTGGTTGGATTAATTTATTGGCCGGGATGAGTGGTGATTTAGCAACTAGAATTACTGGTCGCGAACCGACGGTTAATTCTGCCGCGACGCAAATGGGGCAGATGGTGCACTGGTACTCAAGTTCCAAAGCAGAGCAGGCTCTAGGCTACAAAATCGGCAGTGTAGAAGATGCGCTCGCGGATGCATGGGATTGGTTTCAGAAGAATGGGTATGCTTAGCGAATCTATCGCTTGCGCGACATGGATTGATCAAATTCTGATAAATATAAAAGTTGCGAAAATCGGATCCTTATCAAGCTTGAAGATAACCATTTTTGTGGTTAGCTTCAGGTTGAAGTTAAATTGAGTGGCAGTTTGGTGGCGGTGCATTGAGAAATTTTGGATTTATCATCGACAATCGACGATGCATCGGTTGTCACGCGTGCACGGTCGCCTGTAAAGCCGAACATAACGTTGCCGTTGGCGTAAACCGCACGTGGGTGAAGTACATTGAAAAGGGGCAGTTTCCGGAATCGCAGCGTCTGTTTTCGGTCATGCGGTGTAATCACTGCGATAACGCTCCTTGCGTAGAAATTTGTCCGGTTACTGCCTTGTATCGCCGCGATGACGGGATTGTTGATTTCGACAACCGACGCTGCATCGGTTGCAAAGCTTGTATGCAAGCTTGCCCTTATGATGCCTTGTACATCGACCCGCAAACCCATACGGCGGCCAAGTGTAATTATTGTGCGCATCGGATTGATGTTGGATTGGAGCCGGCATGTGTCAATGTTTGCCCAACTCAGGCGATTGTGTCTGGGGATCTGAATGACCCTGAATCGCGGATTTCAGTATTAAAAGCCGAGCAATCGGTTTCAGCACGCAAAGTCGAAAAAGGAACTGAGCCGGCACTGTTTTACATTGATGCGGACCAGGATTCGCTGGATCCCTTGGCGGCGGAAGTTGCTGATGAGTTTATGTGGGGGGGCCAGAATTCCGGCGTTGGTCATTTTGCGCATGATTCCGATAGCGACGATGAACACATTTTAGAAAAGTTTGGGCGGATGCTGAGCTTTGGCGAAACGTCGACACAACTTGGTAAAAACGTTGCTCACCAATTGCTGGATGATTTGGCGAGTACACCCAAGCGAGCCTATGACGCACCTCAAAAAGGAGTTTTGTGGGGGTGGCAAGTTTCAGGCTATCTTTGGACAAAGTCGATTGCCGCGGGAGTCATCGTTGCGGTCATGCTGGCTCAATTGATTTCAGCGAATTTCGTGACGCAAGGGTTGGAGTTGTTTTCTTCGGTTGTTGCGTTGTTGTTTTTGGGCATTACCGGCGCGCTGCTGGTTTGGGATCTGGATCAACCGGCACGATTTTTGTATGTGTTGTTGCGACCGCAATGGCGTAGTTGGCTTGTCCGTGGTGCCTATATCATCACCGCCTATTCCGGGTTGCTTGTGCTGTATGCGGCAATGAGTTGGATGTGGAATTGGACTGGAGGTCCTGTTTTGTGGCTGACGCTATTGGTGACGGCAATGATGACGGCGATTTATACGGCTTTCTTGTTTGCCCAGGCAAAGGGGCGCTCTTTTTGGCAATCGAAAACGGGTGTGGTGCATATGGCAACTCACGCGATGATTAATGGTGCCGCTGTGTTGATGTTGTTCGCTAATTGGTGGGATGATTCGTTTGTCTGGTATTTGAGATATTTGCTCGGCATTACGGCGGTGGTTCAGTTGCTGGTAACTATGGTGGAGCTTTATTTTCCACACGGCGATGCTGAATCAAAGCTGGTGGTCAGTTCCATTTTGTCAGGGCGATACAGCAGATTGTTTTGGGGCGTTTCGATTGCGTTGGGTACGGTGCTGCCGATTTTGCTGTTGATGCTTGGTTCCCAAGTTGCGGTGACGGTCGCAGCCGTTTTGTTTCTGTTTGGGGTTTTTGCTGCTCAGCATATCTGGGTCCGCGCTCCGCAACAAATTCCACTTAGTTAATTAGCGACGACATGAGCAATAAAGCTAACCGAGGCTGGATCGAACGACTGGCGACTAGCCTGAAGATCATTCCAGAATACTTGCCAACTTCCGACGCGCAGCACGAGTCTCTTAATCGTTACCCGGATCCCGAGCATTGGGACCATTGGTCGGAATACGATCCTGCCACATGGCCAGAAAAAGTAAAACGCGATTATATGATCGTTCCAACAACCTGTTTCAATTGCGAATCAGCTTGCGGGTTGCTTGGATACGTCGACAAAGAAACCGGAAAGATTAAGAAATTCGAAGGCAATCCGCATCATCCTGGCAGCCGCGGTCGCAATTGTGCCAAGGGGCCTGCAACCATTAACCAGATCAATGACACTGATCGTATTTTGTATCCGCAAAAGCGAGTTGGAAAACGAGGCGATGGCAAGTGGCAGCGTGTTTCGTGGGACGAGGTGCTGGACGATCTGGCGGGACGATTGCGGAAGGCGATTCAGGAAAAGCGGAACAATGAAATCGCTTATCACGTTGGGCGTCCTGGCCACGAAGGATACATGGACCGAGTGTTGAACGCTTGGGGAGTTGATGGTCATAACAGTCATACCAACGTGTGCAGTTCAGCCGCACGTTTGGGGTATACGCTTTGGCATGGCTACGATCGACCTTCGCCAGATCACGCAAACGCAAAATTCATTTTGTTGATCAGCGCTCATCTGGAATCCGGCCACTATTTCAATCCGCACGCTCAGCGAATCATTGAAGGTCGCATGAAAGGTGCGAAGCTTGCAGTCATGGATCCACGGCTCAGTAATACTGCCAGTGTGTCGGATTATTGGATGCCGACGCAACCAGGCAGTGAGCCTGCGGTGTTGCTGGCGCTTGCGCGACAGTTGCTGCTTGATGGAACTTACGATCGCGATTTCGTCAGCAATTGGGTGAACTGGCGGCAATACATGGTGAACAAGACTGGTGATTCAGACGCCAGTTTTGAATCGTTTATTGCACAATTGATCGAGGACTATAAAGAATTTACTCCGGAGTTTGCCGAAAGCGAAAGCGGCATTCCCGTTGAGACGATTTTGAAAGTGGCCGATGAAATTGGTAAAGCGGGCTCGCAATTTGCAACTCATACCTGGCGAAGTGCTTCTGCAGGGCATCTTGGTGGTTGGTGCGTTGCCCGTTGTTTGCACTTTTTGAATGTGTTGACCGGCAGTGTTGGGACACAAGGCGGAACGTCACCTAGTGGTTGGAACAAGTTCAAGCCGAAGTTTTTTGAAACGCCGCCGGCGCACAAGTTTTGGAATGAGTTGCATTTTCCCAACGAATACCCGTTGGCCTGTTATGAAATGAGCATCTTGCTGCCGCACTTTTTGAAAGAAGGGCGCGGCAAGATGGATACTTATTTCTCACGCGTGTTGAACCCGGTATGGAGTTACCCCGACGGGTTTTCATGGATCGAGGTTTTGAGCGATCCCGATATGATCCAGTGCCATGTCGCGATGACACCGACGTGGAACGAATCGGCATATTTCGCGGACTACGTTCTTCCGATGGGGCATTCGGGCGAGCGACATGATTTAAATAGTTACGAGACGCATAGCGGAATGTGGATTGCGTTTCGTCAGCCGATCTTGCGAGAAGCTGCCCGGCGACGAGGTGAACCGGTTGAATTCACTTACCAGGCGAATCCAGGTGAAGTTTGGGAAGAGGATGAGTTTTGGATTGAGTTATCGTGGCGAATGGATCCCGATGGTAGCCTTGGAATCCGTGAGCACTTTTTGTCGCCGTATCGAACCGAAGTATCGGATGAAGATCGCAAGATTTCGATCGAAGAGTATTACCAGTTCATTTTCGAGAATACAGCTGGGTTGCCAGAGGCTGCGAAAGCGGAAGGTTTGAGCCCGCTTGAATACATGCGGCGCTATGGTGCTTTCGAAGTAGAGAAGTTCAGCTATGAGAAACACAAAAAAAATGTTCAGGATGATTTAGTATCCAAAATCGATGATGGAGCAGTCGTCGATGAAGCTGGCAAATCGATTGGAATTGAAATCGCAGGCGAAGCGTATATTGGGTTCAATACGCCGTCCAGAAAACAGGAATTGTTTTCACAGACGATGGTCGATTGGAAGTGGCCGGAGCATGCGGCTCCAGGCTATATTCATTCCCAAGTGCATCCAGAAAACATCAACCGGGCTAATTCTGAATTTGTTTTGTTGCCGACGTTCCGGTTGCCAACGTTAATTCATAGCCGCAGCGGTAACGCAAAATGGCTGGCTGAAATTTCCAACCGGAACCCGCTCTGGGTTCATACCGATGATGCGGCGAAGTTGGGTGTGGAAACGGGTGGACTGCTAAGAGTGTCGACGGAGATCGGGTACTTTGTTGATCGCGCATGGGTGACCGAAGCGATTCGACCGGGTGTGATTGCTTGCTCACATCACCTTGGCCGTTGGCGGCGAGAGCAGGATCCGAAAGCCAATCGTTGGGCCATGAACACGGTTGATATTTCCAATGAGAACGGGGTTTGGAAACTACGTCATAAAGCCGGCACTCATTCGTATACAAGCGATGATCCAGATTCGCAGCGCATTTTCTGGGATGATGGAGGCGTTCATCAAAACTTGACGTTTCCGGTTCAGCCGGACCCAATAAGTGGTATGCAGTGTTGGCACCAGAAGATCAAAGTGGAAGTCGCACATGCGGATGATCGCTACGGCGACGTGGTCGTGGATACCAGGAAATCGATGGAAGTGTATCGCCGTTGGCTGTCGATGACCCGCCCTGCCCCAGGCCCCAATAATTTGCGACGTCCCCTCTGGTTCAAGAGGCCTCTTCGGCCTGAAGAATCATTGTTTTATTTGGATTAGAAACGGTTCTGGAAATTTGCTTTGCAGATAGTAGCACGAGTCTCCGAGTCGTATCAGAACGGAACAAACGACTCGGAGAGCCGAGCTACTTACCGATGTTTTGCAGTCGTATCAAATCGCTGGACCGGCAGTTCGGTAGGCCTGTCCGACCTGTTTTGTTCACAACTCGAGATCTCAATTGAGCCGTAATTGGCCTATTGATATAGCCTGTTGGCTCGGGTGTTCAAGGAAAGAAATTGGATGGCGAAAAACGCAGTTTCTACTCGCCCAGAAACCAGAACCTTGCCCATGCGCCGGCGCGATTGAGGAATCGCTCACGTTTGGGAATGTATTTGATCGCTACCCAGTCGAGGTCGGCTACACTTTCTTTTGCAGGCTTGAATTCGACGTCTTCACAGCGACGCTCACTGGTATTGGCCACCAGATCGCGATGCAATTTGACAGACGATCGGTCGAGGAACGGCTCATACATATCCCGATCGATGAAATGGTTTGCGAAAACAAAGTACGGCGTGCTTCCCTTGGGAATTCGATGGGAATACTTGCCCGATTTATCAGTGTGAAGATCTGCGGTGTACAACGGCCCCACATCCGTTTGCCAGCCTGCCGCTATGTGAAGGTTTGCAACTGGTGTACCATTTTCAAAGAGAATTTTTCCACTCACTGTGACTTCTTCAGCTTCCTTCAACTCGACCTCGTATTCTCGTCCCTTTCCTTTCAAGTCAACATACACAGTATCAAACATCGGAATCTTGCCATCTGATTTGAAATACTGCTGTTCGCCCTTGATCACTTTCCGACGCCAACATTGCTCTAAAGTAAACAAAACGCAATTTCCCGTAACAGGTGGAAGTCGAAATCGGCCCTTGGCGTCAGTTTTCGCGGAAGCCAGATCACCTGGAGCGGCTGTACTTGGATTGCCTTCCTTGATGACGACGACTACACCGGCGGCAGGAGTCCCATCCAGACGTTTGGCCACGCCATAAACTGAGACCCCATGCAACAGTTGAAGATCGCCAATATCATGCTTCCCCAGTTCGTCGGTCGCTACCATCGCGGCCCCAGACTTGATCTTAAACTTGTCAGTCAAAGACGCGTAATTGGCGGCCGTGGCGTTTACCGAAAGCTCGGACTTCGCCGGCACAACGCATTGAAACTTACCCTTGGCATCGCAATTCAGGCTTCGAGAGAAGTTTTCACGACGAATGCTATCGGCAGAATAATTCACGGCCACGGTAACCGCAGCATCGCGGGGAGCATCTGATTGGGAATCTGGCGCGGTGACACGCCCCGTCACCAAGACTCCACGCATTAACGTTAGGGGTTTCAGCTCAACAGCTTCAGCGTTTCGATCAAAGTCGGTGTCGAAGCGATATCTTCGAAAGCAGGTTTTGGAATCTGCGGTTACATTGATACAAATCGAATGCCCATCTTTGGCCTTCTTGTTTATATCCAACGTCCACTTTCCATCTTCGTCAGTCACCAGCTTCTTTTTGGCAAGCTCGAAGCGATCCTTCCAGTTATTCGAATAGCTGAGAGCATTGAGTTCAACACTTGCACCTTCGATTGCGGTCCCATTTTCATCAACGATCTTGCCAGTGAATCGCCGCGGGGTTCCAAGTTCCTCGACTTCCTTTTCCAGTTTCTGCTCCTCTGTACCTTTTTCTTGTGCCAACTCCTGCCCAGGCCTTTCTCCCGGATCAGCTGGAGCGGTTCGTATTCCAGGCAAAGCAACCAATGCAACCAGCGCCGCAAAACAAATCGCCGAACCACGAATTCGTCGATCGCGAAAAATCGAGTCGTCCATCAAACGCCGAATGCGCCGACCTGCTGGATGTTCCCGGCTGGCAAACCCCAGAGCAATCGGTTCCAAATTCGTAGTTAGCTGGCACGTTGCGGCGTCGATCAACGTTTCGCAGTAGCGTTCAGGAGCCGCTAGCTCTCTGGCAACCAAAACGTCATCACAACAGTCTTCTCTCGTTTGACGAAGCGATTTTCTCAGCCACCACATCGCAGGATGAAACCACCAGAGCATGCCTAGCAATAATTCCAGCCAGCCAATCAACAGATCTCTGTGACGAATGTGGAGCAATTCATGAGCCATCACGATTTTGCGTTGGTCCGCCGACAGTCCCATCATCATCTGTCGCGGCAGTACGACGATCGGCCGCAACACACCCGTGGCAAAGGGTGCCTGAGCATTGTCCGACACACGCAGTTGCGGTTTGGATCGCAGATTGACTCGTTTCGCAACTTCGGCCAATTCGGTAAACAGTACCCCGGAAGTCTTTCGTTCACTTTGAGCAACGATCCTGCGAATTCGCCAAAGGGAGGCCGCCGAGCGAACACTGACAAGAACAACACCGGCACCGTATACCAACAGTAAACCAGAAAGCCACGGGAAGTCAGTCGACAAAACTGCCTGGGTTGATTTGAATTCCGATGCACTAGCTTTTGCCGTTGCCGTTGCGGGTGCGGTGTTAGGGACGTCTTCCATCAACAGCTGGCTGTTTTCGCTGGGATTTGCAAGCTCCGAAATACTCCCGGCAGGGAACCCAAATGCCAGATTCCGCGTGGGATCTTGCGATCCCGAGAATCCGACTTCAGATATTCGCGCTACCGCTGGCTGCGAGAATAGGCCGGTGTAGAAATAAAAGAACGGCGGCGTGGCAAACTTGATCAAGACGATCAGCAGCAACGCGTACTTCATTTGCGAACTGATTCGATTGCGGCCCAGTCTCAAAATTATGGCCACGGCCACGGCAACAACGGCGGCTTGCCAACCGGCAGACAGCATCCAGTTGCACCAATGTAGAGCGAATTCATCAAGCCCATTCATGATTTCCCCTTTTTCCCGGCCTTCAATTCATCCAGCAATTCTTTCAGTTGTTCGATTTCTGCATCGGTTGGTTTTCGGGTCTCAAAGAAAGAAGTCATGAACGCCATCGTGTCACCAGCAAAAACATGCTGAAACAGATCCTTCATCAGGTGCCGGCAAGCTTTCTTCGAGGCCGCGGTTGGTCGAAAGACGAAAGCCTTTCCTTTATCGGATTTCCGTTTGGTGACCAGCTTCTTCTTTTCCAGTCGATTCAAGAGCGTCAGTACAGACGAAGCTTCCAATTCACGCACCGCAGAGAGTTCCGCGCGAATCTCTTTAACAGTTGCCTGTCCCAAATGATTCAAGCAAACCAGCACGTCGCGCTCAGCATCAGGAATTTTGGCTATTTGTTTGTTCATTC
>CAYONX010000054.1:0-30738 GCA_964405425.1 uncultured Pirellulaceae bacterium | reverse complement strand
GGCTCTCCCTGACCAAAGAAGTGACCTCGCCTTCAGGGCGTCCGTTTACCGTCGCTGATGATGGGAACGTGGTTTCTGATTTGCTGATTTAGCCATTGGGGAACAGGCTAATGCCCACCCCACTAATTTTCTTGGCAACGCGCTGCAGATCCATCTGCGGCGCGTTACTCTTTTCTGAGGCGGAAGAGCAGCGAATTATCCAAGCCTGTATTAGTGAAGATTAGTGCCCATTAGTGTTCCTTCACCGGTGGAGAATCAAGATGATGTTCGCTGAATGGAGCCACGCCAGAATTGCCGATTCATCCAGTAGCGGCTGGCTTTGAACCGGCCTTCTTCAAGCCTATTAGTGACTAAGTGTGCTGCACGCTGGCTACTACTATTTTTTCGCCAGATACGCCGAAAACCAAAGATCCTGCTTGATCTCAGTATCGGACCACTGTACCGTTTTGGTAGTACAGCAGCCTCGGCGAGTTTGCAGGTTATTTTGTTGCAAGTGATTTTTGAGGTTGATGTAGAAGACGGTGTCATTGCATTTAAGGTCTATAGCTGGTCTATCGAACAACCCAATTCGCTCAAGGAGAGAACAGATGAGATGGCTGAGCTGCTGCACGAAATTCACGTTGTTGCTTTGTTTCTTCACCGGTTCCTTAGCGCTGGCAGAAGACTCATTTGAATTCAGGGTTTCCGAAAGTGACTTTCGTTTTTCCGAAATTGAAATTCAGACCGGGCTGCCAGAAGGCTTCGACAAGGCGGCGTTAAAGTCTGCGGCCTCCAATTCGTCCGAGGATTTTTTCTGGCTTCAATATGGAGACGATGCCTCCCGTGCCATCTGTTTGCGCTTTGACCCGGAAGCGCCTGCGGAACTGTTTGTAGATTCAAACCGGGACCAAAAGCTCACAGACGCCGAGCAACACACAAGCGATTCTGACGGCATCTGGTTCGTGGAACTTACTGCTGAGTACAGTTCGCTAAGAAGGCAAACTTCGAATCAACGCG
The DNA here is from genome assembly GCA_964405425.1 of uncultured Pirellulaceae bacterium. GTDB lineage: Bacteria > Planctomycetota > Planctomycetia > Pirellulales > Pirellulaceae > Mariniblastus. The sequence goes on along the minus strand of CAYONX010000054.1, from coordinate 29,742 downwards.
TCCGAATTCGACATGACAAAGTAGCTTCGAAATGGTATCTCGCCACGGCGGGTTATCGAACCGGAAAAGCTGATTTTGGTGGCCAGTTTCGCGCGGCGAAAATCGAAGACCGAAACGCGAACGGACTCTGGTTCGACCGGGAAGATCGTCTGTTGGTGGACTTCAATGGCGACAACAAACTAAACCGTCTGACCGAACGCATTCCGGCCCAGGGCATGAGAAAGATTCGCGGTACTGTCTATGCAATTGCCGGATCCGTGAAGGGCGATAGCGTTTCGCTTTCGGAAGTCACCGGTTCGGGATTTGTCACTCCAACGTTAAACCTGATCGCTGGCGGCGCAAAAGTCACATCGATCAAGGGTCAGCTTGGCTCCAAATCCGGAATTGGAATCCCAATCGAATCAGTCGGCACACCGATTGAAGTTCCCGTCGGAGATTGGCATATCGCGAGTCTGGTCATCGAAGTAGTCGAAGGCGACAGCGTCTACATGTTTGCCTTTTCGCCTTTTCAAGCGAATACACTTGTTTCGGTCGCAGATGCGGAGAAAAAAGAAGTTGAGCTTTTGGGTGAAATTGAATTGTCCGCAGGTGTAAGCATTCAGCAGGAAGACGCGAAGTCATTTATGACGCTGACACCGATCATCAAGACCGAATCCGGCTGCTTTATGATGGGCTCAAGAACGGGAAAGCGATCGCCGAACAACGAGAACCGACTGGTCGCATACAGCAGCTCACCAGACCGTGATTTGGAAGTTGGTTCGTCCGGTTTCTCCTGAGGCTGCTTCTGTCCGATCCGGGTCCGGATCCCAGCTGGCGTCGCAGTATCACAGGTTGCTTCAACGCTTGAGTTTGATTCTGGTCCTTTGGCTGGGTTGATCTCAACAACCGTTTCGCCTGACGTGAACGAATAGCCATCCATGCCATCCGATAGTCGGGCTTGCATCAACGACAGAGCCTCGTCTTGATCGCGCCACCAAAATTTAATTCGAAATCTCGAATAGGTTGAGTACATGTTTGCAGTTTCCCTTAGTCGACTCGTCATGTTGCTGGCGTTTGTTTTTTGCTTGGCGCCAATCGCGACGGGCCAGGACGAACTTTTGACCCAGGCTCCCGACGAATATCGAGCTTACGGAACGGTAGCCGACGAACAGGGACAACCGATCCCAAACGCAAAGGCATCTCTGGTGACGGTGCCAGGAGAGACAGCCTACATGGGTGACTTGCTCTATCGGACGCCAGCAGTGGCCTCAGAGTCGTGCACTGAAGATGGAGAGTTCGACATTCGCATTCCCGGCACGGACGCTCGCTGGAACAAGGTCAACGAACGAACTCAGCATTTGCTGGTCATCGAAGCGGCCGGCTTCGAGACTTCGGTCACCAAATTTACTCGTGAGCGTCTTCTGGTTGACCTGCCGTTTTCGATCGCCACTGGTGCGTGCCAACCCTGGACGCTAAAGGTGCTCGACAAAGACAGGTCTTCCATCACCGATGCGAAGCTGAGTGTTGGGCAAATCAACGGTCACCGCTTGCCTTTCAAATTCAAACTGGAAAATAAAAAAGACCAGGTGGTCGACGGGGGTTTTGAGGTTAACGGTGTCACTCGCGACTCAGCTGATGGCGTCTACGTCAGCCAGAAAACTATCGGCAACTTCTACCTTCCCATTCAGTCCAACGAAGATGGCCCGTTCGTTCAATTGCCAGAAACTGGAGTCGTCAAAGGAGTTTTCAAGCTGCCCGAATCTGTTTCTCCTGCAAAGCTTAAAGGAAAAGAAGTCGTTATCACCGGAGGCAACTTGTACGTTCGCAACGGGTACCCCGAAGAAAGCCTTTCGTGGGTAGTCCTGCCGCTTGATGAGAATGCATCAGCAACTGCCAGCCACGTTACTTTCGGCGCGACCAGTTTCGGATTTCTCGATCCGAACTCCATTTCCTTGACCCAAAGTCTCAAAAATCTTGCCATGCCACCGACGCTTTCGAAAGAGAACTCGCCGCTGGAAATTGCTCACAAGCTTTATCCGTCCAGGAAGGTTGAAATTCGATTCGAGACCGAATCAGGCGAACCGATCTCCAACGTTCAAATATCCGCTTTTGGTGGCACGCCGGGAGAAAACTCAAAGGGGATCGTCACGATCGAAATCCCTGTCGATGACAAACCGTCAGGCCAACTGTTTCCGTTTGATCCATCGAACCAATACCAGATCACCGGTGCCTTTGGCGTGATGCTCGATCGATTGGAAATGAAAGACGGAAAACCAGAACCTATCACGATGACGCGTTCACGATCAATCAAAGGACGCGTTACGGACCAGCAAGGTCAGGTGGTTGCCGGGGCCAAAGTCGAATATACGTATTCGAGCGAACGATTTTCTCTCACCAGATCTGTGTTGGCAAACCGATCCGGTGACTTTCGCATTGACGGCTTGCCTCCCAATGCAACTGTCACATTGCAAGCAAGCAAGGGCAAATTAGCGACACCCAGCGATGCAAATATTTCGGTCATGTCCGGCCATGCAGAAGAAGTCTTGATTCCCGTCGTCACACAGGCCGTCGCCTCAATTGCTGGAAAGATTGCTGATCAGCAAGGAACTCCAGTTCCTGGCGCTAAAGTCGTGATCAAAATGGCCAATGTGTATGAGAAAGAAGGATACAGCGGCGAATCGCTTGGCGCTATTGATCTGATCCCGGACTTTGCAGGCGTAGTTAGCGATGCGGATGGAAATTTCCAATACCCGCTAACGACACAGTTCGGCAACCGGCTTCAAGTCGTCGTGAGTGCTCCGGGGTTCCGCAGTCAGCACTTTCCGTTTGTCGATGGTTCCCTGAAGAATGTTGCCGAAAAATCGATTCACCTGGGTTCGTTTCCTCTGTTCAAACTTCCGTTGCCGAAAAAGACGATCGCGAACGTTGTTGACAAGAATAGCGGCAAACCGATCGCCGGCGCGACTCTGGTTTTCATTGGAATCGACAGCACGAAACAGGTCGCCCAGACCGACGATCAAGGCAGGGTAACTGTGGACGCAGAAGATACACGGCAACTTTTGGCAGTTAAGGCCAACGGCTATGACCTGAAGTTGAACGTACTGGAAAGTATCACCGATACGATCGACGTCTCGCTGATTCCAGCGGGCAGTGGGAATTCTCAAGTCGCGTGGCTGGAAAAGGACTGGAAACTTTTCCACGAACCGGGACGCAAGTTGTTGGAACAACTGGAAGCCCCCAAGCCCAAAGAATCGACATTCTATCGGCAGAACAGATTCTTCAGTGCGCAGATCAACTCAGACTTCAAAGCGTTTCAGGAAGCCATAAGTTTGCCATACAAGGAGAAAGATACTTTTTTGCTGATCAACTCAAGTCCGGTTTTTCTAAACGCGCCGCAGGAGTCCATGAAACTCCTGATGTCACCCGAAGCCGATGCGAGAATGAAAGCATCTTTGCTTGCCCAGTTTGCACTGCTTGTTGAAGACGAGGATAGCAAGGAAGAATTCTATGGCGAGGCAATCGTTCAGGCGGGAGAGTGCTCGGGTTCGATGCGACTGATTACTTTTGGTCAGATCGCCAGTTCGCTGGTGGTCGACGGGCGAGCAGAAGTTGCCAGGGAATTGATCACTGACGTTTGGGAATCTTCAGATGTTGACGAGTTAAAGGAACAGTTGGAATCCAAAACAGCCAAAGTCCGAATCGCCGAAGCAAGGGTTTTTGCACCAGCGGTTGGGCTGATCGACGCCAACGCTGCGATTGAGTTGATTCGATTGACCAGTAGGGAAACGGAAGGACCTGGCCTGATCGCGAAGTGCCTTGCTTTCGCTTCACTGGCTGGCGAGCAAGACATCGAAGCGATTTGCAAGAAACAGAAAGTTGAATTTGAAGCCACGGGACTTACAGATGTTTTCCAGTCGCTTGAACCTTCTCATTCAAAGTACCCGGTGATTGCAAAATGGATTGAGGATCATATTGAAACGATGCCGGACTCGGCAAACAAAGTTACTGCCGCCATGTTGGCTGCGAGGCACTTGCCTGACGGACCGCGGCGCAAGAAATTGTTGCAAAAGGTTGCGGTAGCGCGAAAGGCCTGCAATCCTTCGTACCACTACGACGATCCGACAAGAGCGATTTTGGAAGAGTTGCCGAAGTTTGATTCACTTTCGATGGCCGAATTCGACGAATTGCTTTTCGCGACGCTGGAGTTTGCGCCGGCGAAAACAGACACCATGCAAACCAACATGATCTACGCCAACTTGATCAAGATGATTGCGATCAAAGATCCTGAAGCGGCCAAACAGATCCTGGACTCGGCATTTGAAAACGGAGCCTGGCTTTATGGAGATCCGACGTGGTCTGCTTTTTCTGAAGGTTCTCTGTTGAAAGCCTATGCCTGGCTCGATCCGGAGCTGGCGTGCCAAAAAGCTCTGGAGCTTTCTGAAAAATACAGCAGTGAGGCGCAGGTGCGCAAGCTTGAGTTGCTGACAACGGTGGTTGGTGAACTGAACACGATCGCAATTCGCAAAGGCATGTTGCAAAATCGAAAATAGAAACGGTCAGCTTTTCTTCTTTACCAAAATAAGATGCCAATCAGCATAGCGCTGTAGCACCAGGTAGTGCTGATTATTGTTTAGCGGTTGCCTGTATTAGTGAAGATTAGTGCCAATTAGTGTTCCTTTACCGGTGGAGAATCAAGACTGGCTCACACGCAACATGAGCGTGTTTAAATTAGCACGGGTCAATTCAGGTCTGGCAGACGGCTAAATACGAATTACTCGACCAACGATGTAAACGTCGTCATCAATCGTTCTCGATTCAACGATTTTCAATTTCGGACAATTCGTAATTTGCTCGACGCCAGAGCCTGCGATTGGTGACGAGGATTCAAGTCCACCAAATAGTTTTGGTCCGATGAAAGCATGGACTTCGTCAATGAGTGCAGCATCATTAAGTGCTCCGAAAATTGAAGCTCCGCCTTCGACCAGCACGTTGGTGCAATCCATTTTGCCAAGTTCCTGAAGCAACTGACGTAGGCGCTGGGAGCGATTTTCCGCGTCGGTCGTAAGCAGCGTGCATCCGGCGTCTTGAAGTTGCTTAAGTTTTTTATCGTTGGCACCGGGTGCGACGGCAATAGCGACTGGGAATTCGCGAGCCGTTTTTATCAGTTGAGAATCCATCGGCGTTTTTGCTTCCGGGTCGACGATTACTCGCAGCGCGGTACGCGTGCCCGGTGGTCTGGCTGTCAGAAGCGGATCGTCCGCAAACACCGTTCCGATCCCAGCGATGATTGCATCCACGCGCCCGCGAAGCTGATGGACGATCGCCCGCGATGATTCGTTGGAAATCCATTTGCTTTCACCGGTTGTTGTCGCGATCTTTCCGTCCAACGTCATGGCCCACTTTGCAATCACCCACGGCATGCCCGTCGTAGTTTTTTTGACAAACGGACAAATCAACTCTTTGGCGGCTGCTTCCTGGACGCCGACAACAACTTCGATGCCTGCTGATTTCAGTTGTTCGATGCCTTTGCCCGATACTTGTGGAAAAGGGTCGGTGGCGCCAATGACCACTCGTGCTACACCGGCTTCAATCAATGCATCGGTGCAAGGTCCAGTTTTGCCGACATGGCAACACGGTTCGAGTGTGACATAGGCGGTACTGCCCTGGGGAGTATCACAAGAATTCAACGCATTGATTTCAGCGTGTGGGGCACCGAATTTTTCGTGGAAGCCCTGTCCAATAAGTTTTCCATCACGTACCAGCACGCACCCAACCATTGGATTGGGTTCGACCCAACCTTCACCATGGGCAGCAAGCTCGATGGCTTGATTCATGAATTTGGAATCGTTTTGTTTTGCAGTCACGATCAATCGGAGCCGGGATTGGAAAACCGAGATTGTACTCGAAATTGACCGGATGAAAGTTGATGACCATATTACTAAGACATGGTAAATCGCATGACCTGATAATCAGTGCGGTTGTGGGCTTACAGCGGTTCTTGCTTCTGGTCGCGTCAATTGAAAGCCATACGAGCGAATGTTTGACCAGTTGTAAAAGCTTTTTCCGAGTATTCTCCATTCAGCGGCCATTCCAATCTTCGTAAAACCGACCTGACGCGAGCTGGATTGAAAAGCCCAATTCACCCAACTGGTTGTCGCAATTAACTCAGACTTTCCTTCATGTATTAACGTTTGTGCGAGCTGCCATGCCAGTTGTTGATTGATGCGCTGACCGCGATGGTCAGGCAGTACAAAGCATTTGAACAAATAGGAAGCACTTGGTTCGAGCTGGAGGCCAAAGCCCGAAAATGGATGTCCACCTGAATTATGCTCTGGCGAAACATGCCCGTCGGCTACCCAGCAATACCCCAACAGTTGCTCACCAGCGAGTGCACCAAAACAACGAAGGTGCTGCTGTTGCATGTGTTGATGCATTTTGTCGTCCAAGTCAGCAGCATGATCCAGCGAATAGCGAGCCACTTCGTCTAGAGTTAGGAACCGGCACGTCTGTACTTTGTTGGCCGTTGTCGGCGCCACAGCTTCATGAATGTTCAGCAGCAAAATGTGGCAAATATCCAAAGGGACCAGCTTGTTGGTAACGCGATCCGACACGTTACAAAGTAACTGAATCAGAGTATTTCCGGTTTTGCTGAATGTGCTGGTCATCTATGAATATACGCCATGATTTCGGTGATTATTCGAACTGAATTTAATTTTTAAGAAAGCTTAAAAAGTAAGCAGCGTCTCACAGCTTTAGAATCAAGTTGTTAATCAGCTAACCCAAGCGCGCTCAACCGGCAGAACCATACTATCTAAAAGGGTTTTGACGATTTTTCCGTAGCGTTTTTCTGTTTTTTCGGAAGGATCGATGGGAGCAATTTTGAACTGGTTCTGTTTTTCATCCTATTTTTGTTTACTAGTCCATGATGTTAATACCCAACGCCAAATCCAATTTTCCTCAAATGGTTCCCACCACCCGTAACTTTTTAGGCGAAAACAACCTGACGGTTGCTTGTGTCTCCAGCTTTGACGAATTGAACGATTATCGTCAGCAGTGGGACAAGCTGGCGGGAGGATGCTTGTTTCGCAGTTGGGTCTGGCAGTCAACCTGGTGGAAGCACTACGGCGAGTCCATGAATTTGCATGTGCTGCTGGTTTTCAAAGGCGCTTCATCGGATGCAAATCATGCCGACGCAAAATCTTCGGCTGGCCAACTCATCGGTATCTTGCCAGCCTATATTGATACAAGTTTCAGCAAAGGCAAAGTCGTACGTTTGCTCGGAGACGGTGAAGTTTGCTCAGACCATTTGGATGTATTGGCAGAGCAGAATGATATTCAACATGTCGTTTCTGCCATTGCCAGGTATTTGCTAGATCATCCAGGTAGTTGGGACGCGACTGATTTTAATGCGACTGGCGAAGACCAGAAAGGATTGAATTTGCTCGCCAGCGAATTCGAGAAACTTGGGTGCCAAGTCATTAAGACTCAAAATGTATCCTGTTGGTCGGTCTCACTTCCTTCAGACTGGGAATCATTTCTTGCGATGTTATCCAAATCGCACAGAAAGAAGCTTCGCAGGCTTGAGCGTAGTTTTATGAATTCGCCGCAATCGGCCTGGCATCAAGTTCAAACCCAACAGCAATTCGAACAGGCATGGCCAATACTTATCGACTTGCATCAGCGTCGTCGGAACCGTTTAAATGAGCCGGGTTGTTTTGCGTCCAAACCATGGGCCAGTTTCCATAAAGAATTGGCACAGCAGCTGCTTGGCCTAGGGCAATTGCGAATTTCGTGGTTGGAGCTCGACGGATCGCCTGTCGCTGCGGAATATCAATTTGCAAGTTCGGATACGACTTATGGTTATCAAAGTGGGCTTGATCCTGATCGCTTAAGTGAGCAGCCGGGGCGGTTGTCTTTAATGCTGACGATTCAGCAGGCGATCAAAGAAGGACATACTGCATTTGACTTGCTGCGAGGCGACGAAACCTACAAGCTTAAATGGCGTGCGGAACCAGTTTCTACGTTCGACATTCGCATTGTGTCTCCAAACAAGTCAGCGGTGATTAGAAACCAAGCGATCACCTATTTGAGATCTGCTGTGCATGTGGCACGTTCCATACGAAATGAAATCTCAGCGATTCCGTTGTGGAATGCCAGCACCTAAAGATTCAATTCTTTGATTCGACCGTTGCTGTCGCTGAATGAATCGACGCTTGCGCCCATTCGATCGAGCATCGAGCAATAAAGATTTGTCAGTGGTGTTTTTGCGCGGACTTGAATGTGGCGGCCCGTGTCGATAGTCCCACCGGCACCGCCAAAAATGGCGATGGGCAGATTGCGATGGTCGTGGCGGTTGCCGTCGGAAATGCCGCTGCCATAGAGCAACATGCAGTGGTCCAATAACGTCGTTCCGTCCGCTTCTTCGATACCGGAAAGTCGGTCCAGTAAGTGTTTCATCAATGACATATGATAGACATTGATTTCGCTGATTTTCTTTTGCTTCGCAAGCGCGTTGCCATGGTGCGAAATGTCGTGGTGTCCTCCACTGATTCCAATTTCACGGTAGCTTCGATTGCTGCCGGCGTTTGCGAACATGAATGAAATGATTCGCGTCGAATCCGTTTGAAACGCCAACGCCATCATATCCAACATCAATTTTACGTGCTCGCCGTATGATGCTGGCACTCCAAGCGGGCGTTGGAAATCGGAAATTTCGACTTCCGGTTCATCCAGCTTATCAACTTTGCCGAGCCGTTTTTCGATGTCGCGAACGGCAAATAGATACTCATCAAATTTGCGCTGGTCCGACATTGCGAGTTTTGCCTTAAAGCTCTTTGCGTCCTGCAGCACGAAATCGAGGATACTTTTGCGACGTGAAATTCGTTGAGCTTTGGCACGCTGGTTTTCGAAATCATTGGCACTGCCAAAGAGTCTCTCAAATACTGCGCTGGGGTCCATTTCCTTGGCCATTGGGCTGGTTGGAGTTCTCCAGGAAATGTTCGACGTATACGCGCAACTGTATCCTGAATCGCAGCGTCCCGCTTGAGCACTGCTTTCGGTTCCTAATTCCAAAGAAGCGAATCGTGTCTGATCACCAATCTTTTCCGCTGCGATTTGATCGACCGATTTGCCGTTATAGATGTTGGAGCCTTTAGTTTTTTTGGGTCGAGCACCGGTTAGAAACGACGCTACGCTGCGAGCATGATCACCAGCGCCATCTTTACCAGCAGTCGCATTTTTTAGTGCTAACCCGGAAACAATGGATGTCTTATCCCGGTATTGCGCTACGGGCTCAAAGATTTTTGGCAACTCAAAATCAGTTTCACTCGGTCCGCGAGGCCGCCAGTGAGACATCCGCATTCCGTTGGGCAAATAGATGAACGCGGTCCGAAGCGGTGGAGCGCCAGAGCAGGCAGTGCCCGATGCAAAACCTGTCGATTCTAACCATGGCAAAGCGAGCACGGTTCCGAACCCCTGCAGGATTTGTCGGCGAGAAATATTCATTTGGAAGCTCCAGGCAATTGCGGTTTCTTTCCACTGCGTTTCAAAAATGTTTCGGATTGAGCAATCGCTACAACGAAAGATGAGACGCGGTAGTCGTTTTCTGATGCGTATTTGACGATGCGTTTGACGGTGCACCGATCATAATATTGTAGACCGCGTCCAAGGGCGTATACCAATAACTTTTCTGCGAAACAGCGAACGAATTCGTTTTTGTACGTCGTTCGTAATTTATCTTGCAATCCGTTTGCGCCAGCCAACACAGTGCCGTCTGGCATTTCACTGGTGGCATCGATCTTGAAACCTTCATCTTCCATGCGAAATCGGCCGACGGCGTCATAATTTTCAAGCGCAAAACCGATAGCATCCATTTTTCGATGACACGAAGCGCAAGCAGGATCGCTGCGGTGTTGTTGCATGCGTTGACGAAGCGTACCGGTCAACTCTTTTTGATCATCCAGTGGGACGATGGTGTCGACAGCCGGAGGCGGATCTTCGCCCAGAATGTTCTCCATGACCCATTTGCCACGTTTAACTGGAGACGTGCGGGTGGGGTTGGATGTCAGCGTCAAAATGCTTGCGTGCGTAAGCACTCCGCTTCGCTTGCCTGCGGTTGATACTTTGCGAAATTGGTTTCCGGATATATTCGGTAATTCGTAATGTTGCGCCAATCGTTCGTTCAAATATGTGAAATCACAATCGAGCAATTCCAATATGCTTGCGTCCCGCTTGAAAATGTCTGAAACGACCATGCGAGTTTCTGTTTCCATCGCCTGCAGCAATTTGCGGTCAACGCTCGGGAACACGCTGAAGTCGGGCTGTGCGCTGGCAAGCAATTTTAGATTCAGCCATTGGGCAACAAAATTATCGATTAATGAATGCGTACGACTGTCAGATAGCAAGCGACGGGTTTGTTGATTCCAAATTTTTGGCTGTGACAATTTTGATTGGCTGGCAAGCTTCAGCAGTTCGTCATCCGGAGTGGAATTCCAGATGAAGTACGACAGTGCTGTTGCTCGCTCGAAATCGTCTAGCGAACGTTGAGAGCCGGGTTTGACCGGTTGTTCAAAGCGATACAGAAACTGCGGCGAAATCAAAATCGCCTGGGTTACTCTTTGTAGACTTTCGTAAAACGAGAGGCCTTCGTTTTGGCATTGGTCGTATAGATTCAAGAAACGTTGTTTTTGCTTATCGTCGACAGGGCTGCGAAATGCTCGAGGCAATATTTCATCGATGTAGTTTTTCGCTGAATTGCGGTCGGGCGATGTGAATTTCAAATATGGCAACGATGGTGCTTTGCGTTTGGGACCCTTGATTACGATATTTTCTACGTACAGGTTTCGGTCCTGACGACCAACGACTCGAGCTTGGAAGTAATCGTTGTCAAAGCTGATCGAAACCTTTTTTTTGCCGGGTTCAAAGATCGGTACACGGAAGACATGCCTGCTGGGTTTTCTGCGGGTCGATTTGACATCCACGGTCTCAATCAATTCGTTATCAATATGCAATGACATTTTCACGTCTTCGTCGCCTGCTTGATCTCCGTACGCAAAGATTGCCAACGCATAGGCTCCCCGTTCGGGAAATCGAATGAACTTGTTGATCTTGCCTTGGGAATAGAATCTGACTTCCCCGTTGCTCTTGCGTCCGTTGAAAGCTTCGAGCTGAAATCCTTCGGCGGCCAATTCAATGTCCAGCGGCAAGTTGTCGGGGTCGAAGATCGCTTGTTTGGTAATTTGTTCAGCCGCATCCAGGTATTTTTCCATCAAAATTGGCGGTAGGGATAAAACGTCGGCGATGTTATCAAAGCCGTGTCCAACGTCGTCCCCTGGAAATGAATCGGCAAGTCGGTAATCGACATCGAAAAGATCACGCACTGAGTTTCGGTACTGGTAACGAGTTAGTTTCCGGATGGTTACGTTGCCCGGATTGACCGAATCACAATTGAGCAAGTTGAAGACGTTTTCGATCCAGTTGGTGAGCTTAGCGCTTTCCCGTTTCGAAAGTTGCGGTTCGTCATCGGGCGGCATGTTTTCGCTAACGATTTCGTTTTTGATTTGCAGCCATCTTCGATCCGCGTTGAGCACGTGTTCAAGATTCTGATACGAATCAAAATTGACTCCGGCGTTTGCATCGTCGCCACTATGACAGGCGTTGCACTTTGATTTCAAAATCGGGGCGATTTCATTTTGGAATTCGTTGTGCAATTTTTTGAATGGATCGTCTTGCGCTGCGTTGCAAGTGCCAGCAATCATGACGCAACAACTAACAAGCGCTTGCCAACAAAAACGACTGCGAATTAGCTCGACCATGGCTGGGTTAAACAATTACTGAGGTGATGAGTGGTTTAAATGGCTAAATTTGGGAGCCGGAAATGCTTCAGAATGCGGTCAAATTGCCTTCTCAGAGGCAGGATAACGGTGAAATATAGGGTTTTTGCACAAAAATTACCGTTTTTCCCGAGTTTTCGGGCATTGTCTGCTTGCCTCTTTGCCTGCTTGGAGGCTATCTTTTCGCAAATTAAGCGTTTTTTACCGACTATTTCGTGTTTTTAGTATCCACGGAGGATAAATATATGGCGAAGAAAACTGGACCGAAACCACCTACTAAATCTGAAATCATGAACAACCTGGCGGAAGCGACAGGTTTGACCAAGAAAGACATTGCAGGTGTTTTCGAAGCTTTGACAGCTGAAATCGAAAATAACATCTCCAAGAAGAATTCTTCTGGTCAGTTCACGATCCCTGGTCTTTGCAAGATCGTTGTCAAAGATCGACCTGCACTTCCAAAGCGTGAAGTACGAAACCCAGGTACTGGCGAAATGGTTTGGGCGAAACCACGTCCAGCAAGCCGTCAGGTCAAAGTACGGCCTCTGAAAGGTCTGAAGGACATGGTGCTGTAAGGTCGAATAACCCTACAAACCAAAACAATCAAACCGCTGGTTCTTACGGGACCAGCGGTTTTTGTTTGCGCTGTGGTTAAAGTTTCCGTTTTCGACTTTATGTGAGCTATCCTTGCCGTCGGAATCACGCGATCGCAAGAGTCTTATGTCTATTGAAGTTACGGTTCAGCCATTTCAGCCAAGTGGTTCATTGCCTCGAGCAAGAACGATCTTGTTTACGGTATTTGGATTTGTATTGCTGTTTCTTTTTTGCTCACCCAATTTTCAAAGTGGCAGTGAGTTTCGTGCAACACCTCTAGGAAGTGATTTTCTGCAGGAATGGACGGGCGGATATATTTGGCTCAATCATCGAGCTGATTTGTACGATGCCGAAAGATTTGTGGCGGTGCAGCATGATCCGGCGATTGTGGGGTTTGGATGGCCTCATGAACAGTACTATCCGATGGTCTACCCGCCATTCTATTACATGTTGCTAAGTCCGCTGGCGAAGCTGCCGTATGCATGGGCGTTAACGATCTGGATGTTGGCCATTGGTGGTGCAATCGCCGCGACATTGTGTTTGTGGGCACGCTTTTATCCAGCTGCACAATCGCACTGGGGTAAATGTTTATTGGCGACGCTGGCGTTCTTTCCGCTGCTTATGTGTTTCAATACGGCTCATAAATCCACTTTCCTGTTGTTGATCCTGACCGGGACCTATTTACTGCTTTACCATCGCAAACCATTTGCATCCGGTGCCTTATTCGGTTTGATCGCCTTCAAGCCGCACCTTGGCCTTGTGATCGGGATCGCGATGTTGCTGAAGCGTCAGTGGAATTTCGTTGCGGGTTGCGCGGTAACGGTCGCAACCCTTTTGTTTCTGTCTCTGCTTGCAGGCTGGGATTTGTGTCAGGCTTATTTTTGGCAGTGCTTGTCGATGAGTGACTACAGTAGCACATCGGGTTATCTGCTAACCGAATCGCACAATTTGATTGGGGCGGCAGGTTTATTGTTTGGCACCGATTCGACGTTCGGTGCCATTGTGTTTTGGGTAATGGCGGCTGGATTGATGGCGATAGTCGGGTTTGGGATGAAAGGTTCAATCCAAACAGATTCAAAGCGATTTGCGCTTCAGTTCAGCATGCTTGTTATTGCGACGGTTTTGCTGAGCCCCCATTTTTACGTTTATGATTTGACGATTCTGTTGTTGCCGATTGGTTTAGTCGTTTTTGAATTGGGAAAGTGGCAAGGTCGCAGAACGTTGAATTGGCAGCGACAGTGGTTGTTGGCCAGTTGTTTGGGGCTGTTTGTTTTTACTGGCCTTTCAAAACGTGTTGCAGAAGTTATCGGCGTTCAGCCTACTGTTTTGCTGTTGATCGTTGCTGCGGTTTTGTTGGCGACGAGTCCAAACTGGTATGATACGGAAGAAGACCGAAGCTGTGTGACGGCGGCTTAATTCGATTGACGCGATGTGTGTTTGTGATTTCAGCGGTTTTAGTCACGACGATTTAGGAATTTGCTTTTCTTTGGAGCCGTCGAAGGTAGGATAATATCTTCCAATTCATGCGATTGATTTGATGGCGAACGTCCAACAGATTGTGGATGAGGCGGAGTCGCATCCGACGTTTGAAGAAGCTGGAATGTTCTTTACGATTCTGGGGCTCGGTGGGTAACGCACGAAACAGCCCTGCCAATGTGTTCATTGGCTGCAGCAATTGCAAGCGGACAAACGGACTGGTTTTTGGCGGCTTGCTATCGCCACCAGGCTTGTTTGGAGCAATAGATGGCAAAGGGCACCAGGGCAATAGCGACCGGAATCACGATAGGTGACAGCCCGACGCCCATCAGTTCGACTGAATTGCTCAGCAAGAAAACATAAGTGCTTTGCGCGATCACGCCAAACAGTGACAAAACCAATAAGGGTGTGGCGGCACTTTTTCTCAACAGCAACGCAATGCAGCCCAGAACTCCGAAGATGACTGCGACTCCAAAAGCAATGTTGACCCAGGTCGGAGTCGATTTAATGAGTTCAATCTGAGCGTCACTGAATTCTGTGTTTTGAAACGCTTCGTCGTTGTTGACCAGCGCCAAGCTGGTTACGAACACAGCCAGCCCCATCAAGTTCCAGATCAACAGAATCCAGCCAAGGATTTTGAACCAAATTGGGGCATGATTGGAAACGGTTTCGATCTGTTCGTTCATGTTGTATTTCCGATTCGGATTTTTCTATGCCAAGCGCACCACCGGTTAAGCACGAAGCTACCCAGGCGATTGAGTTGTCTCAACAATCGCTGGGTAATAGCCGCGCCTGGAGCATCGGATATCGATTCGAATTAAGATTCGCAATTTTGCTTCGCTTAACCGCTCTTGTTGCCGATACGGTACAGTTTTTTGTCGGTGCGAATTAGCAGATCGTTACCGACCGGAGCTGGAGTGGCCATAAGTTTGGCATCGAATTTTTGTTTGCCAATATCTTCAAGGCTTTCGTCGCATTTAATAATCGAAACGTTGCCTTCCCGGCTGCACAGATAAATATTGCCGCCGGCCAGCAGCGGAGAAGCAGAATAGTTGCCGTTGATTCGCTTTTTCTTGAGGACTTTACCTGATTCAGCGTCGATGCAGCTCATGATGCCTTTGTCGGTAACTGAGTAAACTTTCCCGTCGGTGGTAATCAAGGACGGCATGGACGGTGCCTGCTTAGCTCGCCATTTGACGTGAGTTTTTGTGATGTCACCGGTTCCGCTAGGGTCGACTGCGACGAAATCTGGTTTCATGTAGCCGGTGGAAAAAATGACCATGCCATTTTCGACACTGGCCATCGGTGTTACTGAAAATCCTTCGCCGTGATCGACTCGCCAGATCTCTTCACCGCTGGCTGGATCGTAGGCAATGATCCATTGGGCACCTGGGATGATTGCTTGTGTCTTGCCATTTAATTCAGCGATCAGCGGTGTGCTGTAGGCTTTTTGCTGTTCACCGTTTTGTAGTCGAAATTCAGGCCGCTCGGTTTTCCAGATTGGTTCGCCGGAGCTCAGGCTAATGGCTGCGATATACTGTTCGTCAATTCCGTCGCAAACCATGATGACTTTACCGTCATGGATAATCGGCGAGCTGCCGGCTCCCACGCTGTGATCGACGACAAATTCAGTCTTCCAGACTTCTGAACCTGTTTTTGCATCAAGGCACCAGGTTCCATAGTTGCCAAAATGACAGACGACTTTGCCGTCTTCGATGGCCGGTGTCGGCGATGCGTAAGAATTGAGTGGATTGATTAGTCCCGGGTCTTCGATTTTAGCCAATGAAATGTTGTGCAAAATCTTTCCGCTTTCCAAGTCAACACAAATTGCAATTAATTCGAGCGTGCCGACGGTTGTTTTCATTTGGGCAAATTGAACGCCATCGCGTTTCTTTTCGATTTGTTCAGGGGTTGCTTCGGCGGTGATGGCCGTGGTCAACCAAATGCGTCCGTCTTGATAAACGGGTGACGACCAACCGGAGCCCGGTATTTCCGTTTGCCAGACGTAATCGGATTCGCTCCATGACGTTGGAGTGGATGCGTCCATGGCCGTGCTGTCGCCTTTGGGGCCAAGGAATTGTGGCCATGCCGATTCGTCGGCAGTAGCCGTGGCGGCGAATGAAAATGCTGCGATGGTCAGTGCCGCTGATTGAAGGCACTGCTTGATGTTTTTTGGATAAATCATTTGCAAGGATTCCAGGTTCATTGGATGTCTTTGTATGAAAGTTGTAGTTTGATTTTTTCTTTTGGCCATACTTTTCCGTCCACTTCAACGTGTGGGTAGACGAAATAGTTTAGCGGCTTGGAATCTGGTTTCGGTACCAGTTCGATGTCGCGACCCGTTGAAAATGCTACCCGATCGGGAGTTAATCGGCCAAAGTAATATTCTTTTAATTCCGGATGTTTATCGGCTTCGGAAATATCAACTGCAATCCAGCCGTTGGTTTTTGTATAAAACCATGCCCAACAGTGGTAGCCCTTGATGTTTCCAGATGGTTTTTCGCCAATGGGAAAACCGATTTCAAAACGTGCAGGCAGATTTTGGTTACGCGCGAGGGAAATAAACAAGCTGTGAAAATCTGTACAATTTCCGGTCTTGCTACTGCATGCCCACAAAACATCTCCGTTACCGTACCCTGGTTTGGATTTGTCGTAACTCATATAGGCTTCGACGATTTCATATAGTTCCTGGCCCAGTTGCATTGGATCGGTGGCCAGTTTTTTATCGGACAATAATTTGGTGGGTTCACCGGAAGTGGGCACAAGTTGATTAGCTGAAAGAAATTTTGCAATTTCCTGTTCGGAAAGTTTACCGGGCATGGAACCGGGATACGCTTCCTTGCGGTCAACTTGATAAGTGACGTTGAATTTGATTTCTTTTGCTTGTGCCTTTTCGAAATAACCAATCGCGTTACCGTGCTTTTTGTCTTTGGCGGTCGCAATAGGTGCGGGAGCTTGAGAATCTGTTTTTTTGATCGTTTGTAATTCGTTGGATTCTGGGATTGGAAACCAAACGCGAACCATTGCGTCGTCTGGCAATTCGCTAATGACAGCTCCATACTGAAGCTCGAATTTTCTTGGAGCACGCTTGTCGCTGCTGTTTTGATTGTCGGATTGGAAGCCGAGAACGGCAGCGATTAAAAGTAAGCTGGTTATTTGCATTAGTACTCCTCAAGCTTCAGGTTAAGGAAGTTGGCGGTTAGATTGGCGAGTCCAGCGTAGAATTCGGTTTGAGCTTTGTCAGCGACGGCGGCAAAAAATGGTGCCGTCCAGCTCAAATGCGTTTCAAAGAAGTTTTCGGCGATCTCAGTTACGAGTTCCCGATCTTCGCTGTCAGCGGCACGTTGAAATAGCTCGCCCATGAATTGCAATTGGACGCCAATATGGTCGGCGATATTCGTTTCTGGTTCGAATCCTGGCAGATACGAAAGGTATTGTTTCATGGAAGAAGCTGGTTCGTCTTGAAGCTTTTGGTTTTCCCAAACCGATTGAACTGGCGAAATATGCGCGCCCGGCCCAATCAACAGCTGGCAATAATCGACGGCCAATTCTTCGACGGTTTCTTCGTTAGCCTGCTCCGGAACCGTACCGCCGAGTTGCTGGATCGCGTCTTTCATTTCATCTTCTGTCAAAGCGGTCAGTAATGGCAGATCCAGTTCTTCCAGCCACAATCGACCAAGAAGTTGGTAAACGCCAGCCAGTTGGCTGAAATCCTCAAATGTAAGTTCCGAATTCATAAGCTTTCCACTGTGTCGTCTGAAAACGATAATTCTACACGTTTCCCGATCATCCAAAGTGTTATTTTCCAGCGAATGTCGAGAACCGAAATCCTGGCCGGATTGTGGCCATGACCCGGCCTCGTATTTTTGGCGCAGGCGGTTAATCTATCGTGCTTTTTAGCGAGAACATTGGATGGCGAGTTGCAGGCGACGACAGGACGGATGCATTGAATTTTCGGTTTGGGCACCAAATCTGAAATCCATCGAAGTCATTTCTGGCGACGGTCGGTCTTTGGTTGCGCTGGAGAAAAATCACGAGGGTGTTTTTAAAGGCATTTGCCAGGACGCTTGCCCGTTTCAATATTTCTTTTTGGTGGATGGCGAACGGCAATTGCCAGACCCATGTTCTTTGTTTTTGCCCGATGATGTGCATGGCCCCAGTGAGTTGCCCAAGTCTACGTTTCAATGGAGTGACGATGCGTGGGAAGGCGTGCCGAAGTCGGAGCTCTGCATATACGAGTTGCATGTTGGTACGTTCAGTGACGATGGCACGTATTCAGGCTGTCAGCGACGATTGGATTACTTGTGTGAACTTGGAATAACTGCGATTGAGTTTTTGCCGCTTGCCCAATGTCCCGGGCGTTGGAATTGGGGCTATGACGCCGTCGGCTTGTTTGCTCCCAGCAGCAACTACGGGACAAGCGACGAATTGAAGCGTTTGATTGATGATTGTCATGGCCGCGGGATCAGCGTGATTCATGATGTTGTTTACAACCATGTTGGGCCTGAAGGGAACTATCTGGGGCAGTTTGGGAATTATTTTTCCAGCAAGCATGGTACGCCTTGGGGCAGTGCGTTTGATTTTGATGGGCCCGGTAAGCAAGTGCCAAGATCGTTGGTAATTGAAAACGCTTTGTACTGGTTAGAGGAGTTTCATTTTGATGGACTGCGATTGGACGCGGTTCACTATATGTTTGACGATAGTGGTTACACGATTCAACAGGAAATCTGTGACCGAGTCAGTGAATACGAAAAACAGGCAGGACGAAAAATCCATTTGATTGGTGAGGCGAATATTTACGACCATAAGTTGATTGTGGATGAGGCTGGTGGTCGAAACACTTACGGTGCGATTTGGGCAGATGATTTGATGCACGCGGTTTACAGTGTTGCTGAAGCGGGTAGTCCGGTGACGCCACGAAAGTACAACGGCGGCAGCGATGTGAATGAAGCATTGCAAAATGGGTATTTGTATGAAGGCCCCGTTATGAAACGCGTCGGCGAATCGGATCGCGAGCAAACCCATGGTGATCAGCGAAAAGCACGCGAGTATCTGAGCTCGCTGATCGTTGCCTTGCAGACGCACGATTCGATTGGGAATCAGCCGCAAGGAAAGCGGTTGCATCAGTTGGCAAGTGTCGATTTTCAGATGGCTGCGGCACCATTGTTTTGGTTATATCCAGCGATTCCAATGATGTTCATGGGAGAAGAATTCGCGGCTGATTCACCGTTTATGTTTTTTGCTGATTTCCTGGAGAAGAAGTTGCGGCGAAACGTCAATCGTGGCCGCCGCAAAGAATTTCCTGATCACGATTGGAGCAATTCGATTCAGCCATCCGATGAGCGTGCGTTTTTTGATTGCAAGTTGAAGTTTCCCGATGGCGAAAATCAGGTTTTTTCGTGGTATCGCAATTTGATTGAGCTGAGGAAAACCTGGCAGCAAGCTGGTTTTTTGCGTCCGGAAAATTTGGAAGTTGTGTGTGTGATTGAGAAAGGCATTTTTGGATTCAATTATCAATTGGACGACAAGAGCGCTTTTGTGGTTGCTCAGTTGACGGGCTGCGAGTCGCCCCAATTGTCCTGTGAAATCAGCCTTAGCAGCGGCGCCGTATTGTTGGATAGTCGACAGAAAAAGGCGGCCGGCGCGGTGGAAGGTCCATTGTTGTTGCAATCCAACCATGCGATCGCTGGTGATGGAAGGCTCGAAATTTAATGCTGTCTTTTCGATTACGGTAAATTGTTCGACAATGAAGCTATGGAAACAGACAAATCAACATTGCCCGAAGATGAAGAACCACGAACAACTCGACCGGGTTCACTGCTGGTTGTTTTTCTGACCGTATTCATTGATCTGCTTGGGTTTGGCATCGTATTGCCATTGTTGCCGATTTACGCGGACCAATTTGGCAAAGATCCATCAGGTTGGGTCATTGGCTTGTTGATGGCCAGTTTTTCAATCATGCAGTTTCTGTTTGCGCCGCTGTGGGGTTCGCTATCGGATCGAATTGGTCGGCGACCAGTGATCATGATCGGGTTGTCGGGTTCGGTGATTTTCTACACGTTGTTCGGAGTGGCGACGCTGTACCAAAGCTTGCTCGGTTTGTTTATTACTCGGATCGGTGCTGGAATTGCGGGGGCGACGGTGTCAACGGCTCAGGCCTATATTGCTGACACAACGGACAACGAAAATCGTGCGCGCGGAATGGCATTGATTGGTATGGCGTTTGGGCTCGGGTTTACGCTGGGTCCGTTGTTTGCTGTTTTCGCCGTTCCCAGTGGCGATGGTGATCCAGGTCCGGGGCCAGGTTTTGCGGCAGCCGGTTTGTCGTTGGTGGCATTGTTGTTGGCAATATTCAAATTGCCTGAATCGTTGAATGAACGCTCGCAGACCGCGAACACGAAACGTTGGTGGGATTTGTCTCGCTGGCAAACGGCGATGAGTTCAAACGCGGTCAAGATTTTGTTGCTTGGGTTTTTTGTTTGCATTTTTTCTTTTGCCAGTTTCGAAACAACGCTTTCAATGCTGATCAAGGGATCCGCGGATTTTGAAAACCCGCCATTTCAATTCAGTTTTAGAAATGTCTGTTGGACTTTCGCGTTGATTGGATTGCTGGTTGCGATCGTACAAGGAGGCATCGTTCGTCCGCTGGCAAAATATGTGCCGGAGAGTCGACTTGCTGTTGCTGGCGCGTCGTTTGAAGTTGTTGGGTTTGCGTTGATGGCGTATGCTGCGTCTGCCGCGTCGTTAACATGGTTGTTTGCTTCGCTGTGTGTGATCGTGTGTGGCTACGCTTGCCTGCAACCGAGTCTTTATTCCTTGTTGTCTCGATGGTCTGACCCAGCGAAACAAGGGACCGTGTTGGGGGTTGGTCAAAGTGTAAACGCACTGGCCCGGATTGCCGGTTCCGCCATCGGGATTCCGATGCTCAAAGCGAGTTTCTTTATTCCGTACGCGATGCCATATTTCGTTTCCGCAATACTGATGGTGTTGGTCGGATTCCTGGTCCATTGGGCGTCGAAATTTGGCGCGGATTTTGAATCGAAGAACGAGGGCAGTTGAACAATCTTAGTCGCTCGTTGCCCAGAAAGTACGTTGGAGGATATTGGAAATGAATGGTGATCCCAAAACAGAACAATCGGATCAAACACAGCAAGCCTCTCGTGCAGCGGCAATCAGTGAATTTAGATTTCGAGAATTTGACCCGAATCAGCCATTGTTCTTTTCGCACATTCCCAAGACGGCGGGCACCAGTGTTCGTAATATTTTCAAACAGTGGTATGGAGAAAATCTGATCCTGCATTACTTCGACGAGACGACAGGCCAGCAACCGAAGGTCGACATGGCTCGCTTGGAAGGCGCTTCAGAGAAAAACAAAGTTTGCGTTTTCGGCCACTTCATCAACAATAAATCGACCGGTTTTAAAGACTGCTATCCAGAGGCGTCGCAATTCATCACGGTTGTCCGCGATCCGCTCGAATTAATCTTGTCGACGTTCTACTACATCAAGCGAGAGGGCGAGAAGTGGTTGAACAAGCCGAAAGTTTACTATCAAACGCTGGAAGAATTTCTGGTGTCGGCCAATACGAACATCAATCACTTTTTAAAGACTCAGGTGGATATCGACAATTTCCAACAGGTTTTTGCTGACGAGTTTGTTTACGTTGGCGTACAAGAAACACTGGATCAGGATATTGCTAACATGGCCAAAGTGCTTGGGTTTGATCCGCCATCAGAATTGAAGAAATTGAATGCGGTACCGCGTGATTCTGTCGAAATACCCGATCGATTGCGACAGAAGTTCAGAGAACGCCATCAATTGGAGTACGCGATTTATGATTGGCTGTTGGAAATGAGACGTTAAAAATGGATGCTAAGCTTGAGCGATCAATGAAGCAGGGAACGGCTGCAACAGGCATAAGTAAGTTCGGTTTTCGTGTTTACGATTCAAACCAGCCACTCTTCTTTTCTCATATACCTAAGACGGGAGGTACGAGTCTGCGGGATGTTTTCCAATGTTGGTACGGCAAGAATTTGCTGTTGCATTACAACGATCCCAGGAATGCCATCGGCCCGACGCTACACACTGAACGTCTGGTGGAAGTTTCAGGTCAAAACCCGATTTGCGTCTTTGGACATTTCAACAACAAAAAAGGGAGAGGGTTTGGTGCGAGTTATCCCAACGCTTCACAATTCGTTACTGTATTTCGCGATCCGCTCGAAATCGCACTTTCGATGCATAATTTCATCAAAACGAAAGCTGGCGACTGGCTTGAGAAGCCGGATTTGTACTACCAGACGATTGACGAATTTATGGAGACTTTTCGTTTTGAGATAAACAGTTTCTTGAAAACACAGGTAGACGATTCCAATTTTAAAGAAGTGATTGCCAGCGAATATGTTTATGTTGGCCTGTTGGAAACCCTTGAGCATGATATTGTGGATATGGCCAGGATGCTGGGGTTTGAGCCACCGCCTGAGATTAAGAAGCTCAACGTATTGCCCAGGAAGAAAATCGAATTTTCGGATCGAGTATTGGAAAAGTTTCGCCAACGTCATCAATTGGAGTACGCGATTTATGATTGGCTGTTGGAAATGAGACGTTAAACTGCAGTTTCTGTACGAAGTTCCAATTTCGAAATTCGCTGTGATAAAACCATGATACGTCCATTAATAGTTTGTGTTGTTTTCTGTGTTGTCGGTAGCACAGGGTTTTCACAGGACCGGATCACCGGAAAGCCGTTTGCGACTCGCAGCGAAGTCATCGCTCAGCATGGAATGGCGGCGACGTCTCAGCCTTTGGCTACTCAGATTGCGATCGATGTTTTGAAACAGGGTGGCAATGCGATTGATGCGGCAATCGCGGCTAACGCGGCGCTGGGTCTGATGGAGCCGACGGGCAATGGTATCGGTGGCGATCTGTTTGCGATTGTATGGAGTGCGGAAGAACAAAAGCTGTATGGGTTAAATGCGAGCGGGCGTTCGCCAAAAGGGTTGACGCTGGAGCGATTAAGAAAAGAGCTTGGCGAGCGAAATACAATTCCGCCTTATGGTCCGCTGCCGGTGAGTGTGCCGGGTTGTGTGGACGGGTGGTTCGAACTGCATAAAAAATTTGGCAAGTTGCCAATGGACAAAGTTTTGCAGCCGGCGATCGATTATTGCAACAACGGGTTTCCAGTTTCAGAACTCATTGCGTTCTATTGGAACTTGAGCAGTGTTCGTTTGAAGCAGTATCCGGGTTTTGAAGAGACTTTTATGCGTGACGGTAAAGCTCCCGCGAAAGGCGAGATTTTCAAGAATCCGTTGCTTGGCGAAACGCTACAGACGTTGGCTGATGAAGGCCGTGATGCTTTTTATAAAGGCGCTATGGCCAGAACGATTGCCAAATTCATGCAGGACAATGGTGGCTTTATCACTTACGAAGATTTAGCGACTCACACTTCACAATGGGTAGATCCGGTTTCAACGAACTATCGCGGCTACGACTTGTGGGAATTGCCGCCTAACGGTCAGGGGATCGCGGCGCTGCAGATGTTGAATGTGCTTGAGCAATTCGATTTGAAGAAAGCTGGGTTTGGCAGCGTGACGCATGTTCATAATTTCATTGAAGCAAAAAAGCTGGCGTTTGAAGACCGAGCGAAGTTTTATGCGGACCCCGCGTTCAATAAGATTCCTGTCGATGAATTGATTTCGAAAGAGTACGGCATGAAGCGGAGGGAATTGATAACCGAAGAAGCCGGAATGTCATACGAGCCTGGAAATCCGAACCTGGAGCATGGTGACACGATTTATTTGACAGTGGCTGATAAGGATCGCAACATGGTGTCGCTGATCCAAAGTAATTACCGTGGAATGGGTTCAGGCATGTGTCCGCCGGGGCTTGGTTTTTGCTTGCAGGATCGTGGCGAGTTGTTCGATTTACGCGAAGGACATTTCAATACGTATGAGCCTGGCAAGCGGCCTTTTCATACGATTATTCCGGCCTTTATTACTCGCGATGGTAAACCGTTTATGAGTTACGGTGTGATGGGCGGAGCGACGCAGCCTCAGGGGCATGTGCAGATTATGATCAATATGATTGATTACGGAATGAATGTTCAAGAAGCTGGGGATGCACCGCGAATTTTACATTCAGGTTCATCTCAACCGACGGGCGAGAAAATGACCGATGGTGGCACGGTTGCTTTGGAGACTGGATTTGATTCTGCAGTGGTGGATGAATTGAAAAGGCGTGGTCATCGGATGAAATATGCGAAAGGTTCGTTTGGCGGTTACCAAGGCATTATGTACGACGCCGAAAACGATGTTTATTATGGCGCTTCGGAATCTCGAAAGGACGGCATGGCGGCCGGGTACTGATTGATGGAGCAAGATGACAATTCGCAAATGCTGAACAAGCAGCAAGTCGAACAGCTGATCGCACGACGATTGGCACAACATCGTCCGGCGGTCTGGGAAGACGATATTTCTCGTTATGCTCTGGACGATGAGCCTTTTGAGAACGGCCCGCCAGCGATTGAACTGTTGGGTACACAGAAAAAGTATGGCAATACTGAATTGACCGATGAAGAGCTGAAGGTGTTTGCGGCAAGAGATTCAGCTCCGATTCCTGGAATCGCTGACCGGGAAGGCTACGGCTCCAACCGGGATTTAAGTTACTGGATTTCCGGGCTGAATGACTATTTGAAAGTCATTGAGTTAGCGGAAAACAAAAAGGTAAGCATTGATCGAATGCTGGACTTTGGTTGTGCGTCTGGGCGTGTCGTTCGGCACTTTGCATCCCAGTCCTTGAAGGGCGAGTTTTGGTGTAGCGATTTGAATGCGCGTCATATTCGCTGGCTCAGTGAATATATGCCTAAATCCGTTAAGCCTATTGCTAATCATGCGCTACCGCATTTGCCGGTTTGCGATGGTTACTTTGATCTTGTCACCGCGTTTTCCGTTTTCACTCATATCGATACTTTCGAATTGTGCTGGCTGGCTGAATTGAAACGGATGTTGAAAGCTGGCGGTTTGGTTTACGCGACGATTCACAATGAAGATACATGGCATCTGTTGCGCGACGAATTGGACAACGAGAATAATCGACTTGTTCAGGCGATGTTGAATGTGGATCCCGATTGTCGGCAGAAGCTTTTGGATGAAATGCCGAGTGGCAAAACGGTTTACCGGTTTACTGACCGGGGGCCCTATCGCGCCCATGTGTTTCATTCGAACAGCTATATCGAAAATGTCTGGGGGCGGTTTTTCGATATCGATGAAATTCGGCCATGCGATCATGCCCGCCAATCGGTCGTTGTGATGAGGTAGAATGGATGGATGAATCGAAAAGTTTGCAGGACCAATTTGCTCCTGATTTGATTTGTTTTGGTTGTGGGCCGGCTAATGAGTCTGGT
The DNA here is from genome assembly GCA_964405425.1 of uncultured Pirellulaceae bacterium. Classification (GTDB taxonomy): domain Bacteria; phylum Planctomycetota; class Planctomycetia; order Pirellulales; family Pirellulaceae; genus Mariniblastus. The sequence goes on along the minus strand of CAYONX010000054.1, from coordinate 4,472 downwards.
CTACAGATCAAAAGCTATGTTAAAGGCGAGCGCGTTGTGGCGTCGTTTGAGCCCAAGCTGCATCATCAGGCTTTTCAGGGAATGATTAACGGCGGCATCATTGGATCGCTGCTTGATTGTCACATGAATTGGACGGCGGCCTGGCGATTGATGGTTGTTGGTGATTTGGAAGTGCCGCCGTGTACGGTTACGGCAGAATACAAAGTTGTATTTAAGGCACCGACGCCAAGCGAAACCACTTTGGAGCTGGAGGCTTGGGTGGTGGAGAATAGTCAGCGGAAGGCGGTGATCGAGGCGACGTTGTCAGCAGCTGGTGAAGTAACCGCAACGGGGCACGGCATTTTCGTTGCCGTGAAAGAGGGGCATCCGGCGTTTCATCGCTGGTAAACGCGAAAGCAAAAACTGAGCTTGGTACCCAGTACCAACGCTGAGTTCGCATCTATGGTCTTTAATCGCAGGCAGTGTCGATTGCCTGGCGTTCAAGTATGGAGCCATACAGTATGACGCTGCTTCAGTCGGCAGCGGCAGTTCGCATTCGAATTCGCCGAATTATGGATCACAGTTGTGACAGAGCAAACCGCTACATTTGGGCGAGTTGCTGTGATTTTTGCGTTAACTTTGTTGCGAAGACGATGCGAAACTTGAATTTATTTGAAACGAGTAGAAAATGGAGGTATGAGATTTTCTTTGTTTCAGCCGCGTCATGGTTTCACGCTTGTGGAATTGCTGGTAGTGATTGCCATCATCGGGATTCTGATTGGGATGCTGTTGCCGGCGGTACAGAACGTTCGTGAGGCAGCAAGGCGTACGAATTGCGCAAATAACTTGAGGCAGCAATGTCTGGCGATTCATAATTTCGAATCGACGATGGGTTACTATCCGACTTCTTTTGATACCAAGCTCGATGAAGAAGTTCGCGGATCCTGGTCGATTCATGCGAAGTTGCTGCCGTTTATCGAAGGCGGCAACGTTTTTGATCGAATCGATTTCGATACCGATTGGCATGAGCAAGTCGAAAACGGTCCGCCCTGGTTTGCCGTACCAATGTACAGCTGCCCCAGTGATGCACGCGCGGGTTTGCGGTACCGTGATGGCTCGCCTTTTGTGCATTCGACCAGCTATGGTTTCAACATGGGGTCATGGTTTGTTTTTGATCCGGTCAGCCAGAAGAGCGGTGATGGTGCTTTTCTGGTGACCAACAGATCAACTTCGGCCCGATTTTTTGACGGGCTGAGTAACACACTTTGTGCATCTGAAACGAAATCGTTTACCAGTTACGTTCGAAATGTCGATTCGATCGACTCAACGTTTCCGACGGACACTGATTTCTTTGATGGGATTTCAGGCGATTTAAAACTTGGCCCCGACCCGACCAACAACACGGGGCATACGGTTTGGTGCGATGGCCGAGTACATCACGCTGGTTTCACAACCGTGTTTACTCCTAACACGGTTGTCAATTATCAGCTTGATGGTTTGAGTTACGACATTGATTACACTTCGCAACAAGAGGGCCGAGATTTGCAGCGGCCAACGTATTCAGCGGTAACGGCTCGAAGTTACCACTCGGGCGGGGTAAATGCCGTGTTTATGGATGGCAGTGTCGAATTCGTAACCGATAGCGTGGATGTGATGGTTTGGCGTTCGTGGGGTACGGCGGGCGGCAACGAGTTGACTGAATCATTGCCTTGAATCTTTGCTTTGCGTCTATCTAAGCTTGGAGAAGGCGTAGAAGGCGGGAATCGTTAAACCACCTGTCACTTTCCTATTAGCTTGAATTGTTTTAAGATGCGGTTTTACTGATCAATTAATCGTATCGAAAATGAAAACTCCACTATCTAAAATTGCATACGCCCGTTCTGGCGATAAAGGTGACGGAAGTAACGTCGGTGTCGTTGCGTACTCGCCTGAAATCTATGAGTTCTTGAAGAAGAATTTGACTTCCAAACGAGTCAAGGAACACTTCAAGGAGATTTGTTTTGGAGATGTTGACCGGTATGAAGCTCCGAATTTGCTGGCATTGAATTTTATCCTGCATGATTCACTCGGTGGTGGCGGCAGCGAAAGCTTAAAGACCGATGCGCAAGGCAAAACGCACGGGCTGGGAATGTTGTTCATGGAGCTTGATGTGCCGGACGAATTGATCCCCGCTTGATCAATTATTTACTGAAGATTTGCGATGCCGGTTCAAGTCGATTCGTGCTGGCGGGGCAGATCGATTGTTCGATATGATCGAGCCTTTGACCGATAGATTTTTCAAACAGGTCATTTTGTCGGTCATCCAAAATTGTCTGTCGTGTGTTACTAAAACTCGTGTTGGGCAATAAACCGAGTGGCTGCTTCAGCATCCATGGGTTTTCCGTAAAAGTAACCTTGGACTTGATCGCATCCCATTTCCAGGAGTCGATCAGCTTGACCTTGAGTTTCCACACCCTCGGCAACCACCGACATCTCAAGTGTTTTCGCCAGCGCGAGGATCATTCGAACGATTGCCTGCGAACCATCCGGTGATTCAATATTTTGGACAAATGATCGATCAATCTTTACCGTATTGATCGGCAAGCTATCCAGGTAGCTGAGCGACGAATAACCGGTTCCAAAGTCATCCAAAACAATACTGAAGCCTTCTGATCGCAACTGCTCGAGAACTTCGATTGTTTGTTTTCGATCGTTCAGCAATACAGATTCAGTGATCTCAAGTTTGATCGATCGCGGGGAAAGACCTGCATCGGAAACAATCGACAAGAATTTCGAAAGGAATTCCGGTTCGGCAACTTGAATGGACGAGAAGTTGACATTGATCGAAAGCGATTCTCGACAATCTGGAATATCCGATGACCAGATCTGCATTCGCTCACACGCTTGTTGCAGAATAAAGTCTCCCAAATCGACTATGATTCCTGTTCGTTCGGCAATGGGAATAAAATCCAATGGCGGCACCATGCCCAATTGTGGATGATGCCACCGCACTAGAGCTTCGACGCCAGACAGAGATTGGTCGCTTAGATTCATTATGGGTTGATAGTGCAATGAAAATTCGCGATTTCGCAGGCCTGGCAAAATCTCATTTTCGATTTGGCGCTTGCGTTTGACCTGTTTAAGAATCACATCATCGTAAATACAGTACTTGCCTATTCCACTCTCTTTGGCCACGTACATTGCAATGTCTGCGTCGCGCACCATCGTATCCGCCGTTGTGTAGACCTTTGGATTACTGAACAGGACGCCGAGGCTTGCGGAAACGTATTGATGCCTGTCATGCAATTCAACATCTACGGCGAATCTCTCTTGAAGTCGACCACACACTTCCCTTGCCGTTGGTTCGTCTGTCGTCCCGCGTAATAAAATCACAAACTCATCACCGCCAAATCGTCCAGCAACATCATTGCGGCCAACCTCGTCGAGCAGTATCTGAGCGACCTGTTTTAAGACATGATCACCTGCATCATGACCCTCTTTGTCGTTAATCGGTTTGAATTGATCCAGGTCCACAAACAGCAATGCGAAACGTTCTTTTTCGTCAATCGCTTTGTTTAATTTTTCTACGAAACAGCTTCGATTTACCAATCCGGTAAGGCTGTCATGTTGAGCGAGAAACCGTAATTCTCTGGTTCGTACGCGTACGCGGTTTTCCAGTTCTTCGTTGGTTTGTTTCAAAGTCCTTTCGGCAATTTTCTGCTTTGTGATGTCATGATAGGTTCCAAGGATTCCAATAACCAATCCGGTATCATCGTGAAGTGGAACCTTATTGGTTTCAAGCCAGGTACGTTGTCCGGATGCAGTTAGTTGAGGTTCAACGATTTCGATCTCAGCCTTGTTGGTTTCCATTATGCGCTTGTCGCAGGTGCGAAAGAATTCAGCTTCGGATTTATCCCAGGGCAATTCAAAATCAGTTTTGCCGACGATTTCTTCGGGGCATTTAAGGCCGGCGTCATTTGCAAACAACTGGTTACAGCCCAGATAAACCATGTTGCGGTCTTTCCAAAACACGCGTTGGGGAATCGTGTCGAGCACTTTCTGGAGGAGTTCCGCAGAGTCACCGAATACATTTCCAGCGTTGGATGACGCAGCAAGAATTTCTTCTGCGTAGGATGAAATTGAGTTTGCTGGGCCTTTATTCATTTCACACTTGACTAGTTGCGAGGTACGGCCTCCGAACAAGGTGCGACTGAATCCAGCAGACTTGACTGAGGCAATAAGACAGACATCAGGTAGGACGGCGCACTCCATGCCCTCACAAACATAGGTCACCTTGCAATCTCTGAGTGCAGGTTTTCAATTCAGCGGCTACGCAGACACGACGGCTCAGTCTTGTGGCGCTGCTGCGCCGGGATCATCAGAACAAACGCGCGTTTTTAGATTGTTCATTGCGATAATTGAACTTGTAGCTAGGGAAATCCCTAATGAATGTTTGAGGGGGGAATGTGCCGACGCGCGCTTTTGCGCGACCAAAGAAAGCAAGGCGGTTTGGG
>CAYONX010000053.1:22357-30930 GCA_964405425.1 uncultured Pirellulaceae bacterium | reverse complement strand
GAGAAGCGGTGTCGTAAAAACCTTCCGTTGGGTGACGCAAGCTTCCTGAAGGACGTCGGATTCCGTGCCATCACTCAAAGACGTCGTTGAGCAGAATGACACGCCTCTTGGTCGCACGTTCGACCTTTGCATCCAGTTACTAATCGTCCTCTCGCTGATTGCGTTCAGCATCGAAACACTCCCTGACCTCAGCACTTCGATGCGGCGTTACCTTTATATCTTCGAGGTGGTGACCGTCGCGATATTCACTGCTGAGTACATAACCCGACTGATTGTCGCCGACAATAAACTTCGTTTCGCCACTAGTTTCTTCGGTATCATTGATCTTCTTGCAATTCTGCCCTTTTTCCTGTCCTTCAGAATCGACCTTCGGTCGATTCGCGCCTTTCGCTTGCTGCGTCTCTTTCGGATGTTCAAACTCGTCCGATACAGCAACGCGATCCAACGTTTTCATCGCGCATTTTTGATCGCCCGTGAAGAGTTGATTCTCTTCCTGTCCGTTACAATCATTCTGCTGTATCTCGCGGCGGTCGGCATTTACCACTTTGAACACGATGCCCAGCCAGAGACCTTCAAGTCTGTCTTCCACAGTCTGTGGTGGGCTGTCGCAACACTCACCACTGTTGGATATGGTGATGTCTACCCGATCACCGCTGGCGGCCGAATATTCACGTTCTTCATACTCTTGATTGGGCTTGGCGTCGTCTCGGTTCCGGCCGGTCTGGTCGCGTCAGCCTTGTCCAAGGCTCGCGAAATGGATGCCGAATAGCCGCTTCGACGTCACACAACATGGTTTTTACGCAAGGAGAATCTAGCCTTGGAATTCTACGAGCCTGAATATCGAATCAACCGCAAAGCACGTCAGATTACTTCGACGTCGGTCGTCAGCAAGCGGTTTATCGAGACGCTGACAGAATCAGCTCTATTGAAACTGCTCGAAGATGATCGCTTGATCGTCTATGAGAATCACACGCATGACAAACTGATCCGGATTTCACAAGACGACTACTCGTCAATGTTGGACGACAAATGGCGTAATCATATTGCCGATAGCGACGAAGTTGACCTAAATGATTTCGCTGATGGGTACTGCTACATCGCCGAATTCTGGAAGGGGTACAACGGAATCCCCATTGTCATACTCTTCTGCCATCATTAAACACTTCCAACGGTACAACCTGGATACACCTTCAATCCCGCCGACAGACATTCCATCGCTGCCGTCAGATCGGTCTGATTCAAAACATAGGCGATGCGAACTTCGTTCGTTCCGCTACCCGGCGTGGCGTAAAAGCCTTCACCCGGGGCCATCATTACCGTAGCACCGTTGTGATCGAATTCTTCCAGCATCCACTGGCAGAATTTTTCTGCACAATCAACCGGAAGCCGCACCATCGAGTAAAACGCGCCGTTGACGTTGGGACAATGGACGCCTTCGATCTGATCAAGACTGGCTTTCAATTGATCGCGTCGGTCACGGTACTCCGAAACGACATTTTCATAAAATGTTTGTGGTAACTGATAAACTGCCTCAGCACCAAGCTGCCCGTAAGTTGGCGGTGCCAAACGAGCTTGAGAAAGTTTCAAAACCGATTGCATTAGTTTTTCATTGCGTGAGATCACACAACCAATCCGTGCTCCACAAGCAGAAAATCGTTTTGAAATCGAATCCACTACCACCACGTGATCGTCCAACCCCAGAGAAAGTGTCGAATGATGTTCAAGCGAATCGTAAACGAATTCGCGATAAACTTCGTCGGCGATCAGAAAAAGGTCATGCTTCACTACGATGTCTCGTAATTTTTCCAACGATTCGCGCGGATACAATATCCCCGTTGGATTGCCCGGATTACATATCAGGATGGCACGCGTCTTGTCGGTGATCTTTGCTTCAAACGCCTCCATTTCTGGCAACGCAAAATCGTCTTCGATACGCGTGGGTACTGGGACTACACTGGCACTATTGGCCAAAGAAAACGAATTGTAGTTGGCGTAGAACGGCTCGGGTACAATCACTTGTTCATCGGCGTTCATGACACTGGAAAAAACAAAGCTCAATGCTTCGGATGCTCCGGTGGTGACATTGATCTGACCAACGTCTAACTGGTGGCCCAGGCGACCATAATATTCTGCGATCTGTTTTCTGAGCGATTCGTTTCCGGCAGAATGGCTGTAGGCCAGGACTTTCAGGTTCGCGTCCTGAATCGCCTGAAAAAATTCGGGCGGAGTCGCGATGTCTGGCTGACCGATATTCAAATGATAGACTTTGGTACCACGCTTTTTAGCGGCTTCGGCGTATGGCACTAATTTTCTAATGGGTGATTCGGGCAGCTTGTGGGCGCGGTCAGATAATTTTGGCATCGTTGTCCAGCTAATTCGTACGGGGAAATTGCAGCGGCTCAGTCTCGATCAACGATCAATCGCCGCCATGATCGACAGTATAAACTTTTGGCCGAAAGGGGCATAGGAATTGACCAGAAATTGCTTAACTTATTGGTCTGATAATTTCCGAACTGATTTGACTTAGATGGTGAAAATGATGAGCGACAAGCCGACCGTTGGAATCGTAATGGGCAGCGACAGTGACTGGCCAAAAATCAATAAAGTGGCCGACGCGTTGTCCGAGTTTGGCGTACTTTACGAAGTCCGTGTTATGAGTGCCCACCGCACGCCGCATGTCGTGTCAGAATATGCAACCACCGCCCGCGACCGAGGCCTGCAAGTTATCATCGCCGCAGCCGGCGGAGCAGCTCATCTGGCTGGCGTCGTCGCCGCTCATACGACTTTGCCAGTCATCGGATTACCTGTACCCACAGCCGAATTGGGCGGTTTGGATTCATTGCTTGCGACCGTTCAAATGCCAGGCGACGTTCCAGTAGCCACCATGGCGGTCGGAATGGGCGGACCAAGAAACGCTGGCTTGTTCGCTGTACAAATCATGGCCACGGCGGATGAATCGCTGCGTCAAAAACTGGCTGATTTCAAAAATGACTTAACCAAGAAAATCGCTGCCAAAGACGAAAAGCTGCAAGCGGCACTCTAGTACGCAGGCAGTCAGCACACAGAACAATATTTTTGTTTTGTTTTTTATTTATTGCCAAGCTTGAATACTTCTTCATGCATGGTGCGCCTACCGACGGCTTCAGCAATTTCAGCCCACATGGTTGCGTGCTGCGCACTTGATGGCTCTGCGTCGCAACCAATCAAAAGCCTCATTGGATTAACTGCAAATCCAAACACAAATCGGTAGATAAAATCAGATGCAGGTTACTTTGCTCGAATTGCTTTAAGATCATCCGAAGTAACGATTCCAATAATTCTGTCATCGCCAACGACGGGCAGACTTCCGATACCGTTGGCAATCATAATCTTCTCCGCCTTTTCCAGTGAACGTTCGGGAGGAATCGTCAATACATCCTCAGTCATACAATCCCGCACCATGTGGATCAGCATTGTCTGCATAGGCTTTAATGTGCCAAACCAAAACGCTCGATTATGCGTGTGGGCACTCGCCCAGATTCTCTGTCGGCTGGTAGGATATTCAACTTTGACCAGTACCTTTTGTTACCACTGAATTAAAGAAGTTATGACCGAAAACCAACTTGAAACTTTGAACTGGATCGGTGAAAGCGACGGATCGCTACAGATGATCGACCAGACGCTTTTGCCAGGCGAACTGAAACAAATTAATTGTCGCGACATCGAAACGGTCTGGGAAGCAATCAAGATGTTAAGAGTTCGTGGCGCTCCGGCGATCGGTATCGCTGCGGCATACGGCTTTGTCATCGGCATCCAAGACTGTCCGGTCGGCGAATTAGCTGAAAAAGCGAAGCAGGTCGCTGACTATCTAGCCACCAGCCGCCCGACCGCAGTCAATCTGTTTTGGGCGCTAAATCGGATGAGCGAAAAATTCAACCAAACGTTCGACGGTGCTAATCAAGACGAAGTGAATCAAGCGATGCTCGACGAAGCTCGTGCTATTCATGAAGAGGATCGTTCGATGTGCCACGCGATTGGCAAAAACGGAGCGGCATTGTTACAGGATGTTTCCGGCGTGCTGACTCACTGCAACGCTGGTGGTCTGGCAACGGCGGAATACGGAACCGCGCTCAGCGTTTTCTTTACAGCTCAAGACCAGGGCAAGGACTTGCACATTTACGTTGACGAAACCCGACCGTTGTTGCAAGGCGCTCGCCTGACAGCATGGGAATTGATGCAGCGAGGCATCCAAGCCACATTGATCTGCGATTCCATGGCAGCACAAGTGATGAAGGAGGGCAGGGTACAGGCCGTCGTTACCGGAGCCGATCGTATCGCAGCCAACGGCGATTCGGCAAACAAAATTGGCACCTATTCGATCGCCGTTCTTGCCCGAGCACATAACATTCCGTTTTACATTGCCGCACCCAGCAGCACGTTTGATCTAACACTGAATACTGGCGATCAAATCCCAATCGAAGAACGCAAGAGCGAAGAGATTACACATGGGTTTGGTAAACAAACCGCGCCCGAGGGTGTCGCTGTTTACAATCCAGCCTTTGATGTAACGCCAGCCGATTACATCGAAGCAATCATTACTGAACGCGGCGTCATTAAACCCGTTTCCACGGATGAAATCGCGCGACATTTTGCGTAAAAAAACTCCGTGACTAAGCACGGAGTTAAAATTGCAATCTTGATTTCAGACTGATTGCTCGAACCACTAATACACGGGGTGCTGTACCTGCCTGGTATTCAGCATCCATGGCCTTACTTTTTCTTGTAAGTTATCTCCATTGATTTCACCATTTCTTCGCTGCCCGGCATGGCGTTGTACATGGTAAATACGCGCGTCTTACCTTCGTCCTTGGTTACCGTCACGTTTTTGCCGCGAGTTGGCTTACCGTCGGGGCCAGTACCATTCATCATCATGGTCAACGTTTTGGAAGACGCATCGTAATCCCCTTCCATCCGGCTCATATATGGGTTCATCGTATCCAACCATGTCCCAATGTATTTCTTTTTGGCAGGGTCGTAACCAAGAATGGCTCGACCTTCAAAAGGCTGTCCGCCAAAGCTCGCCTTGAACTCACTGATCAACCAGAAATCGCTAAACATCTTGTTGACTTCGGATCCCTTGGTCACCATCGGTTCAGCATCAGGACCAGCCATCCAAATTTTCATTTCGCAATCCCACTCACCCACATCATTCTTCAGGATTTTGTGTTCTTCGCTGGGGGACATCATTTGCCCAACCACAACGTTTTGGCAACAGAGCCCTGCCAATAACCAAGCCGACATCATCCATTTCGCATACATCATATTGCTCCAATTTCGAAAGTAATTTTGCTTTGCATTGCCATTGACGATACCGGCGCCCACAGCCGGTATCAAGGACAAACTTGCAAAGCTTGAAACTCACTTAGCGACAAACAACATTAATAAACCGGCTCAGCAATTCCTGACGAATCCACTTTCCATGGCAACCAGCACATACAAAAATCTTCAACGCTGATATCTGACTTACGAGGGGCCAACGTCAATTCTTCAAATTCCATGTTCTCGACATCAAGTTTTTCTTCCAGTTCCGCCAGGTCTTCGTTGAATTGAGCTTCTAATTCTTCGAACTGAATTCTGACTTCTTCAAGGTTATCTTCAGCGCGAGCGATATCCGCCTTTTCCTTGCCCACTCGTCCATAAGACCGAATCGAAGTACCGGCACTGCGAGCGGTACGCCGCCCCATTACAGCTCCCATGATCGTTTGCCCAATATTCAGCCATGACGATGTCCGACTTTGCTGATACTGTTCTTCCTGCACTTCCACCTTGTCTTCGGCGCGGCGGACCTTGTCCTTGGCCGTGCGGAATTTTGAAGCATACTTCTTACGAAGTTTTTCGACTTCGTCATCACGTAACTCAGAGACCTTCTGTTCGATCCTGACCTTGAAATCGCCCAGTGTTTCGCCGGCTTCGCTGTACGCTTTCAGCTTCGCACATTTCCAGACGGTCATGACGAATTCGCGATAAAGATACGACTTCAGTTCTTTCTCCCATGTTTTGTAGTTCTTTGCATTGTAGAAATCATTTGGAACGTCCGAAAATTCTGCGTCAGCTCCAGCTTCACGGTCAAAATCATAGTCACTATCAGCTGGGGCCTCTGATTCCTCCCATACTTCGTTGGGCATCATGTCTTCGACAATCTTGGGCAAAAACGTTTTCTCAACCCATTGATCAATCTTGTAGCTCGCACGAACGTAATGCATTCTCGCTTGTGCATACAACGCTGGTCGGTAGACCAATCGCGTCTCAGGATCTATTCGACGAGTGATGGTTAAGAACCGTTGCTCAACGTCTGGTGGAATCAAAATTCGCGGATCTTCCTTGATTTTCGGTGGAGCAATTTTTTCGGCTACTGATGCAGCCGCGTCGGCATTAAGCGTAGCACTGGCTGCCTGCGGATCCTCTTTTTCAACGAGCTTTTGAATTTGGTTCCGAGTCAACGGCCCCCGCAAATACGACATCGCCCAACGCGTTTCAAAAATAACCGGTTCGTCTTCGTGAACGTTGTTCATCAGGAATCGTCGGCTGCCAAGTCCAGCGAGGATCTTTTCCATTTCCGCACGATTAAATGAGGAACCCGATTGTGCGGACGCACCTTCCAATCCTTCCAAAACCCGATTCTTGTCTCGTTCGGTCTGCAGCCGCCCCAGGAACCAGGTCCCCGTGTTGGACAAGCCTTTGTAGTCCAGATCAACCGGGTTCTGAGTCGCCAATACCACTCCCAATCCAAAGGCACGCGCCTGTTTCAACAACGTCAACATCGGCTGCTTCGAAGGCGGATTCTTTGTTGGCGGAAAGTAACCAAACACTTCATCCATGTACAACATGGCTCGCAAGCTGGACGTACCCGCCTGCGTTCGCATCCACGACAACACTTCGTTCAACAAGATCGTAACAAAGAACATTCGCTCGTTATCATTCAAATGAGCGATCGACATGATCGAAATGCAAGGCTTACCTTCTTCGGTATGCAACAATCGTTTGATGTTCAACGACTCGCCTGTCATCCAATTGGAGAACGAAGGTGACGCCAACAAATTGTTCAACGTCATCGCCAGCTCCATACGATCCTTGGCAGGGAAAAACGCATCTAGCTGCATGACTCCCACTCGTTCAAACGGAGGCGTTTGGATTTGACCAATCAATTGCCCAAGATCAAGATTCTTCCCTTCGCGCCAAGCCGTATCCAGAATGTTGGATATAAAAATATGCTCGCGGCTTCGTATCGGATCGGCATCGATGTCGAGCAATGCCAACAAACCCGACGTAGCAGAACTTATTCGTTCGCGCAGCGCATCGGCATCATCAATAATTTTCTGATCAGGTGCGTCAAACGATTTCAGGATCGTCACTGGGCGGCCAGCATTGCTGCCGGGAGTGTAGATTCGCATGTCGACCGTCTCTCGCAATTTGCGAATCCGATCACCACTTTGCCCCCAGCTTTCCAAACCCTTCCGCCATTTGGTCGCTTCCTTTTCGGCGAATTCGTCGACGGAAATTTCTTCTCGTGTCGCCTGACTGGCATCCACCCAGGGAAGAAAATCTTCGGTCGCCAGATCGGGAAACGTCAAAAGTAAATTCGCAATATCCCCCTTGGGATCGATCACAATGGCCGGGATACGGTCCATGCCCGCTTCTTCCAGTAATCCCAGACACAGTCCGGTTTTGCCGCTGCCCGTCATACCCACGACCACTGCATGAGTCGTTAAATCTTTGGAATCGTAAAGCAGCAGATTGTCAGTCGAAGCGTCGTTTTGAAGATCGTATTCGCGGCCCAGATAAAAGGCGCCAAGTTTTTCGAAGTTTTGCATAGCGTTTGAAATTAGGTAGGCAACATGAGATGCCGCTGTTTAGAACCGGTCAGCGACATACCTATTAAAACGAAACTTTCCAAAATCCACAATAACGCGTACCACCAAGCAAGCAGATCAACCCCGCCGCACTTTACCACTTAAGCCCAACGCAATGGCAAAACTGACACGTAAAACCGACTGGAAAACTGACATGTAAACGCGGCGGTGGCAAACGACGAAGATTTCTGCCGCTTACGAACAACATTCAGCTCAAATCTGACTCGCAATATTTTTTCAGCTGTTCAATATCCGATGCGAACATTTTTTTCATAGGTCCGGCCATCAAGAATCCTATCGGCGTCATAATTTTTGCAAACAATGTCAACGCCCGCGTGTTCAGTTCGACATCAACAACCGTCGCATCTCCGTCCGGCTTGAAATTAAAGATCGTTTGAAAATGCGATCCACACGTATTGGCCTCCACGGTATACCTTTGGCCGGGGATAAATTCAGTGACCTCCATCTCTTCAGTCGAAGGCCGCCCGAACATGATTCTGGTTTCGCGAAAACGAGTCCCTACGCCAATCGAATCACCGTCGATCAATTCGATTTTTTCAATCCCTTCAACTCGATCCGCTGCATTCTTGAAGTCGGAAAACGCTTCAAAAACTTGCGAACACGGCGCGTTGACAAGGCTGGAGAAATTCATGCGCATTGGCTTGACCTAATTGGCTTGACCTA
>CAYONX010000053.1:0-22257 GCA_964405425.1 uncultured Pirellulaceae bacterium | reverse complement strand
ATTGGCTTGACCTAATTGGCTTGACCTATAATCGGGTTCTTAAATGCCTGGCTGGGCACCAGTCGCATATTCTTTGACGATGCCAGGCAAATTCCTGCTGAATTGCCCTCGAGTCATCACTGCTTCGAAGCCGGCACCTTGCGCTTGCTCAATCAAATCAACTTCGACGTGTTGAGCAAAGGCAATGGCCCGACGAGACGAAGCATCGATCGCAGACAACCGCTCAAGCAATTGCCCCACATCCAAACCGGGTGTTTGCAAATCTACCAGCAACATTGCATCGGACTGTTCTGAGAACATCGTCATCGCTTCTTCAAGATTCCCAATCGCTTTGATCATCGCACCGGATTGACGGGCAGCCGATGAGGCATTGGATTGGATCATCAAATCTTTTGTCAAAAATAAAATCATGGTTGCCTACTGTTTAAACTGCACCAGGGCCGCGTACTTCTGGCTCAAACGAAATTGCCTGTGTGACATCCAGCACAAATATCTTGCCGTCGCCATCATTGCCATCAGGCCCGGTCCGTGCCACTTTCGCGATCGTATCAATCGTGCGATCCAAAAAGTCATCATTGACCGCAATCTCTAGCGAAATCTTTCTTAATATGTTTGTTCGGTATTCGAGTCCGCGATAAACGGGTTCTCTATCAACGTGTTTGGCAAACTCCTGCGAATCGCAAATCGTAATTCGCTTGACCCCAATATTGGTCAGTGCTTGTTTAAGGGCGCGAAGCTTGGTCGGCTGGATGACAGCAAAAATGATTTTCATGAAATGCCAGCAACTTGGTTGATGATCCTGGTTCAAATAGTAACAGTTTTGTTGCAAATTTTGACGGGCAATTCACCGCAATTCCATCAACTGACATTGAATCAACTACATCGAAGCTGCTACTGTCCCCCCACCAATGACGCGGCTGAAGATTTGAGATTTAGAAAAATCACGGGACACAAAATGCAAATGCGGAATCATGCAACATTTATTTGTCTAACGCTGGCTTGTTTGTTGGGGCATACAGCCTCATCCCCAGCCCAATCCAGTAATGCCAGTGATGATTTGCAAATGTCCGCTCGATACCATGTCGAATCAGGGACCGACCGAGGTTTCTTGATCGTCAAATTGGTCATCCCAAAAGGCAGTCACATCTACGGCCTAAATCAAAAGAAGCCACTTTCGCCCAGCAAAATCGTTGTGAAAAACGACAAGAAACTCGCCGCTGGAACTTCTTTCAAATCCGATCGCAAACCGACGGTAGTTGAAAACGACCCGGTCTTTCAAACCCGCGTCGAAAAACATAGCGGCACCGTTCAGTTCTTTGTGCCGATTCGCGTCAATACTTCGACCGACTTCAAAACATTGAAGCCAGCTGTCACATTCTCGGGCCAAATTTGCAGCGACAAAGGGTTTTGCAAATTGATCAACAACAAAACAACTCATGCCCAATTCGCTGGTTTTTTTGACCGCGAAGCCAAAAAGCCGCCCATGGGCATCAAATAATTGCTCCATTCAAACCAAAAACGGTTAAATCTGGGAAGTTTGGTCCGACCTTTTATTGTTATAATTCGTATCTCACGAATCGAATTTGTATTTAATTCAAGGGAATTGAGTAAGTAAGTCCGTGAGGCCGTCGTCATTGCTGGCTGAGATCGGACATGAGCAAAATGAATATAAGCAACAGACCCACTGGCCATTGGCTGGCGTTACTTTTTATCGCTACCATTGGATTTTCCCTCGCACCTTGCGTCGATGCCCAGGACGAATTCAAAAGCCAATTCAGCGACCTGATCGGTGGCATGGATGATGGCATTCCCGAATACCAATTCACGGGAAACTTCACCGTCGACAAAGGCAAACGCAGCGGCACGCTGAACGTCATTCTGGACATTAAGCAAGATTGGCATGGCTATTCGCAGAAGCAACTTAGCGGCCAAGCCCCAACGAAAATCGAAGTCGCTGACAGCGACGAATTCACGATCACCGGACCGTTCACTCCCGATCAACAGCCCAAACCAAAAACGATCGAGATTGGTGACGTCGAAGAGTTTACAGGACGCGTCACCTGGTCAGCTCCAATTGAATTCGCCGAAGGAGTCGATTTCGAAAACACAGCGGTCAACATTCGCGTGCGCGGTCAAGTCTGTAAAACCATGTGCGTCCAATTTAACGGCGACAATGCCAGACTTTCCGCTCGTTTCAAAGAATACACCCACAGCGTTGAAGCCTATGTTTCAGATTACGGTTCGATCAGTGGCAAGCTTGACCAAGCGTCGATCACCCCCGGCGACACGGCCAATTTGACGATCACTGCCAAAATGATCCCTAACTGGCACATCTACAAATTCGAACCTTTCAAAAAAGAAGGCACCACTCCTCAGCCGACCATTGTCTACTTTTCGAAAACTTCTGGACTTCATATTGGCACACCCACAGCGTCCAAAGAACCGATCCAGCACGAAATCGGGTTGCCTGGCGAAAAATACACTTATTACCACGAAGGCGAAGTAACGTGGACGATCCCGATTTCAGTACCCACAGAAATCGAACACGGCAATTATCCACTGGAAGGCAGAATCGTATTCCAGCTATGTACGGATTCCAATTGCGATCGACCCACGGCTTTGAATTTCAGATTTCCAGTTGAAGTTGCCAATGTATCAAACGATGAAACGGTTGGCTTAGCTTTAAGCGTCATCAACGACGATCCTGATGATTTGATGCTGCAGTCCCGGGAATTTTGGGATAACCAGAAAACAGCAGGGCCAGCTGCAGCGATCGCGCCTTTGGATTTAGCCTTCTATTTAGTCCTCGCATTTTTTGCAGGATTGATATTGAACGCGATGCCATGCGTTTTGCCGGTCATCGGTTTGAAGGTCATGTCCTTTATACAACAGGCCGGCGAAAATCGCGGTCGCATCTTCTTTCTCAACCTTGTGTTTTCACTGGGTCTATTGTCCGTCTTCTGGGTGCTTGCAACGCTTTCTGCGTTCTTTGGATTCGGCTGGGGGGATTGGCTGACTAAAAGTTTCACTGGTTCGATCATTATTACATCGGTCGTATTCGCTTTTGGCTTAAGCATGTTGGGCGTCTGGGAGCTTCCGATTCCCGGCTTATCAGGATCCAGCGGGATTAGCAAACAAGCAGAAGAAGAAGGTTTGCTCGGCGCGTTCTTGCTTGGCATCTTGACCACAATATTGGCAACGCCATGTACCGGCCCAATGCTTGTACCGGCAGTAACCGTAACGGCTGGACAACCGCCCTGGGTCGCCTATTTGATCTTTACCACAATCGGATTGGGCATGGCGATGCCGTATCTGATGGTGGGTATTTTCCCGTCGCTGATCGGTTGGCTGCCTCGCCCAGGCGCTTGGATGAATACGTTCAAGCAGGTCACCGGATTTATATTGATGGCCACAGTCGTATTTCTAATGAGTTCCTTTTCCAGCGAGCCACGCAGCGAATATCTGGTCGCGATGATGACATTGCTGCTTTGTATCGCGATTGGGTGCTGGTGGATTGGAAGGACGTCGTTGGCAGCGGAAACTTCTGATCAACTTCGCGCATGGGGAACGGGAATATCGATCGTTGCTGTCGGTGCATTCCTGGCCTTTTCCTATCTTGGACCGTCGATGTATGAGTTGGATTGGCAGGATTATTCGCGAGCTAGACTGGTTGAATTGAACGAGGATCGCAAACTGGTCTTTATCGACTTTACCGGCCCCGGATGAGCGACTTGCCTGGTAAACGAGACAGTTGTCTTGAACACAAAACGAAACAAAACGTTCTTTGAAGAAAACGAAGTCGTCTCACTGAAGGCGGACAAAGGCAAGATTCCAGATGAAGTAAAAGATATCCTGACCGAACTTGGCAATCCCAAAGAACTGATTCCGTACTACGCAATCTACGGCCCCGGCCTCTCCAAACCAATTACGCTCGAAGGCCCGATCACACAAAATCAGGTCGCCGAAGCGATTGAAAAGGCCAAAGGGAACTCGCCAGAAATTCAGGTTGCCGCTGGCGATTCTCCTGGCTTGCATTAGCGGCTAATTCGACCGAAACCAATGGCCGCTCAAAGAGTTTACTCTCATACCAAAACAGAGCATTTTGGATTTCCGGATTATCGATCAGGCAATTTTGCCTTACAATATTCCGGAACTTAGTAGGCAAACACCATTTGATTAAGAAAATGAATCGATACAAAAAACTACGTCGTGGCTTTACACTTGTTGAACTTCTGGTTGTCATCGCAATCATCGGCATTCTGATCGGAATGCTGTTACCCGCCGTTCAAACGGTTCGCGAAGCCGCTCGACGAACATCCTGCTTGAACAACATTCGGCAAATACTTCTCGCCACCCACAACTACGAATCGTCATTTGGCAGCTTACCAATCAGCTACGAACTGGATGCGGGAGGAACAACGACCGGCAACGGGTCTTGGTCGATTCACGCACAATTGCTGCCGTTTTGCGAACAAGCGAGCACCTTCAATTTCATCGATTTTGATTCGCCGTGGAGCGCAACTGGAAATACTTTGACTGGCGTACCGACGACACGAATTGGAATGTACCAATGTGCCAGTGAAGCCAACGATACCGTTCGCCTGGACAACAACACTGGCCAACCAAAAGTTTACCCGCAAAACTACGGCTTCAATTTTGGCTCATGGCTGGTTTACGACCCGGCGACCGGTGAGCGCGGCGATGGCCTTTTTTACGTCAACGGCGAAGTGAAATTCAGCGACGTCCAAGACGGACAAAGCAACACATTGTGTCTGGCCGAAGTAAAAGCGTTCACTCCATACATTCGCAACACCCAGGATCCAGGCCCCGTTGCGCCCTCGGATCCAGAAGCATTTGTCGGATTCACTGGCGAGATAAAACTCGGCGACTCGCTGCATAAGAACACGGGGCATACCGAATGGTGCGATGGCCGCGTGCATCATTCAGGATTCACTACCGTGTTTACCCCTAATACAGTCGTGTCCTACGAATACGAAAACCTGCCTTACGACATCGATTTCAATTCAGAAAAAGAAGGCAACAGCACAACCAAGGCAACTTATGCTGCGATTACATCTCGCAGCTACCACGCCGGCGATGTCGTCAACACCGCGTCCCTGGATGGCTCAACCAAATCGATTGCGGGCAATGTCGATCTAACGACATGGCGACGCCTGGGAACGATCGCTGGTGGTGAATTGATCATTTCCGAATTTTGATCATCAGTAATAAAAATGCCTGCCGCAAGCTGGGATTTGCGACAGGCCAGTTGGCGATTCGATCTGATGGATGATCAGATCGAATCGGTCACGCTTCTGGTTAACGCCATTTCAAAATTTGAAACACGCCTTTGCCAGATCGGATCTTCTCTGGAAGCTTCATCAAGTTTTCACGATAGACGCTCAACAGGATCGATGTAGCGAAAAACAATCCGCCACCGATCATCATCAAAACGGACGTCTGTTGAAGTTGATCTGGAATGTTAATCAGCAACACAACGCTTGCCACAAAAACACTTAGCAGCGTACCGCCAGAGATCGTGGTCGAACGAACTCGGCACAAAATCCCACTGCCCAGCAAAGCCAGAGCAACCGTCAACCCACCTATCTCGTGAATGTATCGCCATGCATCGACCGTGGATTCAGCCATTCGATCGCCAATGATGCCCACGACAAACGGAGCGACCAAAACCCAGCTGCCAACAATCAAGTTGAACGAGACCGCATCGCTCTTAAAACCTTTCGATTCACGCGACCAACCGATGTAGCCAAGAGCCACCATGAAAATGCCCACTGCAATGCTGAATATTTCAACTCGCTGGAATATGGTCAAAGTTGACAAGTTGATCACCAGTGCAATCGCAGTCCCAACGATCGTGATCGCTGAAACCAGGAATCCGCGACGCCAGCCAATATCTTTGGTGCATGTTGTAGCAATACCAAGCGAAACCAACTGAATTAGAACCAGTGCCAGGTGCGAGAACGCGGCTCCGCCTGCTACCAATGCGGTTAAAGCGAACAAAGAAGCACCAATGGCAGCAACGCAAACGAGTCCGTTCCCGGCATGATGAACCGTCTGCTGAGCTTCGAATTTCGAGTTAGCCTTTGCCATCATCCGGGCTGCAATGACAAGCGCCAAACCAACCAACATGATCGCGATAACGATGGCATAACCATTAGTCAAATCGAACAACAACACCATCTGAGCCACAAATATTTTCGAACACACAGCTCCCGTTACGATGGAAAGTCGGTCGCAGCTCTTGAACGTCAGGATCCCACAATTGATCAGGCTTAACATTGCGATTGCGATCGAAACCGTCGAAGTGAATCCGACGCCAGTCACAAATATGCTGCCAACCCAGAAGACCAGTGCCACACAAGTCATCGCGTTGGCGACCATCGAAACTTTATCGTCGAAAGAAAAAGAGGTCACTAATGTGATGATCGCAAGCAACAAAACCATGACTGTCGCAATTGCTGCAAGATAAGCGACTTGAGTAAAACCCAATCCGTATACGGCGGCGATCATCGCAAATGCGATTGCTGCACTCGATGCAAACAACATCGGATTGGCCACCGAGCTGTTCTTTGTGTCCCAAAATCGTGGAAGCGTGATCAGAATTGAAGCGGCTAAAACTGCCTGGGCCACATTTATCCAACCCGCGAAAAACCCGCTGGCCGTCGACACATACTGAACAATTACATAAGTCATCAAACTCAATGCCGACATGCCGATCGCCATCGAACAACCATCTGTCAATTCGCCTTTGCGATAGATAAATGAACGAATCAGGTTGATCCCAATCAAAAAGGCCGCCAGTGCGACCAATCCAGCATCCAAGGTAATATGGATTTGAAAAACAACCGCTGTTTGAACGACAGCCCACGCACCTATCAACACACCCATCAAATTAAACACAACGTTTTTTCGACGAGTAACGCCACAGTAAAAGTAAGCTAACGAAGCAGCAATCAGCACACCCAGTACACAAAATTTTCCGCCAACAACTTTCATTGCCTCAGGTGTTGAAAATGTTCGAGACACAACATCTCGCAAAAAATCTCCGAACTGACCTGCAGCCAAAACAGCGATACCAATCAACAACGCCGCGTGCCCTGCATTAAAAAACGCCTTGCCAAATTTATCGCGAGAAAAAGGAGTGCCTGTATCCAGAAACCAGCTGTCTGCAGAAATGCAAGTGATGCCCAGCGAGACCATGAAAACCGCAATTGGAATCAACGACCAGAACAAATTGCCTGGTGCTCCCGCCAAAAACAACGTGCCAGTCAATGCTATTCCACCCACCAGCGTATAAACAAAAATCGAATCCCTGGTTAACCGGGCGACAGCTGCATAAATGACACAACAAAGCAGCGCCGGTAGCCAGAGCGGGCCGCCTTCAGCCAGCGTGATCAGGCCCTGCGAATCGTAAAGCCATAAATTTAGCGGCAAGATTAAGGAGCCAAGTAACGTCAAACCACGGCCCGCTAAATGGTGCCGGGTCGACAACAGCAACCAGATCCCCAGCCCAACAAGCGACAAGCTTGCTCCACCCACGGCAGTCGCAAGCACCAGCGGGTTCTCAAAAACACCCACCGACCATAACCAGACGGCAAAGCCAATGACTAACAAGCCGGCTCCGGCCGCCATCATCCATTGCAAACTTTGCTGACTAAGCAAGCGTTCCAACAATGCTGGCTTCGGGTCAACGCCCCCAATTAATTCCGCATCGATAATTTCTATTTGGTTTTTTGAATCAACATTCACTTTCGTTCTCCCAGAAGAACTTGTTTTGGATTGACTTACGCCGATTTGGCACGAAATACGTTTAAGCAGGTGCCGTTCCAATTGAATCAAAGGCGCTGAAAAACACGCAAGTCCATTGAAATAAGCGACTTACAAACAAAACCAAACAACTGGCCACGAAAGAAACCCAACCAGACAAAGCACATTCAATGAACACGTGGTACATTCAATGAACATTCAAGGAGATATATCGATGAATCAAAAGTTAGCCCAAAATCTGAAAGATATTTCGACGCTTGCCACCTGCAATCCGTTTTCACCACAACGGTTCAAGATCGAGCGCAAGATCCTAAAAAAGAATTGCGAACCATTCGATTCGATAGCCTGGAACCGCAAGAAAGAGAATCGCGAAGGTGGTCGGCCAAATGTTTTACAGCTAACGATCAAAACAAACGAAATCATTGATGCTGTAAAGCGAACAGGAAGTCTCGATGCCGAACTAAGGCAGGACTATTGGAACGCCGGAACCTATCTGCTGCTATATCGCCACATCACAAATTTGCGCGTAGAAGAAATCTGGGACGCGACAACACGAAACCAGAAGACCATCACCAACGTTTGGGAAAACTTCTGGCGCGACTACTGCTACATCTTCGACATCAACAATAGTTTTGAAGTTCGACAAGAATCTGCGGCACATCTGTTCGCATGCCTCGCACAAATCCACCGCGCATTCTTCAACATCTTCAACAACATCCTTGGTGAATCCCTACCAATCGCCCGCCTTCGAGAGAAAGTATGGGAATCTATATTCACCTGCTGTATCAATCGATATCACGACAAAATTTTTCGTAAGATGCGAGACTTGTCGACGCTGGTAACTGGCCCCTCCGGCACTGGCAAAGAACTCGTCGCGCGAGCCATTGGCATGTCACAGTACGCACCATTTAATTATAAAACCTGCCAATTCGATTACGAGCCACAGTCTTCTTTTCTGCCACTGAACTTAACAGCTCTTTCACCGACGCTAATCGAATCGGAATTGTTTGGGCATCGCAAAGGCGCCTTTACGGGTGCGGTAATCGACCGAGTTGGCTGGCTGGAGGCATGCAGCAGCAACGGTGCAGTATTCCTTGACGAAATTGGTGAGTTAGACCTTGGCTTACAAGTAAAACTGCTGCGAGTGCTGCAACAACGAACGTATTGCAGGCTGGGAGAAACGACAGAACGAACATTCCATGGCAAGATCATCGCCGCCACCAATCGCGACCTTGAAAAGGAAATCGCGGCTTATCGATTCAGGGAAGATTTCTATTTCCGGATATGCAGTGATCGAATTCAAACTCCTTCCTTGCGCGAACAACTCCAACAGCGGCCTGAAGATTTGAATTGGCTGGTCGAATCGATTACTGAAAAACAACTGGGTGAAGATTCGACAGAATTCGCCCATGAAATCAGCGACTGGATCTCCAAGAACCTGGGCCCGGACTATCCCTGGAGCGGCAACATCCGAGAACTGGAACAATGCGTCAGAAGCTACATTATTCGTCAAAATTACGAGCCAATTCAAACTTCCGCTTCGAATTCACAATCCGAAGTACCGACGTGGCTGCAGGATGCTGTAGCGGGTACAGCAACGGCTGATACGCTGCTAAGAAAATATTGCACCTGGGTTTATTCGAAAAAAGGCAGCTATGAAAAGACCGCCCAAATCTTAAACATTGATCGGCGGACCGTTAAAGCAAAATTGGACGAAGAATTGCTACAGGAATTGACATCGAATTGATCGTTGGGCTTCCGACCGAGCAGCTCAGTTGATAGCTTGCTGTGATGCCGGAACCAAAACTCGCGAAGCAATCATTGTTGTTCATACTGATCACTATTCTGATCGATGCGATTGGATTCGGATTGATCATTCCGGTAATGCCTGCACTGCTTGAAGAGTTGCTGAATCAAGGAAGCGATGTTGCGGCTAAGTGGAATGGCTATCTTGCATTCTCGTATGCTGCCATGCACTTTTTGTTTGGCCCTTTGATCGGAAATCTGAGTGATCGATTTGGACGAAGGCCCGTGCTGTTGGCATCGCTTGCGGCGCTGGCTTTGGATTACATCGTAATGGGTTTTGCGACCAACATTTGGGTGCTTTTCATTGGGCGAATCCTGTCTGGAATTTGTGGAGCCACATTCACAACCGCTAACGCCTACATTGCCGACTCGACTACAACCCAAGAACGTGCCAAGGCGTTTGGGTTGGTGGGTGCAGCGTTTGGACTCGGCTTTATTTTCGGACCAGCGATCGGTGGGCTGCTTGGGTCGCTTGATCCGCGCACTCCATTTTTTGCGGCGGCTGCATTGGCCATTTTGAATTTCTCTTACGGCTACTTCATCTTGCCCGAATCGCTGCTGAAAGAAAATCAGCGCAAGTTTTCCTTAGTCCGCTCCAACCCAATGGGTGCGCTGGCCCACTTCCGCAAGCTGCCGGCGCTCAAGCCTTTGTTCTTGACCAGTTTGTTATACAGCTTTGCTCATCTGGTCTATCCGAGCACATGGAATTTTCATGCCGACAGTCGCTATGGATGGGGATCGGAGCAAATAGGCTGGTCGCTAATGGCATTCGGGATTTGCTCTGCGATTGTTCAGGGAGGACTGATTGGATTCGTTGTCAAGCATTTGGGCCAGAAACGCACGGCGATCGTTGGCTTGGTTTTTAATTTTGTTGGCTTCATTGGTTTTGCATTCGCGTACAAGGAATGGATGATTTATGCCTGGATTCCAATATCTGCATGCGGCGCGGTCGCTGGCCCGGCTATTAATTCATTGATGACGTCACAGGTTGGGCCAGACACGCAAGGTGAATTGCAAGGTTCGATTGCCAGTGTGTCTTCGATCGCCAACATGCTAGGTCCGCTACTTATGACACAAGTGTTTTCGTACTTTTTGAGCCCAGCATCAGCAATTCAGTTTCATGGTTCCGCATTTATTCTGGCTGCGGTTCTGACTGCCTTATCCACAGCACCGCTACTCTTTTCATCAAATCCAGACACAAAAAAAACCGACCGTTAGCATTACCCAACGGTCGGCTTGATTGTTAGTCAAATTACGGCTAACCACCAATGAGCAAGTCCACAAACGGGGCAACGTCCAGCAGATCGTCTGCACCACTGCCATCAATATCAGCTTTGGAATCCAATTCTGAATTGGAAACCGCTTCAACAAATGGAGCTACATCCAATAGATCGACGACGCCATCACAATTAACGTCACCAACCAGATCGCTCCCTGCATCTCCTTCAACGAGCATGTTATTGAAAGCGATTACTTCGTTCCCGCCGTTTCCACCGAATGAAAAAGTCAAAGTCAACATGGAGCCAGTTCCGGTTATCGGAACACCAAAGTTTTGGAACGAATTATCAAGGAATGTCCCGTTAACGGTCATTGGATCTGCAAAATCCTCCGTGCTACCGTTTTCGTAGGTATAGGTTTGGGTAGCGTCTTCATCAACGATCAACTCAATCAAAGTCTCAGGGGTAGAACCATCAATCGAAGCAGTAATCGAATTGAAATCATTTGAGGTTTCGAAATCGCCAAAGGCTGCAATGTCGATTGAAAACATCAGATTCGACGCACCTGAAATATCGATGGTGTATTCAACGATGCCAGTATTGTCTGGATTGTCGTCGTTGGAAAGATCTTCATGCGCCAAGAACATGTCGGTTACTGTTGTCGGAAACATGCCAGTAAACCCGGGATCGATCAAACTATCGTCCTGCAAATCGAGATTTACATTACGATCAACGATCCCAAAGACGTCAAAGTTTGAGGAAGGAAAAGTACCAGGAATTGGGTTGCCTGACAGGTCCGGCGTGAATGTTCTTGTGAGAAACATTTCACCTCCGTCGAAATCATCCATGCCAACAATTTGGCCGAATGTAGGACTGGCAAACAGCAAGAGAGACGCCAGTATTGCGAGTTTTGTTTTGCAGTTCATTGTAAAGTGTCTCCTACGTAGGGCTATGTAAATTAAAAGTGCGTAAACATTAACATTTTTTACAGCCACTTGGTAGATTTAGCTTCCTACTAATTCACACATTCCTAACATTCGCGGACGAATTCATTTTGCTTATGAACTAAAGACCTTAACCCGCGCATCTCATGAAAACAATTACTGCCCAATTCCCACATATGGATATGGAAGTTACCGCAGTCGTCAGTGGCCGATTGTAAAATCATCGAATTTTACAGGCGCAGGTACTCGCAATTCGCCACTGCCTTTGGAAAATAAGCGGTTAAATGTAAACCGAAACTTGTCGACCGAAATGAAGTCGACCGCAAAGTCGAAGAATACCCAGGAAAAACGATGCGACACGGCTCAAATCTAAACCCGGCCAACCGATTCGAATCGGTTCACATGGAGCCCGAGCTGGAGGACCTTGAAAACGATCCAGAGTATGTCGCGTCCCTCTCTAATCGTCGAATTGAATATATCGAAGACGATTCGAAATCGATCGTTGCCACCAATAACTCCCCGGACCTGCCATTTAACTTCAGCCTTAATCCGTACCGTGGTTGTATTCATGGTTGTTCATACTGTTATGCGCGACCGGGACATGAGTATCTGGGCTTCAACGCCGGCATGGATTTTGAAACTAAAATAGTCGTCAAGAAAAATGCGCCGCAGCTTTTCAGAAAATTCCTGAGCCGCAAAGCATGGAAATGCGAATCCATTTCGTTTTCCGGTGTAACCGATTGCTACCAACCGGCCGAGCGACAATTCCAACTTACGCGCCAATGTCTGGAAATTGCGTTGGAATTTAACCAACCCATTGGCATCGTTACGAAAAATGCACTGATTGCCAGAGACATTGACTTGCTTTCGCAAATGGCATCTCGAAAGCTGGTCCATGCGTTAATTTCAATCACGACGCTGGATGCTCAATTGGCTCGAGACATGGAACCTCGCACGAGCATCCCCAAAGCAAGACTCCGAACCGTCCGGGAATTGTCTGAGGCCGGGATACCGACTGGCGTTTTGGTTGCCCCCATTGTGCCAGGCTTGAACGAACCAGAAATCCCTGCCATTTTGAACGCAGCTGCAGAACATGGCGCAATAACAGCAGCATTCATCATGCTGCGTTTGCCACTGACGGTTGAACCGGTGTTCAAAGAGTGGCTGCAAAGAACGCGGCCCGACCAGGCATCGGCAATCCTTAATCGAATTTCTCATGTGCGCGATGGAAGCTTGAACGATTCCAAATTTGGACGGCGTATGACGGGTTCCGGCATTTTTGCCGATCAAATCCGCAAGCTGTTCCAGATCCACAAGTCAAAAAACGGCTTGGATCGGAGCATGCCAAGCTACGATTGCTCAGCTTTCAAAATCCCAAACTACAACGGCGAGCAAAAGACTCTGTTTGATTGAAACGCTACAACGCGGCGTAGTCGCTACAACAAAGTCGCACATTGAATTGATTTGAACATCATCAGTTCGCTAAATTTGTTTGCTCACATCGAAACGTTCAAAGGCCTTACTTACCGCCCAAACGCCGAGACAAGCGAACACCAGCAACACAAACCAACTTGATATTACCGCCGCAGCGGGAGTCCCAGTCGCAAAATACACCAGAATTCCGGCAATGGCTATCGTGGAGAACACAACCGTTAACACTGTCGTCGCCACAAACATGAAAATCAATGAGGAGCCTATAGACTCAAATTGCTGGGCAACTCCAGGCTCTTTTCGGACTGGAAAGATCAATGCAAGGGAATTGGTAATGCTTAACATAACGATGTTGATCAGCGGCGTAAGCGAAGCAATTGCCAGCCACAACATCCACTGGTCCATTGATGTAAAAAAGAAAATACTCAAAATGTTCGATCAGCGATTGGGCGGTCGGTTGAAAATCTTTAACCTGGTACGCCGAAGCAATAAACATCAAGTGTTCCCAAACGGTTAAAGCACCAAAAAG
Organism: uncultured Pirellulaceae bacterium; assembly: GCA_964405425.1. GTDB lineage: Bacteria > Planctomycetota > Planctomycetia > Pirellulales > Pirellulaceae > Mariniblastus. The sequence goes on along the minus strand of CAYONX010000053.1, from coordinate 8,542 downwards.
CTTGGGGTCGTCAGGAACAAACGCGACTTGTTGTTTGGCGAGCTTCGGTTCGTGAACGATATCATGTCCCGCAACCAGCAACTGGCCGCGTTTGGCTGAATGATACCGGCAATCGCCCTCATGGTTGTTGTTTTGCCTGCTCCATTGGGGCCAACCAATCCCAGAATCGAGCCGGGCTGCACTTCAAACGATAGCGACTCAACCGCGATCGTTGTATCGTAGGCTTTTTGGTAATCGATAACCTGGATCAAAATCGCCTCAGCTCAAACGAGTAGCGTGTTTGGTCTCATCCTAAATCATCCGCAAGCGCACTGCAAACATATCTGGGTCAGCCAACGCTGAAGATCCTATCCGCATGGATGCAGATCAGCTTGCAACCAATACGGGCCGTTTGCTGCTAAGCGATTGATTGTGGTTCGGATTGGCGATCACCACCATTGATTTCCTGCCACTGCCTGGCAATGATTTCGACCGAGCGTCGAATTTGATCTTCCGTATGAAGGCTGGTCATGAAAATGCGAATTCGCGTTTCGTCTTCGGGAACCGCCGGATGCAGAATCGGTTGAGCATTAATCCCATTCTCGAACAATCGCTCCGCTAAACGCAGTGCTTTATTGCTGCTTCGCGTGATGATCGGAATGATTGGACTGTCGTGACTCATTCCGGTATCAAGCCCAGCCTCTTTTGCCAAAGTGAGAAACAGGCTTGAATTAGCGGCCAATTGCGTCACGCGTTCGGGCTCCCGCTTCAACAACCTTAATGCTCCAAGCGCGGCCCCAACATTGGCTGGCGGCATGCCTGCAGCATAAACATAACCTGGCGTTGTATAACGCAAGTATCGAATCAAATCCCTGGCACCGCCAATGAATCCACCGCAACTTCCAAACGACTTGCTAAGTGTTCCCATCCAACATTCAACACTGTTGCGAGGAATATTGTAGAGTTCGGCAAGGCCACGACCGGTGGCGCCCAGCGTACCGATCGAATGCGCCTCATCGACATACAACCACGCCTTGTATTTGTCTTTCAGAGCAACAAATTTTGGCAAATCCGGATAGTCTCCGTCCATGCTGTACAGACCTTCGATAGCAATCAACACCCGTCGATATTCATGGCGAATCGTACTTAAAATATCATCCAATTGCCGCCAGTCGTTGTGATCAAAAGGTCGCCGGCGAGCACCAGACAATTCAGCACCTTGAATGATACTGTTGTGAGCAAAGCTGTCATGAATGATTAAATCTCCGCTACCGACAAGATGACCAACGACGGATTCGTTGGTTGCGTGACCGCCCGGGAAAGTAATCACGTCTTCGACGCCCAGAAAATCCGCCAATTCAAATTCAAGCTGTTTATGGATCGTCTTTTCGCCAGAAACAATTCGACTGGCCGAAACGCTGGTTCCAAAACTGTCAATCGCTTGTTTGGCCGATTCGTTGACGGCGTCATCGCCCGACATACCCAGATAGTTATAACTGGAAAAGGAAATCAGTTCCTTGCCGTCGATGATGGTGGTGTCACCAATTCGGCCTTCGTGAACGCTAAAATAGGGATTTCGAATTCCAGTCGATTCGATTTTTTCTTCCGCCCGCTTCAACCGCACAAATTCAGGCATCTTGTCCAACTGGTAATACGATGCTGGAATCTTGCCATTGGAAACCGTGGATCGTTGGCGATCATTTAGTTGCGGTACATGCCCGTTGGAGCTGAAGTGTTCCTCGATCGCAGACGTAACTTCGTCGATCGTTTCGATTTCCTGAAGTACTTCATCAGGAAACTGACCACCGAAGGCGATTTCCAATTCTCGCGCAATTTCGAGACGTTCGAGTGAATCGAGCCCCAAATCAGACACGATGTTGGTTTCACGCGTTAGCTCACCAGCACGGTCCTTCGCCACCAGGCGGACGCGATCTAAAACGACATCCAAAACAGACGGTTTGGATTTTTCAGTTTCGGGCTTACCATTGGCACCGGCCGTCGCAACATTGTTTTCCTGTTGAACCGTGTCTTCCCATGCACTCCATTGAGCTATGACTTTCAATGTGCCTTCCATGAATTCGCGTCGGCACGCATGTCGCTGAACTTTGCCGCTGGACGTCTTGGGTACACTATTGTGCTTTACCAAAACGATCGCATCGGGCGGCAATTCAGTATCATTGGTAACGCTCTTGCGAATCTTGTTCACCAGCGGCTCCCAATTGGAACCACGACGTCGTTCGACTTCGCAAACAACGACTAGATGCTCTCGGTCCCAGTGATCGACCGCAAACGCAGCCGCACCGCCAGAGCGAAGACGTTCATCGCAATTTTCTACCGTTGCTTCGATATCCTGGGGATAACGATTGACGCCGCGGATAATAATCATGTCTTTCAAGCGACCGGTAACGAACAATTCGCCTTCGTGAAAGAATCCGAGGTCACCGGATCTCAAGTAGCGTCGTCCGTCGTCGTCAGCCAGACGACACTCAAACGTTTCCGTTGATTCCTTTGGCTTGTTCCAATAGCCAACGCCGCTGGACGGGCTATCAATCCAAATCTCGCCAATCTCATTGTCCTTGAGACGCTTGCGTTTTTCCGGATCGACAATGATGACTTGCTCGATCGGACATACCTGGCCGGCCCCGACAAGTTCGGTCGAATTCTGGTGGTCCGATGAAACCAGTTCGACTTCGTAATTCGAAAGTTTTGTTTTGTCGAACGAACGGATAACGGGAGGCTCTTCGGGCGAGCCACCGGTCACGATTAACGTCGTTTCTGCCATACCGTAGCAAGGATAGTGATTTTTCTGTCGGAACCCGTAGGGTTCAAATTTCCGAGTAAATTCAGCCATCACATCCGCACGAACAGGTTCAGCACCATTGAAGGCAACTTTCCAGCTGGACAAATCGAGGTTTTCACATTCCTCTGGCTTGATTTTCATTGTGCACCAGCGGTAAGCGAAATTGGGGCCGCCGCTGACTGCCGCTCCGTAGTCCGAAATCGCTTTCAACCATCTCAGCGGACGAGTTAAAAACGTCACCGGAGACATGAATGAAATCTCCATGCCGAAAAAGATCGGAGTCAATACTCCGCCGACAAGTCCCATGTCATGATAAGTCGGCAACCAGGAAACCGCCGATCGCCTCTCTCGACTTAAGCCAAAATAATGAGCAATCATCTCACAATTGGCCATGATGGCATCGTGGGTTAGCACGACGCCCTTGGGATTGCCGGTCGATCCAGACGTGTATTGAATCAAGCCGATCGAATCCCGTTCAATTCTTGGCTTGACCCAATCGCCTTCTAATTCATCAGGTATATCTTCAGTCGGCAACCATTGGATTCGTCGCAACGAATGAGCATCTCCGATCGAACTGTCCGATCGAGAAGAGACTGACTTTACCGTAAGAGCAACCGCAGCCTGGGCGTCGTTGGAAATCGAATTGATCCGCATCATATTTCGATTTCGTCGAGGCGGATAAGCCGGCACTGGAATGACGCCCGCGTAATGGCAGGCAACAAACGCCTCGATAAAATCCAGGCCCGGTGGGTACAGTAGCAAAGCGCGTTGCCCGGCAAACCCCATCGCGGTCAGCCTTGCCGCGATCGCTTTGGCTCGTTTGTCCAATCCCGAAAAGGTCAGCGTTTGCGGTTCGTCTTCATCACGGCCGAGAAATCTAAACGCCGTTGTTTCAGGAACCGCAGAAGCCCAATACCTTAGCTGCTCAACCAGATTAGTGGATGGCGGGGAAAATGGTCCGAATTGTAAATCCAAATTCACTTTCTACCGTTTCAATAGGACATTGGAGCGGCGAGGCGTACCTCCAGCCCCGTCTTACATTTTCGACATTCTGAACTCACACAAACAGTTGTGGGTTCATTCTGGCGTTCTTACCGTCTTTCTGGCGTTTCTTTCCGTAATCTCAGTGGTTTACGTAGAATAAGGGTACTGATTCTTAGTCAGTTTTATAGTCCTAAATCGCCATATTGCCGTCGATATTGTGCATAATCTGTCTCGCTGATGGTGGTGACAATTATTCGGTTTACGCAATTTCGCTCGGTATTTCTCGCGTTTTTTACCTAATGCGGACGATCCAAAAACTGAAACAATTGACATCCATGGGGTCGCATTGGAAAATATACATATCAGCCACTAAAGCTGGCCTATCCTTTTCCAAAGAAGTCCCACCTTTCTTTTCATCGTAGATTTCACCGTGAGCATGGCAAATCAAGTAGAAGTAATTCGTCCAAAGAGTTCAGAAGTCGAAGAATCGCGAGGTTCGGTAAAGCATTGCCGTTCCTGTTGGCGAAAAGACCTTCATATGAACGTCCCACTCCCCCCATTTGCACTAGGATTTTTCCTTGTAGTGACATTTGGGATGGTTCTATTTGTACGCCCATCGCGCTGCGTATGTTGTGGAAGACTAAGGATTTTCTAAAACCCTTGCAGAGATAAATACATTCCGGCAGTCCACGATTGATCGTCGGAAATGAACAGTTTGCGATTCTGTTTGCGCCAATTTGCAACGTCACCCAAAGCAAACCGCGTCCTGCCGCACTTTCTACGCGTCGACGTTCCCAAACGTCAAACTTCTCAACGTGCGATCGATATTCGCCTCAAGTCAAAAGGTTCACCAATCGCCGCTCCCAGTCCCACCTTCTGCTGGCTCTGAAAAATAATGTTCAGACAAACTTACTTTGCCGCTCGGTTAGCCGCCCGTCAGCAGATCCACAAATGGACCAACGTCAAGCAAGTTGTTTATTCCATCCAGGTTGATGTCGGCTTTCATAGAAAAATCGCCGTTGGTAAGCAAGTCGACAAACGGTCCTACATCCAGCAGATTTACTATACCGTCGCAATTCACGTCGCCGAGCATCGAGGACAAATCCCGTAGCGAAAAGTTATCAACGACCACCGGTTGGGTGGTCGAATCATCAAAAGAGAATCCAACAAAATTGATATCGTCAATGGTTACACCAAAGGCGGATGAATCTATCGGTGGACCATTGAGAATCGAACTGCCATCAATCATGAAATCGGCGGTAAAATTACCGCCCGTTGTTCTGGTGTCCAGAACAATTTTCAATTCACGAGTAACACTTCCGTTGGCAAAGAAATCAAAATTGTTGTCAGTGACCGCGCCGGCTGTAGCGGGGCCAGCAAAAATCTCAACATCTTGAGCGACATTGGTTGCGTGTTGCCGATAAAGCATCCAGGCGATTCCTGCTGCGTTTTGAGCAAAACGATCCTGGGCTGAATCACCACCTCGATTTTCAGGAGACTGGTTGCTGAAACCAAGTGCGATCCAGCGATCAGTAGCGTTGGTGACATCCATCGTTAACGTGTACACGTTGTCCGCTTCGGGATTCAATGGCAAGACGGCTGAACCTTCCTGTGTTCCGTCCAAAACTCCATCGGTTGTTGCGAATCCGTTTGCCAGCCAGATCTGACCAGATGATTCCATCGTCCCGTCCAGCAGGCTACCTGCCGGTCCATCAAATCCCTCGAAGTACGCAAACGGCTCTTCAGGTTCGTCGTCCACGTCGGCTTGATCGACAACCATAAACTGGTTGGCCGAGACCAAGCCGATATCATTTACTCTGCCATCTGCCCATTGCACAGATACATTCGCATCACTTGCTACACCCAAACCAAACATCAGGTCGTAGCTACTGGTACTCGTCGCATTACCAAATCCGGAGCGAACCTCTTTGGTAAGCTGTTCCGGGGTGCCATCTCCGTCTACGTCGACAGTAACGATTACTCGCGAGCCAACCGCATCACGAGACGTGGCAAAACCGTCATCGCTCAAATCACCAGGCGCCCCAATGAGTCTGATGTTTAAAAAACTATTTGAATTGTTGGTAGTGTTTAGAAGCAGAGCCGAGGGATCGTCTCTTTCAGGTTCACGGCTGTCGTTATTCAAGTTGACAAGAAACATGTCAATTCGGCCATCCAGGTTATAGTCGGCGGCCATATTACCTCTGCCGTTCCGGTCGAAGTTTCCGGAGCCTGAACTCGCAGCGATGTCGACAACGTTTGCGATGGTGTCACCATTGGGCATGCCTTGGAACAACAGGTTACTTGCGTCGGCATTTGTCCTGATTCGCGTCACGTTTTGTAAGTCAACAAACTCCAGCAAACCAGCGTAGCCGGCATGAGCACCTGTGTCGTTGGTTGTATGAATTTCTACGTCGCCGTCGTTGTCAAAGTCTTGCATCTGAACACCCCACGACAGACCGGTGTTAACCAGCGCGTGTTCAAATCTCAACTCCCCAGTCTCGACCTGCAGGTTTACAAACAGATCGCTCGAACCATTGATGCCAGAGATCCCAGACGTTGGGTTGTCAGAGATATAGATGTCGAAATCCCCGTCATTGTCGATGTCAGCCAAAGCGGCCCCCATCGCGGATCGAGTGATAAGGTTATCGCGGAAAGAATCTGCGAGCATGTCAGAGTAACTGACTGTGGTGTAGCCAAGCCAGGTTCCGCTGGAGTCCACACCGTCGTTGATATAAATCTGGGCAATGTTATTAGTACCATTCGCGTTGCCACCTGATTTGTTGGTGACGATCAGATCAGGCCACCCATCGTTGTCAATATCTGAGGAGACCACGGCATTGGAGTCTGCATAGGTGACAGGGTTGCCAAAGGCATTTTCGTGGCCACCGAGATTATACATTGCGGTCGATTCGGTAAATGTTCCGTCGCCATTGTTGATGTAAAAAGTATCCGGCGCGCCTTCATACGGGAAAGGTTGCGAGAAGTCATTGTGGTTGCCGACGTACAAGTCAAGGTCGCCATCCTTGTCAGGATCAAACCAAATCGCAGTCAGTGAATCGTCCGAATTGTTAGTAAGCGGACTCGATTCGCCGGCTTGGATCAGCGGATTGATCCCCGTCACGCCACCTGCGGATAATGTGACGTCGATGAAAACAAGTACTCCTGAATCGACCAGCAGGTTTTGATACAGCCGATTCGGCCCACCCATGTTGGTAACATACAGATCCAGATCACCATCGTTGTCATAGTCACCGGCGATCGCACCAGTCGCTCCGCGAAAACGGTTTTCACCGCTCTGGGTAAACGGGTCGTCACCCAATGTACCAGTATCATTCACCGCACCTAAAGCATTGGCTTGCAGACTGAATGCTCTTCCACCATTGCCATCGTCAACATTCAAATAGAGCCGGTTGTAGCCAGCCGCACCATCGCTGCTCACAAGATACAAATCAGCGTATCCGTCATTGTTCAAGTCAGTGAAGACTCCACCGGGGCTGTGAATGTCACCGGCATAGGCGCGGTAGGAACCTAGTCCCGCAGAGTTAGTAACATCAGTGAATGATGTTTGCGCAGGAGCTCGCTCGACTATGAAAGCAGCAACACCGACGAAAAGTGAAACAACGAAGAAAACTCTAAAGTGCCAGTTCACAAATAATTCCTTTACTAAACTCTGACTTGTATACATACACGCACAAACACACCAGAGACGATTTAGAGCGAAGACAAACAGGTCTGGTCATGCAATAAGATGCTTCATTTGGAAGAGGAGACAGAATACCATGAATTCAGAACCTAGCCAACGAATGAAGGCCAAAGGTTGCTTTATGAGCATGGTTGCGACCTTATGACATTTTATTCTCCTAAGGTTTGAATTTCAAACAGTATTCGCTTCAAACAGGGCCGCGTCGTGAGCAAGCAACACTCGCACAGATGTTCTATCTCGTAAAGCAATCCACATACACATTGAGCGTGCCCCCGTACTTCATCAGCAAGACGTGACAAACCGCTGATGCCGTGCCCATCGTCTTACGAAGCGTTCTCTCCTGCGATCAATCCTGGTGGGCCGTCCAGACAGATCGTATGATGGGTATGAGCCAACCAGATCTACGGTGTGAACACAGCGATCTCTTGAATTACAAAGCCGAAGCCTGCTGGAATCGGCGCGAATCGATCACGGCAATGTGCTGCGAAATTGAAAAATACAAAATCCCCATGTGCAAAGTTTGCGTGAGAATGAGGTAAGTGTAGAATCGCACTAAATGGTTAACATTCCAGCTATACTGAAACTATTGCCCACAACTACGATCCCAAGGATAGATCCATGAAAACTCAAGTTAGTTTAAGTTCAATTCAAAAGACAATCGTGTGCACTTTGTTGGCCGGAGCATCGTTCGCGTGGTGCTCGGCTGCTAATGCACAAATGATTTTTTCCGAGGATTTCGAAGGCGGCACCGGAGCTTTGCTCGACGGAACAACTGAGGACACTTCGGGAGCCACTTGGACTTCAAATGGTTTTGCCACTGACAACGGTGTTTTGGATGTAGGCCCAATGAATTTCGAAGGTGCCGCGACACTCGAAGTAGCCTTGGTGGTGGACACGGTTTACACGCTTTCAATGGATGTGACAACTAATGCCCCTGAATGGCTTGGCATTGGGTTTTCTGAAAATCCTCCATCGATAGATCCAATTACAGGGGCAACATTTTTAAATCGTCCACAAGATCGTTTTGCTCAAAGTGGTGGTCGAGCCTGGTTTCTTCTGCGTCCAAGTGATCCACT
>CAYONX010000052.1:24349-32185 GCA_964405425.1 uncultured Pirellulaceae bacterium | reverse complement strand
CTGTCACTTACACTTCAACCGATGGCAGCGGCACTGATGACACTTCAACGCTTAACATCACCGTTGACCCAGTCAACGATGACTTCACAGACGCGAACGAATCATTTATTGTCGATGAAGACACGACCCTTAGCAACAACATCTTATCCGGCACCTCAAGTGCTGACGGGCCAGTCACGGTTTCTGTCTTTTCGGTAAATGGAACTTCGTTCACAGCTGGCGATTCGGCTGTGATTCCAGGTGTTGGTACGCTGCAAATCGACAGCGACGGAACGCTCACATTCATTCCGGAAGCAAATTACAACGGCCCTGTTCCGCCGGTCACATACACCACGACGGATGGCAGCGGTAACGACGACACTTCGACACTTTCGATCACTGTCGATCCTGTCAACGACGACTTCACTGATTCAAACGAGTCTTTCAACATCAACGAAGACACCCCTCTGTCGGACACTGTTCTGGCAGGCACTTCAAGTGTTGATGGCCCAGTTACGGTTTCAGATTTCACCATTAACGGCACATCACATTCAGCCGGCGACACCGCAATCATTCCTGGCGTTGGCACCCTCCAAATCAACAGCAACGGAACATTCATTTTCACACCAATCGCTAATTTCAACGGAGCAACCCCGGCGATTGACTACACGACAACCGACGGTACTGGAATCGACGATACATCCACTTTGTCGATCACGGTCGACCCGGTCAACGACGACTTCACCGATGCCGATGAAGCATTCAATGTCAACGAAGACGGCAACTTGAATGAAAACATCCTGGCCGGATCTTCCAGTGTTGATGGCCCGCTCTCCATTTCAGACTTCACGGTGGGCGGTACGACTTACAATGCTGGCGACGTGGCAACCCTACCTGGCGTTGGCACGCTACAAATCAACAGCGACGGAACGATCACGTTTACTCCAGTCGCTAATTTCAACGGAACCACTCCTCCGATTGCCTACACAGTAACGGATGGAAGCGGAAACGATGACACATCCAACGTCACCATCACGGTCGACCCCGTCAACGACGACTTCACAGACACTGACGAAACATTTAGCGTAGACGAAGACGACACGCTGACCGATAACGTCTTGAGCGGCACTTCCAGCGCCGATGGACCAGTAACTATCGCTAACTTCACCGTCGGCGGCACCACTTTCAGCCCTGGTGGCACAGCGATAATTCCGGGCGTTGGCACATTGCAAATCAACGTCGACGGCACATTCGACTTCACACCAGTCGCCAATTTCAATGGCCCTGTACCTGGCGTGACCTACACAACCACCGACGGCAGCGGAAACGACGACTCATCGACACTGTCGATTACTGTCAATCCTGTCAATGACGGACCAACCACAACCGGCAATATCGCTAACCAAAACGCAAACGATGGCGACACGATCGCGCCGGTTAACGTCAGCACGTTCTTCAACGACATTGACGCAACGGACACGCTGAACTTTAACGACAACGGCACCCTACCACCTGGTCTATCCATTGACCCAGACACTGGGATCATCTCAGGTCAAATTGCTTCAGACGCTTCGACATCTGGACCGTACTCAGTCACGATCACGGCGACGGATTCTGGTGGCCAAACGGTTCAGCAAACATTTGTTTGGACAGTCGAAAATCCAGCACCAACTGCCAACAACAACTCGACCTCGATCTCCGAAGACGCAAGCACCCCGATTTCCGCCAACCTGATCTCTACAAACACCGGTTCTGGAATCGACAGCGATCCGGACAACGATGTTCTGTCGATCGATTCGATTGACGGCACACAGATATCAGGCACAACGCAGATCCCTGGCCAACTCGGCACGCTCACCGTTGATCCAAACGGGGACTACCAATACAACATTGACCCAACATCAAATGCCGTGCAAAGCCTTGCCCCGGGGCAATCTATCTTCGAATCATTCACCTACACAGTTTCGGACGGCCAAGGCGGTACGGCGACAGCTCAGCTGGTTATCGAAATCATCGGAGCCAACGACGCTCCAACTCAATCCGCTGCCATACCGAATCAAATCATTGTCGAAGACGAACCGATCACACCACTGAACGTTTCAGATTTCGCCACCGACATTGATAACCTTGATGTATTAACCTTCGATGATCAGGGCACCTTGCCACCAGGGCTGACTCTAGATCCTGCGACCGGCATCATTACTGGCACCATCGATACCGAATTGGCCGGCGACGGACCGTTTGACGTGACGGTTTTAGTTACCGACTCACACGGCGCAACGACCGAGGTTTCAATTCAATGGAACGCTGCAACCTTTTTCCAGTTTGATGCGTTCAACAATATCGCCAGCGATCGATTTGATACGTTTAACGATGAATTCATGAACTTCGGCGGCAGTCGCGATCTCGTCCTTTCACAACAAATCCACACGCTTGCCCCAGAGCCTATTCTCGCCGGATCTGCAACACCGGGAACCGTTTTGGTTGGAAGAATCTATGCCGCAGACGGCTCAATCATCGGAGAAGCCAAAGACACTGCTAATTCAGCTGGTAACTGGGTAATCAACTTCAATGACGTACAACTCAATTCCCAAGTACGTATCGTCATTGAGCACGTTGCCACTGAAGAAGTCGCACTTGGCGATTCCAACATTTCACTTGACGTCGATACCTATCGATCGCTCCAACTTGGCACCACTCAAACCGAATCGATGACTGCTGGTTCTATCCTTTCATCCCGGCCGTTTTCTACGGTCAACGAAATGGGGCATCAAAACATCAACCCACTCGATCTATTGACGGGTGACGGCTAAGAAACCATTCATCGTTAATCCAGAAACTGCTCAAGCTGCGAACCGGCAACGGCGTCAGCCAATTCCTGATAATTCGAAATAGCGTCCGATATTTTATCGGGCGATATTTTCTTGAATTTGGATTTCCATTTGTGCGAGCTTTCTGCGATTCCCAAAAATCGCAACAACTCTTCTATTGGACCATTTGATTCGACCAATTCTTCATACGCAATTACGCGGACACGATCGAACCCTTCCGCAAACCTTTCGAACTCCGATTTGCTTCTCCGAAAAAAGCGAGCATCTTTGACAGCCGCTTCGACGTCTAACTCAAACGACTCCATCTCAACCGCCGATTTCGAATTACCCGAATTCAAGCGCGCCCTTAATGCCCGCAGCCGTTCCAAATTACGAAGCGAAATTGCCTGCTTAAGCGAATTCTTTCGATGCAAGCCAATTAAGTGCACATTGGGCATCTGTCGCAACTCATCCACAACTTCGGCAAACACAACTGGCTGGTTGGGAAACTTCAACTTAAATCCGCACGCCAAATATTCCTGAGACATCAACTGCCTCAAATAACCAATCGCCTCCGCACGATCGGGGTGAACGATGACACCATCCGGACGATTGATTCGACGAGTAAAATGCCTCCGCTTGACCTCAAACGTCGGGTGTTCACTCAATTCTCCGTCGGTCACTACATCCTCAGCAAAATCTTCGCCGCGACAATAAATCTGCGGATGGGAATTCAACAGATCACACAGGTACGTTGAACCAGTTCGCCCAGTGCACCAAATTAGAAATGGACTTCTGCAAATTTGCATACGAATCCGCACATTTAAGAACTCTTGATCGGCATCTCAACATCTTCGAGCAACAACCGCACCTGTTGCAAGGCCGCACAATACATTAATTTATCTGCTCACGTAATGAATCTTCACTACGGATTAAATCGCCCAACCATTGAGACTCAGGAGCAGATCCTTGGACAACAACCAAATCAAATGGTTCGCAATCGTATGCGCACTACTTGTCGCACTATGCTGGGGTATGTACGGCCCGACACTATCCAATGCCCGTTCGCCCAGCAAAGAATGGGGGCCGTTTAAGCCCTATGTCTTCATCGGCGTCGCCTATCTGGTCATTGCCATTATCGGTGGCTCACTCATGATGAAGTTTGCCTTCAACGACAACTTTGATTTTACTGGCAAATACTACCCCGCTATGAAATGGGGATTTTTGGCCGGCTGCCTTGGAGCTCTTGGCGCACTGGCTCTGACATTTTCGCTGACAAAAGCGGGAGGCCAACCGGCTTACGTGATGCCGATCGTTTTCGGCGGAGCTGTCACCGTCAACGCTATCGCCGCCTATCTAAAATTCCAGGACGCTGACATCAGCCCAATGATGTGGGTTGGAATGATGCTAGTCGCGGTCGGCATTTGTCTGACGGCCTACCACACGCCTCATGGCCCTGGACACAAAAAAGGCGAACCGCACGCTCAAAGCCAGCCTGACGAACCAACCACCGATTCCCAATCCCCCAATCACTCATAGCCAAGGCCTTCTCTATGTCGAAAAGAATTGCAGTTACAACTGGCGGAGGCGATGCCCCCGGACTCAATGCTGTTATCCGTGCGGTCACTCTCGCTGCCTTGAAACGGGGATGGGAATGCATGGGAATCCGCTGTGGATATGACGGCATCATGCATCCGGAAAATTTTCCTCAAGGCGGCACCATTCCGCTTACACGCGAAACTGTGCGTGGCATCGCTCATACCGGTGGAACCATTCTAGGAACCACCAATCGCGGTAACCCTTTTTCGTATGAAGTCAAATCGGACGATGGCTCGGTAGAAAACCAGGACATTTCCGATCGACTACTTAAAGGATTTAAAGAGCACAAACTCGACGCGATGGTAGCCATCGGCGGTGACGGCTCGATGCGTATCGCCGCGAGATCCGCTGAACTGGGCATCCCCATCGTAGGTGTCCCCAAAACCATTGATAACGATCTGGTAGGAACAATCGCAACCTTTGGTTTCGATACTGCAGTCGACTTTGCCACCGATGCTGTCGATCGACTTCATTCAACAGCTTCCGCTCACCAGCGCGTTATGGTTGTCGAAGTCATGGGACGTGACGCCGGTTGGATCGCTCTACACAGTGGGCTTGCCGGATCGGCCGACGTGATACTGCTGCCGGAAATTCCTTTTGACATTAAGAAGGTTGCCGAAAAAATCCACCAGCGAAATGTCGCCAAGCGAAACTTTTCGATCGTAGTCGTCGCCGAAGGAGCAAAGCCAGTCGGAGGCGAAGCCAGCTACGTTGATGCCGGTGGAGTCAAGAAACTTGGTGGGATTGGCGAATTCGTCACTCGCCAACTTCAAGACATCGTAAAAAATGAAGTGCGATGCGTCGTCCTGGGACACTTGCTGCGTGGCGGAACTCCAACGGCTCGTGACCGTCTGCTTTCACTAAGATTTGGCGCAGCAGCAATTCGCGCACTCGAAGCCGGAAAAACAAACGTGATGGTTGCACTGGATCCACCAACCGTCCGGTACATTCCGCTCGACCAATGCACCAAAGATATCAAGACCGTACCAGTCGAATGCGATACGATCCTGACGGCCCGTGATATGGGCACCTGTTTTGGCGACTAGTGCACACTTTGGCGCTAAAAGATTGCTTGATTCGCTGCTGCCGTCTATTATTAACTTGCTTAAACACAGCGAATTCCGATAAGAACACTGCCCATATTCCAGGTCGAGACTGTTATGAATTTTCGCAGATTCCGATTCTCTTTATGCATCGTCGCGATCACAATCCTGGCCGGCTGCAGCAATCAATCTGAAATCACACAGACCGACAGCCACAATGCCGTCGAGCCGTCCGATATGGATATCGCAGCCAGTAGCGGCGCCGCCGAACCGGTTCGACGCGCTGGCAACCAATATCGTGCCGCATTAACGCGAGAAGCACTGTCAGGGCTAAACTACGATTCGGGACGCGTAACGATTGACAACAATATCGCCAATGAGCTCGTCTCCGGCCTTAACGTTGATGAAGCAACCAACCTTCACAACCAAGCGAAACTTGCCTATCGACAAGGTCGCTTGCTCGATTCGCTTAAAACAGCGACCCGAAGTGTCATCCTCGATTCGACTAACGCTCAAGTTTACGAGACGCTGGGAACAACGCTGCTCGGAAAAAGCAAAACGAAGATGGCTGAAGCAGCATTTCGGACCGCCATCGAAATAGATCCAAATTTTGCCCGTGCTCACGAACAACTTGCGCTAACACTCAGCGGAACCGTTGAACGTTTTGAAGAAGCGATTAAACACTACAACATCACAGCCGAATTGGATCCTGAAAACGGACATGTCTACAGCCGACTGGCGATCTTGAATTACTATCTCGGTAACCGTGACAGTTCCCTTCAATTCGTTCAACTGGCGAAAGTCAATGGTTATTCCGTTCCGCCGCAATTACTTGGACTTTTAAATCGCACTCCCGCTCAAGCAGCTCAAGCAAACGCAACACATCTACCAACCGTGGGAGCTCAAACGCGCGTCGACGTTACCAACACTGGGCCCGGCAATGAAACAACCGCCGCCTCAAGCGACATCGACTCAAACCACATCCTGACGGGATGGAACGATTACCGCACCGCCGGCGTCCGTTCGGGGTTCGCCTTAACGACCGATGGAGGCAATACTTGGAACGATTTTCTCATTCGGCCTCCTGTCCCCAATCAAGCAGCGGTTGAAGGTGATCCAATGACTGCCTTTGACAACCGAACCGGAAACCTCTGGGCCGGCGCGATTTCTTTTGCCGGCAACGGCGGTGTGTACGTTGCAAGAAAAAATGCGGGCGATGATTTCTTCCAGCCTACCGTAATGGCAATTGAAACCGGCGGAGCAGACAAGTGCTGGATGGCCGCAGGACCAGACCCCAATGATCTTAACGAAACAAGAGTTTATGTTGGCTACAACCAGGGGCTACTGACGTCCACCGACGAAGGCGATACGTGGTCGGGGCCAACTGGTTTCCCTGAATTCGGACTCGGCTGGCTACCTCGAATCGGCCCCGCCGGCGAATTGTACCTATGCTATTGGGACATCTCTGATGGCGTAAAAATCCTTCGCAGCTTTGATGGCGGCGCAACCTTCGATGCTCCAATCACCGTTGCCACGCGGATGGATGTTTGGGGAGTCGATGGCTCTCGATTCCCAGGTCGTTTTCGCGTTGCCCCGATTAATGCTTTTGCAGTCGATCCTGTTGATGGAACTTTGTACGTCGTTTGGTTCGATACCACTAGCGTTTCAGGCAATAACTCCAACGTAGACATATACCTCAGCAAATCGATTAACCAAGGTGACACCTGGACAACTCCAACGATTGTCAACACCGATGCCAAAACACCCGGCGACCAATTCTTTTCATGGATTGAAGTCGACAATTCAGGCCGGCTTCATTTGATTTTTTATGATACGCGATCGGTCGTTCAAAACGACAATACAACCGACAGCGCTGCTCAGCCGTCAGCAATCCTGGAAGCCATTTATTCGTTCAGCGATGACGGGGGAGAGTCATGGACCGAAATCGTATTGACCCCACAGCCTTTCGATACCGCACAAGACGGTTTTGGTGGCACATTCATCGGTGACTACCTGGGAATGGCAGTAACGCAAACAACAGTATTCCCGTGCTACTTGTCGACACAGGACGGAATTGCAAACGTATACGTGCATGAAATCACCAATAACTTTCTGCTTGGCGACATAAATGGCGATGGCTTTGTTAATTTACTCGATGTCCAGCCATTTGTAGATTTACTCGCCAGCGGAGAATTCAACAAAGCAGGCGACACCAATGACGATGGCTTCGTCAATTTACTTGACGTCGATGGCTTCATTGAACTGCTAACCAACTAATACAAACATCGCATCGGTTAATGCAGTCGCCCAGCTTAGTTTACCGGTGCCAGGCGAGTTTGGTTGGCGAGTATTAGTTCGCGTTCGCGCTTCAGATACGATCCAACACCTCAACAAGTAACGCACCT
>CAYONX010000052.1:0-24249 GCA_964405425.1 uncultured Pirellulaceae bacterium | reverse complement strand
ACAAGTAACGCACCTGAACAACGAACGATGCGCGGCATACGAGTGTGTGCAAGTTATGAGTGCGTACGAGTTAATTTTCTCAGCGCTACTGGCCAACAGAATTCTCAGGATAAAACCGAGTCTCCAAACCGAATTTCTCGGATGTACGGTTAAACTTCTTTTCGACTGCCTCTGACAAATCGATCCCTAAATCCATCGCGATTAAATCGACACAGATCATTACGTCAGCAAGCTCTTCTTTGAGACCGTCCAAATCCGTTTTGCCGCCAGCAATGCCCATTCGGCCTCGCTCAAGTTTCTTCACCTCATTCAGTACTTCGCCTGCCTCACCGCCAAGTTCAAGACCACGAAACGAAAGCGATATTGGCGTACTTCCAGCCCATTCTTGATGACGCCTCGAATTTGCTTCACGCAATTCTTCAAACTTCATTTCAACACCCACAAAACCGCTGACTGACTAACAAAAACCAAACTCCGCGCATAAAAAAAGCCCGGTCCTAAAACCGGGCACGAGACCGAGGGGACTCGAACCCCCAACCACCGGATCGACAGTCCGGTACTCTAACCAATTGAGCTACGGCCCCAATTGAAGAAGCTAATTATATCTATCGCGTGTTGATTGCAAGGCCTTTTGAAACCAGTCACGAATTTTGTCCATTATCGTCACAGTCTTTCGAATCATCCAGCTATTCCGGGATCTCATCCACGATATTTCCATCCGGCCCAGCGGATTTTTCGTCTCAACCATCACAACCAGACCAAAAATCGCACTTGCAATTCACGATTTTCCCAATCTTGGCCGCATCCGAATCCTAAACTTTGTTACGTAAATTTATACAGCCCCACAACGAGCAATTAGATGAACTCAATCGCCCGAAGCATGTATCGCTTTCTTGAATCCGTCCTGCGTCAAGTGCAGAGTTTCGATGAAACCACCTGGTGCATTTTGTCCATTTCAACCGTCGTTTTTGGATATTTCATGCTTCGTGGAAACACTATTCGATAGCCTTGCTGGCATCAAAATAGTTTTTCATCGCGCCGAAATCCAAGCTCTTCGATCCGTTGCAAGTCCTGCTCTGCTTCAATTGGCAATCCAAGTTGAATCTTCGCTTGAGCGCGATGCGATCGAATAACCGCCTCCGAATGGCGAATGTCGCGCTCGTCAAACGACTGACCACTTTCGTCACGCAACGTATTTCGAAGCGACCCCTGACCGGTCAACGACAACACCGTAAAAGCCAGAACGGACGTATCCAGTTCCGCAATTGCTTCTTCAAGCTTTCTGCCTGTCGCAATTTTCACCATCGCATCGGTGTCCAGAAACTGACCACCATTGGTCATGATGCTCATCAGTTGCCAGTCGTCAGGTATACCTGCCAACAATTCATCCGCATCAAAGCCCAACGCGTCAATCTCCAGCCGATCCAGATCACATTCGCGCTGCTTGCCAGTTTCCTGATGAATAAAACTACGAACCACCAGCAGGACTGCAAGGAATTGCTGCTTCGCATGCATCTGATACTGCTGAATTTTCAGCTCCGATTGCCGCGATGCATCCAAAGAAGTGTCACTGCTCATAAGGAAATACACTTCACGCGATACCAATTCTTGATATTGCTGATTCTGCAATCGCATTTCATCAATTCGCTCTGACAACTTTCCGACCGCCAGTTCCGATTGATCAACGCCTAGTGCAACAACTGCAGTTGCCAAAAGAGTTTGGTCCGCCAGCGACATCGGCAACCGCGAGTCGAGCCACCACGTCAATTCTTGAGTCATTCGAATCGATTTCGATATATCTTCGTTCGCCTGAACCAACTCCTTTTTGGCCAACGCCCGATAATAGGCCATCGTGTTTAGCCGAATCGGTTGCTGATATTGGCTGGTGTCAAGGTAATCCGAAGCACTCTTGATATAGGTCAACGACTCCTGAGCCCGGCCCAGATACATCAAGCACTGCGCTTTAGCTTCGATCGACTCCCGAGGGTTAGTCGAATAGTCAATTACTTCATCGATGAGCTCAAGTGCGCGTTCGGCCTGCCCATGTCGCATCAACTTATAGGCGAAGCTCAATTTCAGATCCTGATTGTGAGGCGCTTGCTCAACCGAACGTTGCATCAACTCAAGGCTCTGCTCAATCTCGCCAGCATCGTAAAGCAATTCAGCTCTCGCTGCTTTCCAACGCGCAAACTCGCTATTAAAGCCATAATAGCCGACCGGTATCACCACAAGTGCCAGAAACACCAGGATCACCAGGTACTTACCCCAGTCGCTACCGCTCGAGCGTTTTGCACTCGCTGGTTGTATTTGATTCGACATGATCCTTAGTCCTGGGCCTCGGGTTCCAAATACGACCGGGTGGTACGCAGAATTTCCTGCTTAATCACCTGCAACTGATTCTTATTGCGAACTTTATTTCCTTGTTCATCGGTCACATAGAATACCGCGATCAGCTGCTGAGCGTACGTCGATATCCGCGCGTAATTCACATCCAACCCAATCTTATGAATCTTTCTCGAAATTCTGTAGAGCAAGCCAATTTTCTGGTAAGCAAATACGTCAATAATCGTTGCCGATTCGACGGTCTGATTGTCGATCTTTACTTCGATTCTTGGGCGCGTCAGTTTTCGCGCGACACTTTCATCGCCCCACTTGCTGCGAAACGTCGGCGGACCATCCGAAATCCCAGCCGCAATATCTCGCGCACGGTCTCGTAAATCATGAATGCGGCTTTGCGGTGGATCCTCAAACTCCAAATCCTCGAACTTGATCCAATACAGTACCAGTGACCCGCCAATCGACTTGATGTCAGCAGAGCGCACCGCTACGCCCTGACTGGCCAACATCCCAAGCGTTTTATAAAACAATCCTGCGCGCCGTCGCTCACGCTTGCCGACACACAATTCATACAAATTAGAACCTTCGCATTGCTTGATCCAGCACTGGACTTCATCGCCTGTCGTTTCACGCAACACTAACAATTGCCGTGAAATTTCCTCCGCTTCATGCTGAAAGCAATAGTTCCGCGGCAAATTTCTGGCGGCCGAACGAACCCATGACTGCAATTCAGGCGTATCGGCGAAGCTTCCAATCTCTTCAAACATCCCATCGAATGCGTCGGTGCGCTGAGCGGAATCCGAATGTTGACCCGTCAGCACATCCTTTGCATTTTGATACAGATTCGTTAGCAAGTTATATTTCCATGGCGTCATGACATCCGGGCCGACCGCTTCCACATCAGCACAAGTCAAAACGTACAACAGCGACAACAATC
The DNA here is from genome assembly GCA_964405425.1 of uncultured Pirellulaceae bacterium. GTDB lineage: Bacteria > Planctomycetota > Planctomycetia > Pirellulales > Pirellulaceae > Mariniblastus. The sequence continues at coordinate 20,975 of CAYONX010000052.1, read as the reverse complement.
TGACCGATCCAACGTTGCTGGCGAATTCAGCGACCATATTTTCGTCATTGATGTCACGATGAAAAGCCAAATGCGACATGACCAGGTGATTGTGCACCAGAAATTTAATATCCTCGGTCGTCTCAAAACTCAAATGCAATCGCTTGCCGATCTGCTCCGCAATGCGCCGGCCAACTTCACAGTGATCCTCCGGATACCCTTTTCCCAAATCATGCAGCAACAATGCCAGGTGCAAAGTGTTTTTATCTTTCAACTTCGAATAGACCCGTCCAACAACCGTATTTGCGTTCTCAAAATCGGTCGCCTTTCGCACCGCTTGCAATGAATGTTCGTCAACGGTGTACTTGTGATACTCATTGAATTGCAACAAATTTCGCGCGTGAGAAAAATCAGGAATGATCTTTTCTAGCACAAACATCTCATGCAACACCTGCAACAAATCTGCCAGACGCCTGGTGTTAGCCAACAGCGCCATGAATTGTTCGGCAATCGGACGCGTGACTTCCAAATCCGGTAACGTGCCCATCGCCTCGCGAATCACTTCCCACGTTTCGTACTCGATTTCCTTGTCGTGCAGGCTCGCCAACTGCATCAATCGCAACACTTCCTGCAAATTCCCCGCCAATGTCGCGCGGGCCGTTTGACTCAAGCCAATATGCGTCGGCCCCATCAAGAATTCGTTGCCAACCTGTCGCGTTACCAACGGTGCCAGAACCTGCGACGCAATCGTGCGTCGGTTCAGGCTATTGGCCACGAATTGGTCGACGACAAAGCGGACCTGGCTTGTATATCCAAAATAGCTCTGCATCAATCGCTCGACCGGCAGAACCGCATCGTCGCCACGATAGCCAAACTTTTCAGCCATCCGAACCTGTTCGCTGCGAGTTAAAAGATCGCTGGCTCGTCCCGCATTAAAATGCATCTCGTTGCGTATCTTCAACAAAAACTCTCTCGACGCATGTAATTGAGTCGCATCCGAATCCAGAATCGCACGGCGACGACACAATTGATCAACATCCGATTCACCAAAACGCACAAACCCCAACCAGCGAATCAAATGCAAGTCCCTTAAACCACCACGTGATTTTTTCACATTGGGACGCAACAAGTAAACCGTTTCTCCAAATTGTATTCGCTCCTTCTCCCGCGCTTTGACAATCCCGCGAATCAAATTGGAACTGCGCCGCTGCGCTAACCGCTGCAAACGATTCAAATAGTTGTTGTACAGTTCCACGTTCCCGACAAGGTAACGGGATTCGGTTAACGAGGAAAATATTGCCGGATCTTTCAGCGACATACTGCAAGCTTCGCGTGGCGAACGGATGCTGTAGCCCAATTGCAAACCGGTGTCCGTAACATCCTGAGTAAATCGACGCGCAAATTCCGTTAGCTTTTCCGAAAGACTTCCTTGATACAAAAGCATCAAATCGACATCGGAAAAAGGCGCAACCTCGCGCCGGCCACAACCGCCATGCAATACGATTGAGACTTGTTGCTCAATCGATTCAGGAAACTCGCTGACGGCATCCATGAACAAATCGATCAACACGTGGTCCAGCAAATCAGACATCGCGTAAACCACTTGCCGACCGGGAGCACCCTCTTCATGCACCCGCCGCATGATTTGACGACCGTCGTTCCATCTTTCCCGGGCGTTGTTAACGCTTTTGCGAAACCCGGCTCCACCAGTCGTCATAAAAATGCCAATCGCAACTAGAATTTAAGCTAGACGGCGTCCTTTCCAGTTTCGCCCGTGCGAATGCGGATAACTTCCTGCAAATCAGTAACGAAGATCTTTCCGTCACCCATCTGCCCGGTTTGAGCCTTATCCATAATCGTATCGATCACCTGCTTAAGAGTGTCTTCGGGAACCACGACCTCCACCTTCACTTTTGGCACAAAGTCGATCGCGTACTCGTTGCCACGGTACATTTCTGTATGGCCTTTTTGTCGACCAAATCCTTTTACTTCTGTGATCGTCATCCCTTCGACGCCACAATCCGTTAAGGCACTTTTGATATCTTCCAATTTGAAATGGCGAATAATCGCTTCTATTTTTTTCATCGATCCAGCTTCCAACATTTTCGCGGGTTTAAGCGGTTTCATTGTAACGAATTCGTCCAACTCAAACCATCACAGGGCAACCACAACAAAATAAATGCCCACCGCCCGATCTTTTCGAGCTAATCCGCACCCGGCAGCCATCTTTCTTCTTCAACCCCTTGGTCGAGATTAATTCGCCGAGCAGCTACAAAAAGAAAATCGCTCAGCCGATTCAAATAGATCAACACAAGCGATAATTCGCTGCCACACCGCCCTGCCCCGATCAATTCCACCACGCTGCGTTCAGCCCGACGAGCAACGCTGCGAGCAACATGCAATATCGCCGCACATTGGCATCCGCCTGGCATGATAAAAGCAGCCAACTCAGGTAATCCATGCTGGAATTTGTCGATCGCCTTCTCAAGGCCTTCAATATCTTCGCTTAAGATATTAACCTTCGAGGCGTCTTTGGCTAAACAACTTGCCACCTGCCCACCAACAACGAACAATTGGCGCTGGACTTTGGCTAGAATATGATTGATGTCCGAATTGGTCGACAAACTAAGCGCCAAACCAATCTGACAATTCGTTTCGTCGACGTCTCCACAAGCTGCAATCGCAGCATGGTTTTTGGACACGCGCAAACCACCTAACAAACCAGTCTCGCCTGAGTCGCCGGTTTTGGTATAAATTTTCATAACAACATACACTCCGAAGGATCGATGCAGTGGCGAAACAACTCATGTCATGCGGTTTTTTTATTTACCGCGATCAACCCAATCTATCGTTTCTGTTGATGGAGCATTCTTCAAGGTGGGATCTTCCAAAAGGACACGTCGATAAAGGCGAATCCGACATGCAATGCGCATTGCGGGAACTGGATGAAGAAACCGGGATCACTCAATCAGACATTATTTTGGATCCGGATTTCCGATTTGAACAGCAATACAAAGTAAAATTAGCCAAATACAATCACGAACCTCGCACAAAAACGCTGATCATTTTTATGGCTAAACTTGTCGATCCTGATTTCAAAATCGTGCCGACCGAACACGAAGGCTTCGAATGGTTCGACTGGGATCCACCACACGATATTCAGGAAAAGACAATCAACCCATTGCTCAAAGCAGTCAAAAAACACTGGCGAAAATCAAACGTGATGAGTTAAATCCGCCGTCCAGCTTCCACCACACCATCGCCAACACTGAAGCATCGCTTTTCGCTACAGGCAAACGTTGCACACTGGCCATTGTATTCCCAGCAGTCACCGCAATGAGGCGTTCGACAGCGGACGCACGTCACCATGTTTTCAACAATTTTCCCGCTACAAATCGGACAGGTCACTTCCGCAATAACCACCGCTTCATCATCGGACAGGAATTTCAGTTCGCGGTTAACTGCAAGTCGGAATTGATCAAACAATTCCAAGCCATATCGGACAAAATCATCCAACTGGATTTCATTCTTGATAAATCCAGGTTTCGTAATCCGCATTCTGCCGCTCTCAACCGAAATCTCCGCACCACTGGAATACAAATCCATGATCTGCTTGATCTGCCATACCGTTGTGGCATTGACCATTTCTTTGGCTGCCACCGCATCGTTGCTGTACAACGTAAATGGTGCATTGGGCAAATCCAAATCGATCTTCGACATTCGTGCGAAAAACCAACCTACCTGGCTGGTTTTCGAAAGATGCAATTTGAACTTGCGATCAGGCCACTCGATTTGCAGCAGCGTTTTCTTGTTATTGGATCGGCCAATGTTTTTCAAAAAACATATACTCTTGCCATAGACAAACGAAAGTTTCGGCCGGAAACCGCTGTAAGCAACCCGTGTTCCGTAACGATCCGCCAATCGCTTATAGGACTTCGTCCATGAACTGATTCGAACAAACAAGGAATTGATCACGCTAAAAACCGCCAGCGCCGCCAAGCAAACGAATATGAAAAATACTATAGAAATCATGCTGAAATCCTAACGAGCAACTTTCTGACTGTCGTTTCGATTTTTACCGACATCTGCTTGCTGTTTGCCGGCTCGATCTTCAGCCACCGATTCGACATCTTCCCAGGCTGGATCGTCCAATTCCTCATCCCGCATGCGACGCACTATCAAAGAACCTCCAATCGCACCGGCAATAAACAAACCCGCACCGGCCAATGTATTTATCAACCAGGGCGGAAGAACCTCTTGGGCCAGCGGATCGCCGTCGGCGGCAGCAATACTGTCTTTTAATTCTTTATTCTCAATACTGAACTCCAGAATCGAATCCTGCGCCGAAAGCAATTCTGTTTCCAGTTCCTCAGCCCTTTTGCGTTGATTCAACAAGTTGTAATTCAATTCGTCGTTTTGTTCCTTTGCCTGGGCAATGCGAGCAAGCTGACCTTCAAGGTTTTCTGATAACAACTTATTGCTCACCGCAACATCCGCATAATCTTCCGCCAGCCCCGCTTCACCCGTTTCTTTTGCGACGACCTTTTCCAGGATGTTCGCGTACGCCTGCTCACGGACCGAAACTCCAGAAAAATTCCGATCTTGATCCAACTTCGATTCCAAAGCGGCCATCCGTTCCGCCATCACAGCCGTATCCTTATTTTCCATGTCATTGAGCAATCGATATCCGAAAAAGCCCGCCATTAACATTTGCAGAAACAACATCGATACGATTGCCAGTTCAAACACCGGCCGACGATTGTCGATTACATTAACCATCGATTCACCTTGATTGGGATCTGTGACTCCGAAAGACGCTTGCTTGAATCGCGGGTCATTGATCGTTGGGTTTTGGTTATTGAAAATATCGGAAAAGTAATTCAATTCATTTTGTCGGTGACGGTTGGAGATCAAGTAGAAACCTTGCGTTTGCCTTGTTTCACCATTCTCCCATTGAAACCAGCCTCGCTGACCGGCACATGGTTCAATCACCAACGCTACATCCAGTGGCCTGCTGAAAAAATTGTTACAGATGAATAAATCCATCCCTGACAAAAACACTCCCCAACCTGGATGAGTGTGATACCAGCCAATCATTTCCAGATCGCTGCGATATTCATTGCGTTCGCGAGTGATCTGGTTCCATGTTTCGTGCGTAAATTTAAAACTACCTTTGGTTGCCTCGTAATGTTTGGCTCTCAGGGAATCCGAAATCACAACAAAGGGCTGACCGTCGCTGTCGACATGTTGCCGCCCCAGCATGACGCCGCCAAGTTCTACCCGGGTGTTTTCACGAGCGTGCGATTCCATGTCTCGCAACACATCCATGTCAACAAAAATTGGCAAGTCCACATCCGACACCGAGCCAACACTTACGACCGCAAAATGTTTGTCCTGATCAGGACGTAATCCTTCTTGCGGTTGCGAATGTTCGACTTGTCCAAATTGGATGTCGGAATCCATGGATGCTGCTTGATTGTTTTGTTCGATCGAATTGCCCATTTCATTTTACGGTGGCCAAGCCGTGTTTTCAGCTATTTTTGTCGGCTGCTGCTAATTCAACAAAGTACATATCGTTATTCGCTCGAAATTTGACTATATCGCGGTCGGGAATACCGATTTCGGCCAGTTTTCTTTCTTCCATCTGGCCTGAAGTCAACTCGGCAACCGATTCCGCCAACATAACGTCACCGCAACCGTTACAAATTGCCCGTTTCATGCTGACTGAGCTTCGCGGCTGATTGACGTCGTCCACCGTTTCGCACTTGCGACACGCAAGCGAAACCAGAAAATCTCGATCCAGCTCGATCGCTTCCGCCGCACTACCAGCGATCGATTCAACCGCCTGAAAGAATTCACCGACTCTGTTTTGATTCGACAGTTCGATTTTCTGAATCGGTTCGTAAGATTCATGCGACAGACAATCTTCTCGAAACGGGTACTTCGATTTGTAAAACTGGTTGGCCACGCCGTTAAACACCATTGCTTCGCCAGACTCTGAAGTCATGCCATGAATGACCTTCAGCGCTTCCTGGGCCTGCAGACCTCCAATGATCGAAGCAATCGTCGGCGCTGTCGGCACTTTCCCTTGCTGCATGTCTTCCAGTTTCAACAAGGGACAACTGTATCGCAGTTGAATCAGCTGATAATCTTTTTCTGTCATCCCGCATTCATAACAGGGACCGTCTGGCGGCGTGAACAATTTAACAACGCCATTGATTTCTTGAATCCCGCCATCAATCCAAGGCGTCCCAACCTTCCAGCACATTCGATTGATCCACAACCGGGCTTCACGATTGTCGACACAACAAACAACCACATCGACATCACGCACAAATGCCAGACCAATATCAGCCATCACGTCACCATTGATCGCTGTGACGTTACAGTCCGGATTGATCCGTCGGACGAAATCGGCAGCAACATCCGCTTTCGATTTCCCGGAATCTTCGGCGCGAAAGAGTACGCTGCGTGACAGATTGGAATGCTGGATCGTGTCGAAGTCGATCACATGGATTTGGCCGATACCCACCAGCGCCAAATTCTTCAGCACTTCGTTTCCCAGCGCGCCCGCTCCAACCACAAGAACACTCGACGACGACAACTTCTCCTGATCCCACCATCCGATCAGCCGCAAACGCGAATATCGGTCCTCATCATCAATCAGGAATTTTACATCTTCGCCTTTAGAATCAGTGTCAGAAATCGCTTTTGTTCTCCCTGCCAAAAAATTCAACTACTCAAGAAACATGATTCCGTCGTCTTCCAGACTCGATGGCTTGTCCGGTGAAATTATCTCGATCCCGGTTTCAATGATCTCTGCACCAGAAGTCGCATTGGACACCGGATCCGAAATTTTGTCCCGAATGCTGCGACGATCAAGCGGAAACGCGTTTTGATTTTGCTGCTTCGCCCACAGCGCCGCCTCTTTATTGTATGGGCTCTCGGTATCAAAGTTTTTATACCGAATCATATCCCACAACATGACCGACAATTCACTCAGCGTTAGACTTGGAACCCAATTCGTTCCATACCCACCCAAACAAACGACACCGTTGTTCGATATATTGGGATGATAAATGGGCGTTTGCCAAGCCAGATTCGGAACCAATCGTGGATACGCCGCTCCGAATTCGATCAGACATTCATGATGATCCGAAACTTTGATCTCACCGCTTGGACTGCGAAAGATTCCTTGGCCCTTGAAAATCAAACGATACTTCTGCGGTGGATCACCACTGCATTGGAAGCTGAAAATCGTACTCTCGTCTTGCAAAGTACAAACACCGCGATAGTCGGCTTCAAGTCTGCGCTGACGTGGAGATTTGCGCATAAATGTTTTGATTGCTTTCAAAGATCCCCAAAAATTTTCGGTAACGACTACCGAATCTACTGCAATTTTAACAGATATAAAGAAACGTGGATGCCAATTAACCGGCAACGATTTCCGGATACACGATCAAATGGTCTCCGTCGGTCACACTCGATTCCACCAACGTTTGATTCTCCTGCAATCGCCGGCCACCTTCTTTGTGATCCAGGCTATAACTCATTGGCTGGCCATCAGGCCCCACCACTGGCAAGTTCATTTTCGTAATGATGTTCGGAAGAATCCGTTTCACAGTAATGTCAAACGCGACCACTGCATCGACGCTTTTGGCGCCCGTTTGATCCAGGAAAGTTACTTGAGTACCCTGCTTTTCCGACGTGGAATTTTCTGACATTACTTACCCCAATTGCCTACATCCAAGTTATACGAACTTCCCGATTTTTCAGTTATTCGCTACCTCATTATTGATATTCGTAATTATTGCGCGAAAAGTTCGAAAATCTACCTTGTTTTCAATTCCGCTTACAAATCAGCGGTTTTGCCAGTCCGAATTCAGGATCCCATAGAACACAACGTCGTAAAATCGACCCCACTTGCGAATATGACCACGCATCAGGCCCTCCTTTACCATACCAATCTTTTCCATAACCCGGCCTGACGCGGGGTTGGATGTGATGTGATGGGCATGGATCTTGTGCACGGCCAGATCGGCAAAGCCAAAACGAATCGCTTCAGCCGCCGCCTCAGTACCAATCCCCTTCCCCCAATGCTGTTTGTCGATCCAGTAACCCAGCTCGGCATTCTGGTCCTGTTCATTGATCTCCAGTCCCACCGCACCAACCAACTCTCGTGTCGACTTCAAACAAATCGCGAACACGGCTGCCTTGCCATTTTCCCACATCTCTGGCTGGGCCTCGATCCATTTCACAGCCTGTGCGCGCGGATACGGGTGCGGAATCGTTCGCGTATTGGCAGCGATCTCTTTCTCACCACAAATTCGAAAAACGGCATCCTCGTCGGTTTTACCAAACGGCCGCAAAATCAAGCGATCCGTTTCCAGGCTTGGACGAGTGTCGGTTTGTGGCACATTAGAACTGTCAACTTCACTCACGGTCTTTCTCTTCAATCCATTTTGGACAACATCAAAACAACGTCCGTAAGTTGAACGAACGGTTATGCGGATTATATCGTTTTGTTCATTCAGGAAAGCATTTTTTGTCTCGTTCTGAATCGAGATGATCTGAAAAAGGTTGTTACTCCAAAGCGCAACCTACCTTTGCTCATATGAGTACCACGTTCTGTGTTCCATCTAAATACAGGCAAAACATCGGTATTCCAACAAATGCCTTCACCCTGAGGTAAAAAATGAGCTCCCAAGATCGATTCATGGAAAACGCTTTCCAGGACTCGAACATGTACAACCCGCCAAACAATTCCAACAGCTTCTCCAACGTCGATGACGACGCTCTGGCTGCACACTTGAAAATCAGCCAGTACGAAGAATTTCGCCTGACTGACGCTGTTCGACCAGCAATGGATTTGAAGATCAAACCTTCGCAAGGCTACCGTCACGATGTTTACGTCGACGACGAAACCGGTGCAAAGGTCCCTGTAATCATGGCCGCCGCATCCGCTGAAATCCTGTTCCCACTTTTCATGGAATTGGTCGGTCGACTCGGCCCCATGGTAGACGTCGTCCTGGAAACCAGCCACGATACGACTGCTGGATCGCATACCGATATGTATCGAGATCACATCGATGCGCCCGTATTGGCAAGCACACTTTGGGACTACGAAGATTTGTTGATGAACGATGGTTGTACCGGCATCGCCGTGTTAAACCCGAACACTCCGCAAGAAGTCCAATTCGATGAACACAAATTGTTAATCATCTACGGAAGTCCACTGGAGCCGTTCGAATTCAATCTCGAACAACGTGGTGTGCACTGCTGTCCTGACATGAGGTTCATCACCGAAGCCGAACACATTCATTCATCCAGTGAGCAACTGGAATTGCGGTTCGACCAGCTTCGTACTGAACTTGGACTCGATGGAAGCCACGAACCAAACCAGGAAGAAGATCACGGTTTCGACTTCCAAGTGTAGAGAAAACAGACAGTCTTAATGGCGCGTAACCGCGCCAAGACTCTCTCTACAGCCTCTATAGCCCGTACTGATTGAGCCATCTTCTTACGAACAGAGGACTCATTCGGCCAATAAATTCGAGAAATCGACCAAAGGCCGGATTGTCAGATTTGCGTTCTCGGATCGATTCAAAAACGCTCGAAACGCTGTGGCCAAATAGCAATGCCACACCAATACCAATCAGAACAAATCCAAACGGTATCGGCAAAACGAAAATCGGCACACCAATGGCGATCAACAGGATCCCGATGCAGATTCGAATGAACTTTGTCATTTCTTCCTTGAAATAATTCATACACCTATAACATCGACACGTTCGCGATACAGCAATACTGCTTTAAGTTAATTTTTATACGCTATAAACCCGTAGCATTTTTGGGAAGAAACACTCATGGCAGCTAAACCTTTGCCTGCCAACAGCTAACAAACTTTAGAAGAAGGAATCAAAATGCTCAGTGGTAGCAAAGCTTGCTAGCAAAGCTTGATAGCAATTCTCACCCAAAGCGACTATTCGTGACGCAGGGCCTCAATCGGATCCAATTCCGCGGCACGCATCGCTGGATAGATCCCAAAAATCACGCCCACAGTAAGCGCAATCAAAAACGCGACTGGGATCGACAACGGCACAATAACCGGGACCACATCACTGACGCTGTCCGGCATTTCAGCCATCACCTTTGGAAACCAATTCACCAGTAGTTCGCGAAAACCCTGGATTACCCAAGGGCATGCCAAGCCGCCCAGGATTCCGGTAACGCCACCAACGGTCGACAAAACAATCGTTTCCGCCAGAAATTGCCGCACGATATCTTTTCGATTGGCGCCCAGTGCTCGCCGGATCCCGATTTCGCGAGTCCGTTCAGTCACCGTCGCCAACATAATGTTCATGATTCCAATCCCGCCGACCACCAGCGAGATCGCGGCAATCAAGCCCATGAATGCCATGAACAACAACCGAGTCGTTCGCGCCTGTTCCAGCAATTCCAGCGGAGTGACAATCGCAAAATCCTCTTCCTCGTGCCGTTGGCTCATGATCGAATCAATCGCCTTGGAAGTCGCGAGTACATCTTCGGTTTGTTTCACCCGAAAAGTAATCTGGCTCAGCTGCACTACTTCGCTAACACGCGCACCTGCACTGCGTTCCATCGTCCAATCGCCGATGCGACGCCAGAATGTCGAAATCGGTGCGTAGACATCGTCACTGAAATCCTGAGCATCCAGCGAACTGCCCACCGCCGCCATCGCTCCACGCTTTTCCATAATTCCGACCACTCGATAAGGTGTTGAGCGAATCATAATCACGATCCCCAACGCCGAATCAAGCGGACAAAGCTGCTTGGACAACTCGTACGACAACACGCAAACGTTGTCGTCTTGTTCAATATCGCGATGTTCCAGAAACCGCCCTTCCCTGATCTCCAACTTCATCACATCATCGTATTCGGGCGTACAGCCAATGAAATGGACGTTGCGATCCTTATCGCCATAATACAACTCGCGGCTGGCGTCACGAATCTTGAGCGCCTGATCAATGGTCGTGAGTGTACTTTTAAGTGCCGAAAAATCATCTCGTGTCACACCATAGATCGCCATCGAAGAACTTTCCGTTACGTTCTCTGAAACTGGCTTGACACTTCGCAGAATAATATTGTTGGTACCGAGCTCTTCAATTTGCCGCTGTACCTTCTGACTAATCCCTTCACCAATCGCGAGCAACCAGATCACACTGGCAATCCCGATAAAGATACCCAGCACAGTCAATAGCGACCGCATCGGGTGCAGCGTCAAACTCTTGATACCCGTTTTCCAGATAGACAATCCAAGCATTGACGTGCACGATCACGGATTGGTGGAAGAGAACTGGTAGTCCTGGCGGTAATTGTCGGCATCAACCAGTACTTCTTCGCCGACATTCAATCCTTCTTTGATCTCAATAAACTTATCGTTATTGACTCCAATCTCGACTTTTCGGGCATCGATTCGATCGATCGATCTTACAAACACGAAATAGTCATCTTGATGCCGAACAATACTTGAAATCGGCGCCTGAACCACGTCCGGCATTCGCTCCGTAAAGATTTCGACCTTGCCACGCAGCCCCGGTCGAATCAATTCGCTGTTCTCCGTAATTTCAACAAACACCTCATACTCGATCGGAGCTTGATACCATCGTCTTGGTAACGGGAACGAAGCAATTCGTTTTACTTGTGCAGCAACCGGCTTTTCGGGATCTGTATCCACACGCACAAGACATGGGTCGCCAACTTCTACCTGGTTAATTTTTGAATCGTTGACCTTGGTCCGCACTTGCATCCGCTCAGGATCGGGCAACATTACAATCGGTTGCCCATCACGAATCAAAGCCCCCTCCTCGATCACAAACGATGCATCACCTCGACGATCAGTCTCGTTGGCGTACACCACCATACCGTCGACAGGAGCCGTGATGCGGCAATTAGCGACCTCCTGCTGCAATTCTGTTTCTCGATTGCGACTCAATTCGACGGTATACTCAGTCGCTTCAACATTCGCTTCCTGTTTCTTTATTTCCGATTTGAATTCAGCGACCATTCGGTCCTTGGTAAATTCGCGGTAAACATTCAAGTTCTGCTTCGCCAACGCCAAATCAAGTTTTGCTTTCTCTTCAGCAAATTTATCGGCTTCCAACTGTGTTTTTGTGCGATACCCCTTGCGACTGAGATTTTCACTGTGACGTCGGAATTCGGCCGCTCGGCGAACGGCTTCTTCTGCATTGGCCACTTCCGCCTTCAACTTGGCAACTTCCTGTTCGTAAAGTCCATTCTCGAACTCGACCAATATACGACTGGCGGTATCCAAATCGCTCTGGGCCTGGATCAACGAGGCCTTATCTTCGGCGACTGCAATTCGCTGCAAAGTCAATTCGTCTCGCAGCGCCGAATCATCTAGCTGACAAATAAACTCGCCTTCTTTGACCATCGTCCCTTCAGGAATTATTTCCAGGATCGCCGTACCGGGGCTGCCTTTGCTTTTGACTTCGCAACGAATTTCAACGTTGACGCTGCTTTCAATATCTCCCGCCTCGTTGACCGAAGCGACGAACTCGCCTTGAAAGACCTCAAAGGTTAAATCGTTGCCCAGCGAATCGGCAGAATTTCCAGCATTGCGAAACACCATCACGCCGGCTATTCCAGATGCGCACAGCACCAGCAATATCAGTAACAAAGTTTTCGCTATGGCAAGACGACGATGCATTGACTGGATTCAAGAGAAATCAAAAGGATATGCGCCAAATCTGGGCTCACTAGATTTTATATTCGGCCCCGAAGAATTAGAACCGTTAAACCGGAAATGGATTTCACCAGAACAGCATCATCGAGCGGCAAAATAGAACGAATTCGATGATTGTGAGGGCGTCTTTGGACATTGTGTGTCCGCGGGAACGTTTCTCAATGCTGTCCCTATAGTCGACGAAAAACGGACTGTTTTGTATTATCGGTAACATGACAGAATCCACTGAACTATCTGCCGTCGGTCCGGTACGGGTGTTGATCGTAGACAACGACAAAGACCTGGCACGTACCATGACCGAAAGCATCGAGCGAATCGGCTTCCAATGCACGTGCGCAACTTCAGGCGTTGAAGGCTCCGAGAAAATCAGCAGCCACAATTATGAGATCATTGTTACCGATCTGATGATGAACGATGTAGACGGTATGGCGATCCTGAAGAAAGCAAAAGAAGTCCAGGAAGAATGTGAAGTCATCATGGTCACCGGCCACGCTTCTGTCCCTCGCGCTGTCGACGCCATGCGGGAAGGCGCCTACAACTTTCTCGAAAAACCCATTACACCCAAACGCCTGCAAGTCGCTGTCTCCAAGGCAGCCGAATCGGTTCAACTAAAGTACCAGAACCAGCAACTGCAAAGCCGACTCGACGAACGCTTCGGATTCGAGAACCTGATTTACGCCAGCAACAGCATGCAAGCCGTTGTCGATCGCCTCAAACGCATCGCACCCACCGATGCCGGCGTTTTGATTACCGGCCAAACTGGTACCGGTAAAGATGTCGTTGCTCAAGCCATTCATCAAAACAGCCCGCGAAAGAAAAAACCATTTGTCGCGATCAATACAGCAGCCGTTGCCGAACACCTGGTCGAAAGCGAATTGTTCGGTCACGTCAAAGGCGCCTTCACCGACGCGATCACCGATCGCCAGGGAAAATTTGAATACGCCAATGGTGGAACGCTGTTTCTGGACGAAGTCGGCGACATGCCGATGGCCACCCAGATTAAATTGTTGCGAGTTCTCGAAGAACGCCAAATCACTCGCGTCGGCGACAACAAACCCATCGACGTCAATGTCCGTGTACTTGCGGCGACCAACAAAGACCTTGAGAAAGAAATTGATGCCGGCAACTTCCGTAGCGATTTATATTTCCGTTTGAAAATCGTCACCGTGCATCTCGACCCACTGTCCAATCGCCGTGAAGACATTTTGCCACTGGCTGAATTCTTTCGCAAAACTGCCAACAAAAAGAATAGCAAACAAACCAAAAACATGACTCAGGAACTTCGGCGCTGGATGCTCGATTTCGAATGGAAGGGCAATGTCCGACAGCTGAAAAACGTTGTTGAAAGCCTGGTTGTAATGGATTTTGATGGCGTGCTTGATATTGATGATTTGTCGCCAGACCTGCTGGACAAGCTACCCGCTACACAAGCGACCCAAACCAGCGAGCCATTGCCGACCAGCGAGCTACTGTCGACCGGCGATGCGCCAGCCCATCTGATTGGTAAGTCGTTGAAGGAAATTGAAAAATGGGCGATTGAAAATTCGCTGAAACTTACCGGTGGCAACCGCGAAGAAACCGCGAATATTCTTGGTATCAGCGAACGCAACCTGTACCGCAAATTAAACGAATACGATTTGAGGCAATAGCCAGTTTATGTCTACAACTTTACCGACACAACGAAAACCAATTCGACAACTTTCGACCAGTGTGATCAACAAGATCGCGGCTGGCGAAGTGATCGAACGCCCCGCCAGTGTCGTCAAGGAGCTGTTGGAAAACAGCATCGATTCAGGTGCCGATCGTATCGAAGTCAATATCGAAAACGGCGGTATCGACCTGATTCGAATTTGCGATAACGGTTGTGGAATTCCCACCGACGAACTGATTCTTGCCGTCACCAGCCACGCAACCAGCAAAATCCAGGACGCCGACGAATTGTTCCGTGTGGGCACGTTTGGATTTCGCGGCGAAGCATTGGCATCGATCGCAGAAATCAGCCAATTCGCTATCCGCAGCCGTGTCGCCAGTTCCGATTGCGGATATGAACTGGTCGTCAACGGCGGTCATGCAGAAGATATCGAAGCTTGCGGCATGACGACTGGAACCATTATCGAAGTCAAAAACCTGTTCTACAACACGCCCGTTCGTCGCAAATTCATGCGAACCGCACAAACCGAGCGAGGCCATGTCGCCGAAGCGTTCACACGAATCGCACTCGCCAACCCAAATGTTCACCTGACATTGACCCACAATGGCAAGGTGCAACAGGATTTGCCGCCGGTCGACAGTTGGTCGCAACGAATCAGTGATTTTTTTGGACCCGAAATTGCAGACGGTCTGATTCAAGTTAACAGCTCCGCCGGCGATGTCAGCATTGACGGATACGTCGTCAACCCATCGGTTAGCAGAGCCAACAATCGTATGCAGTATCTGTTTTTGAACGGACGCTACATTCGTGACCGTTCACTTCAGCACGCACTCAGCGAATCGTATCGCGGTTTGCTAATGACGGGTCGTTATCCAGTCGTATTCCTGCGCATGAACATGCCGCCCCAACTGGTCGACGTCAATGTTCATCCAGCGAAATTGGAAGTTCGCTTTCAAGACGGAGGCAAACTATACAGCCAGCTGCTGGCCGCCATTCGCAACAAATTCCTTTCGACGGATTTGACGGCCAAAGCCGATTTGCAACAAAGGTCCACCGACCGAACTTCGAACGATGCGGGCGGTTCTTCCGCTTCTGGAAATTTCAAACTGAATGCTCCGCAGGCCGAGAACCAGGAACGAATCAGTTTCAGTTCTCCGGCGCCACAAAAAGATTGGCTCGCGCCGCGACAATCGCCATCAGCAATTCCCGGCGGCGTGCCATCATTCAGTCCCTTCCCCACCAACAGTCACGCCACGACGAATCAAGCAACCGACCCTCTTTCGACAAATCCGCCAACGAATGCTTCTGCTGCCTCCGAACACCGTTTCGATGAAGCTCAACCGTCGGCCCCTTTGCCCCGCCAACTTGCCCTGCAAGTCCACAACACCTACCTGATCAGTGAAACCGAAGAAGGCATGGTTGTCATCGATCAACACGCACTGCACGAACGTATCATTTACGAGCAACTGCGAAACAAAGTGCTCAATGGAAAACTGGAAATGCAAAAGCTGTTGGTGCCCGAACCGGTTGCTTTGCCGCCTGCTGAAGCAGCAGCCGTCCTGGAAAACACTCAATTGCTGGAAAAAATTGGAATCGTGGTCGAACCATTCGGCGGAGATACCGTTCTGGTTTCGGCTTACCCAGCCATACTCGCTAACCAGAACCCTGCAGAAACCCTAAAAGGGATCGTTGATCTGTTAATGAATGATGGGCAACAGCCCGACGGACGCGATCTGATTGACGAATTGTTGCACATGATTTCCTGCAAGGCGGCGATCAAGGCTGGCGACAAACTGACCCCTGAAGAAATCAACGAATTGCTCGAACATCGAAACTACTGCCAGGATTCCCATCACTGTCCCCATGGACGTCCAACAGCACTCGTGTTCTCCCGCGAAGAATTGGACAAACGCTTTAAAAGGATCTAGCAGATTGCATGGGCACCCCGCGTACCAAGCTCCCCGGTTTCCGATCATTGAATCAATATCGGCTACAATTCGTGGTCTTCGCATCTATAATACCTCTTCTATTCTTCTTCATTATCATCCTTGATCTTTATAACTCGATTGATTCCTTATGATTTGTGTTAGCGTTGGACGTGGTCGTCACCAGATGATGATCGCGGAATACAATCTTCTCGCCGAACAAGGTGCTGAACTGGTCGAATTGCGGCTGGACTATATCCGCCGACCCGTCAATCTGAAACGCATTCTCGCTGACAAACCGTGCCCGGTCGTAGCGACCGTTCGTCGCCCTAAAGACGGCGGTAAGTGGATGCGCAGCGAAGAAGATCGCATCACCGTTATTCGAACAGCGATCGTTAGCGGTGTAGACTACGTTGATTTGGAATACGACATTGCTGCGTCGATTCCACGCTACGGCAAAACACAGCGAATCATCAGCTACCACAATTTCGATGAAACGCCCAAGAATCTGGCCGACATTCACAAGAAGCTTCAGAAGCTGGATCCTGATATCATCAAGATCGCCACCACGGCCAACAACCCGATCGACAACATCCGTGTGTTGAGACTGTGTCGGGATTCGAGCATCCCAACGGTTGCTTTTTGCATGGGAGCAATGGGAGTCGTTTCCAGGATCTTGTGTGGTCGATTTGGATCGCCGTTAACTTACGCGACTTTCAATGAAGACCGACAAATCGCACCGGGCCAATTAAGCTTCAAACAAATGCAGGAAATTTATCGCTACGACGAAATCACACCCAACACCAAAATTCTTGGCGTGATTGCCGATCCGGTCGAACACAGTTTTAGCCCGCGCATCCACAATGCCTGTCTGCGAAAACAGAAACTGGACATGCTGTACTTACCATTCCGTGTGCCACCAGAATATCTGAAGGAATTCATCAAATGCTGTCCTGAGATGGGCATCAAAGGTTTGAGTGTCACGATCCCGCACAAGGAAACTGTTTTAAAGTCCCTTGGAACGCTCGATGACAACGTCGCCGCGATTCGGGCTGCTAACACGGTTGTTTTCTCCGAAAACACGGCGTTTGGATACAACACCGATTGCGATGCCGCGATCTCCTGTTTGTTGGACAATTTGAAAATCGATCCCGATCGAAAACTACCGCTCAATGGCACCAGAATCTGTTTGCTTGGGGCCGGTGGAGTCGCTCGCGCGATCGCATTCGGTTTGATCCAGCAAGGAGCCGACGTCTTGATCTGTGCCCGTGACTTCGACAAAGCTGAAACACTTGCCGATGAAATGAAATGCAAGGCCCTCGATTGGGTCGCTCGCCATACACATGAATCACGAGTACTCATCAATTGCACTCCAGTCGGAATGCATCCGGAAATGGACGAAACGCCTTTCGAGCCCGACTGGCATGACCGAAATGTTCTGGTGTTTGATACGGTCTACAACCCTGAGCGAACCCTGTTCATTAAACAGGCCCGTGAAGCTGGTTGCGAGACGATCACCGGCATCGATATGTTCGCCCGTCAAGCAAGTGCTCAATTCCAGTTGTTTACCGATCAACCCGCAGATGAAAAAACGATTCGTTACGAAATCAAACGTGCGATCAGTGCGGCCAGATACTAAATGAATAGCGTGCAGCCAGCGGCAATGAATTTGTACCTGATTGGATATCGAGGCTCCGGCAAATCAAGCGTCGCACCGCATTTGGCGAAATTGCTTGGCAAGAAATGCGTGGACACCGATGATCAAATCGAACTCGTCACTGGAAACTCCATCGCCGATATTTTTGCGCAGCAAGGCGAAGCTGGTTTTCGGCAATGGGAAACAACAGTCATTCAAGCGTATGCGTTGGAACACGATCTTGTGGTTTCGCTCGGTGGCGGGGCTCCCACCGTCAAGGAAAATCGACAACTCTTACAACAATCCGGCAAGACCGCGCTGCTGGTTGCCGAACCAGAAATTTTGTGGCAGAGAATTTCCTCTGATCCCGCCAGTAAATCGAACCGACCCGATCTGACCGACCTTGACGGATTTGCTGAAGTCAAGAAAGTCCTGCAGCAGCGAGCCGCAACCTATGCCGACTGTGCCGATTACACCATCGACACTTCGAATTTGACACCGGAACAGGCAGCTGAAGAAATCGCCAAATGGTTCGATCCGGTCGATACATAAACGAAGCGACCAATTTTCTGATCCCAAGTATCCACCTTCATGTACGTTCTGTTAGCAATTATCGGTGCCGCAATCGGAGCGTTGATCAATGCGTGCGTTTACAGCCTTGGCGAAAAAAAATCCGCTATTTCTCCCTGGATCACGGCCTCGCAACAAACCGCTCGAACCTGGATTCACCGGTTGCCGGTCATCGGCTGGCTCAATCGCGACGCTGAAGCAAGTGAACTGGGTAAGCGGTTTTGGCTCCGGCCATTGTTTATCGAATTGACCTGGATCATCGGACTGCCATTTTTTTACTTCTGGATATTCAGTGACGGACTTACTGGCGGTGTTGCCGCACCGGCGAATTGGCACTTCCCCTGGTTCGTTGGGCACTCCATATTGTTTGCCTTTCTATTTGTCGCGACATTCATCGACTTTGATCAACGCATCATTCCCGATTCGATTACGTTGCCAGGCACGTTGATCGCGCTATTGCTCGCAGCGCTCTGGCCAAGTTTCAGATTACCGCAACTGGTTCCTGGACTGGTGGGGATGAAAGTCGAATCCGTAGATTTCGCGGACGGTGCTGCCTTACCGACCTGGCACATGGGATCTACAGGTCTATTGATCGCAATTGCAATCTATCTGATCTGGATTGTCGCTTTGTTGCCAAAATATCCACTGACCGAATTGAATTGCATTGGCCTTAAGCGAGTTTGGGTCAGTACGATTCGACTGCTGCAGTATAACGGGCTGAAAGTTCGTGCAAAGACTCGGCGACTCGGCTGGATGTATCTTGGCATCGGCATGCTCGGTGCGATTTTGATTGCCGTCGCATGGACGTGGATGACACCTCAGTACTGGAACAGTCTTTTCGGTGCCGTCGTCGGGTTGGGGCTCGGAGGCATATCGATTTGGTTGGTCCGAATTGTCGCTAGTCATTCGCTGGGTCAGGAAGCGATGGGATTTGGTGATGTGACATTGATGGCGATGATCGGTGCTTTTCTTGGTTGGCAAGCCGCCTTGATTACGTTTGCCGTTTCGCCGTTTGCCGCGCTGGCGATTGTGCTTGTCTGTTTTTTGATCACCAAAGAAAACGAACTCGCATTTGGACCCTATCTATGTGCCGGTGCAATGATCACCATTTTTTGGTGGAGTTCGATCTGGCCAAAAATGCTATTACAATTTTTCATCAGCCCAATGATTCTGTTAGGTGTGTTGTCATTCAGCCTGGTGCTACTGATGGTCATGATGCTTGGCATCAGAATGGTTAAAGCAGGAGCCTCCGGATCGCACAGCTGAAGATTTGCGCAAAACGCGGCATGACAAGATGATGGTTTGAACTACCGGGCTAGAAACGGATGCCTGTGGGTGGGAGAGAAATTTCAGAATGAAAAAAAACACTTACATTTTCGCGATTGCGATCGCCTGCATATTGTTGACTGGCACACATCCAGCCATGGGGCAGCCGGTGCCAGCTTCGCTGTCGAAACCGAATTTCATCATCCTGCTGACGGACGATCAAGGTTATCAGGACCTCGGCTGTTATGGCTCACCGAATATCAAGACGCCCCGGATTGATGCCATGGCAAATCAAGGAATCCGATTTACCAATTTCTATGCACAACCCGTTTGCGGTCCGTCAAGAAAAGCGATCATGACAGGTTGCTATCCCATTCGCACGGCAACTTCATCATTGGCCGAGAGGAAAACACCACACCCAGCGCTGGCGTCATCGGAAATCACAATCGCAGAAACCCTTAAAGCCCAGGGATATGCAACTGCGGCTTACGGGAAGTGGGACATGGATGGTCGGTTCAAATTCAAGAGCAAAAAGTTATTGCCGATTCATCAAGGCTTTGACTATTACTTTGGTGCGCCTGATGACGGGATGAAAACGTTCCTTGAAAACGACAAGCGTATCAAGGTGCTGTCCCCTGCCCTTCGCACGCAGCGTTATACTGACAAGGCGATCTCCTTTATCAAAGAAAACAAAGACAAGCCATTCTTTGCCTACGTCAGCTACCACATGCCGCACGTGAAACTGGCGGCTTCAAAAAAATTTAAAGGAAAGTCAGAAGGCGGCCTTTACGGCGATGTCATTGAAGAACTCGATCACAACGTGGGGCGCGTTCTGGATACTCTTGTAGACGAAGGGCTGGATAAGACCACCTATGTAATTTTTGCCAGCGACAATGGTCCGTGGTTTTTGGGAAACGACTCACTTCATGTCAAAAGATACGGTGGCAAACAACAGGCAGAAGATCAAGGCGGCTCTGCGTTTCCGTTGCGCGGCGACAAAACTACCAACTGGGACGGTGCGTTCCGCGTTCCATTTATCATGTGGGCTCCTGACCGAATCCCTGCCGGACAAGTGAGTTCAGAAATCGCTACCACCATGGATATCATGCCGACCTTTGCCAAGCTCGCTGATGGAACAATTCCTGCTGATCGCGTGATTGATGGGCATGATATCGGCGACCTGATTCATGGCGTCAAAGGCGC
>CAYONX010000051.1:17966-32210 GCA_964405425.1 uncultured Pirellulaceae bacterium | reverse complement strand
AATCGTTTTCCGTATCAGAATCGTCCTGGAGTTCGGCTTGATCGCTTTGTGATTCGCTAGTGTCCTGGCCTTGCCAATACGAACTGTTTCGGTCGCGAAACAGAGCGTTGTTGTTGCGAGCAAACGACAGCGGCCTGATCGAAGGCTGAACGTGATTCGAATTCTGTCTGGTTTGTTGGGCAGGCATCGTCGTAGTCACACTGATGCCAAACGCAAACACTGCGATGCAAATAAGTTTTTGAAACATCAGTATTCCTCAAGAACAAAGCCAGACGCTTTTCTTTATCGACGTGAATAACGCCTAGAACGCTGAAAAATACTACAACGAAACTACTTCACGCAGCTGCGTAAGTTGATGCAAACACAAGCGCTTTCTTGAGCGGCACGGATTGCTTAACCGGAAAAAGTTAACAATTGAATTTGAAACGCGATTCGCCGGTGCTGCGAGAATATTCCAGCCCCAATTCCAATGGAAATTTCGCTAGCCCTTCCTTGCGAAGCCGAGGCGCGTGGTCAGCTTCGTATTTTGCAAACGCAGTACTGGAATCGAATTGGTATCGTATCTCATAAGTTAGAGAATCATCCATCTGAAAAACTTCCGCAGACGTCGCGCCGCAATCAATAACGTCCTGGATATGTTCATCCTTGAGCCAATCGATCCACGCTTGGGCAACTTTGGATTCGGTGAACGAGCATCGCACGGTGTAGGAAAACATGGCAGCCAAAGATCGTTAGGAAGTGCGCATGAAAAAAGCCTATCCGGTAGGTGAAAATCTTAAGAAGCAGTGCAATGGGCCGGATAGGCCGGAACGTGCCTAATATCATACCAACAATTATTTGGGATGTTCGCTTTTAGAAGAAATCTGCACAAAAATTCGATCAGCTAGTGGACTTAAAAGCACCAACCCATATATATTTCTTTTTATTCTTTGCTCGATTTGCTGGGCACTTTTCGTACTACCTAACGTACTTACGTTGGGATTGCTGTTAATTGACGTGTGATTTACGGCAAGCTATCGTATTTGGTATCGATTTCAGGTTCCCAGACCCGATGCTCATATTTTTCGCGGGGTTCATATTATGAAGTGCGAAGGCCATAAACTTAGCCGCCGTAATCTGCTGACAGTCGGGGCCGCTTGTGGTTTGACGCTAACCAATTTTTTCAGGCTTCGGCAAATTCAAGCGGAGCAGAAGCATTACGAGAGTCGTGAAGGTAAAGCGAAGAGCGTGATTTTTATCTTCTTGCCAGGCGGAATGTCTCAGCAGGAATCGTTTGACCCCAAGCCGTATGCTCCCTTGGAATTTCGAGGGCCGCTCAACAGCATCGCTACCAATGTAATCGGCTTGCGATTCGGACAGCTGTTTCAGCGCACCGCAAAAATCGCGGACAAGTTGACGGTGATCCGCAGCATGAGTCACGGAGAAGCTGCCCATGAACGTGGCACGCACAATATGTTTACCGGCTATCGTCCCAGCCCGGCTCTTCAATACCCAAGTATGGGCAGCGTGGTGTCGCATGAATTTGGACCGCGAAAAAATTTGCCGCCTTATGTTTTGATTCCGAACCAGCCTAACACCTATGCTGGGACCGGGTATTTGAGTTCCAGCTTTGCCGGCTTTTCCATTGGTGCTGATCCATCGCGAAAAGGGTTCAAAGTCCGAGACCTGGAATTGCCAGGCGGGGTATCGACCAAACGTTTTGGGCAACGGCAGAAGCTTTTAAATTTAGTGAACAACCATTTTGAATCACGGGAAAAGTCGGACGCCATTGAGGCTGTTGATTCGTTCTATGATCGCGCTTACAGCTTGATTGGTTCCCAGAAAGCGCGAGAAGCTTTCGATATCGAAAAAGAAGATCCGAAGCTGAGAGATCGCTATGGTCGTAACCAGGCCGGGGCTCGCATGCTTTTGGCTCGCAGACTTATTGAAGCGGGCGTCAGGTATGTCACGTTAACTTACGGTGCCTGGGACCACCATACCAAGATTGAACAAGGCATGAAGCGGCAGGTTCCTGCACTGGACAAGGGCTTTGCGGCATTGATCCAGGACCTTGATTCACGTGGACTGCTGGATTCAACGCTTGTGGTCCTGTGCAGCGAATTCGGTCGCACACCAAAATTAAATCCCAACGCGGGACGTGACCATTGGCCAAAAGTTTTCAGTACGGTTATGGCCGGCGGCGGCGTAAAACGAGGATTCGTCTATGGCAAATCCAACAGTACCGCCAGCGAACCGGAAGAGAATCCGTTGAGCCTGGAAGATTGGGCGACGACCATGTACCGATGCATGGGGATCGTTGCGGACAAAGAATTGATGGCTCCAGGAGATCGGCCAATCGAAATTGTCGATGGCGGAACGGTTTGCAACGACCTGCTTGCTTGATATCGACATGATGCTAAACCGGCGAACAATTTCATTTTTCTGTGGGCTTGGAATATTTTTGCTGCTTGGTGCCCAAGTTGCCGGCAAGGGCTCAACGCCACGGTTGAACTTAATTTCGCCACGTGGTGTGGAACGTGGCTCCGAGCATGTTTTGCGGTTTTCAGGTGAGCGGTTATCTGGAACTCAGCAGATTTTTCTTTATGCGCCTGGCGTCGAAGTTATTGATATTGAGCAGATCGATAACCAAAACGTAGACGTGCGCGTGAAAGTCGAATCCAATTGCCGGCTCGGCGAGCATATTGCTCAGATTCGTACTACCAGAGGCATCTCTGATTTCCGTTCTTTTTTTGTTGGTGACATGCCGCACCACAACGAAGTCGAACCGAACAACGAATTGCAGAACGCCCAACCGATTGAATTGAACAATACTATTCTAGGTGTTGTCGATGTTGAGGATGTCGATATCTTCAAATTGTCATGCGAACAGGGCCAGCGTTTGAATGTCGAAATTGAAGCGGTGCGATTGGGTACGACGCTGGATTCGTTCATTGCTGTTGTTGATGAGAACAATTTTGAATTGGCGATTTCTGACGATTCCAGATTTGCGACACAAGACGGATTGATATCGCTTTCGATTCCCAAGGACGGCAATTATTTTGTGCTTGTGCGTGACGCTTCGTACGGTGGCCAGAAAAATGGTCACTATCGCTTACACGTAGGGAACTTTCCGCGTCCCCAGGTCGCGTTTCCGCCTGGAGGCCAGCCGGGGCAAGAACTAGAGATCGAATTCCTGGATACTGCCGGCAACGCGAAAACAGAAAAAATAAAGGTTGCCAGTGAACCAGATTTTCGACCCGGGATTTTTGTTACTGACGAAAATGGAACTACCCCGTCGCCGGTTGCGTTTCGAATTTCTGAATTGGAGAATTTCGTAGAAGCTGAACCTAATAATGATCGCAAGGATGTGACGGACGTGCATACGGCTCCTTGCGCGTTTAACGGAGTGATTGGTCAGGCAGGAGATTACGATTACTTTCGCTTCACCGCCAGAAAAGGCGAGAATCTGGATGTCGAATGTTTTGCGCGACGATTGCGCAGCGGACTTGATCCGGTAATCAATATCTTTGACGAAAAGGGCAAGCACATCGTTGGCGACGATGATGCACGAAGGCCTGATTGTTATTTGCGATTCGATGTGCCTGCCGACGGCGACTACTTTGTCCGTGTTCGAGATCATTTAGATCTTGGTGAGCCGACGTTTGTATACCGAATTGAGCTTTCAAGGGTTGCGCCGTCGCTTTCGATTTCTATTCCTCGAGTCGATCGCTATTCTCAATTGCGTCAAAAAATATGCGTGCCACAAGGGAATCGATTTGCAACGATGATCAGCGCTGTTCGCAGTAATTTCAGTGGCAAATTGAAGCTCAATGATGCCCAATGGCCGGCAGGAATCACTGTCGATACTGAGCCGATGGCCGCCAATTTGAATCTTGTTCCCGTCGTGTTTTCAGCAGCCAAAGACGCACCATTGTCGGGTTCGCTTGTCGATTTAAAGGCAAGTCATGTTGATGACAATAAGAATATCGTGGGCAATTTTTCGATCGTGTCCGATTTCGTTCTGGGAAACCCTAACAACGCGGTCTACTTCACTTCATCGGTGGACAAACTTGCATGTGCGGTTACCAAAAGAGTTCCGTTTTCGGTTGATATCGTGCAGCCGAAAGTACCTGTGGTGCGAAACGGCAGCATCAATCTGAAAATTGTTGTCAATCGCGACGAAGGATTCGATAAGCCAATCAATGTTCAATTTCCGTTTCGTCCACCGGGCATTGGGACCCGGCCACAGGTGCAAATCAAAGAGGGACAAACCGAAGGCATCTACGCTTTAAACGCTAACGGCAGTGCTCCAATTGGAAAGTGGCCTGTTTATGTGATCGCACAAGCAAGTGTTAGTGGTCCGGTTTGGGTGTCCAGCAGGCTGGCAAAGCTGGACATCGCCGAACCGTTTGTGATTGCCGAGATGAACCGGACGGTGTGTGAACGTGGAAAAAGTGCAAACGTTTTTTGCAAGTTGAAACATCGCAAGAAATTCGAGGGTGAAGCGACTGCCGAATTGCTTGGCGTCCCTCCGCACATCGAGATACCGAAATTGACATTCACCAGTGACACGACCGAGTTGAATTTTCCCGTTACAACCAGTGAGCAAAGCCCACTTGGCAAACACAAAGGTCTATTCTGCCGCGTCACGATCCACCAAGATGGCGAACAAATCGTTTCAAACGCCGGTCGATCGGAATTGCACATCAATCCTGTTTCCGTCCAATCAGTGGTGAAGGACGCGCCCAAGCCCGCGAAAGCCAAGCCAATGTCGAGGCTGGAGCAGTTGCGGGCAAAGCGGCAGGAGTCTTCCGGTAAATAGGCTGCCAGCGCACAAGCACGCAAGCAGCGCGTCCGATGGTTTAATGGAAATGCTCTGGCGAACCGACAGCAACAATTCGATCGGGCGTACCACCGACCTGAAATCTGGCCCTGACTTGCATATCGTTAAGCGTCATGATCGCCAGCGTTCCATCGGCTGGGTTGGTGAATATCGCGAAACGTCCATAGTCGTCGAAACAGACGTTGTGAAAACCGCGCTCGCCATCCACTTTGCTGCTACCGACAGGAATGTTGGCGCGGACAACCGCGTCATTGAAATTTTGATCTCGATTTGGATCCAATTCGATAATCGTCAAAAGTTCCTGGGTATCGGCTGAGCTGTCGATTTTCTGTTGAAACACGAACGCAAATCGCTTGCCCAACGAAAGCTTGGTTTTCGGGGCTGATAATTTCAATCCGTCAGCGACTTCGATTGGAAACCTTTGCACAACAGGTTTGGCCGCTAAGGCGTTGATCATACAAAGAGCGCACTGCGATCCAGCATTGCTGGTAAACATAACCCAGTTCTTCTCACTGATCATCGGACCAGCGATACTCAAGCCAGTAGCTTCACTAACGGGAATTACTGTTGGCGACGTGTTTCCGTCAGCCGCAATCCAGGCGATGTTTTCAGGCGAAGCAAAAAACACTTTGCCAGAATTCGCTTCTGCGGCGACCAGGTTTCCCGACGGGATATTGAAACTGCCCATGGTGTTTCCGGACGGATCGTTCAAGTTGACGATATCGACTTTGCCGGCTCCGTTTACACCGTTGTGAATTGCGTAGCCCATTGCGTTTTGAGAGACCGCGACTGACGTATTGGGGCCACCCGCGTTTGAGCTCCAGCTAACTGGATTTGCGTTGTTGCTTTTGAAGGCTATTCTGGAAAAGCCACCGTTGTCGTTAGAAATGTACGCGTAATCGCCGACCTGTTTAATTCGTTTCCCTTGGCTGCCCGGAATCGACAAATCGACAGCCGGAGTTCCGGCGTAGGTCCAATGGAAATGGTTTCCGTGTGGTTGTTCGGTAACCCCTGAATTGATTCGGGTTATTAAATTGCTTTTCGACGACATCGCAGTCAAAGCGATTTGTTTTCCGGATTGGACCATCGGGCCTAGAGACTCGATCGTTTCTTCCGTCAATCCGCTTACTGAGCCGGTGGTCATATGCCACTTGTCCGTCGTGGATAGATCGGCGTACTTTAATTTTTTGGAAACGGCGTCTTGCCAAAAAACGCGTGTAATTGTTTTCTTGCGGACTTGATTTTGAGCGAAACATGATCCCGAAATCAAAGTGGCAGCAATAAATAGCAACAAGTATTTAGAATTTTTCATTAGATACGTCCTTTCGAATGGACGTATTCTATCGAAAGATGCATTGGGAACGAAAGGTGGCACAATGTCGCACGGCGGTGCAATTTTGCTTCAATGCTGGAATCGACCTGGCAATGCCTAAATCGAGATTTCTGAAGCAGCCTCGTCGGTCTCTTCTTCAGCCACCCAACGCCGATAACGCAGCATTTTGATGCCTGATCTGCCGTGCAGCTGATAGGTGATTTGTCGCCATTGAATTTTCTGACAAACGGCCGCTTGCATGCAGGAGAATCCATAAATCAGATAGGCAAAAGGAGTTAGCATGATTAGCTTAAAAACCCTGACCAGATTCATGGGTTTGAACCGGCCGTTTTCCAGATTGGAGCTGACCGATACTGCGTTGCGGACAACACAATACGACATGAAATTGACAATGCTCGTTAAAAGTAAACTCGACGCGAGCAATAAAGCTGCGTTCCAGGTAGCTGTGGCGGCAGCAGCGATCATCAGGATCGTTGCCGCGATCAATAGTCCAACGGTCGTGGCGCAATGAATAATCGTGTTCAAGAATGTCGGTTCGTACATTTTGGACCACGTCAAAGTTCGTGAAACATAGCGGTTCACAAAATCCATGGTGCAGCGTTCGCGATTGATCATGATCAACGATGGGCAAAAATGAATTCTCAAACCCAACGGCTTCAGGGCCTGACGAATGGGTCCATCATCAACAATTGACTTTCGCCAGATTTTTGGCAATTTCGCTCGGCGTACATCTTTCATTCGCATCGCAAAGCTGCCAGCCCAAGGGTTACTGAAAATCGCAGTTGGAACCAGTGCACCGGCATACCACAGACTGCGAACCAGAGAACCGGCATTGGTTGCCTCCGGCTCGTACCACTGGTTGCCAGTTACAACGCCAATCTTTTTGTCCGCAAGTGGCGCGATCAATTGACTCAACCAACTGCAGTGGGGAGTCACGTCGGAATCCATCAGGACCAGATATTTTGAATTCGGGTGAATTTGCTCCAGGCCTTGCAGCAGCGAGCTGCACTTCAAGCCACAAGTTTTCAGTGGCTTTTTCATTTCATGAATGGTCAATCGGCATTCATCATCAAATTGTTCTTTGACCTCGTGAACAACTTGCCAGGCATCGTCTTTGTGATGATCAACGACCAGATGTACTTCGTAGTTTTCGTAATCCTGACCGAGCAGACGAATCAGCGCCTGACGCAGCCCTGGATCGCAACCTCGAACGGCCATGATGATGGAAGCCAGTCCGTAATCGTTTTCCGGCTTGCTCGAATCGGCACGCAACATAACGATGGTGCGAAAGTAAAACGAAGTAATAAAGTGAGCTACGGCCGTAACTGTCAACAGTACGGCAATAACAACAGAGGTAATGATCATGCTGCGAAAATATAACGTCGGTTGTTTGACAACGATGCCCGCTCCAGAAGGTTCTCAATCTCTGTTCCGAAAGATTGTTTGACCAAGCATGGGCGATTGGATCTGCAAATCTAATTGTAAGTTGCCATGATTCGTATTTGTGGCTTTGGATTCAAAATAATTCAAAGGTTCATCGTGTTCCAATGAAATTCATCAACAAATGCACAAACCTGGGAAAATCCATCCAAAACTCACCATTGATATATTTCATACGAGCGGGGCGAAGTGCTTGATTGTCGAGATAAAAGTCCGGTGTTGAGCCTGAAACCAGGTGTCGCCCGCCAGCAAGTTTCTGATTGGTTTTGGCTTCACTTCCCGATACATAGGCCGAATATCGCGTTTGGGCATGGCAGTGGTCATGCTGCTGGTGCAGTGTCAAGATTCGGTCAGACAGGCTGATTACCGGAAGCCGATTCTGTTTTGCGTTGTGAATCATCCAATTGTCCCAGTTGCCACGACCGACGGCAAACGACGGTATGTCCACGTAACATTCGCGTGGGAATACAAACAAATCTTTGCAAACGATGCTGTCGAGCGTGCCGGATCGCTTGGCCTCTTTTTTTAATTGCGTGACAGCATTGGGAATACCAAAGTCGATTCGCTGATCGACCTGATATGTGGTTCGTTGGGCTGTGGCTACGAATTGTTTCAGTTCCGTCATGTTGCACAATTCAACCAACGCTTCTGCGAAGTCGTCGAACAGAATGATGTCGCAATTGCAGTAGATCAAATAAGGCGTTTTCGCTGATCGACGAGCTAAATCGAATGCCGAATTCACAAGCGGTGTACCGTTCTCGTTTTTTTCGACGTCGGCGATGTGAATTGCTTGCAGATTGGCTGCGGCGTCTACGGTTCCCGCTTCGTCACCGATTACGATAACGTTTGCCATTTGCAGCCAGCTTTCGATCGCGTTGTGTTGCGCAATAGAAGTGCTGCCTGTAAAAGCTTTGGGGATTGTGAAAAAAGTTGCCAAATCACGAAGACTGGCCGCAACATCTGTTGGCATTTCGAGATTCGTTAACAACGATTTTAGGTAGATCGGACGCGGTGTCTGTAAATCTTGATGGAGAGATTTTAGCGGCTAGTTTGCGGTAATGAATGACGCATTGCTTTACAAACGCCGTTGCAAAATCCTGCCATTTGGCTGCGAGACTTAGCGGTGGTTTTTCGGGACGCCATCCGGCCCATGCGGTTTGGTCGAGCTGTTGAAAGAACTTTTCCTTTAACGGATGGCTGCTGCCAAAATCCCACGGCTTCCATTCGGTGGTGTAATGGATGATCGATGGGTTGTCTCGAGCTTCAAGGAATTCGCGGTCGTTGACCGGGCAATGGTCAGGGTCAGGGTATTCGAAAAAGTGTGCACCTTGATTCCATTTTAACGGCAACGGTTTCCAGCCGTTTGCAAAGACCACGTTCAATGCGTATTGATCCCAACACCAGACGTATTTTCTGTTTTTTGTCAAACACGCCAGAAGCTTTTCACCGATTGCTTCTTCACGCATTCGTTTGATATTCAAAACCATCACGCCGCTATTGAAATACCGATCCGATGGATTCAGGTTCAGCTCCTTCCAGTTGGCAATCGGCGAAATTGCTGCGAAGTAGGGGCTCGACATGGAAAAATTGCATTGTGCATGACGCGAGTCAATAAACGGACATGCGACGTCGGGTACTGCCAACGCGTATTCGTCTTGCAAGTCCATTGACCAGAGTTCGCAGACATCGTCTTGAACGAGCAGATCGGAATCAAGATAAATGACTTTGTCGATTTGATCTGGCAGCAGCCGACCGGCAAATAGCCGGAAATAGGCGGTGTGAGTGATGTGGTGCGAGATGCCCAGTTCTTTGACTTCATCCAGGTTTGGTTGGATTGAGTGGACTTCGATTGGCAGATTGGCGAGCGTTTCACGCAACATCATCCAATTGGATTCCGATATGCCGCCGTCCAAAACGATTGCCTTGATCAAGCCTCCTTCGCGAATGTTCATTGCTGCTGATTGCAGCGTGACCGCCAGTGGCTTGATGTAGTTATCGTCCGCCGCGCACAGAACGATCGGCTCAGTAATATCTGAGCTGTTAATCGTCTGAATGTCGACAAGTGGACGCAGCATATCAATTGGGTTCCGGCTGTATGGACGACGTTTTGATTTTTCCCATTAGCGAAAGTATTCGCTTGCGGATTTTGACAATCGGCCCGGCAACGGGATGATTGTTGATTTCGTCAAAAATTTCATGGGCCTGGCCCAATTCCGACTCGAGTTGTTTTAGTTGCATTTGCAGATGTGAAATTTCTCGACGGGCATGAGCCAATTGTGCTTGAAGTTCGATTTTGTCGTCCGTTTGAAATTCCTCGAACGAAGAAAACAACCTTGCATGGTCAAAATCGTTTTTGCTGTTTGACGCAGGCACGCTTAGCATGGATGACTCAAATTCCAGTGACTTGCCAGCGGAAATTGACTGGTGCGCTGAATCAAGCATCTTTACGACCAGATCGCTCATCCGCTGTGTAGCGGGTTGATCAAGTTGTAATGCATCGTGCAGTGAGCCGTTTTGAAAAAACATTCTGGTTTGCTCGGCAGTGAGCAGACTGGAAACTTCATTTTCGATTTGATCGCGAGACGAAATTTTCCAGGCGGGATGAACATAGCTTGGGCTGTTCGTGTAATCCAGAACTGCGGTCGGGATTTCTTTCAACATCGATTCCAGAACTGCCGTCGAAGGAGTCGAAATGACAGCGTCGACGTTGTCTAATGTTGCGGCCAGATCATGCCCTTTGAAATCGTCCAGCGAATTTTCAACACCAAGTTCCTGATCTAAGCCAGCGGTAAGTCGCCAGATGACTTCGATATCATTGCGGCCGTCAAGGTGCTGCTTTAGATCGAGCAGGCTACTGGAAAGTTTCTGTTTTTGGTCGGGCGTGTAGCTGGGACATTTGGCAGTCATCACCAACAATCGCGGCGTCGAATTTGTATTGCGGGTTACAGACAATGCGAAATCGTCCAATCGCGGGATTCCAACGACTTCGATCTTTCCACCGTTGCCCCAGCTGCCGAGCACGCGCGCTTGAGAATTGCCAATACAAGCTGCTTTGTGGCACAGTATCGGTCGCATCGTAAAGGGACATGCGGGTTCGTCGATTCGGTTATCCCACGCGTTTCGCCATTCAAGAATGCCATCAATCATGTATAGCGTGGCGACGTTGTTTTGTTTGAGTTCAGCAATGGCACTGCGAAACCGGTCGAAATGTTCGCTAAAGAAAATCGCCAGGTCACCGGGTTTTGCTTGGCCTGCGACGCTTGCTGGTTCAACGATTTTGTAGCTCAGATGATTGGCAAGCGGCGCAGCGTGATGGGCAACTTCTTTGTCAGTGCCAACGAAATAGATTTTTTGCTGCATGTCACGACACGATAAGGAATTAATAATCGTGATCGACTTTTTGCCCGTCATTGCGGCCGCACAATCCACCGAGGGTTTCGAGGTCAATGTCAACACTGACGCTTTTGGTCGCGCCATCGGCAAGAACAAAATTGCAAACTCCTGGATGAGCGCTGCCGAATGTCGGTACCAAACCCGTGAAGCCACGGACGGTGCCTTCAAGACGAAAATGGTTGGTGGTGCCGTTAAGAGGAACACTTGGCCCGCCAATTCTCATGACAGCGAATGGTTCGTCGCCGTTGTAGATGCTGTTGTCACCCCATCCACCGGGTTCTCCCAGATGGTCGATGTGAAGTGCTTTTTCGCCGATAAAAAATGTGAAACTGGTGCCATCGCGAATGTCTCGATACTGATATCGTCCGAGTCCGCCACGAACGAGTTTTCCGTCGACGATTTCGTTGTCCAGTGCCAATCCGGAACTGAAAATCCCATCGGTTGGGTTTTCAAACTTCGCCCAATCTTGAAGCAGGTTGAAGAATTTTGAAGAGCCAGCGTTTCCGGCGTAGTCTCCCGTCGCTCCGCGCGGAGCGTCCTGCGCTTCGCTGACCGAAATTTTAAAGCCGTTCCGACGAGTCGGGCAAAACATGGTCGCAATGGGATGCTTGACGACTTCGGGATCCTGTTGGCTATAAGGAAGCGTGAAATCAAATTGTTGGTAGAGATTGTCGAGTTCCAGTTCCGGCATCAAATATACTGGCCAAGCCAAATAACCATCGGCGCCACGAGCGGGTGGAATCATTTTTCGAACGTCATGAAAGCTCTGAACGGCGATGCCAATTTGTCGAAGATTGTTGATGCATTGAGTTCGGCGTGCGGCCTCACGAACCATTTGAACGGCCGGCAACAACATGCCGACCAATACGCCAATAATTGCAATGACGACCAGCAATTCGACCAGCGTGAAAGCGGATGTTTTTGTTGGGGCTCTCATAAATCTCTTTGTGAGTTAAACGAATGTTGTTTGATTATTCATGGCCGGGCATTTCAGGGCAAATCTGCCATCAATAATAAAATAACTCTCGCAGATGCCGCCATCAAGTTTTCCCACCACCCAGCTCGCAAAATCGACGGTTTTAGTTCGGTCATTAGGATTCGAGGTAGCGTTTGAGTTCCGAATAGGCCTGAGATTCCGAAAACTCCGTTTGGGACAGTTCTAATGCGAGCTGCTGCATTGGGCGGATCGAGTCCAGATTGTTGCAGATTGAATTGATCGCCAGACCCATTTCACTGACGTTTTCAACCACCTTGCACGCCAATCGAGTTGCTTCTGGCATCCCGTCAAAACCCTTGGTGGTTGTGATCAGTAATTTCGCAAACCGCAGCGATTCAGCGTTTTTAATTTTCAGGCCCGTTCCAAATTCGACCGGGTTAATGACCACATCGATTTGATCATAGAATTCATCAATTCCATCGATGCGACCGAGCAAACGTAAATTTTCAATGGGAGCGTGTACGGGGCAATCGTCGTTGTCACTGTCGGAATGGTCGAAAGCTAATTCGGAATTGTCGGCACCATCATTTTCGAACCAGTCACAAATTCCGCCCGCGATTACCAGTTCGCATTTCGCACTGTTTTTTTTGATGACTGCCGGCCAGGCACAATAAAGAAATTGTCGAATCGCTTGCCAGTTCGAAAAGTTTTTTGAACCAATGTAGCCAACGACAATTTTGGAAGGCGGCTGTCCCGTGTTTGCATCGAAGTCATCATCAATATTGCTGTCGACGGCATGTCCGGCGGTGATCACTGGAACGTTCGATTCCGTCATCTCGGTAAATGTTTTCGCCTCTTTTTCCTGAATCGCAATCACGGCGTCAAACTTGGACAGTACTTCTGATTCTTGATCGCGATCGATTTCCAACCAATGCGGAAAGCCATGGGCAAAAAATTGTTCAGCCCGTCGGTAAAGTACGTCGTGAGTATCAACCACGCAGCGAATTTTCGAGCGTTGGCTGGACGGAAGTGCATCGACCAGGTACGCCATCTTGATGTACTCAAAAACGATGCAGTCTGGTTGAAAGGCTTCAGCGGTTTCTGCAAACCGGGTCTTTGCCCATGGCCATTCGAAATCGGCAAGCGTCAATGAAGCTGGGCCGTCCACAACGGCGGCAAGTCCTTTTTCGCGAAACAGCCAGTTTCGCGCCTGGTTCAGCGTCGCATCGGCATACCAGCGCATGCGATTCATTAACTTTTCCGGCGGCTCATCGGACGCACAATCAAACACTTCGATGTCATGCTCTTTGGTCAGCTGCCGTTCGGCGCTGGTCAGTTTTCCCAGATAGAAAACGCCGCACGTATAGCCTTCGTTTTTCAGAAATCGATGAATCGCAAAGATCCTTTGCTCGGCACCGGTGGAGGTTTGCCAGAAGGGAACATCGGTTGCGAATAGGATTCGTTTTTTCACTGAGTGTTTGTCTTTCCGGTACCTGGAACGCGTTGTCGCCGCTCGCGTGGTCAACCGTTTCTTGCCGCCAGTTAATTAAACGGCCATTTTTTCGATAATGTTGATTTCTGAATTTTCGTTAGTTCGTGGATTCCGCGGCGACCGAATTTTAGCAGATCCTGCAATTGTTGTTCGGTAAAAGTTGACTCTTCGCCAGTTCCCTGAATCTCTACGAACTGCCCTTTTCCTGTCATGACGATGTTCATGTCTACTTCGGCAGCAAAATCCAGCTCGTAATCAAGATCCAGAATCGGCCTACCATCGACGATACCGACACTGATTGCGGCGATGCTGTCGACCAGAGGATATTTCGCCGGATCGGGCAATTGCTTTTTGATGGAATTAATGGCATCGACCAGCGCGATGAAGCCGCCGGTGATGCTGGCCGTTCTGGTGCCTCCATCGGCTTGTAGAACATCGCAATCGACCGTGATTTGAACTGGCCCCAATGCTTCAAGATCTGCAACCGCTCGCATCGATCGCCCGATCAGTCTTTGGATTTCAGTCGTGCGACCGTCGACTTTATTTCGGTCACGGCGTTTTCGTGGACTGGTGCTGCCGGGCAGCATGTTGTATTCGGCGGTGATCCAGCCTTTTCCAGAGTCCGCCATCCAAGGCGGGACTTTGGTGTCGACGCTGGCGGTACACAATACAACCGTTTCACCTGACTTGTACAAAACGCTGCCGGGAGTCGTATTAGTGAATCGACGTTTGATTTTTACGGGGCGAAGTACGTTGGCTTTTCGTTTCATAATCGTTGGTTCTGGTCTCTGTTTTGTTTGGTTGATTTTGTTTGGTTGATTTTGTTT
>CAYONX010000051.1:10193-17866 GCA_964405425.1 uncultured Pirellulaceae bacterium | reverse complement strand
TTTTGTTTGGTTGATTTTGTTTGGTTGATTTTGTTTTGGATACTAAGTTGCTTCAGTCAATAGCCAGACGATCAGACCTTTTTGAGCGTGCAATCGATTTTCTGCTTGAACGATCGTGGCACTGATATCGCTGTCAATGACATCGGCCGTGACTTCTTCGCCTCGCCGCGCTGGCAGGCAATGCAAAAACCTTGCGTTGTCGTTGGCGTGTTTGAACAACTCACGATTAACCTGGAATTTGGCAAAATCCTGTTTTCGTTTTTCTGCTTCAGTTTCCTGTCCCATGCTGGTCCAGACGTCTGTGTAAATTGCATCGGCGCCGCTTGCGCTTTGGACGGGATCGGTGGTTTGTTCCAATAGACCCTGCGCGGCCGAATTGGATTCGATGGAATCAACCGCTTCTTTAGAAAATTGGTAGCCGTCTGGTGCAGCGATGCTGAACCGTGCCCCAAGCTTGCACGCCAATAAAGCCAGGCTGTAGGCAACGTTGTTTGCGTCTCCAATGTAGCAGACCTTTTTCTCTTCAAATCCGCCAAAGAGTTCGTCGACAGTCATCAAATCTGCAAGTGCCTGGCACGGGTGGTTTAAATCGGTCAAGCCATTGATGACCGGACAGCGGCTGTACTTACTGGCTTGTACGACGTCGTCATGATTCTTTGCCCGAATCACCAGGCAATCGATATAGCTGGTCAGAATTGGAATGAAATCCTGAATCGGTTCCCGTGTGCCCCAGCCCACATCGCTGCCAAGGAAAAGACTGGAGCC
The DNA here is from genome assembly GCA_964405425.1 of uncultured Pirellulaceae bacterium. Taxonomy (GTDB): domain Bacteria; phylum Planctomycetota; class Planctomycetia; order Pirellulales; family Pirellulaceae; genus Mariniblastus. The sequence continues at coordinate 17,101 of CAYONX010000051.1, read as the reverse complement.
TCCGGTTTGATTGGCAAGGCATTCAAAACTGACGCGTGTGCGCAGCGACGGTTTTTCGAAGAGCAATCCAATCACCATACGTTCAAGGATCGGTGGGCGATTGCCTTCAAGTGCCAGCTTCTTTAAATCGGCAGATATATCCAGGATGCGACGAATTTCGTCGGCTGAATAATCTTCCCAACTGATCAAGTGCCGCATCACTGGTCTCCTGTAAAGAGAGTACCGACGCCGGAGGTTGTGTAGGTTTCCAACAGCAGTGAATGTTTGACACGCCCATCAATAATGTGAACTTTATTCACGCCGCTTTTAATCGTGTCGACACATGCTTGAACCTTGGGCAACATGCCACCAGAAATTTTACCGGAATCTATCAGCTGCTGGGATTGCTTTACATTCAAGGTCGATAGCAGCGACTGTGGATCTTCAGGATTCTCAAGAACGCCTGGAATGTCACTAAGGAATACCAGTTTGTCAGCATTCAACTCAATCGCGATTGCGGTTGCTGCAGTGTCCGCATTAACGTTCAATTTCTTGTCATCGTCTGTCAAACACATCGACGGGATAAATGGTACCTGGCCGGCGTAACACAGATTGTCGATCACCAGCCGTTCGACTCGATTAACTTGACCAACGTTACCTAAGTCGATTGGATTGCCTGCGTCGTCATTGACTTTCAACGGTTCACCGTAGAGAACGGGCGTCGAATCAAAATTCAACGTCATCGCTCGGCCGCCTATGTCTTCAAACACGTTGGCAAGCATTTCGTTGGTTTCGCCGGCAAGCACTTTTTCAACAATCGCCAGCGTCGCGTCATCGGTGACTCTTCGGCCCTGAATGAAATTGGGCTCAATGCCCGCATCCTGCATGGCTTCGCTGATTCGGTTGCCGCCGCCGTGGACCACGACCGGGCGCATGCCTACCGATTCCATGAACAAGATGTCGGTAAGGATGTGTCGGAGCATGTCTTCATTGTCAAGAACGCTGCCGCCGAGTTTGATGACGGTTGTCTTGTCACGAAATTGCCTGATCCAGCCGAGAGCTTCAATCAGCGTGTCGGCTTTCTGAATGGCATGTTCCACAGTTTGCTATCGCTTTCGAAGTGAGATCGGCCGCGCGTCCGCCGATGTTGCTAATTGAAAACGCACCAATGTAAAATGATACTGGCGTTTTGCAATGTCCAGCGTCGCTTTAGTCGCCCGTCGCCCCTGGATTTCTAACACTTTTTGCGGTTCCTGAGGCGAGGCAACGCATCCGAATTGAATACAGCATTTTGATCGAGGAAAAATGGAGTTTGTCCTTTGGAGTTTAGCTTTTGGATTTTGGCCTTCGTAAAGTGAGCGGCTTCACTTTGGCGGCTACTACGTCGAAATCCATCTATCTGCATCTACCGGCTTGAAAATGGTCGACCGTTTGGTGAGCTAGCGGCCTTGAATCGCTCTAGGTTCGGGCCCCCAATTTCACTAGCCTGTGAAAAAATTACACGGTGGCTGTTTCAGCAGTGGACCTTGTCGGCCCAATTCGAGCGAGATGTTCGAATCGTTCGACGTAACAGTTTTTTTTAACTGATGGTCCGCAACTTGCTGAATGTTTTGAAAAAGGCTCGAAGGATCGAGCACAAAACGCTACTGCAATTGAAAGGATCAGCATGGAAGCTCGATTCATATTGTCATGTCTGTTGATCGCTGCGGCTTGCGCAAGCGGCGATGCACAAACCGTCTATCAGGCAAACTCAACCAATTTCGTGATCTATGCTCCCGACCCGGGGCTCGCCAAAAAAGCGTCCCAATTAGCGGAGCAGTATCGAAAAGAACTTTCGCTTGAATGGTTGGGCTATGAAATCGACACGTGGCGTGAAAAGTGCCCCGTTCTGATTAAGATTGGTCCCTATGCCAGCGGCGTCACGTCATTTGCTTTCGAACAACATGGCTCCAAACGCGGAATTCCAATCGGCTGGGAAATGGAAATCGAAGGTCCGCTTGATCGTTTGCTCGATGCTGTCTTACCACATGAAATAACGCATACCATTTTCGCAACCCACTTTGGCCAGCCACTTCCTCGCTGGGCCGACGAAGGTGCCTGCACGACGGTTGAACATGTGTCAGAGCGTCAAAAAAATCATCGGATGCTGCTTAGTTTTCTTTCTGGCAGCCCGTCCAAAGGAATCCCGTTTAACAAAATGTTTTTGATGAAGCAGTACCCGCCCGATATGTTGCCGTTGTATGCACAAGGCTACAGTGTTGCACGCTATTTGATCGGTCAAAAAGGTCGTCAACATTTTGTGCAGTATGTCGAACGGGGAATGTCGTTGGAAACCTCCAACTTCGATACACGTTCGTGGGATATGGCGACTAACGAATTCTACGGATTTGAAGATCTTTCCGATTTGCAGATTAATTGGTTGAAATGGGTACGCTCTGGCAGTCCTGAGCAAACACCGGTGGCGGCATTAGCAGCCTCGGCACCAGCCGCCGAATCGAAACTGGTGGATCTGGAACGCACCTACACAATTGGCGTCAACGAAACGGCGCCATCGAATTCAAGCGTCGAAATTGCGCAAAAATCGACTGGCCCCAATCGCCTGAACACATGGTATTCCCGGCAATCGCGAGGCAAACAGCCGGTTCCGAATTCGATCGATGACACTTTGCTTACCGAAACCGACCCTAAATCCAGGCCTGAATTTCGGCCTGGATCGTTGCGGCGATTTGATAGTGCAGGAGACGCAGTCTCAAAGCTGCTACAGCAACCGGGCACTCATTCGCCAGCTACCATCTGGCGTTAGGCAGCGAAGTGTTTGAAAGACTCTTCGGCAAACCGCGTTTTCTTTTCTACGAAGATTCGTTTGCGCGAACGAGAGTAGGAATTTTGAACGGTTTGCGAGATGCGTTGGTGCCAAGGATTGAGCAGGGCGAATGTTTTCTAATCGTAACTCATTTTGCGGATACGTTCATTGAGCTGCAAGACAAGCTTGCATCATGGTCGATCGACTATCAAATCAATTCTTCGCCCATGAGTCCGTTTGCGATTCGCGAAATGGTTCTTTCTGCCCAAGCGCCGGTGACGTTGTCACTGTCTGGCTTGTTGCGTAACGATGCGACGGCCACGGAAGCATTTGAACGAGACAAAAAGATTGGCATTATGGTTGTTGAACGTCACCCGGATGGTGTCAGCGACGATGCACTGGAGCAATTTAGTCGATCAATACCATGCTACGTTGAACTTGGCTATTTTCTTTCGTTCGAAGACGCGGTTGTGGCTGAACTTGTGCATGGTTCAGCCCTAAAGATTCTGGATCTGTTTGGAATGGGCGAAAACGAACTGATAACCAGCAATATGATTTCACGTCGATTGAAAAATTTGCTCAAACACAATTCACGATTCTACAAAACCAATCACGCTGCCGATTCCGCAAAGCAGTGGCTGGAATTGAACAAGAAGGATGTTTGAGCGGGTTTTTTGCAGCTGACAAGCGATGGATTCAAACGCTTGGCATTCCTTGAATCCTTCGCCAGGCGCTGATCTGCCCAAAGTGCTGATTCTCGTGGTTCAGCATCAAATAGGGCAAAGCAACTCCAACCGTCTGAAATACCGCCGCCCATCTTTCTAAATGAACCGGTTGATCAAAAACGGCATTGGAAGCGTTGCCAAGTAATTCTGCCACTTCTGCATGACCGCGGACAAACGTGGCGATCAATTCGTCTTTATCAGGATAAATTCCAGCGTCCAGTTCCGGTTTGGAAAGCATTCCAAAAGCGTGTTCTTTGGGATCAGTGAAATTTTCGCCTTTGATGAGTGCCTGCATCACGGGCAAATAAACATTCAAATGACTGAATACCCAAGCCGGGTGATTGGCAGGGGATTTGTCGGCTGGTGCGGGTTGGGCAACCATTTGATCGGCCGTCAAATCTGCTACAAGTTTCGGCCCGTATTGCGTATTCTTGTCCCAGCAATACAACAAACCATCAGCAAACGACATAAGAGTGACTTTCAATTACAGGATCAGGATTTTGGAAATGACAAAGTTTACACGTGAGAATCTTCTCGACTGTCACGAAAAAATCAAGCCGCATATTCACCATACGCCCGTGTTGAAGTCACAATCTATCGACAACGAAGTGGGCGCGGAGCTGTTTTTTAAATGCGAAAATTTCCAGCGAGCCGGATCGTTCAAGATTCGTGGGGCAACTCACGCAGTCGTTTGTTTAACGGATCAACAAAAACAAAACGGTGTTGTCGCGCACTCATCTGGAAATTTCGCCCAAGCGGTATCACTGGCCGCAAAAAACGCTGGAACCAAAGCTTGTATTGCGATGCCATCTTCGGCGCCTCAAGTAAAATTGGATGCCACTGCAGCTTACGGCGGCGAAATCGTGGTTACTGAGCCTACTGCCGAAGCCCGAGAAGAGACGGCAAGTAAAATTGTGCAGGAACGTGGGTCTGCGTTTCTGCATCCGTCCAACGATATTAATGTAATCCTGGGGCAGGGCACTGCCGCGATGGAATTGTTCCAACTGCATCAAGATTTAGATTTGTTAGTGGTTCCCGTGGGCGGCGGAGGCTTGATCGCAGGATGTAGTTTGGCGGCTCACTTTTTTGGCAACGGATGTAAAACCATTGGTGCCGAGCCGATGGCTGCGGACGACGCATACCGGTCATTGCTGTCCGGCAAAATCGAGACCAATGAAACGGCGGAAACGGTTTGTGACGGGCTGCGTACTTTTTTAGGCGATAACAATTTTCCGATTATACAGAAACATGTCGATCAAATCGTACGCGTTGACGAAGACGAAATTGTGGACGCGATGAAGTTGATTTGGCAACGAATGAAGATTGTTATTGAGCCGTCGTGTGCGGTAACGCTGGCGGCGATACGCCGTGCTCCAAATTTGTTTACTGGCATGAAAGTGGGCGTCATTCTGACTGGCGGCAATGTGGATTTGGATTCCTTGCCGTGGTGAACTGCGACGAACCTATGCACCCGTCAGCAGATCAACAAATGGCTCAACGTCTAACAAGTCCGCCATACCGTTACAATCAATGTCTGCTTCGGCTTGGAAATCGCCCCTGCTGATAACTGAGACAAATGGAGCGATGTCCAGCAGATCAACGGTCCCGTCCAGGTTGACATCGCCTTTGACTACCGTGGATACTTCAAATCGACTGGCCGAGCCGCTGTCTGTGCCGTCGGCGTTACTGAACGGGCTGCCGATGGTGACAATGTTTCCGGCAATCGCAACTGAGAATCCGGTCGAATCGCCCGCCTGACCGTCTGCTTGTTCGAACGTTTGCCGTAGAGTCCCAGCAAGGGCATCGAACAAAAATGCCTGACCCGCGTTTGCGCCCGATTCGGATTCGCCATTGGGTGCGCCAACCAGAGCAAGGGTTCCTGATAACGCGACGCTGCGTCCAAAATCATCTTCATCGGAGGGGTTGGGGGCGTTCAAAGTTTGCAGCAGCGAACCCGTGTCGGCATCGAACAAATATGCCTGCCCGATATTCGAGCCCAAAGTGTCGTCGCCGGGTGCGCCAACGAGCACCAAACCATTTGACAGACTTACCGAGCTACCGAATTCATCTGAACCGGTATTGGTTGGATCGTTGTATGTCCGAATGAAGTCTCCCGTTTCTGCGTTAAACATATGCGCGGCACCGACGCCAAATCCAAAGGTATCGTCTCCTGGATCTCCGACAAGTACAAATTCGCCTTCGATAGCAACCGACGTCCCAAACGAATCGAATCCTGTTACCGTTGGGTCTTGTAGCGTGTGTAGAAGCTGCCCGGTTTCTGTGCTGAAAATATGTGCTTGCCCAATGCCAAAGCCATCGCTGTCGTCGCCGGGTGCACCGACCACGACGTACGGGCCATCGACGTCGACTGCTGCTCCAAAAAAGTCAGCCGAGGAAGAAGTCGGATCATCGAAGGTGTGTGACAGTGCTCCGGAATTCGCATCGAACAAATAAGCCTGACCAACCAGCGGTCCTTGCGTCGAGTCCTGGGGAGCGCCGACGACCACGTATTGCTCATCGACTCCAACGGCGGCTCCGAAATTGTCTTGCGTTGTTTCCGTTGGATCGTCAAACGATCTTAGCAATACACCATCGACAGTACTGTACAAATGGGCTCGACCAACATTGGTGCTCGCCAAGTCATCGCGGGGGTCTCCGACAATGATGAACGAGTCGTGGATGGCCACTGAAAAACCGAAATTGTCTTCGTTGGTGACCGATGGATCAGCAAGCGTCTGCGCCCGCGAAAATCCAGCTGTTAAATGGCAGGAAATAATTCCCGCGAACACCAGAAACCAAAATTGCAGCCGCATGTTGACTTCCCCGCTTTAAGACCGTCAAAGTTGCAAAACTCAAGTCCGGTATCATAGAGGTTTTTCAGGCGGCGTTCAATCACCTGATGGCTTGCCAAAGCAACCAAATGGCCGTTGCGAAACCAACGAATCTGCGCGACAATGCCGGAAGTTGATAAACCCGATTTATGTAGAAGACCATTCATGTTGCGAACATTATTGCGATCGAAGATTCACCGAGCCCGCGTAACACAAGCTGATTTGAATTACGAAGGCAGCATTACCATCGATCAGGATTTGCTGGATCAAGCGAAAATGGTCGCGTTTGAAAAAGTCGATATTTTAAATGTGACCAATGGCAATCGACTGACCACGTACGTTATTCCGGGTATTCGCGGTTCGGGCAAGATTTGTATCAATGGAGCTGCGGCTCGGTTAGTAAATGTCAACGATGTTGTCATAATCGTTTGTTATGGCGAATACGACGAAAGCGAGATCGAATCGCATTCTGCACAAATCATTCTTGTCGACGAAAACAATCAGGTTACCAAAAGTGCTGAAAAATCGGCCAGTAATCTGCGTCCGGGCTAGACTCTCGATGTTGTTTGA
>CAYONX010000051.1:0-10093 GCA_964405425.1 uncultured Pirellulaceae bacterium | reverse complement strand
CGATGTTGTTTGATATTGGCGGCAATTCAATCAATATGCTCGTTGGCATTCGTACAAGAGCTGAGCGATTTTCATCGCTGTACCGGCAATATTTCGACTATTCCTTGTCAATTTCTGCCAGATCGAACGGTTTTGTCGTGTGTTTCGTACAATTTCTGGCGTATCTGTGCGGTAACGGATTTACCATCGATAAAAACAGATCAAAATAGGTTCGCCTTTGTCCTGTAAGTCGCTCCGTTTAAATCCGTTCAAGCATGCAGAAAATTCTGTGCCATCTTGTTTTGTGCTTCATGCTTTGTGCTGTAGTGCAATCGCATGCGTTCGGTGAAGTACATGCATTTGATGATGCACGTGCGTTCGGTGAAACGACTGGCGAGCGAGAAGTCAACAATCACGATCCAGAAACACCAGTTGCAGAACCGGTTCGTGTTGCGGAAAAGCTGACCGTCTTTCCAGATAAAATCCAACTCTCCCATCTACGCGACCACCAATCGATTGTTGCTCAGATTCACTACGACGACGGAGTGACAGAAGACGTTAGCGCTCAGCTGGAAATCAATATCCAAGACGAGAATATCGCTCGTTGGTCTAACAACTTGATTCATGCGGTAGCCGACGGTGAGACGCTGATTGAATTGAGTCATTCGGGAATGACATTTACGATGCCGGTCAGTGTCACCGATGCGAATTCTCAAACGGCAATCAGTTTCAAAAATGACATCGTCCCAATTTTCTCCAAAGTCGGTTGCAATGCGGGCAGTTGCCACGGTGCGGCACGCGGGAAAGATGGTTTCAGGTTGTCGTTGTATGGCTTCGACCCCGACGGCGATTATTTCAGAATTGCACGCGAAATGCCGGGCCGCCGAATTGACTTAGCGCTGCCAGAAGATTGTTTGTTGCTTTCCAAGGCCAATGGAGAAGTCTCACATTCGGGTGGTAGTTTGATAAAACGCGATTCTGATTTTCATCAAACGATTCTGAAGTGGTTGCGGGAAGGTGGCAAGAACGATACCGGACCCATCCCAACGGTCAAGCGAATTGAGCTATACCCAAACGATGGGTTGTTGAACGGGACCGGGTCGCAGCAGCAGATGATGGTGCAAGCGATCTACTCCGATGGGACGGATCGCGACGTAACGAACTTGTCCTACTTTTTGACCAACAACGATAACTCGGCAATCGTAAACGCAGATGGAATGGTTACTGCTCAGAAGCCGGGCGAAGCATTCGTAACCGCACGCTTTGGTGCTCACACCGTTGGCGTCCCGTTCGTGGTTGTTGCGAAGGATGCTCAATTTGCCTGGAATGACGAACCAGAAAACAACTTTATCGACCTTGCAATCAACAAGAAACTGAAACAGCTGCGGATTCTGCCTTCCGGAATTTGTACGGACCAGGAATTCATTCGTCGAGCCAGTATTGATATTTGTGGCATCGTGCCAACGGCCGAGCAAGTTTTGCAGTTCGTCGACAACTCTGATTCCGACAAGCGGTCTCAGCTGATTGATCAGTTGCTGCAGCGAAAAGAGTTCGTTGATATTTGGGTGATGAAGTGGTCTGAGTTGCTGCAGATTCGTTCTTTGCAGAATCGCGTGAGCTATAAAGCGGCACTGCTTTATTACAGTTGGCTACAGGACAACATTGCCAACGACGTCCCCGCCGATCAAATGATTCGAGAATTGTTGTCCAGTGAAGGCGGTACGTTTACAAGCGCCGCGACAAACTATTACCAGAACGAACGAGACAATCTGAAGATTGCTGAAAATGTGGCCCAGGTGTTCATGGGGATTCGCATTCAATGTGCTCAATGCCACAACCATCCTTTTGACCGATGGACGATGGACGACTATTTTTCCTTCGTCGCGTTCTTTTCGCAGCTATCCCGCAAGCGTGGTGAAGATCCGCGAGAGATGATTGTTTTCGATCGTGGACGAGGCGAAACGAAGCATCCAGTTACCGGCAGTGTGATGAAGCCGAAATTTCTGGGTGGTGATTATCCGATAACCAAAGGTAAAGATCGTCGCGTTGTGTTGGCAGACTGGTTGGCATCAGAACAGAACCCTTACTTTGCCAATAATCTGGCCAACATTATTTGGTCACACTTCCTGGGGCGTGGAATCATTGACGAAGTCGACGACGTCCGCGTGAGTAACCCGGCGGTCAACCAGCCGCTGCTGGATGAACTGGGAACAAAATTGAAAGAGTATCAATACGATTTCAAGAAATTAATCCGGGACATTTGTAATTCTCGAACGTACCAGCGTCGTACTGCGGCCAATGAATCCAACGAAAATGATTTGACGAATTTTTCGCACGCCAGTTTGCGGCGGATCCGGGCAGAAGTTTTATTGGATGTGATTAGTCAGATTACAGAAACCAAGAACAAGTTTCGCGGTCTGCCGCTGGGTGCAAAGGCCGTGCAAATTGCGGACGGGAACACCAGTACCTATTTTCTGTCGACATTTGGCCGTGCAAAACGAGAAACGGTTTGTTCATGTGAAGTTAAAGTCGAGCCGAATCTCTCGCAAGCTTTGCATTTGATCAATGGCGATACGATCAACAAGAAAATTCGTCAGGGCAAGCTGATCAAGCGACTCTCAGATGCTGGCTACAGCGATCAGGAAATCATCGACGAAATCTACTTACGCTGTCTTTCTCGCACTGCGACCGAAGCCGAATCGGAAAGTTTGCTTTCGGAAATCAGTTTGCAAAAAGATAAAATTGCTGCTCTGGAGGATGTATTCTGGGCCGTCTTGAACTCACGTGAATTCGTTTTTAATCACTAATTGAAAGTGGCCTTTTCTTTCGACAAACATGATCAACTTCTTCCGCCTGTTTTCGATGCTGTTGTTACTTGCTCAGGCGGAAGTTGCGCTTGGGCAGGAGAAGATCACATTCGACGATCATGCGAAGCCGATCTTTCAGAAACGCTGTGCGTCGTGTCACAATAGCGAGCGGCAGTCCGGCGGTTTGGATTTAACGAATTTCACAAACCTGATGCAAGGCGGTAGCAGTGGCGAGTCCATCGAACCCGGGGACGCAAGCGGCAGTTATCTTTATACGTTAGTGACGCACGAGGATTCACCGGAAATGCCGCCAAGTGGGTCGCGGATTCCTGATGCGGAGATCAGCAAGCTGGAGGCTTGGATCAATGGCGGAGCTTTAGAAAACAAAGGCAGCGTTGCAGTCAAAAATAAGATTAGTGTTAGCACTGGTTCAGCTGCCATTGGGGTGCGACCGAAATCGGTTGCAATGCCGTTAAGATTATCGCTTGAACCGCATTTTCGCACCAAAACACCAGGCCTGATTCGCTCGTTAGCGACCAGTCCATGGGGCAACCTGGTTGCGATTGCGGGGCCAAAGCAAATTCTGTTGTATCAAACCAAGCCGCTAAATTACCTTGGCGCTCTGCCCTATCCTGAGGGTCAGGCAAACGAATTAACATTCAGTCGCAATGGCAGTTTGTTGCTGGCCGCCGGTGGTCGACATGGTCTTGCTGGCAAAGTGGTTGCTTACGATGTAACCCAAGGCACCCGCGTTATCGACGTCGGTGATGAAGTGGACAACGTATTGGCAGCTGATATTCATCCGGACCAAACGTTGATAGCTCTGGGCGGACCGCAAAAGATGTTGCGGGTCTATTCGACCAACGACGGAAGCAAGATTTACGAAGCCAAAAAGCATACCGATTGGGTGACCGCGATCCAATTTAGTCCCGATGGAGTCTTGTTGGCGACCGCCGATCGCAATGGCGGGCTGCAATTGTGGGAAGCGGAAACGGGAATTGAATATTTGACGCTTGGCGGACATGATTCGCAGATTACGGATTTGTCATGGCGGTCAGATGGAAACGTGCTTGCTTCTTGCGGCGACGACGGGGCAATTCGATTATGGGAAGTGGAAAACGGGCGGCGAATTAAGAATTGGATTGCGCACGACAACGGTGCGTCTTGTCTTGAATTTACTCGTGATGGAAAAATCGTTTCTTGTGGCCGCGATTCACTGGCAAAGCTTTGGCAACAGGATGGAAAACTGGTGCGGGACTTCAAGGGACTCAAAGAAATTGGAGTCGCCGTCAGTTTTTGCGACCAGTCCCAGCGTGTAATTGCATCTGATTTAAGCGGGGCTGTTGCGGTTTGGGCAGCGGCCGACGGCAAATTGCTTACGTCAATAAATACCAATCCTCAGACGTTGGAAAGGCGTTTGGAAATCGCAAAGAAAAACGTAGCCAAAGCGCAGCTGGCTTTGAAACCTATAGAAAAGGAGTTTCAGCAGGTTCAGGCTGAAATGAAACAACTTGAGGAAACGCTTTCGCAGCAGAACGCCGAAGTGGATGCAAAATCCTTGCAGATAAAGCAGTTGGAATCTCAGTTGGCGACCGTGAACGCACTGAGAGATTCACGGCAGTTGGAGCAAGCGGACTTCAAAATTGAACTCGAAGAAAAGAAAAAGCAAATTTCCGTTTTGGCGGCGGCGGCTCAGTCGGCTGAAAAAGCAAGTCAAGCGATTCCAAACGACTCTGCACTAAAACAATCGGCAGAAACGATGGCGGCCAAGCATGCTGAATACGTTACTCGCATTGGCGAGCTGAAGAAAATGGTTCAAAACTCGGTCAACAATTTTGACGAAAGCGAACACGAAGGCAGCAAAATTCAAGCAGACATGCAACCGATCAAAGAGCTATACCAGGCAGCGAAAAAGCGAGTTGAAGCATTAGTGGTTCAGCAAAAACCGCTGCTTGCTAAAAAGCAGGCTTTGGTCCCTTCGGTGGCGGCGGCCAGGAAAGAGTTGGCTAAATTCGAGGCCAGCGTAGCCAGATGGTCCGAAGAAATCCAGTTCGATGCTTTACTTAACCAGCGCAAACGGTTGCTGTCGGCCGCGGAAGGCAAAGTGCAAGATCGCGACAAGGTATTGGCGGATGCAGCAAAGAAACTTCAGGCTGCTCAGGAACAGTTTGATTCGCGGCTGAAAGATCACAAAGAGTCACAACAAGCGGTCCAGGAAATATTGAACGAAATTCAAATTTTGCGTTCCAAGAAGTGATAGCATATTTGGCTATGCCAATAACGAGTTGATCCGTGCAAATTTACTAGCTTGTTGCGAAAATGTTTGTTGGATAGTACTTGGCGGAATTTCTCAGGCTCAATTTATTCAGAATCCGGTTTCGGCTATATTTACGACCTGGAAATTCCCCCCCAGATCGATCTGCAATGTCTTACTATCCCGAACAACAGCGTTCCCCTGGCCGCGTGTCTCGCCGCCGCAGAAATTCTTCTTCTGTTTGGAAAATTCGATTATTGATCGCGGGTGCGATCATGTTGTTTTCGACGATCAGTTATTACAACTCTGGAACCGCTAACCCGGTCACCGGTGAATCGCAACTGGTTGGCGGCATGACTCCTGCTCAGGAAATTGAAATCGGTCGCAGCGCGGCTCGCGGGATGATCCAACAACACGGCGGCATCACTCCTGATGAGCGGGCAGGCATGCTTGTTTCTCAAGTTGGCAAGCGTATCGAAAACGCTTTGTATCAACGGTTGCAGCGCGACGGTATTAACATGCCATACACGTTTGATTTTTATTTGCTTGCCGATCGTCGCGCAGTGAATGCATTTGCGTTGCCTGGTGGGCAGGTCTTTATTACTGAGGCGCTGTTTCGTCGAATGAATGATGAGGGGCAACTTGCCGGGGTCTTGGGTCACGAGATGGGACATGTTCTTGAAAGGCATGGCGTCGAACGCATGGCACAGGGCAATTTCTTTCAGCGGGTTGCTGGAGCGGCGGGTGTCGGTTTTGATAGCGCGCGTCTGGCACAAGGCTTCTTAAACACGGTGGGTATGAAGCATGGTCGTAAGGCGGAATTGGAGTCGGATCGCTGGGGTGTGGAGTTGATGGTGTTGACTGGCTACCACCCAGAACACATGCTTGAAGTGATGAACATATTGGAAGAAACGTCAGCTGGCGGTGCGCCACCGGAATTCATGAGCTCACATCCAAAGCCAGCCAACCGGAAAAAGTACATTCGAGAAGTAATCGCTGATCGCTTTCCGAACGGATTGCCGCCGGGTTTGAGATAATTTTCGACCGAATTGCAACTGGGGAATGACTGGCAATTAATTCGCTGGTTGCAATTAATATTGCTTACTCAGTCGGCTTCATTGGAACGCTGCGCCCGTCGTCAAGCGACTTCTTTAACAAAGCGGTCAACTCCGCGACGATTTCCGGGTGCTCGTCCGAAAGGTTTTTAGTCTCGCCCGGATCTGATTCCAGGTTGTATAGCTGGCCTGGTGCGTCTGGCAGCAACTCGGGCAATTGGTACTGATGCAACTGTGATTTTTCACCATAGCGATTGCCCCCAGAACCCTTGTGTGCAAGGTACTTCCAATTGCCGCGACGAATGGCCAGATACCGCTTGCCACCAAAACCTTGCTGCAAGATGTAAGGACGAATGGGCTTGCCAGAATCGGTTCCCAGCATCGCCGGCAACATGCTGAAGCTGTCTGCTGCGGCTTCGACTGGAAATTGGGCGTCGACAATTTCGGCGACGGTTGCAAACACGTCTGTCAGCGAAGTTATCTGGTTGGACGATGATCCCGGAGAAACTTTACCTGGCCAGCGGACAATCATCGGCACACGATGGCCACCTTCCCAGTTGTCTCGTTTGACTCCGCGCCATGGCCGAGCCCCGTCGTGGTTGTGGTCTTTTCGCATGTTGATAACCGTTGGGACTTCAGGACCATTGTCGCTGGTGAACACGACCAATGTGTTGTCTGCGATTTTCAGTTCATCCAATGTCTTGAGCAGTTCACCGGCGACGTAGTCCAATTCAAAAATGAAATCGCCGTGCGGTCCTGACTTGGTTTTTCCTTTGAATTGATTGCCTGGGAAAGAAGGCAGATGAACGGCCTGGGTTGAATGGAACAGAAAGAATGGCTGGTCAGGATTTTTGCTGGAATGTTGTCGCAAAAACTTCTGGCTCTTTTCAAGGAACTTTACGTCAACCTCTTCCAGGTCGAAATCACTGGCATGCATTCCTCGTCGGTTGTCGTTGGCATAGGGATGCTTCGGAAGCGACGACTTATCCAGTCGCTGTGTCGGCGGGTTTGGGATCCGCTTACCGTCAATGTACGCGTACAACCAATCCGTTGTTGGACAACAAGCTGTTCCAAAGAACTGATCAAAACCGCAGTCCAACGGACCACCGTCGATGTCTCGCGAATAATCAATTGCTTTGACTCGATCGAGGCCGCCTTTGTGAATTGGTTTGCCGTCGGAATCGTAAAAGGTCATTCCGATATGCCACTTACCGAAACAAGCCGTCGAATATCCTTTTTGTCTGAGCAATTCTGGAAGCGTCAATTCACCAGGCTGAATCAAAGATGGCCCACCGGCTCCGGAGAAGACTCTGCCACCATTGGGAACCCGAAATGCCATCCGACCTGTCAACAGACTGTATCTGGTCGGCGTACAAACGGTGCACGGACTGTGCGCGTCTGTAAATTTCATTCCCTCACTTGCCAAGCGATCCAGGTTAGGCGTGGGGATTTGAGATTCCGGGTTGAAACACCCAACATCACCATAACCAAGGTCATCAGCCAGAATCACTATAACGTTCGGCAATTTTTCCGGGCCGAATGGCTCGTTCGCATGTGCCTGCTTCTGCACGTGAATCAACACAACGGTTATCAACATCAATCTAAAGCTGTTGATGAAAAATTGATTTCTATTGTTCATTCTAAAATCCGCAGGGAAGAAAACAGAATTCAACCAGAGACCATATTATTTGTCAGTAGTTTCTCAGTTATGGAATCTTAAACGAAAATATGGTTGAATTGCCAGCAAGACACAACAATAATTTTTTTCTACCATTAAGTGAGTCATTTGCTGCTCAACGAACCGCAGCCCGTTCAGGATAATACGGTCGTTCGAATTCCAGCTAGAATAAATCGACTAACAACATCCATTGAGATACGTGAATGTCCGATTCAAACGAAAAATGCGTTTCCTGTGGTAATGAATCATCTGAGTTAGCGGGCGACCTATGCAAAACTTGTGACGAAAAACGGAATCAGGCTACGGTTGCTCCGGCCCCTACCCCGGCAATCCAGCAGGATGCAACGATCGCACCTTCGGCTACACGAGCAACGAACAATGCCGGCGCTGAAAAAAATGATTTTGGTGACTACGAGCTAATCGAAGAAATCGCTCGGGGAGGCATGGGGGTTGTTTTCAAAGCTCGCGATAAAAAGCTGAACAGGGTCGTCGCTCTAAAGATGATCCTGGGCGGTCAATTTTCATCTCCCGAGGATTTGCAGCGGTTTCAGCTGGAAGCCGAAGCGGCTGCGAAACTGGATCACCCTGGCATTGTCCCCTGTTATGAGATTGGTGAATTCGACGGACAGGCTTTTTTCGCCATGAAGTTCATTGAAGGCGGTTCACTGGCGCAAAATCTGGGTTCCATCCGATCGAGCCAACGCGATTGTGTCGAGCTGTTGGCAAAGGTGGCGGGTGCTGTTCACCATGCCCATCAACGCGGGATCCTGCATCGTGATTTGAAACCGGCCAACATTTTGATCGACAACGATGGTCAGCCGATGATAACGGATCTCGGATTGGCCAAGAGTACCGGCGGTGATTCGAATTTGACACACACCGGTGCGGTGTTGGGTACGCCCAGCTACATGCCGCCGGAACAAGCTTCGGGAGAAACCGTGACAACAGCAGCCGATACTTATTCGATCGGCGCAATCATGTACGAGATGTTAACCGGTCAGCCGCCTTACTGTGGTGAATCGACCATTGCAATCGTGATGAAGGTATTGGATTCACAACCTGATGTTCCGAGCAAGTTGAATCCTGGCGTAGACAAAGATCTTGAGCTGATATGTCTCAAATGCCTCGCGAGGAATCCTGATGACCGATACGATACGGCCAACGATTTGGCCGAGGACCTTGAGGCGTGGTTGGCTGGTGAGTCGCTCAGTGTCAAACCACCAACGTTCCGAGCGATGGCTTCGCAATGGTTTCGAAAAAACCAGCAGCTCGTCTATTTTGGATTTGCATTGTTGGCTGGTTTGATTTTTTGTGTCTCGATCGTGCTGACGCTCGGCAGTTCCAACGTATCTGAAACATATTCCCATTTTCCTGCGGAACAGAAACCGATTCTTTACAGGATGGCCGAATTGCCTCAGGGATTTCAAGTACTTGTAGCGGCTATTTCGCTTCTTTTTCTTTGGCCGGCAACTGGCTTAATCAATGCCTGGATTTCAAAGCCAAAAACTATGAACGAATCAATGACGCGAGGCCTTTGGACGTCCGCCATTTTCGGATTGGTATTCTTTGTCGCGATTGGTTGGCACATCGTATCGGAAACGACAGCAGCCGCGGCACGTGAGCATGTTCAAGTGCTTGCAGCAAACGTGTGGCCCGCTGAAGAAAGTTTTGAAAAGCCGGAAATGGATCACTATTTTGGTGGAGCCGTTAAGGCCAGCATGCAGAGATCTAAACAGGCGTTAAAAGAACCAAACCAGTTATTTGGCGGCATTGAGCAGATCCCAGAGTCGCAACGGGCTCAAGTAGTTGCTTCACGGATCCACCACGACATTGTTGCAGCTGGGTTGGCAGGGTTCTTTTTGCTTCTGCTGATCATGCTGATTTTTTCTTTGCCGATTTTTTACGGGACCGTGATAGGTGCGATTCTGGTGCGGCGGAATAATTGGTTCTGGGTAACCATTGTCCGCTATTTTGTGGCCTGGTGGATCTTCACTGTCTCGATGATTTTTACGTTGATATGGCTGCTAAATCCGTTGCTGCCAGAAGAGAAACCACCCGTCATCGTCGTTGTTGCAATATTAGGCTTCGCTGCGTTGATTACATTTTTGACGTTGCGGATTTGGCGGCGTCCTCAGGCTCAGAATTCAGGTCAAAGTCCCAGCAGCGTTATTCCAGCTGCGGCGGAGTTACCGATACGACAGTAGTCGCGGAGCGACGGCAGTCGGCAACCTTGGGTTTTAACCCAAGGGAAGTGCGATAACGGTACAATAGCAGTCGCGGAGCGACGGTATTGGTTAGCCTCGGGTTTCAACCCGAGGTG
>CAYONX010000050.1:25635-32362 GCA_964405425.1 uncultured Pirellulaceae bacterium | reverse complement strand
AGATGGAAATGGGGTAGTCAACTTGCTGGACGTCGACCCATTTATCGATTTGATTAGTGGATAAGGCCAACATCTGCTGGCTACAAACTTGCCGTGAGCGTCGTTCGCGAAATGCCGTCACCAGATGTTACGGTTAACCACTACGGACGATGCTCAGCAGTTGTAACAGACGATGAGGTTTCAGTATTCAGAATCGGCGAATCCTATGGCTTTGCATTCGGAAAACGTATTGCAATGGGAATAAAGTTCATCGTTAGAATGCTCCGCTGAAATGCTTGAAAGCGCCGGGCAACTAAGTACTCAAACAGAGTTGTGCATCGCTGGCTGGTTCGCTTCGGTCATTTTCGTATAATCACGGGAATGGTTATCACAGATGTTATCCGCCTAAATCAGATAATGAAACAACTCTCCGTTGGCTACTCCGCATTGCTTACCGATCTGGCGATGTGTCTGAACTGGTATCGCCTCCCATCGCTTGGATTGAATTGCTGCGTGCGCCCGACACTTACGAAATCTGGCAACTCGATAATGGTGGTTAAAATCGGAATTCAACATGGTATATGAAACGATCCGCAATGAATGCTGCCAAGCCAATATTGAATTGGTGAATCGAGGGCTCGTCGATATGACCTTCGGTAACGCCAGTGTCTTCGACCCGAACGAAAGAGTGTTTGCGATCAAGCCGAGTGGTGTAAGCTACTCAGAAATGCAGCCGAAAGATATGGTTGTGGTTGGCTTGGACGGCACGGTTTTGGATGGCGACTTGCGGCCTTCGTCTGACACACCGACTCATCGCTGTCTTTACCTGGCGTTCGAAAAATTGGGGGTTCGCTCCATTGTGCACACGCATTCCCGTAACACCGTTGCTTTTGCTCAGGCGGCATTGCCGATCCCTTGTTTGGGAACAACGCATTCAGATTTTTTTGACGGACCGGTTCCTGTGACACGCGTAATGACCAGCGACGAAGTCAACGGCGAATACGAATGGGAGACGGGTAACGTCATCGTCGAAGCATTTGAGAAACTCGATCCGATGCGCATGCCTGCGGTGTTGGTGAATGGGCATGGTTCGTTTGCCTGGGGGAAATCAGGAAGCAAGGCGGTGGAGCATGGATTCGCCCTTGAGGTCGTTGCCGACATGGCACTCAAAACGTTGAGCCTTAATCCAAAAGCAAACCCGGTTTCTGATTATTTGTTGTCCAAGCACTTCGATCGGAAACATGGTGACACAGCATATTACGGACAGAAGAACAATGCTTAGATTGCACAATGCGATGTGGCCGGGACTGGTCGGCAAGGGCGAGCCAGACACCGAGCCGGCGATTAGTATGGAGCGGATGTTGCAGCTTTCGGCGGACGCGGAAGTGGATGGCCGTGGATTCGATGGCGTCGATTTTTTCATGTACAAGCCGCACTTCGATATCGAAGCAAGCGAGGACGAAATCAGCAGAGTTGCCGACTTGATTTCGGAAAAGGGGTTTAAGATCGGGACCGTTGTGGCACCGGTCTGGCCTGGAACACTTGGTGCCAGTGCCATGGGTAGCGAGGAAGACCGCAACAAGTTTTTGCATGCGATAAAAATGAGTTGCCGGGCAGCCAAAGTCTTCAATGAACATGGCGTCAGATCGTACGGTTGCATCCGGATCGACTCGGCTGTATCTCCGGTTGAATGGTCGGCGAAGCCTGTTGAAGGAACCAAGGCCATTGCTCAGACTTTTCGTGAAGCGGCGAAGATTGCTGAAGACCATGGCGAACGATTAGCTGCGGAAGGCGAAATTTGCTGGGCCGGAATGCATTCCTGGAAGAATATGCTCCAGTTGTTGGAGATGGTCGATATGCCAAACGTGGTTGGATTTCAGGCTGACCTTGCCCACACGTATCTATACATGCTTGGCATCAATGCGCCGGAACACCAGATCCTTAACTCGGAATATGACGAACACCAGTTCCGAGAAGCGTATAAAAAAATGACCGATGCACTGGGCCCCTGGACGATTGATTTTCACGTTGCCCAATCAGATGGCTCGGTCCATGGAAGCGGTAGTCATGACAAAACGGGGCGGCATTGTGTTGCCAATGATCCGAATGGAAAACTGAACATTGTTGAATGTGCCAGGGCTTGGTTGCTTGACGAAAACGGAAGGTTGCGAAATAACATTCAACACATTTGCTGGGATGGTTGCATGTTTCCGAACGCTGTTTTGGAGAACCCGGAAACCTGGAATGTGATCTTGAAGGTGATGCAGGATATTCAACAGGACATTGAGACGCAGGTAAATCAATGAATAAGATTGGGTTTAATTTATTGGTTTGGAATGCCGTTGCGAATCGCGACTTGTTTCCACTCATTGAGCGTCTGCGTAAGATCGGCTTTGATGGAGTTGAATTTTCGATGGGGAATCGGGACGCCTCGTTCTATCCAGAGATCGGCAAGCTGTTGGGCGATTTGGGTATGGGATGCACGGCGGTCAACGCGCCGACGGTTGAAGCGAACCCAGCCAGTCCCGATGCTGCTGTTCGACAGGCAGCGATTGATCGACACAAGACTGATATCGATATGGCGTCGAGTGCTGGAGCTAAAATCTTGTGCGGGCCATTGCACTCCGCGTTCGCTCAATTCACCAACAATCCTCCGAGCGAGGACGAATTCAAATACAGTGCTGATACATTGCGGGCGATTGGAGAGTACGCTCAGCAAGCCGACATGGTTTTGGCTGTTGAAGCTCTGAATCGTTTTGAATGCTATCTGTGCAATACGATGGAACAGCTCAAAAAGTTGTTGACGCTGGTTGACCATCCTGCTGTCAAAGCGATCTTTGATACTCACCATGCAAACATTGAAGAGAAATCTTTTGCTGCCGCCATCGATACCATTGGACCGCATCTTGCCCACGTGCACATCAGCGAAAATGACCGCGGTACTCCCGGCAAAGGACATATTCCGTTTGCGGATATCTTCATCAAGTTAGGCGAGATCGGTTACGAAGGTTGGTATACGATCGAGTCGTTCTCTCGTAACGATGTCGAATTTGCCAATGCGATTAATGTTTGGCGGGAGTTCAGCGATCCATGGGAGATTGCAGAGCAAGGCTACAATTTCATTCGTTCCAATATTGAATCCTGATTATGAAAATCAAGTTTGGCGCAGAAGTTTATACCTGGTTCATGAAGGAAGACGGCAAGGCGTTTGAGAATCAGTTGGGGCACATGATTGATGTCTCTGCGAACGCTGGTTTCGCCGGGATCGAACCGATTCATTCATGGATGGGTGATCTCTCCGACGCTGACAAGCTCGCCGATAAGCTCCAGTCGGCTGGGATTGAATTGGCGGCGATTGCCCTGGTTCTGTCCTGGAACCATCCTGAAGAGACTGAGCAGGAACGCCTGGCTGCGGATCAAACCATTGAGCTGCTCAAGCGATTCCCCGGTTCCGTTTTGTGTACCGTCCAAATGCCTGAAGGTCGCCATGATCTTGAACAGCGCAGACTAAATCTGGTGGCCAATTTAAATTCCGTTTCGCGGCGTGCGACTGAGGCTGGTGTTTCTGCCAGTTTTCACCCAAATTCGCCGGAAACTTCGACCAACCGGACAGAAGAAGATTACCAAGTGATCCTCGATGGGCTGGATGAATCGGTAACTGGTTGGACGCCAGACGTTGGGCATATCATCAATGGCGGTATGGATCCGCTGGAAAAGATGAAAGAATATTCCCGTTTGATTAACCATGTTCATTTTAAAGACTGGGATGGTGAGCCTGAGTTTGCATTGATGGGTGAAGGGAAAATCGACTTCACTTCCATAACACAATGGCTCGTCGATCAAGATTATGAGGGCTGGATCATTTGCGAAGATGAAGCTGAAAAAGCGATTGATGATCCGGATGGGGTAACGATGCACGATGGAAAATGGATCCGAGAGTCGCTGCTGCCATCGCTGACAATCAGCTAAGAAAAAGGTAAACGAGGAAAAGGTAAACGATATGCCAACGATACAAGCCAATGGCATCAAAATGAATTACGAGGAAAGCGGTTCTGGTGAGCCGTTGCTGTTGATCATGGGGATTACAGCACCTTGGTCCGTCTGGGAAAAGCATGCGGAAGTTTGGAGCGAGTCGTTTCGTTGCATCATGCCGGACAATCGAGGCGTCGGTCATTCCGATAAACCAGACGGAGATTACTCCAGCGCCATGATGGCCGATGATCATGCTGCTTTGCTTCGAGAACTTGGAATCGAAAAAGCGCGCATTGTTGGCTGTTCGATGGGCAGCATCATTGCCCAACAGTTGGCGATCCGTCATCCCGATCTTGTTGAGTCGATGGTTTTGATGTGCCCGTGGGCTCGTTGCGATAATTACGCGAAGGGCATTTTCAACTTGATGATCAATGCGAAAAAGGAATTCAGCCCCGAAGCATTTATGGAGTTTGTTCAGCTGTTGATTTTTTCCAAAGGGACCTGGGACGACGATCAATCACACAAAGAATTCTTTGATGTTCGCAAAGATGCTGCTGCTGACGACAATCCTCAACCGGTAAACGGGCTGATTGGACAAGCCGTTGCCTGCATCGAACATGACGTGGTTTCAGAGCTGAAGAAAATTGAGTGCCCTGCGCTTGTCATTGGTGGCGAGGACGATATTTTCACGCCGCAATGGATGGCAAACGAGGTTGCCGGCGGGATACCGAATTCAGAATTGCATTTGTATCCCGGTGCCGGTCACGCGTTTCATTGGGAACGAATTGATGACTTCAATCCACGCGTCAAGGATTGGCTGCTAACACATTGACGCTATTTGTGATCGCATTGATCATTAACCATCGTTTATTACTCTGTACAGGCTGGCTGCAAACCGATCATCCTGGCGGATTAGAAAAACAAGCCAAACTTGGAAATAGGATTCGTCCCCCATGCCCTACACACTTGGAATCGATTACGGTACGAATTCGGTACGGGCGTTGGTGGTCCGTTGTCGTGATGGAGCCGAAATTGGAACGGCTGTCTTTGACTATCCGAGCGGCCATCAAGGGGTGTTGTTACTTGATGGCGATGACAATGTTGCCCGCCAGCACCCGGGTGACTATTTAATTGGATTGAAGCACTCGGTACGAACAGCGATTGAACAAGCTGTCAGTGCCGATTCTGAATTTGACAGCGACATGGTTGTCGGTATTGGTGTCGATTCGACGGGCTCCAGTCCGTTGCCAGTGGACGAGCAAAACAATGCTCTGGGCATGTCCGAACCATTCAAGAATGAATTGGCGGCCCAATGTTGGCTCTGGAAAGATCATACCGGGCACGTTGAAGCAGCGCGGATTACAGAACTGGCGACTGAGCACCGGCCACAATACCTGGCCAAGTGTGGTGGTACGTATTCAAGTGAATGGTGGTGGAGCAAAATCTGGCACTGTTTGAATACTTCACCTGAAGTCTTTGAATCGGCATACAGCTGGGTCGAATTGGCAGATTGGATCCCGTCGGTATTGGCAGGAGTCGACAACCCGTTGCAAATCAAACGCGGCGTTTGTGCTGCGGGCCACAAGGCGATGTATGCCGATGACTGGAAAGGCTTGCCTGACAAAGAATTCCTTGGTCTGCTCGACCCGAAGTTGGCTGATTTGCGCGACCGGCTTTACAACGCCGCTCATGATGCGTCGGTAGCGGCTGGCAAATTATGTGACCACTGGGCAAACGAATTGGGTTTGAAGACTGGGATCCCGGTCGCCATTGGTGAATTTGATGTTCACTATGGTGCGATCGGCTCGGGAGTCGACGATGGTGTGCTTGTCAAAGTGATCGGGACATCGACTTGCGATTGCACGGTCGTTAGTGCTGAATCTGTCGAAGATATTCCTGGCATTTGTGGAATTGTTAAAGGTGCGATCATTCCTGGTTATTACGGGATCGAAGCGGGGCAGTCTGCCGTTGGTGATATCTTCAAATGGTGGGTCGAAGTTGTTTGCCAAGGTGATGAAAACACGCACGGTCAACTCGTCGAAGAAATTGAGTCGCAGCAGCCGGGTGCCCATGGGTTGTTGGCACTCGACTGGAATAATGGCAATCGAACGATTTTGGTGGACCAGCGATTGACCGGCATGATCCTTGGTCAAACCTTGCATACCAGCCGAGCCGAAATCTATCGGGCGTTGATCGAAGCGACCGCCTTTGGAGCAAGAATGATCATTGAGCGAATTGCCAAATATGGAGTCGCCGTCGATCGTATTGTTTGTTGTGGCGGAATAGCTGAAAAGAATCCTTTTTTGATGCAGATTTATGCAGACATTACGGGTCGAAAAATGCAGGTCGCAACCTCGGCTCAAGCCTGTGCTCTGGGATCGGCTGTTGCCGCAGCCGTAGTGGCAGGCAGCGAATCGGGTGGCTACGACGATTTCAAATCGGCTCAGGCTGCGATGACTTCAGTCAGGTCGGATTCCTACGATCCGGATCCAGATAAACACAAGGTTTACGATGAATTGTTTGCCTTGTACATGACGGTCCACAATGCGTTTGGTGGAGTCGACAAATCGGCTGATCTTGGCAGCGTGATGAAATCGTTATTGGATATTAAGGACCGGCAACGGGCATAGCAGCTAGCGGCAACGTGTTTCAGGTTGAAACGTGAAGCGAGCGCCCCACTGACGTCGCTCCAACACTCGGTCCTCCATTAGGCGGCTGGCTTTGTTAGTCGCGGAGCGACGGTATTTGATAGCCTTGGGTTTTAACCCAAGGTTAA
>CAYONX010000050.1:0-25535 GCA_964405425.1 uncultured Pirellulaceae bacterium | reverse complement strand
TTGTTAGTCGCGGAGCGACGGTATTTGATAGCCTTGGGTTTTAACCCAAGGTTAATAAACACACGTCCGTTTTTAGAGTCGCGGAGCGACGGCATACATCCAGCTAAAACACTATGCCGTCGCTCCGCGACTCATTCGTATTGGGTTCGTATTACCTTGGGTTAAAACCCAAGGCTACCGGATGTCGTCGCTCCGCGACTGCTGCGGGCGTTATGGCATTAACGTGTACCTCGGGTTGAAACCTGAGGCTACCTAATACCGTCGCTCCGCGACTGCTGCGGTATACGGTACTCGGCGGTATACGGTACTAACATACTCGGGTTTAAACCCGAGGTTAACCAATCCCGTCGCTCCGCGACTCAGCCGTATTGCGATCGCACTACATTGGGTTAAAACCCAAGCAATCCTGCTGCCGATTGTGTTTTTCATTACGGCGGTTAGTCTATTCTGTGGAAGATTTTCAAGGGTAATTGATAGCGTTTGCACAAATATCAAACTACATCACACCGTTCACCAATTCATGCTCAATCGGCAACAGACCGGAACGAACAATCCAAGTATAATAGAGCCATAGGTACATCAACACGCTTTCTCCATATCAAGACTCGGCCCCACTAAAATCACGAATCAGATGCAAACGACGGGCCAACGAAACCACTGTAAAATTTCTGCCAGGCGAATCAGCCTTGTCTTGGTGATGCTGTGCTGTGTTTGCTGTCCCGCGTTTGGCCAGCGAGATGAGGGACCAACACGTGTAGTCGTGGGCAACGTTATCAAGACAAAACGTGCAGCTACGCAATCGTTTGTCGGCACATTGGAAGCGACACGAAAAACTACGGTTGGATCAGCGGTCGATGGCCGTGTAACCGCCGTAAAAATTGAACCAGGCGATCCGGTAGTTGCTGATTCGAAATCCAGCTCCGAGTCAACTGGCGGACAAGTACTCGTTGAAATACGATCCGATTCGCTGAAGATTGAATTGCAAACCGCTGAATTGCAGCACCGACAAATGCAACAGGCGTTAAGCGAGCTGGAATTGTCGCTTCCACAGGACATGGAAGTCGCAGCTGCGACTCAGCAACGAGATAAATCTCAGTTGTCATACACCAAATCAACTTTCCAGCGACTAAAGAACTTGCAAGAAAAAAGCGGAGCCATCAGCGCAACCGAACTTGAAGAGGCTCGATTGCAATACCTTGCGGCAGAACAAACCTACATTGGTTCGCGAGCGACGGTGCGACGTTTAAGCTCAACTCGAGATCTGCAATTGCAACAAGCACGTTCACGCGTCGATGCAGCGTTTCAGGAGACGCTGCGTTTGAAAGACTTGTTGAATCAATACACCGTTCGTGCTCCGTTCGGTGGGGTTGTCACGCAAAAGTTGACCGAAGTTGGACAATGGGTAACACGTGGACAAGCCCTGTGCGAAATCGTGCAACTCGATCCGATTGAGATGATCGTGAATGTTCCGCAAGAGTTTACCGGACGACTTCAAGAATCAATGGAAAAAGCCAATGATTCGGATTCAAAGCTGACCGTCAAGATCTCAGTCAACGGGATTGAAGAATCATTTGAAGGCCAACTGTTGCGTGTGATCCCTCAAGCTGATTTGCGTTCGCGTTCATTTCCGGTCCGCATTGGAATCAAGAATCCTCGCGTGGGCGATACGTTTCAACTCAAGCCGGGAATGTTAGGTCGTGCATCGTTATCCATCGGCCGCGAGTCAGAAGTCGTCTTGGTAAAGAAAGACGCGCTCGTACTCGGTATTGGCCAAAATCAAATTTTCAAGATTGCTAACTCGGCAGACAAAACGACAGCCGTTTCGGTTCCAGTGCAAACCGGCATCGAAGTGGGCGGATGGATTCAGGTCATTGGAAATATTGATCAAGACGACAAAGTTATCTTGATTGGTAACGAACGGTTAAAGACTGGCGCAGAGATTATGGTTACCAAAACACGCAGTGAATCTCTCAGCGATTAACAATCTGTCCACACAACCTATTAAACTGCACCGCTGAATCCTTAAACCTGTACTCGTAAATTCAAAGTCAAAACTGTGCACCCCATTTCCTGGTTTATCGAGAATCCTGTCAAAGTAGCGGTCGGCATCATCCTTGTGACGATGTTTGGCGGGATTGCGATGTTCAATATGCCAATGCAGTTGACGCCTAACGTACAGCGGCCAACACTTTCGGTCTCCGCGGACTGGCCGGGAGCAAGCCCACAGGAAATTGAAAAGGAAATTGTCAGCGAACTGGAAGAGCGGCTGACCAGCGTCCAAGGCGTGACCAAAATGAATTCATCTTGCGGTGATGCCGAAGGTGAAGTCGACCTCGAGTTTGCCGTCGGCACGAACATGGATGAAGCGTTGTTGAAGGTGAACAGCCAATTGCAGACGCTTCGCGACTATCCACTTGATGCAGATCCACCCACGATTCGATCCTCGAATTCGAACGACCGCAGTGTCGCCTGGTTCATTCTCAGCACACGTCCTCCTTCAACTGAGGAACTTGAGGCGTTTGCCGATGACCACCCAGAATTGAAAGACGAACTTCAGCGCGTTGCCGCGGCACAACATCCGGGGCTCCGTTTTTATCGCTTGAACGAACTGGCAGCAAAACACCCGGTTGCCGAAGTGTTGCTCAAAGGCGAGGCGAACGTGACCAAGTTTCGCAAGTTCGCTGAAGACTCTATCGAATCCGAGTTTGAACGTGTCAGTGGGGTTTCTGATGCAAACGTCCGTGGTGGCGAGCAACGACAGATCCAAGTTGTCTTTGAACCAGACCTGTTAGCGGCGCGTGGGCTGACGATTGAACAATTGCGCAACGCGTTGGTTCAGGACAATCAGGATGTTTCAGCTGGTGATTTCTGGGAAGGAAAACGCCGTTACGTTGTCCGCACGCTTGGCCAGTATCGTGACATCGAAGAAGTCCGCCAACAAATTATCACCACTGAAAATGGCCAGGCGATTTACATCGGCGACGTCGCTGAAGTTCGTGTTGGCTTTCAAAAACCGACTGGCAGTGTCAAGCGTTACGGCATGGAAACGCTTTCAATTAGCATCACCCGCGAAACTGGGGCAAATTCGATTGATGTTGTTGCCGGGCTCGATGCAAAAGCCAAAAAGCTGAACGAAACAGTTCTGGCCAGCAAGGGATTGATTCTGAACAAGGTTTACGATGAAACGGTTTACATTAATAGCGCTGTCGGCCTGGTGCAGCAGAACATCATGCTCGGCGGAGCTCTGACGGTCATCATTTTGATGCTGTTTCTTCATCTTCGCGGCTGGACATTGATTTTCGTACCGCTGTTGGTGGCGTCCAGTCTGGCGGCGATTTTCGTTTCAACCTGGTTTTTCCTGGCCACACTTGGATTGATTTTGATCGCCGGTGCCTGGTTTGCTCGAGGGACGCTGGTGGTCGCGCTGGCGATTCCGACCAGTATTGTCGGTACGTTTTTGATTTTAAGTCTACTCGATCGGTCGTTGAATGTGATCAGCCTGGCTGGTCTGGCATTTGCGATCGGTATGTTGGTCGATAGCGCGGTTGTCGTGCTGGAGAACATTTATCGTTTTCGGCAATTGGGACACGCACCGATGCAAGCAGCTCGACTTGCGGTAGGCGAAGTCTGGGGTGCCATTCTGGCGTCGACGTTGACAACGCTGGCGGTTTTCCTGCCTGTGATTTTTTTACAGGGCGAAGCGGGTCAGCTGTTTATGGACATCGCACTGGCGATTAGTGCGGCGGTTGGTCTATCGCTAATCGTTAGTGTGATCGTGATCCCGACCGCTTCGGCCAGATTGATTGATGACGCGGCGATTGTACGTAGCGGGAAACCAAGTTGGCTCGAACGGTTCCTTTCGGGCGCAGGCAAAGTATTTACCGACTTGATCGTTGGAGTTAATCGGCTGATTCAAAAGACCATCATCGGTCGCGTGACCGTCGTTGCCGCGATACTGGCCCTGGCAATTGTGGGTGGTTGGTGGCTGATGCCTGAGATCGAATATTTGCCGGCTGGAAATCGGAATTTGGTTTTCTCGCGAATCTTGCCACCGCCGGGGTACAACGTCAATCAACTAGCGGCGATGGGGGCGGAAATCGAATCGACGCTCAAGCCGTATTGGGATATCGACCCGGTTAACGAAGATACATCGCACCTGGATTACCCTGTGATCGCGGATTACTTTTTTGTGGCACGCGGGCGTAGTGTGTTTGTCGGTTTGCGTGCTCATGATCCGATGAAGGCACGGCAGTTGATTGATTTGATCAAGGACAAACTTGGCAACAAATTCCCCGGTGCATTCGTGACAGCATCGCAGTCCAGTCTTTTTGGTCGAGGGCTGGGAGGCGGTCGAGATATTGATATCGAAATCCAGGGTCCGGAGCTTGAGCAGTTGGTAAAAATTGGCGCGGATGTGCTTGGTGGGGTGAAAAAGAACTTCCCCAAGGGTACGCAAGCGAGACCCAATCCGGGACTTGATCTATCCAGCAGCGAAGTCCACGTTCGCCCGCGACCGGAACAGGCGATGGCACTGGGAATTACCAACAGCGAGTTAGGCTATGTCGTCAACACGTTGATCGATGGGGCGTACGCGTCTGATTATTTTCTGGGAGGGGAAAAGATAGATCTCGTTCTGCTGGGAGCGAAAAGTTACGAATCTCGCAAACAGGATCTGGAGCAGCAATACATAGCGACTCGGAATTCGACAGGCCCCATTCGACTGGGAACAGTCGCATCGATCGAATACGGTAGCGGGCCGGAAGAGGTTGTTCGGCGGGAGCGGGAACGCGCGATCACGATCGAAGTCTCGCCGCCAGACGAGATTTCATTGGAAGCAGCGATTGCGAAAATCGAGTCACAGGTAATCCAGCCTCTCAAGGATGATGGAACGCTTGGCGGCAGTTACAAAGTTAATCTTAGCGGTACCGCCGACAAGTTGGCACAAACGTGGGAGGCATTGCGATGGAATTTCTTGTTAGCGATCTTGATTACTTATTTGTTGATGGCGGCGCTTTTTGAATCTTGGATTTATCCGCTGGTCATTATTTTGAGCGTACCGATGGGCGCTGTCGGCGGTGTCATCGGTTTGAAGCTGCTGGGCGTTTATCTGGAAGCGAGTGGTCTACCAGCTCAGTCGTTGGACGTGTTGACGATGTTGGGTTTCGTGATTTTGGTTGGAACGGTCGTCAACAACGCGATTTTGATTGTGCATCAATCGCTTGTTCACTTGAAAGAAGGCCAAAGTACCGATGAAGCAATCTCCAACAGCATTCGCAATCGTATTCGTCCGATTTTCATGACGACACTGACAACGGTCGTCGGCCTTTCGCCGTTGGTATTCTTCCCCGGGGCCGGCAGCGAACTCTATCGTGGATTGGGAAGCGTTGTTTTAGGAGGGATGTTAGTCTCGACGTTTTTCACGTTGGTACTGGTCCCAACGTTGTTCAGTTTGATGCTGGAACTCAAATCAGCATTTGTTGGCAAAACAGCCACTGCTTCTTCGTAAAGCATTTCTCGAATAACCGTAGCTTGGGCACTCTTGCCCGATAACATGAAGAAGGGCAAGAGTGCCTATCCTACCCGCTTCGCGCATTACACTTTCATGATCTCTGAACCGTTTTGTTACGGAATCCTCACAGGGGTCAGCCTTGGGTTTTGCATTTGCTTTCGACAACTTACTTAATTGAGCGTCAGCGCGTCGCGGTCGTTTAACTTCAACAAAATCGTGAAGCACAATGCTACAATGAGGAGGTTCAAGGCAAATCCGCCATAGGCTGAGTACAACGCAGCCTCACCGAACCATGAAGCATCGACCAGCCTGCTCTGAACGAGCAACCCGCACGTGCTAACGACCGGCGCAATTACGAGTACTGCGCCGAGAGCAACGACCCACGTCAATGGCAGGCCTTCACCACTCCATCCCAACCGTTGTCGTTTTCGAAATCCGATGGTGAAGATGCCGATCCAAAACGTTACCGTGATAACAAGTAAGGCGATTCCAGAAATTGACCCGGAAAGGCCACTAAATGCCATCACGACCCCCATGACCTTGGTGATTGCCGCCACGGTACTCCCGGCAGCTCTCAGGCTGAGAAAGCCAACCAACATCCAAAACAATCTGTATCTCCATCTTCCGGCTAGATTGTTTTTTGCAAACTCTTGCTGCAAATCGCTTGGGGGCCCCAAACGATTCGTCGCGACAAAAAACGCCTCTTGTTCGTTGAGTCCTTTCGAATGCAGGGCTGTAATGGACTCCCGCAAGTGCGATTCGAGCTCCCGCCGTTCCTCTGCGTTGATTGCGCCGTCATCCACGAGGGCATCTTTCCAATTCTTAATCTCTTTTTCTAGCTCAAACACTTTTTCGCTCCCCAAAATGAATCGAGTGTATTGTGAACCGCCAGCCATTGCTTCCGTTCCACCGCCATTGACCGCTTACCCGACGCGCTGATTCGGTAGTATTTTCGTTTCCGTCCATTCTCGCCAACCTTCCATGACGATACGATCAATTTCTCCTTCTCCATCCGATGTAGCACTGGGTATAGCATTCCCTCAGACCACTCCAGCTGCCCACCCGACCGGTCTCGGATTTGCCGGATAATTTCGTAGCCGTAGCTTTCGCCGTTCGACAGTACTCCCAAAACGAGAGGCTTGGTGGAGGCTGCCACCAGTTCTTTTGCAACCATAAAATACTCTCCAGAGACTACATTACCTAACATTGCTATGCATGATACATTGCATTGCTAGGTAATGTCAACTGGGAGACTGACCAATCCAATGAAATGTTTCATTTTCTCGATTGGTTGTGTTATCTTGATGTCGGTTGGGTTGTCGAAAGGCTTTATTCCTAAATACTTCGGATTGTTTGACTGATTAACTCGATCGAAGTATAACAATTGGATAAGCCGCAAGTCGGCTGCTGCGTGCTATCGAAAATCAAATCCTTAACAGGGCTAATGTTGCCTAGATTTAGACCAATATCGGTTAACGCGAACGTTATCACGCTGAGGGCACAATGTTAAACTTGAAAAATTGGAATGCGGTCTCTTGGTTGCTTTTATTGGCTTGGCTAGTACCCTCGGTGTTAGTCAACATTCCGTCTTTTGCGCTTCAGTTCGCACCTCAAGCACCTCCAGCAACTAGCCCAATGGCTGGAGGTGTAACTCTGGTAGTTTCACAAAACTTCGCGATTGGATGGCCTTTTCATTACCTGGATGTGAATATGCTATCAACCAACCAGACAACAAAAACTTATCATTCGGCGTTCATCGTTTTGAATCCATTGTTGATTATATTGACAGTCGGCTGCTTGATTTATTCGGTTCAGACCTTGATTCCAAGGTACTCCATTCTAACTTTGTTTGTTCTTACGACCGTGATTGCTTTGATTCTATCGTATGGAGGATACGTGATTTCTAACAGGCTCGTTGGCGAGAACATCGGTTATCTTCTAGCTATCTATTTCTTTCCTATATATTCGGCAATTATCGCCTTCATTTTTTTCCATCCAAACGCTAACCCACGGATCGCAGAATAAAACAGCGTTGAGCCGAAGCACCCGCTGCGTGCTGTAGCCGTTGGAATACAAACGGATTCCAGCGGCAACCCGACTGCGCCAGCACCTTTCACCCTCCCTTTCGCCGTCCACTCGACCGTAGTCAACGACTTAGTTCGCGCAAGCGAATATTTTTCCATTGCACGCGAAATGGCCCCTTACCTTTTGGAACACTGTGGACCTGCAATCCGATGAAGCCAGACGGATGAGTTTCAGCTATTTTTTCGTCGATCAAATCGGCAATCGGTTCGCCATTAATCCATGTTTGAATGTGGGGCCCTTTGGCAACGACCCGGTACGAATTCCATTGTCCATCGCGGAAAGTTTTGTGCGGTTTCAAATCGTCTTTTTTTGTCAGCCAACCACGCCCAGTTGCTTCGCCATAAATATAGCCAGCCTCTGCGCCATTGGGACCGCTGGCTTCAATTTCTACTTGAGGCCCGTACACTCGTCCGTTGTACTTCTTTTCTTCTGTTATTGCCGATCGAATTTGAACGCCGGAATTCAGTTTGTCGTCAACCTTGACATCGAACGTCAACTCAAAATTGCTATACTCTTTTTTCGTGCACAGGAACGAATTCGGGCTGCCATCGTCAGTGGTACCCTGAATTGTGTCACCAACAATCTCGTACTTCGCAGAGCCATTGCGCTGTTCCCAATTCGAAAGGTCTTTGCCGTTGAAGAGTTCAATCCAATCTTCACCGGCGCAAAAGAAAACACAAATCAATAATGCTGTTTTTATCATTTTCTTGTTCTTGGTTTTGTATAGGAAGCAAAGTAGAAATATTGCGGCAGCTCACCAGCCGCAGCGAATCTCTTAAGATTTAGTGCGATGTTTCAAGCTTATTGCCTTGATCGATAAAACGTTGAATATATTCGTCATGGATTTTGATTGTGCGTTTCGATCGGCTCCAACCTGCTCCGCCTTCACCTTCGCTGAACCGAAGCGTCACTTGCGAATGCCAATCGAAATCTCGAAGGATGGATTCCAGCTGATGGGTGCGCGAGTTTTCTTTAAGTGCCGACGAAAAACTTGAGTCATGAGAAACGACAAGTCGAGCTTCGTTTGATTTTTGATTCGCAGGCATCCGCAGCGGCTGGAGTATTCTTCGCCATGAACGATGGACTTCGCTGCCGTAATCAACAGCTTTTCGTTTCTCTGCGTCGGTCATTTTCACCAGACGGGACAATGACGAATACTTGTTTGCGTCATAGGCGATGGCGATCGCGGCAATTTGATACGCTCGGCGTGCATCGGAATTGTGCTCCCCTTTTACAGTCCATTCCGCGCGCGGCAGCTCGTGAGCTTCAATCATTAACGATTCAATTCTGGATTCCAGGATCGCAAATGCCGACTCCGGCAAATGGCTGACAGTGTAATGTGTTGCAAATGCATCAGCGAGCGTTTCTTCATTCCCAAGGATTGGAAGATCGAATTCGCGTACTAGAGCGTGGCCAAGTTCATGCAGAACAACATGCGTTAAAACGTTTTGAGCGAATGAACTTATACTTTTGGGCGGTGACGCTTTACCTACTTTAAATTCACCGCCACCCATGTGCGTACAATTGATGTGTTTGTATTTTTGGATCCATTCAAATAGTTCAGATTCAGCTATCTGAAAATCCTTAGCCGCCGCATTTGCCAGATCATCACCGTGCGAGTGTTTATGCTTGGCTTCCTCCAAATATCGAAAGACCGTAGGTTCATCTTTTCTAAATTCAAGCAAAAGAACGTTCGACACAATGTCTGACATCGTGCCGGGCAAAGTCAAATCAATAGTGCATGATTCATTTTCAGAATTTGTTTTCGCTCGTTCTTGTGCGAATCCAGCAATGCCGCTCCCGACCATCAAAAAAACCGAAACTGCGAATTGGAATAATTTTGAATTCATTTGCTTATCCTTTACCAAATTTGAAAAGTAATCGCCCGTCTTATTCAACATTATCAATATAGCGTCAGACGGTATGCCACGTTGTCAATTGCCAGCCATTGAGCAAATTTCCGCACTGTTTTCAGCTGTTTGGGCGACTCCTGCCGGCATCAATAATGGCCTGCAGCTTCTTCTTCAACCGTTCTCCAATTTCAATTTCTTGTTCGAGCAAGTCGTTTTTTTCAGCCGGATCGTCTCGCAAATTGAACAACTGAAACCTTGGAATGGGACTTCTCTTACGCCGGTCGGTGAGGACCAAATTGTAAGTTTTTTCCCGGTCGTGTCGCAGCAGCTTCCAATCGCCGTCTCGAATGGCGTAAGTTCCTTTGGCACCATTATTTTGTTGGACAATATATTGTCGTCCACTGGCATTGGGTTGTCCCAACAGCGCGGGCAACACGTTAAAGCTGTCAACGCATTGGTCGCTCGCTAAAGATTTGCCAACCAAAGCAGCAAAGCTTGCGGCGAAATCGATCGTGCAAACAATTTTGTCGCTGGTGCCAGGTTCGATACGCCCGGGCCAGCGCGTGATGAATGGTGTTCGCGTGCCGCCTTCGTAGACACTGTATTTGCCGCCAGAAAATACACCGGCCGCTCGGTGGTCTCCGTTTTTCGCGATTGCATCGTCCTTGTAACCGTCGTTAAGCACCGGCCCATTGTCGCTGCAGAACACAACCAGCGTATTTTCTTCCAGGCCAAGTCGTTTAAGCGTTGCCATCAACTGCCCCACACACCAATCGAGTTCTACAATCGCATCGCCTCGAAACCCCAGCTCAGACTTACCTTGAAAACGCTTATGAGGCATGCGGGGAACGTGATTGTCATGCGATGCAAAGAACAAGAAAAACGGCTTGTCCCGGTTGGTTTCAATAAACTCATTGGATCTTTCAATCCATTTGTCCGCCAGATCTTCGTCACGAAAACGCGCAGTATTGCCACCGGAATAGAATCCAATACGACTGATGCCGTTGTGAATAGTGCCGTTGTGCCCGTACGCCCAATCCATTTTCAGTTCGTCGCGATGTGTCTTTCCGGTTGGGTGATTGTCATTTGGTTTCTTCTCGCCAACCCATAACGGATCGGTTGGGTCAAGGTTGGCAACTCGGTGATCGTGGACGTAAACTTGTGGGACTCGGTCGTTGGTTGTAGGAAGCAGAAAACAAGTATCAAATCCAATTTCAAGTGGACCAGGTTTTAAAATGCCGTTCCAGTCCGGACCATTTTTTTTTTCGCCCAACCCCAAATGCCACTTGCCGACAACTGCGGTTTGATAGCCCGCCGCTTGCAAAATCGAAGCGACGGTGGTTGTTCCTTCCTTGATGATCGCAGGACTATTGGGCGGCGCGATACCGGTGCCTTTGTCACGAAACGCGTATCTTCCGGTCAACATTGAATATCGGGTGGGCGTGCATGTTGAAGCCGAGCAATAACCGCTTGTGAATCGCAAACCGTTGGCCGCAAGGTCATCAATGGCCGGTGTGTTCACCGCTTTCGCCCCGTAACAGGAAACATCTCCATAGCCCACATCGTCCGCCATGATGACAATGATATTTGGCTTCTGAGCAGCAGATATCGCCGCAATCAAACAACACAAAACAATGGATGGATACATAATGAATTTGTTCATGATATTCTCGTGCAGAAGTGATTAACGCTATACGGCGACCATCGATTGAATAAGTTCCTTAATGATCTCACCGGCGCGAATGGCTTCATCGTTACTGATATGCAAATGCGTAACAGCTCGGACATGTTCACCGCTAAAGGGCAACATCCAAGCACCCTGTTCTTTCGCTCGATCACAGAATTCTTGAGCACCGCAAATTTCCGCGTCGATTCTGAAGATCACAATGTTCGTGTCGACCACCGCAGGTTCGAGCGTCAATCCATCGACGGCAGAAACCGCTGAAGCGATCACTTGTGCACATTGATGATCATCCGCCAGCCGGTCTATATTGTTTTCCAGCGCGTAAAGTGCGCCGGCAGAAATGATCCCTGATTGCCGCATTCCACCACCGAACAATTTACGGTGCCGTCGCATCGGATAAATTAATTCCTCAGGGCCCGCCAATGCTGAACCCACCGGGGCTCCAAGTCCCTTACTGAAACAAATGCTGACCGTATCGAAATGTTGGCACCATTTTTTGGCAGCGATTCCAGACGCGACGACTGCATTGAACAACCGAGCCCCATCCAAATGCGTCTTCAGCCCGTTTTCGTGCGCCCAATCGCACATCTGAACAACGCCTTCGTAAGGCAAAATCCGGCCACCGCCGCGATTGTGAGTATTTTCCAGACACAACAATCGCGTCTGTACAGCATGTTCATCTTTGGGACGAATCAATTTCCGCAACTGATCGAGTTCGAGAATATTCTCCGCCCCATCAACGCAACGTGGAATCGCCTGGCTAAGCTGGGCAAATCCACCCTGTTCATAATTGTAAATATGACAGCCGCTTTCACAAATGAATTCATCGCCGCGATCACAATGCAATCGAACGGCTACTTGATTGGTCATCGAACCCGATGGCATAAACATGGCAGCTTCATGACCGGTCAATTCCGCAATCTTCTGTTGCAGCTTGGCCGTCGTTGGATCGATATCGATCACGTCGTCGCCGACTTCAGCACTCGCCATCGCCGATCGCATCGCTTCACAGGGAACGGTTACCGTGTCACTTCTTAAATCAATCATACAATGAAGCTTTCACAAATAGTTTGTACCGCGCGAACAGCAATCCAAAGGCCCGCTGAAGTATGACCATCAAAATTACAATTTAGCAAACGCGTCCATCGCTTGCTGTATATGGTCGTCCGTTAATGCAGCAGAAACCTGCACACGCAAACGAGCTTCACCTTTGGGAACCACAGGGAACCCAAACCCAATCACCATAACGCCAAGCTCAAACAATTGAGCCGATTTCTTGATCGCTTCCGCTTCATCGCCAATCATAATCGGAATGATCGCCGTTGGTGACGGTGCACAATCAAATCCCAGGTCTGCCAGTCCTTTTCGAAACGTAGCCACATTGTCATGCAATCGTTTGACAATTCCCGGGTCATTTTCAACAACTTCAATGGCTTTGGCAGCACTGTACGCAACAGTCGCCGGCAGCGCGTTGGAAAACAGACTGGGCCGACCGTGTTGCTCGAGCACAGAAATTGCCGATTTCGACGCAGCTATATAACCGCCCGCTGCACCTCCGAGAGCTTTACCCAGAGTTCCGGTAATGACATCCACCTTGCCCAGCAAATCAAAATGTTCGTGCGTCCCTCGGCCGCCGCTGCCAAGCACGCCAACACCATGCGAATCGTCCACGACCAACATCGCATCATATTGTTCGCACAACTTCACAATCTCAGGCAAATGGGCAACGTCACCTTCCATGCTGAAAACGCCATCGGTTACGACCCAGCGAGTGGGAAACGACGACGATTCTTTTAACAAGGTTTCAAGTTGTTTAAGATCGCTGTGTCCGTAAACCTTTTTGGTAACACGTTTGGACATCAGCCGCATACCGTCAATGATGCTGGCGTGATTCAATTCATCCGAAAGGATAATGTCTTCGGGTCCGACCAGCGTAGGGAAAAGCGCTTCGTTTGCGTTCCAGCAACTGACGTAAGTAAGTGAATCTTCAGTGCCAACAAAATTCGCGATCCTTTTTTCAAGCACTCGATGGCAATCCAACGTCCCACAGATAAATCGAACCGAAGCGGTCCCAGCGCCGTAATCGCGAATGCCCTGAATCCCGGCTTCAATGACTTCCGGATGGTCCGCAAGTCCGAGATAATTATTGGCACACAAAACAAGAACTTCGCCTTTGTCCTTAATCGAAACGACGGGTCGCATCGGCGAAGTAATATCGTAGAACGGTTTTAGTTGTCCACTTTGTTCAAGCGAACCAACTATTCCGCTGCATCTTTCGTCGAATTGGCTGTTTGGCACTATCCTTTTCCTTACTGAGAAATCTTCATTACAACCTTAATCGCTTCGCCAGTTTGCATCATCTTGAAACCACTCTCGAAATCCTTCATCTCCAGGACGTGAGTGATAATTGGGTCCAATTCCAATCGATCCGATAGAATCAGATTCTCCATTTGATACCAGGTTTCATACATCCGCCGACCATTAATCCCCAGCACCGTGACGCCCTTGAATATCATCTGCGACAAATCAATGGAGATGTCATTGCTGGGGATCCCCAACATGGCGGCTCGGCCCCCATTTCGCATCGCTGCAAATCCATCTCGAATGGCTTGCGGGTGCCCGCTCATTTCTACCAGGCAATGGACCCCGGTACCCCCAGCCGATTGGCGAACTTTTTCAATCCACGGCTCTCGAGCGTCGAAAGCTTCATCGGCACCTAATTGCCGAGCCAATTCCAATCGCTTTTCATCGACGTCGGTCACAAAGATTTTTCCAGCACCAGCCGCTTTGGCAACTGTAACTGACATCAATCCGATAATGCCAACGCCGGTAATCAAAACCGATTTTCCACTGACGCCAGCCGCCATTACGGTATGGACGGCGTTGCCCAACGGATCGAACACAGCCGCAATCTTGTCCGGAATTTTTGGATGAACGGGCCAGATGTTTTCTTCGGGGATGGAGACAAAATCAGCAAAGCAACCATTGACGTCGATACCGATAATATCCACGACATCACATATATGTCCGTTTCCAGTCCGGCACTGTTCACATATTCCACAGCCCACGTGCCCTTCGGCACTTACTCGCGCTCCAACCTCGGTTCGCACCACGGCGTCGCCAACCTTAACAACCGTGCCAACAAACTCGTGACCAGTCGTAATTCCAATCGCTACCCGATTCTTGCTCCACGCGTCCCATTCATAAATATGTCTGTCGGTGCCACAGATACCCGCATGGGTGACCGCAACCAAAACATCACGCGGCCCAATCTCTGGAATTTCTATCGAAGGACAAAAATCAAGACCCGGCGCATCCGATAATTTTCGAATGGCACGCATGGTGACAGGCAACTCCATATCCTTGGTGACTCCTGATCGCAAACCGATAGCAACAGACGCTCTGTTCAAAATCTAGCATACTGGGAAAAGGAATTATTATATTGAACACCAGCAAAGCGTCCAGACGTTGCTTATACCAAGGCGGAACTTGTTTCGGGTAGGCGGTTGCAGAATGAAAACTCTTTCACCGTTGCGTTTCAAAAAGGATGTCGAATTCTACGAAGTGACATTTTCACCAGATGGTGCTTTGCAGAGTGCAACCGATATTAAGGCACACGAGAATTCCTGACCGTGCAAAGAATGTAGAAGTGTGACGAATCGTCCCAAGCCTAATCGTCAGCCAGTGCTTGCTCCAGCAACTCTCGGAAACGCGAAATCGGATTGCCGGCACAATAATAGAAATCCTCTCCGATTCCACCGCCCAAATGGATTGCGACGGCTTCGCCTTTTGAATTCACCAGTACAGATCCGCTAGTGGCACGCAGGTCCGTTTTTTCGTTGACCAAACCCGCTAACAAATCGCCATCAAAAACATTGATGACCCTTGCCCGATGAAGTTTTTGCGATTTCGATGCACCGCCAAGCACTTCGGCATACAGCCAAACGGACTCACCGCGTTCGGGCTCAACTGCCGCACATTTTAGCGGCGTAACATCGATATCTTTGGGAACCTTAAAAGCGATTACATCTCCGTATTTCGTAACCACCCCAATAGAAGCCGCATCAGGAATCACGATCGCTTCGGCATCAAATTCAAATGTGCGTTTATCTTCAAACATGCCAGTGAGGCGAATTTTCGAGACGGCTTCGCCAACGTCGGTCGGCTTAATCCTTTCAGACAAGCCTCCATCGGGTCCGAGCAAATGTAACGCCGACAATAGAATTGGACGACTATCCCCAGGCAACTGGATTACAAATGCAGTACCAGCAGAAACCGTCCCATGAATCGTTTCAAATTCCGGACGGAACAGCGCTCCGACAGGCATGCTCGGCTTGGCAGGCACCTTCGCAGCCACCGATTTAGTTGGTTGTTCGGCTACACGCGGTTCTTCTTGAGTGCATCCGACAAAAACAACACAACACAACAGGGCCAGCAGCGGAAATAAAAGCGATTGCGATTTCATAGTTGAATTATACACAACTTTATCAACTATTTGCTACACCCGCTCGCTTTTTAAACGAAAACAAAAAACCAACCGGCACAAAACAGTACGGCCTGATTCGCTAATCGTTTACGTGTGTTTCCAGGAAACGAGCCAGACGATGAAAATCGCTGCCCGGATCAATATAACGAACAACGGTAACCAGCGTTTCAGGGTCGACCAGATTGTCGAACGGTTCGTAGTGCAATTCCAATTGCCCCGACACACTGACCATCACGCCATTAAGTTGTTTTTCGGCCAACGCACGAAAAGCTCCTACGCCTAGCTGACTGCCAAGCATTACGTCAAAGGCATGCGGTTTGGCACATCGAGATTCGTAACCGAGTTGCAATCCCTTCACTTTGCGATTCTTACCCGTTTTTTCTTTGTAGGCTTTTTCGACCAACTCAGAAAAGATCTCATAGAGTTTCACTTCTGAAATTGAAATATGGCCATGGTCATCGCGCGAAATTCCTTCGACGTAACTATATGGCAAAAACTCAGCCAGCCCTTCCGCCAACACAACCACTCCGAACTCTTTGCCTTCGTTTTCCCGCGCGAGCATCGTTTTTACGATTCGATTGACCACGCGATCGATATCCATGGTTCTGCGAGTGACCGTTTCTCCAGCGGCGTTGTTGACGACTTCTTCGACAATATAGTCCGCCATCACGTCTTCAACACTGATAACAAGACTCGCCTCACCTGCGATCGCCGCACCATACGATAACCAACCGGCGCTGCGCCCCATCGTCTCGGCCACGAAGTAGGCTTTTGTTACTTCCGCGTCGTAAATCAGGTTGCGGATTTCTGACGCGATAAACTCGACGGCGGTAAAGAACCCAAACGTAAAATCGATCCCGTGGTAATCGTTATCGATCGTTTTTGGCAAATGAACGATGGGGATTCGCTTGTCGGCAAATTGTTCCTGGAACCGTTTGAACTTGTTGGCAGTTTTAAGTGTGTCGTCTCCGCCGATAGAAATCAGAGCGTCGACGTTGATGCTCTTAAGTCCGTCATGAACTCGCTTTAGCGCCGAAGTTTTCGTCTCGCACTGCAAATCTTCTGGAGAATTTATGTCCTTACCCGGGTTTGAACGCGCCGTTCCGATCATGATCCCCTGAGTATTTCGCGATCGGGCCAACACCTTGTGGGTTAAATGAATGTAGTCCCGACCTTCGATCAATGGCCGCTCCGACGAATATTCGATTAGCGACGAATAGCCGTGTTTGATACCGACAACTTGAACGCCAGCCCGCAAGAAAGACGCTGCAGCGGCTGAAATCACGGCGTTGGCCGCTGGAGCAGGCCCGCCCGCAAACAAAATCGCTACGCGTTCAAATGCATGTTCTGGCCTCGGCGGAGGCGAAAGAGTGTTGGCCAATGCGAACTCCGAAATGGCTTGGTAAAAACAAATGCCGTCAAGACGGAAAGCTTATTCGGAACTTGGCCTGGCTCCTACACCAAATAAAACACAGTTTTACAGGCAATTCAGAGCAAGAATCCTGCGTTGGATATCGCGTCCATTAACGGGAAGCTGGGGCGAGTAAACCAACATTACTTTCACTCAGCATTTTTAACGCATATTCAGAAAATACGTTCTACCCATTTTGTATCGACCTTTGATTCAACGAAATCGCCGTGCTCGAGCACCTGCAAATGAAATGGAGCAGTCGTTGCGATTCCGCGAACCTGTAATTCATTGAGTGCGCGTTTCATACAAGCAATCGCTTCCGTTCGATTAGCCTTATGGACAATCAATTTTCCGATCATCGAGTCGTAGTGCGGAGGAACGGTGTAGCCGGTATGCACATGCGAATCAAACCTAACGCCCAATCCTCCCGGCGCAAAAATGTGTTCGATTTTTCCAGGGCATGGTCGAAAATTATGGGCGGCGTCTTCCGCGTTAATCCGGCATTCAATCGAGTGGCCGTTGCAAGGAATGTCTTCCTGTTTGAACGGAAGTTTTTCACCAGAAGCGATCAGAATTTGCTGCTTAATTAAATCGATTCCAGTAACCATTTCGGAAACCGGATGTTCAACCTGGATCCGGGCGTTGACTTCAATGAAGTAGAAATTGTTGTCCGGGTCAACGATGAATTCGACGGTTCCAGCGTTGTAGTAATTTGCTTTCTGAATCAACCGCACGGCTGCATCACAAATGGCACTTCTTATTTCCGCCGGTAAATTCGGCGATGGGCTTTCTTCGATTAATTTTTGATGTCGTCGCTGCGTACTGCAATCGCGTTCCCAGAGATGAACGACGTTTCCGTGCTTGTCGGCCAGCACTTGAACTTCAACATGCCGGGGCTTCAAAACGAATCGCTCGATATACACGCCTGAATTTCCGAACGCCGCTCCGGCTTCGGTAACGGCCTGGTTATATGCGGATACGATTTCGTCTTCGCTTTCGGCCAACCGCATGCCTTTTCCGCCACCGCCGGCGGTCGCTTTAATCAGAACCGGAAAACCAATTTCCTTGGCCGTCTTGATCGCTTCTTCTTCTGTTTCAATCAGTCCATCACTGCCGGGAACCACGGGAACACCAGCACTTTTGGCCAAGTCGCGGGCCTGGTTCTTGTCACCCAGTTGCAACATCGCTTCTGGCGAAGGGCCAATGAAATCAATATTGCAATCGCGGCAAACTTCATTGAAGTGTGAGTTTTCGGCCAGGAATCCATAGCCGGGATGAATGGCGTCGGATCCGCTTACTTCAGCGGCACTGATGATCCGATCGATCTTCAGATAGCTTTCACTGGACTTAGCGCCACCGACACAATACGCTTCATCCGCCAGGTCCAGATACGCGCTGCCGCGATCGCCTTCGCTAAAAATTGCAACAGACTCGATGCCTAATTCTTTACAGGCTCGAATCACACGCAGCGCAATCTCGCCTCGATTTGCAATCAGGATACGGTTAAACATCGCATACGACTCCCGCAGTATTCGCTTGCATTAAACAGAGAGAGAAAATCAGGCTGGTTCGACTTTAAAGAGCGGCTTGTTTACATCCACCGCGTCTTCGTTCTTGACCAGCACAGCAACGATCTTGCCAGAGACTCCCGCAGGAATTTCATTGTACATTTTCATCGCTTCGACAAGGCAAACCACCGTGTCGGGAGAAACCACGTCACCGACTTTCACAAACGTTGCTGCATCGGGCTTGGGCTTGGAATAAAACGTACCAACGGTCGGGCTGGTGATATAAACCGAATCGTCGGATTCAGCGGCATCCGCAGTCGGAGCGGAAGCGGCTGCAACCGGTGCCGGGGCGTGCATCGCTTGAGGCATCGCCATCATGGGCACATTGTCAGGACCACGCTTTAAACGAATACGTTTCGAATCTTCGCGAAGATCAACTTCACTAAGATCGTGTTCTTTCATCAACTCAATCAGGTCAGCAATTCGCTTGACATCAAAAACCTGATCATCCGATTTATCTTTGGCCATTTATATTCTCCGGTCGACTTGCGACGCGTTTGTTTTTTAACCCTGGATATCAACAACGTTGGCATCGAGTTCTTTGGGTAAACTGCTCAGCACTTCGTGGCCGTCTTTAGTGACCAGAATATCGTCTTCGATCCTGACACCTCCGACGCCAGGTAAGTAAATTCCTGGTTCAACAGTTACAACCATGTTCGGCTGAAATACGCCATCGCGAACAGGATTTACAAATGGATGTTCGTGGATCTGCAATCCAAATCCATGTCCCAAGCCATGACCGAACTTGTTTCCAAATCCCGCCTTTTGAATAATCCCACGTGCAGCAGCATCAACAGCCGTGAAAGAAACGCCGGGACGAATCTTTGCAATTGCCGCCATTTGCGCCTTCAGCACTATTTCATATATTTTGCGTATTTTCGGCGGGATTTTAGCTGTCACCAAAACACGCGTCAAGTCACTCGCATACCCTTGGAAGCTGGCTCCCCAGTCAATCAACACGAAACTTGATTCTTCGATCCGCCGATAGGAGGGAACGCCGTGAGGAAGAGCACTGCGATCGCCAACGCCAACAATGGGTTCAAAAGCACATTTGGATCCACCAAATTTGCGTATCTGATGTTCCAAATTGTGAGCGATTTCCCGTTCGGATTGGTCGCCGGTAAGTTGAGCACGTATTACCCGAAACGCCCTTTCATTGATTTGGATCGACCGCCGTATCAAATCAATTTCGAATTTGTCTTTGATTGCGCGAGCCTGCTCTACCCAACCATCGGTATCAACCAATTCACAATTCAACTTGCTCGCGATTTTATCGTAGTCGGATTTTGACAGATGCGACGATTCAATCCCAAGTGCAGTAGCCTTCTGGCTTTTGCAAAACTTGGCCAGCAAATCCAGTTGCGTCGACGAAGCATCACGCACGATGACATCGACGTCGGGGCACTCTTGTGCAATTTGAGTTGTGTAGCGCGA
The DNA here is from genome assembly GCA_964405425.1 of uncultured Pirellulaceae bacterium. GTDB lineage: Bacteria > Planctomycetota > Planctomycetia > Pirellulales > Pirellulaceae > Mariniblastus. The sequence continues at coordinate 5,505 of CAYONX010000050.1, read as the reverse complement.
ATCGCTAATCAACACCGTTTTGTCTTTACCAAGCCAAAGAAAAGTAGAATCGCCAGTGAAACCGGTCAGATACGTGACGTTGGTTTCATTGCTAACCAGTAGCGCCGCCAACTTGTTCTGTTTGACCTGGCGCAAAATTCCATCGCGGCGTTTCTTGTGATTTGGCTTCATGCGGCTGTTGAGTAATGCGCGGGGTGCTTTGCAAAAGACTCAATCTATCAAAATCAGATGTTCGACCAATGCCAGATTCGCGGAAATGGAAGTCCGCGAGTTCAGGTCGATACTTTTTACCCGTATAAAACTTCGCTTTCGGGCGCAGTTGTATCATCGATGTCATACTTACGCAGCTTCAAAAACTGCAGCGTCAGCAAGAAAACATAATACGGATTGAGTAACAGATATCGCTGCCACAAACGGAATGGCTCTTTTACCAAACGATAGAACCATTCTAAACCATAGTCCTGAAAAAACCTGGGCGCTTGATCGAGCAGACCGGCATGAAAACTAAATGCTGCACCGACGGCAAGCACCGGCATCTTCAAATGGTCTTTAAATTCATAAGTCCATACTTCTTGTCGCGGACAACCCAACCCAACAAAAGTAATGCCAGCGCCGCTGTTCTGGATCTCGTTTATGATTTCAAGTTTTTCCTGCTGATTCACTCGTCTGAATTTTGACGGCGATGTGTCAGCAACAATTAATCGAGGAAATTTCTTGACTAGCTCAACTTCGAGTTTGTCCAGCAATTCCTTCTTACCGCCGAACAAGAAGATGGGAATTCCATTTTCCGCGGCCGCTTCGCAAGTCTTCAGCATCAAGTCCGGGCCGTAGACTCTGTCCTTCAATCGTTGGCCATACAACAAATTCAATGCCCAGCGAACGGGTTGTCCGTCGGGCACAATCATTTCCAGATCGTTCAACCGATGGCGATGCTCACCATCCATGACTCCCGTCATCACACCATGCACCGCTAACGCAGATACGCCCAGCGTCTTGCGTTTTTGTGCACAATCGATGATCCGCTCAACACTCCGCTCATAATTCGTCGCGGTAACGTTGACGCCAAGTATGTTGAATTCGTTGTCTTCCATCAGGGTACCACCGCCGTTTGCCAGCGATCAACATTATATTCGTAGATTTGCGTCAGGATGTCAGTCACGTTTAGCGTCAGCTTCCAGTCAGGATAATGATTCTGGAACTTGCTAACGTCACTCACATACCAGATATGATCTCCCATGCGATTATCGTCTGCGTAGCTGCGTTCTAATTCTCGCCCTGAGATTTCTTCGCAAGTCTTAATCGCTTCCAACATTGAGCAGTGACTGAAACGGCTGCCGCCAATGTTATAAACTTCGCCCATTCGAGGGGCTTGGTAGAAATGATCGAAAGCCTGGATCAAGTCATAGCTATGAATATTGTCACGCACCTGCTTGCCTTTGTAGCCGAAAACCGTGTAGGGCGTTCCGGTCATCGTGCATTTCATCAAGTACGCAAGAAAGCCGTGCAGTTGAGTACCGCTGTGGTTAGGGCCAGTCAAACATCCGCCGCGAAAACTTGCGGTCTTCATGTCAAAATAACGACCGTATTCTTGAACCAGAATATCCGCTGCTACTTTTGATGCCCCGAACAAGCTGTGCATGCAACTGTCGATCGACATATCTTCTGTGATGCCGTTGTTGTACTCATGCGATTCATCGATCTCCCAGCGCGTTTCCTTTTCAATTAAAGGCAGCCGGTTGGGTGTGTCGCCATAGACTTTGTTAGTCGACGTGAATATGAAAACGGCTTCCGGACAATTGACTCTCGTCGATTGAAGCAGATTCAGAGTTCCGTTTGCGTTAACGGTGAAATCCATTTGCGGATCGCGAGCTGCCCAGTCATGAGACGGTTGTGCAGCCGTATGCACGATCAATTCTATATCCGAAGCGTACTTCTTGAAGACTTTGTCGATCGCATCGGCATCACGAATATCAATACTCAAGTGAATGTACGAATCACCCAATTCTTCTTGCAGTCGATTCCGCTGCCAGTCCGTCGATGCTTCAGCACCAAAAAACACCTGACGCATATCGTTATCAATTCCAACAACAGTCATGCCCTTGGAACAAAAGTGACGTACGGCTTCAGATCCGATCAATCCAGCCGCACCGCTGACAATAGCGATACTCATTTATTTTTTTACTCAGCAGGTAGGGAAAGGAGGAGAAGTAATTGCATTTCTCAATAGCCTGACCAGTCTAGTTTAATTGTACGAACGTGCAATTTTTGATTAAGAATAAGAAAATCATAAAGGTATTTTTCGGGCCGCGTCGTAAGAAATTAGACCACCCAAAAAAAATGTACTTCAATCGTCATTGTGAATGGAAATACGGAAGCCGAATTATCGTTAAACCCTTACCGCAGGCGGAGAACCTGCCCTTGGCAACTCCATATCATGGTCACACAGAAATGGCTGGCCCATCCATGGATTCAATAGCCTAAACCAGCTCCAGAAGGTTCACACTATGCAAAGGAAAATTTAGACGAGAATCGAAATTCAGGAGTCCCATTTGAGGTGATGAACCTTCAACTCGGTGCCCCTCAAAAGTAAGCGACGTGTTACCGCAGACAATGGATCTGGAACTAAAACCAGAGACAACACGCCTTTCGTTTTCAATATTCTAGTCGCAGGCAATTGCGATGGCTGAATACTCGATTGTGTCAATTCTGCCAGTTCTGTCAAAATTGGCCGCTAAACATTATTCAGCTGAACGTCCATCGTTCGTGTTGGAAACTTCTTCTTTACGTCTTCACGTACGGCCATTAAAAAAAGCCAGCCCGAAGGTTGGCTTGTGGTTTGAGTTGCGGGGGCAGGATTTGAACCTACGACCTCGAGGTTATGAGACGGATTTTAAAACCACCCAAAACCGGCGTTTTTCCAAGGCTTTCGCAAGATTCTAGCGATTTCGACTAGTGCAGCAAGTGTATACAAAAGTGCACAAAAATGCGGTAAACTACACGCCTCACTTTCTTCGTTTCTGTACAAGGTGCTTGAATGCCATATGATCCGAACACGCGGGTAGATGATGTGGACCCGTTTGAAGGCGTAAATGTAACCAAGACTTTCGATACTTGGCTTGTTGTCAAAGAACTCGAACAGCCACCCCGGTTCGCTGCCTATTCACGCGATGGCAAGTCGCGCGTCGGACCGTTTGCGAGTGAAAAGGAAGCGATCACAGCTGGCTCTAATCAATACACCGTAATTGATAAAGAAAACCTTTGACGAAAGAAGCCGATTGAGAATAAGAAATCAAGCACCATCTGGCTATGACTTTCCCAGCCAACAACGATACATTTCGTGGTCGGGAAAAGAGGCGGTGACCTTACACGAAGTAAAAATCGAACGGGCTGTCGTGACAGTTGATAGAAGCCAGATTTATTATCCCAACAAACTCTACGAGAAATACGGCTGTGTTTGCGTTGAGCATTCCGACGGTCGGTTCTACATACATCCATCAACGTAAATCCGGTAAATGCGGATTGAGTAAACGACGGAACATCATTTTGAATCTTGAAGCAAAAATTAAAGATGATTTGCGATTTGCTCTAAACAAAGATTTAGGAAAGGAAGGTCCATCGACGCTTTAGACAACGCAATGGGGCATTGGTTCACCCGTTTCTTTGATTGAAATGTTTGACAAGGTTTGATCGAACTGGCTCCTCAAGGCATTTTTCCAAAAATGAAATTGCATCCTGTCCAGACTCCACGACCGTCTTTACAGTGCTGCTTTCTGTACCGGTTAGTCTGCTGATTTCACGATTAAGAATTGCGACAGCATCATTGGGTGGACACGACATCTCATAGCCGTTTTCAACCATTCGAACCATCAATTCCACGGGTTTCAGATCCTGCCAGCCATCAATCTCATTCGCCCAATCGAGCATAGTTTTCTCGCACTCTATTTCGACGTGAGGAAGGGCATACAAAGCCGGTTTGCCAGCTTTAGCAAATTGCACCCGTTTGATGTCACCAGCCTTGTGCATTCGGCTGATCGTCATATTGATTGACGACTTGGCGTAGCTCTTGCCCTTAGCCTCGCTTGCACGTCTCTGAGTATTCGGCCTTTGCTGCCTTGATTAGATTGTCACGCTTGGCAGCTGCAATGTCGCGCAACTCTTGGATTGACTTGTTCATGCCGTACAATGAAACGGCTGGTGGAAAGAGGTTCAGCCGGTGGTCCAGTTAGGACACGTTAATCACCCAGTGCCGGATTCTAGGGAGGCGAAATATGAGACGCTTGATTGTTTGGGCCGTAATTATTTTCGTTATTATTGTGGTCTTTTTTGTGATCAAAGACTATGAAGTAGATAAGTACATGGACGTTGTGGATCCACTACGCTAGCCCACCGCCAACATCTCGAATCGCATCCTCACGCCGCGAAGTTCGCTAACAACTTCATCACGTTTTCGTTGGGCCTCTCTCGATTCCTCGGCTTGCTGTCTTCTAAGCCTGTCGATCGGCTGTTGGCTTGGGTTTGGTCTCGATGAAGCCTAGCTTTTAAAAGCTTTGCGTGGCTAACGCGGCGCCCGTAACCGCGGAATAGCCGAATCAAACCGGCAGCCCCCGATTTCTTCAGCTGACGGCTGTGTGTGTTGACGGAGTTAGAATCTCTTGAGCCTCTTTGACGATAACGATCGTGCGGTCGTGTCCGTGGTGTTCGGTCTTGTGGGTTTCAGGTGAAAAAAGCCATATATCACCGCTTCGATCGATTCGCCCTGGCTTCAATTGGCAAACTTCACCCGGACGGCAACCCGTTAAAAGCTGCATGCGATCCACGTCGGCCAATATCTTTGGTAGACGCTCCAAAGTCGTTTCGACTACTTCGAAGGATACCGGCTGCACTTCGCCAGTCTCGTTGGCATCTGAGCGGCCATATTTGAGGCCGGACAGTGTTTTTTGGTTCTCGCAGATTGAACCGGGTACAAGCTCTTGGCTTGCACACCATTTGAACATTCGCCGAATTCGCAACACCTGCTTGTTGATGTGTTTTCGACTCCATTGGCCATCGATCATCGAAGATCGCACAACGTCCAACTTGCGAGGCCCAAACTCAATAGCTTCGAGGGTGCCATAAAGTTTTTTGAGAGGTTTCAACGCAGATTTGATCGCTGTTAGCTCGTTGGTGTTTTTGCCGTGCTTCACGTAATAGCCTTTGGCGAACTTCACGTATTGGATCACCAACTCGGCGATTGTGATTCAAGGATCATCTTTCGGAAGTTCGCGCCCGTTGGAAATCCATTGGGCGATTAGCTTGAGCCAGCTTTTTGTTCCTACCGAGATAGATTTCTTGCTGATTGAGGGTGACGTAAAACTGTCGAGAATGCTTGTGTTTGCACAGCTTTGGGATAGATGGCATTGCGGATCCTTTCATGTTCGCGGTTCAAAATTCCGTAACGTACGGAAATTCAAGCCTTAGAAAGTCAGCCGCACTGCCGGTGGCAGGTAACGCAAATAGCGTTCAGCT
>CAYONX010000049.1:21369-32870 GCA_964405425.1 uncultured Pirellulaceae bacterium | reverse complement strand
CCTCACGTACAAACCGTGTTAAACCAACCCACTCTTTACCGGAAAGCACCTTCACAGCGATTTCGCGATTCAAGGTGCTGTCGCGTGCCGAAAACACCGCCCCCATTCCGCCCTGGCCTAATTTCGAGCCAAGGACAAAGCGTCCTTCTGGAAGCTGAATGGCATCCGGCGATGCGCCGCCAAGTTCAACTAAATCGGTGTTGAGCGTAACATCGCCCGAGCCCAGCATGTAGGAAAGAGGTGGAAGTCCATCAGAGTCTGCCTCACCAATAGATTCACGCAAATTCGATTCTGCGGTTTCATCACCAGGGCCCAGCGTACCGGATCCATCCTCGATTTCCTCTGGAGGTAATTCAATATCGTTGTCTTCGGTTTCAGTCACGAATGGCTCACATCAATGGAAAACGACAACGAGGACAATTCTACAAAGGATTGATATTACCATGCCTGGTTCGAGACGCCAAACACAAGGGATAGGGGAGAGGACCGGTAGCGTTCTGGTCCTATGGTAACCCAATACTGATGGACATAAGCGGATCGTGCTAAAAAAAGACGCCCAGATGCTCGTCAAAATCCGAATTCAGATCTGCGTTTATACGCGCCGTCTGCAGTTAAAAACCCACGCCACTCAATATCGCTCGAGGACTACCAAGCCGCGTGGTGGGCTGTGACTTATTCGTCTCTCGGCGCAGAAGCCGTTTTGGCAATTCTCCCCATTCCACAACATCGTTTTTACGCAAGGCTGCGGATGAAAAACCTTCCGTTATCAGGGGGGGCGTTTTCCTGGAGGAACAAATCATCCGGCCCGCGCGTTCATTCGCTACAATGACCGACGACATGGTTATTACGCACGGGCCTTCCAGGCACACCCACGCTCTTTGTAAATGGCTGATTGCGCGGTCGGCAATTCCGTTATACAATCAAGAACTCATCCAGACCATCATCGCTGCGGTGGCAACGATGTACTACGACCTTCCGTTGTGCGACTCAAAAAAAACATGTCCGACGACCCAAACCAGATTGTTTCAGAACTCATCGACCGATGGTGCGATCGCCGCGAACTTCAGGCGCTCGCCAAAGTGCTGCCTGCATTCACCGGCAACAATGGGCTGACCGATGGTTGGAATCATCTCCACGACAACCTGAAGCACGCTTATGTAATGTGCCGTGATTTACCATCAGACGAACGCGACCAGCTAAAACGGGCGTACGTCGCAATTGATGTTGCACTGAAAACCCGGTAACGCACCATCGCACAGCTTGGCTTTACGCGGAGCCCTTCGGTCGACCTTCCATGTTTGGCGACGCGGGCTGGCATTGGTATAATTTGTCGTAATTCAATCATCACTCGCTTCAACGAGAAGTGGTGTCGTAAAAACCTTTCGTTGCCCGACCTGGACCTATGGCATTGGTAGCCGAATTCATTGATCCTGATGTATTCACTGTGGCTGGTGTTTTCAGCGCTGCTGAGTGTGTCACGCTGATTGCCCGCGCCGAATCAATTGGTTTTGACGCCGCATCGGTGCGCACGCATTCCGGCTCGAAGATGATGACCAACATTCGCAACAACGATCGCGTCAACCTTGCCGATCCCGAACTTGCCAACCAGATGTGGTCTCGTATTTCGCACATATTGCCTTCGCTCGACCATCAACATCCAGTCGGCGTTGACTTCCGCCTTCGCTTCTATCGATACGAACCAGGTCAGGAATTCAAACGTCATAAGGATGGCTCAGTAACCAACGACAAAGGCCAGGTCAGCAAACTGTCCTATCTGATCTACCTTAACGGTGACTTCGACGGCGGCGCAACCACGTTTCGAGACTACCACGGCAAGGGGGAATCGCAGCGCAAAACCGAACGTGTCGTCACGCCCGTAACTGGTTCCGCATTGCTGTTTCGCCACGAACGCTGGCACGAAGGTTCCGCACTTATCTCCGGTCGCAAATATGTTCTTCGATCCGACGTTTTCTACAGCGCGTAGGTCGGCCAACATGCTTTCAATAGTGATTGGATTGGGAGTATAAATTCGCCGCATTATTTCCCCGCATTAGCGATTTTTCCACGATATGCCTAATATCAGTCCACAAATGTTGGACAACTCCCAATTCCCGCCAAAACCCCCAGACCCCCACGCCTTTGCAGCTTGACTATCGCGACTAATCAATCAATCTATGGGACCGGTCTGTTAACTGCCACATATTCACATTAGACGCTTTTTGGCGCGGAGAATTACTTGAAATGCGATCTTGTTTAAACCGAACTGCAAAATCAACTTTGTTGCTGGGTGGATTGCTCAGCTGTTGCTTGTTTGGCATGAACGGAATCTTGCCAGCACAAACTGTAATTTATCAACAGAACTTTGACTCCCGCGCTGCCGGCCCGTACGACGACGATGCACTGGATGAAGACTGGGACGAACCGAACTTCAACAACGGCGTAACGGAAGGGCGTGTATCGGTTGTTTCCGGCGGTGAGGCGTTCGGTGGCTCTGGCAGCGCATTGGCAATTGAATATCCAGAAGGAGTTCACGGCACGCAACTGACTGGCGCTCAATGGCGACTCTCTTTCGGTGAGTCGTTTGAAGAGGCGACGATCAGCTATCGCGTTCGCTTTTCACCAGGTTTTGATTTTGTTCGAGGCGGAAAGCTCCCTGGTCTGGCTGGCGGTTCATCTCCAACTGGAAGCACTCAGGCAACTGGCTTCAATGGTTGGACTGGTCGAATGATGTGGAGGACAGATTTCAACGGAACGTCTGGCCAACCGCAACAATTAACAACTGGCGGAATCACATACACCAAGCATACGACTTCTGGTTTCTCTGGCGATGGTGTGCAAGAAGATCGCAATCCCTGGACGAATCCTGACGGCAGCGCCACGGTTATGGTCGCTGATCGCTGGTACCTCATCACTCAACGAATCGTGATGAATACTCCAGGTGAGTTTGACGGAATTCAGCAGATTTTTCTTGACGGCGTAATGGTGATCAACGAACAAAACCTTCGTTACCGTCTGGATGACAGCTTTGCAATCGACCAGGTTTACTTTAGCACTTTCTATGGCGGCAACGAAGACTGGCGGACATCAAAGGATGAAGTCGCCTTCTTCGATGATTTCGTTGTTACGGTTCCTGATTCGGAACCAACCGGATCTGACGAACCGCCCACAAACGACGACGGCATGTTTCTGGTACCTGGTCAATTTTCGACCATTGCCGCCGCTCTCGATGCAGCTAACGACGGTGATACGATCCAGTTTTCAGGAGTACGCAGCGAAAACGTGGTTGTAGACAAAAGCGTTTGCATTATGGGAGGGCAGGGCGCAGTACTGGTTCCTAACAATGCTGGACAAGCAACCCTTATTGTTGATTCCGACGGTGTCGAGCTTAAGAACTTCCAGATTGATGGCGGAAGGCAAAATATTCTTGTTCGATCAGGAAACGAAAATGTCGTCATTGACAACCTATTCGTTCAAGATGCAGATAATATTGGAATCCGAGTTGATTCTGGATGCCATGGTTTGATTGTTAGACATTCTGAAGTTCGCGATGCGTTAAATGATGGCGTGCGAATTACGGCAAGCGACAATGTCGTTTTAGACGACACCTATTCGCATCGAAACGCAAGCCATGGCTACCGTTTAATTTCATCCGACAACGCGATGTTTGTTGAGACGCGAACGTTTATGAACGCCCGTCATGGGTACGACCTTGAGGGAGACAGCATGATGTTGATTGATTGCACCTCGCTATTAAACGGCAGGCGTGGCTTCGAATTCGATGGCGGAACCAATCACTTTCTGTTCGACAATTTAGCCAAAGACAATCTATCGCACGGGTTTTCTTTCGACGGAACAACGAATTCGCTGGTTTTTGACAATCGCGCGCGATTCAACCTTAGCACAGGCATTCGTGTTTGGGCGAATTCGAATAACAATGTGTTTGACGACAACAACGTGACTGGCAATAGTTCGCATGGCTTCCTGCTGGGCTCTTCACATGGGAACTCGATTGTTAACTCGTTCATCTTCATTAACGAGCGAAGCGGGATCCTGTTGAATTCTTCAACTACTGGAAACTCAGCGACCGGCAATATTGTTCGTTCAAATCTCGAATTCGGAATTGGCGATTTCGGTGACAATGATGATTTTGCAGAAGGCAATACGCTTCAGAACAACGGCCAATAGTTCGTAGTTCGTCAAACGATGATACAAAACCGTTGCGGTGCGAAAGTGCCGCAACGTTTTTTTCTGCGCAGCTCTTATTGAGAAACAGCCTCAGAATTTCAACGGTGGCTCGATTTGATCTGCCTGACTGTTACCAGTCGCAGCTTGCCTGGCCACCCGGGCAGCCACTGGTTAACCGACATGGCAAAGATCGGCTTAATAGCGACTAAAAGCTGCTAATATTGTCTTCATAGGTTTGTTCTTCATAGGCACCTTCGCTATAGCCACCATCACCACGCAGTGGATACGGCGATTCGGTTTCCTGAATCCCAAAGCTACCCCCACAGTTGCAAGCACCTTGAACTTGCCCGGCAAGTAATCCCCAGTTGCCTCCCAGGGCATTGTACATTCGCACCAGCTGTTCAATCGCTTGATGCCGCGTCGCTGAGCGTTGTTGAAAATCCTGGAGAAGCTGTTCTTGGGCATCCAGGACGCGTTGGAAATTTGCTCTGCCAGCTTTGTATCGCTCCAGGCTTAGCTCGACCGCCTGTTCATCCGCTTCGATGGCAAGTCTTAAACTGTCTGTTTGTTGCCGGAACCCATTGAATTGAGTGATACTGTCTTCGACTTCTCGCACCGCACGCAACACCGTTTGCTGGTAATTCAGTTGAGCTTGTTGGCAACGTGCCTGGGCTGCTTTAACATTGTTTTTGATTCTGCCAAACTGAACAATATTCCATCGAAACGATGGGCCGACATCAAAGGCAAGTGACTCGGAAGTGAACAGCGACGCAACCGTCTGGGCACTAACGGAAATGTTGCCAATCAAGGTGAGTTGAGGATACAAGTCTGCTTCGGCTACTCCGATTTCAGCTAGTGCTGCGGCGTATGCTTTTTCTTCCCTTCGTACATCGGGTCGATCACGTAGCAAGTTTGCCGGGAAACCCGGTTCAGGAACTGGTGGCGTTTGCAAAACGGTTTGGTCATTCAAAAATTCACGTAGCTCGATCGATGGTACTTGCCCAAGCAAGAGACTTAACGCATTGAATTCCAGGTCCAGCTGCTGCTGCAAGCTGATCATGATTGTTCTTGTCCGTTCGAAGAACGCACGAGTCTGCAAGCTGTCGAGTTGAGTGGAAACTCCAGCCTCTTCACGCTCGTCGACGAACTTCTTCGTATTGAGTTGTATTTCCAGATTTTGTCGCAGCAGCACAATTTGATCCTGGACAAGTCTGATTCTTACATATGCAGCAGCCACGTCGCTTAACAGCGTCCGGCGAATGAATTCTCGGTCGAATTCAGTGAAGCTTACATTCGCCTCTGCCGACTCGATAGATCTTTGGATCTTTCCGAACAAGTCAATTTGCCATGCCGATTCAAAACCTTTGAGGAAGAAGTTAAAAGGCTCGGCATTGGAACCGACAAACGGAGTCGCGTTCTGACTCTGTTGCCGAAAACTATATTCAGACACAATATCAGCGGTCGGAGCCAAACCGCCTCGCACGACGCGTGCACTGGCTCGAGCTTCAGTGATTCGGAAGTAAGCTTGCCTGACATCTAAATTTTCGACATTGGCAGTCGTTAGCAAATGCACCAGTTTGTGGTCAGCAAATGAATCGAGCCAAACCTGTGTCGGCAGGGAATCATGATCATCTGGTACGTAGGAATACCCCGGCAACAGATTGGGGCTGGCAGGCGGGCTAAAGTCGGGACCAACCACACAGCCGGTCAATAACAACAACAATGCACCCAATAGCGGAAATATTGGACGCAGACATCGCGAAACTACGGCTGAAACACCGCTGAAATGCGATTCATTTTGCTCGAATTGTGGAGCTCCTCTGGAAAGCTCGGTTGGCAGAACAACCAATATTTTCGCCTTAAAATTGAGCACGAGTATTTTATCTAATTTGAAATTTCAAATCTGACAAATATTATGGACTATTCAACCTTAAACAGTCTGGCAGCCGTGAGCAGTACGACAGCAAATTTGTCAACTGTAATTATCCCTTCGATCGTAATGATCGACACTGCTGACTCAACACTCACAATTGTTATCTCTTGCCGTTACAGCTTTACATCCTCTTGATTTTTTTGCTAGCTAAATGAACTTCAATGCCTTCTTGGAAGTCGATGGATCGACATACGATCTATACGATTTATCCCCCTTTGGATTTACGACTGTCAGAGCATTAGACTCGACCGAAGGGCTCAAGCGCGGCGTTCTCGTTTTTGCGAATACCCGAATGGGGATTGAGTTTCGAGTTCGAAAGAACATCGAAAGTCGCACTGTTTGTTCGTTTGCCAATTTTCCGATTCGCAACAAAGAAGCGATCGAGAAACATCTCAATAGCCTTCAAGTGATCGAAGGAACTGATTCACTTGGCGAGCGATCGTATGACGAGCTAGCTGAGGGAATCGACGCTGAACCGGCTGCGGAAACGGCAGCAGTAGCGGTAACAAATGCGGTTCCGCCAAGGACCTGGCAATTCAAATCACTCGCCATGACTTTTTTGGTGTTCATGATGATCGGGCTAGCAGTGCTTGCAATCATGTTCCTGCGATCGCGAAGCTTGCTAACGGTCAGCAACGCCGCTTTGGTAGGAAACTATCTGCCTGTCAACGCAAAAATAGAAGGCGAGATCGCTGAAGTATTAGTCATCGAAGGGCAGCAGGTTGCCAAAGGCGATTTGTTGATGCGGTTGAAGAATCCAGAAATCGAATCGGCCAGGATTCACGCACGAGCTGCACGAGACACGGCGCAACTAAAAGTGAAGGCGCTGCAAACACAACTGGATAACTACCAAAGAAAATTGTCGATCGCGGACAAAAAACTGCAGTTGGATATGGAGGTCGCCAAATCGGAATTGGAAGTTGCAGACAAGACGCGGCAAGCCAATAAAGCTCGAACCAATCTTATGAAGCCGTTCTTAGAAACCGGTTCGGTTACGCAGCTTGAATACGATGAAGCTCAAGAAAAGATGTTGGCTTCCGAATCCATGGTGATCACGGCAGAGAATAAAATTCGGCAAGTCGAATTTTCGCTCGAAGCAGCCAGCAATGGAATCTTGATTCTAGGCGATCGACTCGACGATGAAGCTGGTCGGATTAACGCAGAATTGGAGATAGCCAAAGCCGAGCTTCAAGAACTTCAAGTCGTCTACAACGAGGTTGGATCAACAGTTCAACAATTGAACATCGTCGCGCCGCGGGATGGGCAAGTGTATTCGACATACCGCCAAGTGGGCGAGTTTTTACGAGTCGCGGATGAAGCGTTGGCGATTAGCTTCCCCGGCAAAACCTGGGTTGCTGGCCATTTAACTCCTGGTCAAGCGAACCGCGTTCGAACAGGGCAGCCAGTCAAAGTCTCATTTCCTTCGATTGACATGCTGCTTGACGGAGTGGTTGTGGGCGTTGGGCACCGTTCGATATATTCCAAAGGCTTTTACAACGCGGACTTCCGTGGCACGACTTCAACAGACATACCAATCAAAGTCCGAATTAACGACTTGCCTGAAGATATTCCATCAGGCATGCGAGTCGAATTGGCGGTAAGCACTGGATTTGGTGTCGACTGGCTCGACGACTATATCGGTTTCGAACTCCAGCCAGTTTTTGTAAAAGCCGATTCGGTCAAAAGCGAATTGGTAAACAAAATGCAAGAAAGCTCGGCCAGCAACACACCTGATTCACGCAAGGTCACTTTGAAGAAGATGGTGCCAGCGACTACTCGCTCAAACACGACAGCTCGCAACCATTGAACCTCCCCCTTCCTCACCACTGCTTTTCAACCAGGTAAATCGTGTCCAGCATTCGTTATGACGTTTCACTGATTATGCGTATCGTTCGCGCGATACCTGTGATGGCTGTCTATTTTCTAATCGCGTTCCTGATCTACACCTACCTTCCAGATAGTGCACAGGAAATCCCACTGAGCTCGATCGTAGTACTCGGCTTTATTGGAATGTGGCGTTACCTGTGGCTGATCACACACTGTATCAGGGCGACCATTTACGAGCACCTCGTCTATCCGAAGATGAAGTTTGCAGCGAGCCAACTTCCGGACGAGAAAAAATATCCGAATCGAATGTTCTTTTTGATTCCGACTTTCAAAGAAAAACCAAAAGTGACTCGACGCATGTTGCAATCCGTCTTGTCGGAATCCTGCAGCATTCCATCACCAGTAACGATCATCGTAAACTCCGGGTCGGAAGAAGAAGACAATATTTTTCGCGAAGTATATTCAGAATTTCCCAAGACCGAGAATATCGAGCTTCGATTTGTCCGTCAGACTGGCGGAAAACGTCAGGGGATGGCTGACAGTCTGTATGAGTTAAGTGAACTTGAGATCCACAGCTCAGATATTCTTGCTTTGATGGATGGTGACACCGTACTGGGTCGCGGAATTTTGCAAAAGTGCCTGCCGATATTTGGCTTGAAGCCAAAGGTCAATGCGGTAACGACCGACAACATTGCAGTAACCGAAGGGAATTGGATGTACCGCAAGTGGTACACGCTAAGATTTTCGATGCGGCATCGCTACATGAAGTCACTGAGCCTGTCGAATCAGCTGCAGGTTCTGACCGGTCGATTCTCGTTGATTCGAGCAAAAGAATGTATTGAACCAGATTTCATTGCTTCGCTGGAAAACGATCGAATCAAACATTGGCTACACGGAGAAATCAAGTTCGTCACCGGCGATGACAAAAGTACCTGGTATACCTTGCTGAAGAAAGGTAGCCATATGTTGTACATTCCTGATGCGATCATTTATTGCATGGAAGATTCCGGGCCAGAACCAGTCCGCACAAGTATCAAAAAGATGCACCGCTGGTTCGGCAATATGCTCCGCAATAACGGGCGGGCTATTGGATTGGGACTTGGCTGCCAAAGTCCATTTGTCTGGTGGTGTCATGTGGATCAGCGATTGTCGATGTTCACCAGTCTGCTGGGACCTGTCGCAGCTCTTTGGTCCTGCATCTGGCTCAGTTGGTATTATCTGTTCGTCTACGCGATCCTGGTCATCGTTGTCAGGACATTGTATTTGTTCATCTTGATTCTTGAAGGCCATCGGTTGTCGCTGGTCGACGTTCCAATGTTGCTGTATACACAGTGGGTTGGCAGCATCGTCAAGATCTACACGTTGTTCCATCTGCATCATCAGAAGTGGGATTCGCATCGAACCGATATGGATTCCGATGGAGACAAAGCGTCGGTTCTGGACGAGCTAATACCAAAAATGGAAATGGCGTTGTCCTATGCCGCATTGCTGGTGTTTGTGATTTCGCTGGTTGGAACCAAATAACTCAATCATCGCTACGCTCATGGTCGCCCTACGATGGAAACGATCGAAACCAAGATTGACCAGAAAGGCTGACCAGCTGCTGCTGTGTTGCCTGGCGTGGGCTTTGGTTACCTCATGTGCGACGCGTTCACATGGCCAAGTCGTTTACAGCAACAGCTTTGATCAGCATCGTTCCGCTCGGCTGTACACCGCACAAGACCTTGATTCTGACTGGAACGAGCCCGTTTGGAATAACGGTGTCGAGCAAGGACGAGTTTCGCTAGTCACGGGCGCAAAAGCGTATGGCGGGTCAGGCAGCTCGCTTGCTATCTCGTACCCAGCCAAACAGCGAGGCAGCCAGGAATCTGGCGCTCAATGGCAATTAAAGCTTTCTGGTGAACATGAGGAACTTTACTCAAGCTATCGGGTTAAATTCAAAAATGGCTTCGACTTTGTACGTGGAGGCAAATTGCCAGGATTAGCCGGTGGCACGGCACCGACGGGCAGCGATGTCGCCAATGGAAATACTGGTTGGACCGCTCGAATGATGTGGCGGACTAACTTCAAAGGCAAATCTGGGGAACCGCAGCAACCGACATCGCAAGTAATCTCTTATGCCCAATACGCTAATTCAGGTTCGGACAAAAATGGAGCCAACGAGGACAAAGAATATTGGATGCGGTCACGGTTAAATCGAGTCAAGCTGAAATCTGGCGTTTGGTACCAGGTAACCCAGCGAATCAAGTTAAATGACCCGGGCGTTTCTAATGGCATCATCCAGATCTGGCTCGATAGAGAACAGGTACTCGACCAAAGTGGCATGCTGTTTCGTACCACGCCAGATTTGAAGATCGACAAGCTTTACTTCAGCACATTTTTTGGCGGCGGTAGTGCCTGGGCGAGTTCAAAGGCGGAGACGATTTACTTTGATGATTTTATCATTACCAAATCCAAGCCAGCTGTCGGGCTCCACCGATAACATCAGCGAACGCGTTGGTTCAGATTTATTTGCTTTGGACTTGGCCATTGGTAAAATTTGCAATAGTCCAGACGTCGCCGCTTCGTCCAGGACGGTGTCGCAAATTCTTCCGTTATACAACCGACGACCTGACCGAAAGGATTACATGTCACTCTCATTTCGCCGACGTGACCGTGATGGCAACGTTCATCACTACTTCATCCCCTTCGATCCAATGGTCGTAATCATGTTGGTTGTCGTTTCCATGGTCTTCGCACTTTCCACATGGTTTGCATTTCGGGCGCTCGTCTATGAGTCCCCGCACTTGGTTGTTTCTGCCATTTTATTGGCGCTTGCTCTGGGCTTCACCTCATTTGCGATCGCCAAATTTTCGGTGATCCGCAAAGGTACACTTGTTTCCTTCGGCCCCAAACGGATGACTTCGACAATGAGGCATTGCTACATCGCCGGTTATTTCGTCATGGGTTGCGCGTGTTTGCTTGCGGCCCTATTCGCAGTGGTCGCGATGGCCGCGATGGCATTCTGATTCTCTGCTCTTATGGGCAACACAGGTGCAACCGACTGTGAATGCGGATATCAGCGCATAAAAAAATGCCGAAAACCCTGAGTCGGGGAGCTCAAACTTGGTGGGCGGGTTTTCGGCAATTGCTCGTATTGAGATTACGAACGGTTGGATTAAAAAGTGGAGTAAGCGGAAAGGCAATAGCTTCGGGAGATCAAGAAAAAGAAGATTCCAACTTACTCCGACAGACTTTAACGCAATCTGCATGCCAAAACGAAATTCCCAGAAAAACCTCTAAAACCAAGCTGTTTTACCCAATCAAATCGTTGCTAGCTTGATGCGTTGTCTCGTTATGAGATTGGATTCTCGCATTGAGCACAAAAAGACCCCCATTACCGGTAGTCAAGGCTGATTCTGCTTGGCAAACATTCGCCAATTTCGCCCGAGAATCAATCGTGCTCCACGGCGGAACGTCAAATACGACCATGCCCAACTGAGGATAACAAACAGCCGGTTTCGGAAGCCTGTCAAAAAGTAGATATGTACGATCAGCCATGCCAGCCACCCGGTAA
>CAYONX010000049.1:19681-21269 GCA_964405425.1 uncultured Pirellulaceae bacterium | reverse complement strand
CCAACCAAATCGGCGATCACGACTTTGGCAAAATGTTGTCCCTGCTGAACGGCGATCGGCGCAATGCCGGGCAGCGGCTTATTGTTTTCATCATTGACGAAACAGCATTGGTCACCAGCGACAAACACATTGGCCAATGAAGGAACCGAAAGATCATTATTGACAATCACACGACCTGCCCGATCGCATTCGAATTCGCTTTTTCTGCCCAGTTCCGAAGCTTCTGTACCTGCTGCCCACAAAACGGTCGACGCACAAATGCGTTCATTCGAAACATCGACACCCGATTCGTTTACTCCGGTTACTTTGGCATCGGTCCACGTTTGCACACCCAGCGCTTCCAGATCACGCATCGCACGACTGGCCAACCCATCTGAAAACATAGGCAAAATTCTTGGGCCAGCTTCAATCAAGATAATTCGCGCTTGTTTCGGGTCGATGTGTTTAAAATCTTTTGCCAGTGTAAATCGACTCATTTCACCAAGGGCACCTGCCAATTCGACTCCCGTCGGCCCAGCTCCCACAACCACAAACGTCAAGTGTTGTCGCCGCTGGACTGAATCATCCGTTAGCTCTGCTTTCTCAAATGCTTCCAATACTCGGCGGCGGATTTCTGTTGCTTGCTCAAGGGTCTTAAGGCCGGGTGCATTGGCTTCCCATTGTGCGTTTCCAAAGTAGCTGTGCATCGCTCCGCAAGCCATCAATAAATAGTCATAGGAAACGACACCAAAACTGGTTTCAATTTCGTTGCTTTCGGCCGAAACCCCAACAACTTCGCCACACACAACACGAACGTTCTTTTGTCGAGAAAGAATACTGCGAATTGGAGCTGCGATATCGGCTGGACTGAGCCCTGCCATTGCGACCTGATACAACAGCGGTTGAAAAAGATGGTGGTTTCGTCGATCGATCAACGTAATCGCAACATCGCTTCGGTCCGCCAATCGCTTGGCCGCATTTAACCCCGCAAATCCACCACCCACTATCACAACTCTTGTTTTCTTTGCCATGCGATCACATCCGAATTTGGACTCTGTTTTTGCGGAATCCATCTTCCGCCCGCAATTGATTTGTCACTACAACCGTTGATTCGCAAACGGGCTCGGATCTTGGGATAAATGGCATAAAAAAAGACCGACTTGAAGCGTCGGTCTTAAAAATTTCGTTTGGATGTGTCGTTTGGTCCGGAATAATCGCCATCCCGGACAACATTAATCGCGAACTTTCACTTTGCCGCGACGAGTGATGACGATTTTGACTTCATGATCGCAGCACTCCCAACACAGTGTAGCCACTTGGCGACCAAGCAATCTTCTCCGCTCCCATGAAATCTGAGGAGCTTCATTGGCACAACAGGCGGGAACGCGAACACAAGCATCGTGCTTACAACCATGCGTATCGACCAGACAAAACGTCGTCTCGATTTTGCGTTTTGGTTTGCAGCAGCACGTCACACAGCGACATTCAGTACAAATATTGGGGGCCGGCGCGACAACAACGCTTGGCGCTACAACAACATCTGGAACTGCAACGACATCTGGAACTGCAATAACGTCCGGCGCTGCAAAATTGTGGTCCAAAATGATTG
>CAYONX010000049.1:11473-19581 GCA_964405425.1 uncultured Pirellulaceae bacterium | reverse complement strand
ACATCTGGAACTGCAATAACGTCCGGCGCTGCAAAATTGTGGTCCAAAATGATTGGAGCATCGTTGGAGTGCGTAGGCCTTGCCGGTGCCAGGCTGTCTTGAAGAATTATCGGCCGTTCCAAAACGGTAGCCTGATCCTGCAAGATCATTGGGCCGTGATCCGCCAGCACGGGTCCCTCGTCTACCAAAATTGAATAGCGCTGATCCGAGTCGGTTGAGGACGCAGCCAGAATCGCCAATGTCATTAACGCAGCAGTAATTTTCATCGTTATTCCTGAACCATGGGTCGTGATAGGACGCGGCATCCACAAATGCGACGCCACGTCATTCATTTTATTCACCGACACACAATCTTCCAGAGAAGCCAGCGATTTTAGTGAATTTTGCACTTTTCGGAACGCAATCATGCATAGACACTACCTGCATGGCTACAAAAATCTGTTTCGTTTCCGATTTGCATATGTTCAGTGAACGTTCCAACAGCGACCGATACAGCGAACAATTGCAATCAGCTGCTCATCGAAGCGACCTGTTCATTTTTGGTGGTGATATTTTCGATTTTAAGTGGAGCAAATTTCAAACCATTGCAAAAGCGATTGAAAACTCGGTTTCATGGTTGCAAGAATTTATCTCGCGTTTCCCAACCACAAAGTTTTGTTACTTGATCGGGAATCACGATTGCATTGCAGACTTTGTGTCCGAATTGGAAAAATTGCAAAACGATAATCTCTTACAATTAGAACACTATTATTTGCGACAGCACGAAACCGTATTCCTGCATGGCGATGTCATCGATACCGATGGCACCCAGGCAGAACTTGAGCGGTATCGCAGTCGCTGGCAGCACGGTGTGCCAACAGGCAAATGGATGAACAGAGCATACAATGCCGCAGTGGGTTGCGGACTGCATCGTGTAGCAGCCCGTCGTTTGAATCCGCCCAAGCGTGTCGGCAAAAATCTATGCCGCTATTTGAATGACATCAACCAGTGGTCCGGAACCAAAAACGTTGTCTACGGCCATACACACTGGGCCAACGATTTCATGTGGGACGGAGTCCAATTTCGCAACTGCGGCGCGGCGATCAAAGGCTTAACTTTTGAGCCAATTGAAATTCAGGTCGATCGATAAACCTGACGGCAAACAAACATGACTGACGAAAATAAATCGCGAGAGCAAAACGACAGCAAGGCCGATTGCTATGCGTCGGGTGAACGTGCTGCGATGGTCTGGTATGCCGAATTAAGAGAACGCTGGCTCGGGCCTTTTCTGGCGATGATGGCAAAGCTGGGTTTAAAGCCAGACCACTTAACCATCATTTCTCTGGTTCTGGGGCTGCTGTTTTGCCCGCTGTATTTCTGGAGCCCGGCTTGGGCCTTCGCCGCATTGTTGATGCATGCGGTGGTCGACGGAATCGACGGTCCGCTGGCCCGCCACCTGGGAGTTGAATCTAAAGCGGGTTCGTTTACCGATACGACATGCGATCAAATCGTTGTGGTGGCCGTCACATTGACCCTGATGTGTCATCCTTCGCAATTAATTCCGATCCCAGCCGGCACGATTTACATTTTCCTGTACACGATCGTTGTTGTCTTTGCGATGGTCCGAAACGCCATGGGAATCCCTTACAGTTGGGTAATCCGCCCTCGTTTGGTCGTTTATGGCTGGCTGTTACTCGAAACGTTTGTTTTTCAAGATACGGCGCTCGAGAGGTCGATCGTTATTGTCTTATGGATCGCAAACACTTTGTTTTTGCTGCGAATGTTTTCGGGTTTCTTTAAAATCCGGGCGAACTTAAACTAAGTGCTGACAGGCGTTTGGGATGGGTTACATGAAAATTTCAAGTCTTAAATTCGACCGTTCATTTCTGCCACTGATTATCGCGTTTGTGCTGGGGCTGGCGGCGTCTTCTTCAGGGTGCGTCGAAACCGGATCAGAATCGATTAGCCGGATCCGATCCGAGGGCAATGTTCTGCAAAGCGAACAACTCAAAAACGTCAGCGCTGAGCGTAACATCGAGTCTGCCAACTCTTAATCTATCTACCATTGCGGCTCGTTTGCACCGCAACCGTGACTTGTGTTCAATTCAATCAACCATGCCGCTGGCTTGGTCACGCGCTTGTCTGACCGATAGATAACGGTGTCGATCTACCGTTGACGATTGTTATTAAGTTGAACTGCCGATTTACTGGGTGGACACCGATTGCTGGCAGAACTACCCTAGAGCGTTACGGCACTCTCTTACAAGCTTCATAGAAGCATGTCACGAACTTCCAATGAATTCGAAAATCGTTGCAATCTGCGCATTGTCAGAACCATTGCGTCAGGCGGGATGGGGACCGTCAGTGAAGCGATCCAGTACGGTACGGGCGGATTTGAGAAACGCGTTGCGATCAAAGAAATATTGCCCGATACATGCGAAGAAGTTCCTTTCGTTGAGATGTTTATTGCCGAAGCGAAACTGGTCGCCAACCTTGTGCACGAGAACATCGTCCAAATCTACCAGCTTAACCAGACGGATTCGCAGTATTACATCGTGATGGAATATGTAAACGGCATGGCTCTGGCTGATTTCATCGGCTTGCACCAGGGAGATGGGCCGTCTGGCATCGACCGATCGATGCCGTCCGAGTTAGCAGTATTTATCGCCAGCCGAATTGCACGCGGACTTGCTTATGCCCACAGCCGCACCAATTGCAATGGAGAACCGTTAAACATCGTTCACCGTGACGTCTGTCCAAAGAACATTTTGATCACAACCGAAGGACTTCCGAAGCTGGGCGATTTCGGAGTTGCATCTGCCGAGCACCTGCAACAAGACGCTACGCAAAACCATGCGATCGGGAAATTCAGTTACATGGCACCCGAACAAGCTGCGGCAGCAACCGTCGATCACCGTTCTGACATCTTTTCTTTGGGTCTTGTCCTGTTAGAAATGTTGTCGCTACAGCGATCAAGGCAGAAATGGCGCGACAATCTGATGATCGCTGCGGTTAACGGCTGGGTGGACTGGGAAACGCTGCCGAAAAAAACACCACGGCGATTGAAAAGCATCCTGCAGCAAATGTTGGCTCTGGATCCAGAGAAAAGATTTCAGTCGACGGACGAACTTGCTCACGATCTTGAGTTTTACATATACGGCAAGGGTTACGGCCCGACCGTTGTGACTCTGGAAAAATACTTACGGCAAATCGCTCCAGCTTTGTACGAGGTGCACAATGATTCTCGTATGCCAGACGAAAAACGAATCGTCACTGAAACCACAACCGTGTTCTCGCCCGAAGACAAGACACGGTTTTTGGATTGAGAATCGCTACGCGTAAGATAAAAACAGGCGCTCAGACAATCAATCGGGCGACCATTATCGACATCGTCTAATCGAGACAGAGGGTCATCGAGCAAAACCGGGAAAGTCCGATTTCGCAACTGGTCTGTTTTTTTCGATTCGATCGTTGATAATCTGGTCGAGTTTCTTGTACGACTGTAGAGATTTTGCATTGATCAACGCCGAAGATATTCTTGGAGACGAAGGTCGGATCGCCGCCCGCTTGTCCAACTACGAATTTCGGCCGCAGCAGATCGATATGGCAGATGCAGTCGCTAACGCGATCGCTGCCAAAGAACACTTGATTGTTGAGGCGGGAACAGGCGTTGGAAAAAGCTTTGGCTATCTAGTCCCTGCGATTTTGAGTCTTGCCAGCGACAACCATTCAGATAAACAGGAAGAAAAGAAGCGGGTCATCATTTCGACTCACACGATCAGCTTACAGGAACAGCTAATGTCAAAAGACATTCCGCTGCTCAACAGTGTGATCCCGCTTGAATTTTCTGCAGTACTTGCCAAAGGGCGTAACAATTACATCAGCTTGCGGAGATTGAAATCGGCGATCCAACGCGCCGATGGATTGTTTGACCGTGAAGAGCAACATTATCAACTGGGGCAAATCAATCAATGGAGTCAAAAGACAGCTGGAGGCTCCCGCAGCGAACTTGATTTTCGGTTGATGCCACAAGTTTGGGACGAAGTCCAAAGCGATACTTCAAATTGCCTGGGGCGGAAATGTGAATGCTACGACGATTGTCATTACTTCCGTGCGCGCAAACGGATGCTCAATGCGGATGTGATCGTCGTCAATCACGCTCTGTTTTTTGTTGATTTGGCACTGCGAAAAATCGGCGTCAATCTACTGCCGGACTACAACGTGGTCGTGCTGGACGAAGCACACACGGTTCAAGATGTCGCCAGTTCGCACCTGGGCTTGTCCGTCAGTCGCGGCCAAATCGATTTCGCGCTCAATAAACTTTTAAATGAGAAACAAACCAAAGGGCTTTTCGTCGCCCATTCAAACAATGAAGGTAAAACGCTGGTCAACAAATGCCGATTGGCGTCGGATCATTTCTTTGGCGATGTTATGACGTGGGCGTCTGCCAATGCGGGCCCCTATTCAAAAAAATCTATCACTCTGAGAGTGCGTCAGGCTGAACAATTCCAAAACGGCCTCTCGCCGGCGCTTTCCAATTTAGCCAATTTCACCAAATCGATCGCCGACCAGACGGATGATGCTACGGACAAGCTGAATTTTGTTTCCGCTTCAGACCGACTGGATGCACTGGCGGTCGAGGTCGAAAACTGGCGACTGCATCGACTGGAAGATGGAGTTTACTGGATCGAATCGAGCATCAATCGCTACGGCAATGAAAGAGTAAATCTGAAAGCAGCTCCCATCGACATCGGACCTGAGTTAAGAAAACATCTATTCAACAAAGTGGATACCTGCATTTTGACCAGTGCGACGATCGCAGTCGGCAGTGATTCATTTGATTTCTTCCAGCACCGAACCGGTCTGACCAAATCGCAGACCAAGATGTTAGGCAGCCCGTTTGATTACCTGAAACAGGCGAAGTTAATGGTCGTCACGAACATGGCTGACCCAACCAAGGACAAAGACACCCACCAACGACAATCCATCGAAGCCATCAAACATTTTGCCAGCCAAACCGACGGACACGCGTTTGTATTGTGCACCAGCTACAGCTTCTTAAACCGCGCTGTACAAGAACTAACGCCCTGGATGACTGAAAACAACTTGCAAATTTACAGCCAGGGTGCGGGCGTCGATCGATCGCAATTGCTGGAGCAATTCAAAAAGAACCCACGTGGGATTCTGTTTGGAACCGATAGCTTTTGGCAAGGTGTTGATGTGCAGGGCGGCGCGCTAACAAACGTTATCATTCCCAAGCTTCCCTTCAGTGTCCCCGATCAACCGTTATTGCAAGCTCGCATGGAGGCGATTCGCAAGCGTGGCGGCAATCCGTTTAACGAATACCAGTTGCCCGAAGCCATTATTAAATTCAAGCAGGGATTTGGCCGGTTGATTCGCAGCCAAACCGATACTGGTCAGGTGGTGGTTCTTGATCCACGCATTCGGACGAAACAGTATGGACGCTTTTTCATCGATTCATTGCCTGAATGTAACATCGAGCAAGTCACTCTTTAGTGGCGAGTGATTCGTTAACGTTGAAAGGGCCGGACCAATCTCCACTTTCACCAGGAAAATCTAAGCGCCGCGATAAATCTATGCGACGCGATTGACCTGAACGTCGCCATTGCATGGACATTTCAGTTGCGACCGATCGCCAAGCCCGCCAGGCGCCACTTTCAAAGTCTCAATCCAGATGCCCTCTTAATTGTAAAAACCGTCATCAGCAGTCCAAAGTGGATCTTGTTGTATTAGATTCTCTGTCGAAATTATTTTTTCCGACCGCTCGCGGCTTTGCAGACGATTTACTTGCAATATCGACTGAAAGCACTTTCCGAGCACAGACATGAGCCAATTCAAATTTGTTTCGCTATTTTCTTCCTGCGTATTGTTTGCCTTGCTGAGTGGATGCACCAGCGATGTCGCACAAGTTCCAGTCGAAAAACAATCTCTAACAGATTCGGAAACAATCGTCGAAAAAGGAACATCGACGACTTTGGAAATTGAAGTTCCCAACAGCCAAGCGGAAACTGAAACTGAAACTGAAAAAACTGACACGACCAGTTTCGTACCTCGCACAACCGATTCGAACGCGAATTCAAGCGTTGTTGTTCACGAAGTCAATCCAGTCCATACACTTTTCACAGGTCCAGATGTTTTCGTCAATTCGATGAGACAATGGCAGGACGAATCCAATACATACACTGCCAAGGCCGAATTGCTGGAAGTAAAAATAAAACAGCGTCGGGTGCGTTTGCTCAAAGAAAACGGAGTGATTGTTCTGGTCGACTACACGAGGCTTTCACCACATGACAAAAAATTCGTGCGTGAATTCATCCTGTACCATCGCAACCGGGACGTCAACTCGGCACCCAGATTGGTTGTCGAATAAATAAATTATCGGGCACGCAAAGAAGCGCGTTATCCATCAGGTATTGACGTCTTCAATCGATCCTTCAATGGCGTCTTCAGAAGAAGAATTCCCGGTCGCATCATCGTCGAGATCCAAGTCGAGCTCCTCCTCAGGCTGTATGACACCGGGTAAATGTTCATCGACAACTTCCCATAGTTCGTCGTAATGACTTTCTTTCCACGACAGCTCTCCTCCCTTGTGCCCAACAAATCCTATGCCGGCGGCCAGAATCATAACACCAAACTTCCATGCGATTCCATCATCGGGATCGTGATTTCTGGCGCTCGATGCAAACAGACACAACAGCAATGCTAAAACCGTGACGACGATTGCACTGATTCGATGCCAAAACAATTTGTGTTCCATGTTTTGCAAACCATTTACGATTTCATCGGTCTTGATGTATTCACCTGGATGTTGATCCATGGCGAACCACCATCCAGTCAAGCACGCCACAATCGCGCTTAACGTTCCCAACCACAGACAATAATACGCACAATCACTCATCACGAAATTGCCGCGAATGCTAAGCAGCGAGAACAAGCCAGCGGCCATAAAAAGTCCAATTGGCATATGCAAGGTCGCTGGATGAAGCAGGCCAAGTGCGTAGAGTATCGTTGGCTTGCCGTCTACGCGACCAGGTGCGTCATTGCGATTTGCCCCTTCGGCCAAATCATCATCGTTGCCGGATATGTCGAGCCCTTGAAGCACGACATTGACGGGCCACTGGGCCCCTTGATCAATCCAATTCTTGATCAGCTTGATATCTGAATCATCCAGTGGGCCACCTTCGTTTGGCGGCGGCATCATTTCTTCTTCATCGTCGGAAATCAGGTACAAATAGAAATCACTGCTTTCGGCATCGCCTTCTTCGATATAGTCCATCGCATTTTCATGATTATCAATGCGATAGCCACCTTCTGCATTTTCTTCGTCGTGGCACCGCAGACAATTGCTTTCCAAAATCGGCAAGATATCGGATTCGAAATCGATACCGACCGAATCATCCTGGGCAAAAAGGCACCAACCAAATCCGGCCACAAAAAGAAATGTAAAAATTTGGAGAGCAATGTTTCTCATTAGTTTTCCAGGGAAATTGTTCCGGGAAGATAAAACCACAATGGTGCGAACCAACTCTAAACTGATCGATCAAATCGCCTTTGTGAAGTCCAATTATTTCTGATCAATGTGAATTCCACCGCAATTTTTGAATTCGATCCGCCAGTGAGTGCAATGACTGGTCCGTGAGGTGGGTGCGATGAAGGTTTTGCAGACTGGCAGCTATTGAAACAGATCCAATTGCTCGGCGACAGGTACGACGAAAAACTTTCCGTCACCCAGCCGCCCGGTTCGAGCGGTTTCATTCATCTTCTCCAAAACCGGTTCAAGTTTTTGGTCCTTCACCCAAACAGAAACTTCGACCTTGGGAACGAACGCGAGCGAATACTCGTTTTCACCATAGCGGTCGATGTAATTTTTCTGGCGACCATATCCTTTGACTTCGCGAATGCTGATCTCTTCGACCTCCAAATCGGCAACAACAGAAATCAGCTGTTCAGCCAGAAACGGTTTAACAACAGCGATAATTTGCTTCATAGAAGATTCTCAAATGGGCAACCGTCAATTAAACGCAAACGCCGCCTCAATTTCAAGCGCACTTACATCTGATCCGGGGGCTTTCAGTTGCTTGTTCCGGGGGCTTTCAGTTGCTTGTTCC
>CAYONX010000049.1:1487-11373 GCA_964405425.1 uncultured Pirellulaceae bacterium | reverse complement strand
TCCGGGGGCTTTCAGTTGCTTGTTCCGGGGGCTTTCAGTTGCTTGTTCCAGGGGATTTGCAGCAGGACTTGTTAAGAAACGATTCGGAGAATCGAGCTACTTTCGCTTTTGCGTAAGAAACATGTGAAGCGCCCCTACAGACCGTGGGTTCGAAGATTATTGTGGCGCACAAATCGAATCAGCTGGTCACCCAGATAGTGCCCCAAATTCTCGTGGCGACTTCGAATCAGCATCACGCCTGACTGGCCGGCCATTAATTCAAGCTTGTCGGAATCCTTCAAGTCGACATGAACACTAACGCGCGGATGCGTCAACATCCACTCATCATCTTCGGTCGGCATTTCCCCACCGGATTCAACCTGCTGTCTTGGAACAACGGCCAGTGTGCCTCCGTTGGCCGCAGCGAACGCTTCATGAGGCAAGTCGTCGCGGGCACGCGGCTCAATCGTAGCGATTTGGCCATCGATGATCGTATCCTTATGACGCCCCCAAATCAGCAGCTGCACATTGGGATCATCGCGATGCTTCAACCAATCGACATCTTCCTGAGCTGTCATAGCAATCACATGAAGATTTTCAGGATCTCCCAGCGAAAGCAATTCGTCTCCCGGTTTAAGATAAGTATCCAATTTACTGGGTAAGTCCAATGCAAGAACGACACCATCGCTTAACGCGCGAACTTCCAACTTGTCCAACAGCAATTCCAATTCCTCTTTACGTATTTCAGCGGCTGCAAGATGTTCACGTTCAAGTTGCAACAAAGCCACCTCTTCCGCGTTGACCATCGAATTAATTTTCAGTTCAGAGATCCTGATATCGATCAACAGCGAATTATATTCCGCTTCCAATTCTGGATTTTCAAGACTCAACAGCAATTCGCCTTGATTGACAACTTGACCGTTGTCAACATGAATCATTCTGGCAAAACCAGAGGATGCGGATCGGATAATCTTGTGCGGCTTAAAATCGACTACAACGGGTGCTGTTATCACCGTGGGCGCGGGAACCAACAACAATACACCCGCCAAAATTACCACTGTCAAAGTGGATGCTGTTGCAAACCAAATTCGATTTGGTGATTCGAATTCTGTGCCAAGGGTGACGTATCGAAACAGTTTGACAACCGGAACCACAAACCAGAGCGACAGCGAAATAAAAACCACCATCAATCCGAAACCTTCGATGAAATTGGAGGCTCCGATGGACAACCCAACTGCGATCGTAAGAAACCACGCCATCGCCAGGAACCCGTAGCCCTTTACAACGATTCCACGCCAACCGCCGCTTTTGACAGGTTGGATCCTGGTTCCAAAATAGATCCGCTTGAAAAACGATTTGATGTATTGTCGGCCATGCGTTGCAAGATTCGGGATGTCCAGCCAGTCGGACAATATGTAGTAACCATCGAATCGCATCAATGGATTGATATTAAAGAAGATGGTTGAAATCGTCGCCGTGATGATGACGTTACCAGCGTGATATTGAATCGGTCCGGGCGAAGACCACACCCAGATACAGCAGGCAATCGCTGCGATGAACAACTCGGCCAATATTCCTGCGGCTGCCGTGATGATGCGTCGCCATTTTGATTCGAAGCGCCAGGAACTGGAAACATCGACATAGGGAAGCGGTATTAACAACAGCAACAGAATTCCCGACGACCGGACACTGCCGCCATATTTTTTGCATACGATCGAGTGCGCAAGTTCATGGATCAATTTCAAGACGATCCAGGCTACAGCAAAGTACCAGGCATCAAGCACTGAAATGGAATTGACTTGCCCCGCAAAGAAGCGATCAAAATTCATCAACAATTGATAAAACCCAAATGCGACCACCATGAACCACAGCAGAATTCCGCCCGGACTTACCAACCAACCCATCGAAGCGGTGATTCGTTCGACCAGCGGATCAGGCCGAAACAGCGGAATCTTCAATGTGACTGGGTTGATCCAGGACATGGTTCGCGCAAAAAACTCACGGCGATCCTTCTCTTCGCGCCGGCTACTGGAACTGGACAATTCGGTTTCAACCAGTCCAGACTCGATCGCCCAGCGGCAAATATTTGCTGCTTCACGATCATCCATCGCACTCTGTTTTAGCAGTGAAGAAACCCGCATCAGCGCGGAATTGACGGTTCGCTTTCCATCGAGCAGTGACAGAAATGTATATTCCGGAATTCCAATCCGAAAAAATTTCCCGGACGCTTCGTCTTCCACCATATACCAAACCGAGTCTCCGGAAGCGCGCTGAGTGAACTCAAGCGAGTTTTTTGTACGCAGTCGCGCTTGCCCAAACTCAAAGGTTTCTTGAATCGGGAGCATGAATTACCACCAAGTAAAATGCGAACGGACGTAGTTAACCGGCTTATGGAAGAGCGACCATCCAAGGGATCTTTCGTGACCATCGATTCGAACCACACCCTTCATACCAGGTCGGTATCGATCCTCTGGATTTTCAAATTCCACCTCGGCAATAAATACATTCTTCGCGTCTCGAGTGATGCTGCGCGGATGCAAGCGAGTGATTTCTGCGGACAAAGGCGTGTCTTCATTGCCTTCGATCCAGATTTTTACATGCTGCCCCTTATCGATCTGGGCAATTTCATCGGCAGGGATTTCAATCTGGACTTTGATTTCTTTGGTCGATCCGACTTCAAACAGGACCTCGCCAGTGGTTACCGAGGATGCTTCAGATCGTTCCAGCGAACCGCTCAAAATGACGCCATCGATGGGGCTTTTGATTTTAAGGTTGTCTTTTTTGAAATTCAGAATCGATTCTTCGGCGCTGAACCTTTCATTTTCCAGTTCGGCAAGAAACAGATTCGGAATGTTTTCGTCGGCCAATTCGATTTCACGTTGGCGAAGCGAACTGAGTCTTTCAGCCGTTACGCTTGACAATTCCCATCGAATCGTCCGTCCATCGATTTCAGCAAGCACTTCACCTTTTTTCACCAAATCACCCGGCTCGGCATATCCTGACACAATCAATCCATCAAACGGAGCGACGGCATAGCGTCTTTTCACCGGCTCAATGACGCAATTGCAGCGAACGCGATACGTAATCGGCAGCGCCATTAACAAGATCAAACCAATCACGCCCAGCAACATCATCAACCATGTAAAACCGGAAATCGTGTCTCGCATCCATCGCACCGCTCGCGTCAGCCATGGTTTTTGTGAACGAGCAAGGATCGAATAGGAATCGGCCACTGACGGTGAAGCCGTCGAAACAAAACGATTCATTCGTTCGTTTTGAATTAGATTTCTGTTTCCGGTAAAAACCCACGCTCCAACCGTATCGCCATTTGTGTTGACCAGCGTTTGACTGATGACCGCTTCGTTTTGAATTGTGGCCGCCAGTTGTTTATGAGCGATCAAAAGATGATCGTTTTCCGAATCCATTGCCGGATAAATGGCTTGTTGATCTCGAATTGTGGATTCCTGTAACGCCTGTAGATACGCCAAACAGGTCTTCGAAGTTGAGTCAACTTTTTGCAAACCCGATATTGCCTGTACTGCCAATTTGCCTTTTCGATAAACCGCAATGGCAACCGTTTCACATCCCAATCCACGGGTCAATTCGTTGACCAGCGAATTGGAAGCATCTTTGATCGTTGCACTGGATTCGATCTTGCCAACAAGTTCGACGATACTGGCGAGCGAAGAAACCTGCCAAACGGATTCAGAAACGTATTGGCGTTCCATCCAAATCGAAAGGGCATCCACCACCGGCCGCAATCGACTGAACGCTTTGGCCGCATTTGATTGATCCTTATGAATCTGAATCAAGATCTCAGGCTCACACGCAGCGGCCCGAATTGGCGTCAGGGTAACCGGTTGATCATCGCAACTGGCCAATGTTCTTAAAACGGTGTTACCGGATTGAAAAAAACCGTCCAGTTCTTCATCCAACTCTTCCAACAAATCCAATTCAGCCGCATGTTTGCCGACTTTGGCTCCTGGTTTGAATTGCCAGCGCCCGGCGCGCCGAACCAACAACTGGCTGCTTCTTGCACCGGTTTCGGCAATCGAGATAAGCAGCAATTGTTTGATAACCTTTTCTGGCTCACCACCAGTTTTGATCAATTCAAACAACCGCGAAGCAACGTTGCTCTTGGCCGGTTTGGCAGTAGAGTGCAGGGCGAGCTTTGGTTGGCCAGTCCTGGTATTGGCATTGGGGTTGGCTTGTGTCATCGGATATCGGCTCGACGGCTAGGGTCAGATTTCGCGCTGCGTGATTCAGATTGTTGTTCTTCAAAATAACAAATGGTCCCGCTGCGAATTCGGTAGTCGTGGTTGTCAAGCAAGACTTCAACTCGGCCAGTACCACTGTCAGGATCAATCACCGGAGACACGAACATGACGGTGGCTGGAGTGCGCGATCGCTGTTTCCCAAGCAGAACCGAAACAGACATACCCACCTGCAACGTCTCAATCGTGTCAACGTCCAGGTAAAACTTTGCTTTAAGCTCGTTTAGCCGAACAACCGTTGCGTAGTCAGGCTCGTTGTTTGAAAGTTGTTCACCGATTTGTTTGTGAATGCGAGTGACAAACCCATCGATCGGGCTTTTGATAATTCGTTGCTGAATTTCAGCTTCAATCCGATCCACTTCGATTTGGTACAACACAAGGTCGTCTTCTGCTTTTTGAAGTTCTGCGACAGCGTTCTGGTACTCATTAACTTTCTGGGAAATTTCGTGTTGATTGACATGACCGCCCTCGAGCAACGACTCCAGATTTTCTTTTTGTGCTTTAAGCATCGCGACCGTCGCGGATGCAGCGTCGCGAATCGCTGTCGATTGTGACTGAGCGACAGCGCGACGTTTTGTCTGGATGAGCACATCCGAATTCAAAACGGCAAGCGGCGTCCCTTTGGCCACTCGATCGCCTTCCTTGATCTCGGCAGACTTGATCACGCCGGCTTCGCTGGCGGCGACCACATTGGTTTCAATCGGCTCCGTAAAACTCTTGGTGACATTGCCCTGGTGCCTGATTTGCGCGGGGCAATTGTGCACCAGGATCAAAGCCAACACGCTGACCGCCGGAATCGTAATTCTGGGTAACCACATTATTCTTATTCCTTGTCAATCGTCTCGCGAATCTGATCCATCCACTTATCCTGTCGCGTCATGGACTTGCGGGTCTCGTATTTCGTCTTTTCGATATTTTCCTGCAGTGCTCTGACCTGCTTGCTAAAACTGGTCGAAGATTCTCCACGGGAATCGCAGCGCCTGGCGATTTTCTTGCCTAAAGCAGGAGCGTACATTTGAAGCGTTTCATCATCGGCGGCGACAAAGAACTGGACGCTTCCCGGTCGTCCCTGTCTCGCCGATCGCCCCGCGAGTTGTCGATCGATTCGATAGGAATCATTGGGACTGAAGCCGACAACATGTAGCCCGCCCAATTCCAAACACTCTTGAGGAATATGAATGTCGGTGCCTCGACCTGCCATATTGGTTGCAATCGTGATCGCGCCTTTTTGCCCGGCAACGGCGATGATGTCGGCTTCTTCCTTGTCTTGCAGACCGTTCAAAACAACTGCGCTGGTTCCTTTGGAAATCAGTTTTTCATAAACCGCTTTGCTTTCTTCGATATTGCGAGTGCCGACCAACACCGGTTGTCCAGTACGATGACGATCCAATGTGGATTGGACCACGGCTTCAATTTTCGCTTCACGATCAGCAAAAAATCTTGATGCTTCGACCGTTCGAATACACGGCAAATTGGTGGGTATACAAACGACCTGGCTGCGATAGACCTCATTGAATTCGAATTCGATCTGTCGAGCGGTTCCAGTCAAACCAGCCAACTGGTCGTATCGTTGAAAGTATCGCTGACGAGTGATTCGGGCGACCGATGGTGGTGCCGATTTAATGACTAGTTTTTCTTTGGCTTCAACCGCCTGATGCAAACCGTCTTGCCAGGTACGGTCATCAAAGATTCGACCGGTGTACTGATCGACAATTTTCACCTCGTCGTCATCCACAACGTAGTCGACATTGCGGTGAAGAATTTGCTGGGCGCGAACGGCGTTGCGAATATACAAACGCCATGGGCGAGACAGTGACAGATCGCGATGTTCGATGGCATCGTGACAAGCATTCAGTGCCTTTTCGTTTACTTCGATTGATTTTTCCGGCAACTTAATCGTGTAGTCTTTATCAAGTTCCAGCCTGGAGGCGAGTTGATCAGCCAACAGAAAGGGTTCGGGATTCTCATCACCACGAGCCGCCCCACTGATAACCAGCGGCGTTACTGCCTCGTCGATCATCACGCTATCCGCTTCATCGACAATCATGATATTGTGGCAGTCTATTTTCTGCATAAGCTGTGATTCAATATTGAATCCGCGAATCAGGTTTGCTGTTCGCTGTCCCAAACGTGATTGTCGATTGCTTCGCAAATAGACCTGATCGCGAAGAAAATCGAAGCCAAACTGGTAGCCAGGACCATAGGTAATCGTGCAATCGTAGGCGCTTTGGGCCTGGGCAACATCGTGGCCACTTGGCAAAAGACCGGATTTGATTCCGAGTCCTTCAAACACCGGCTGCACCAGTTCGTAGTCGCGTTGAGCCAGGTAATCGTTGGTGGTTGCGACGTGTACCTTTGCATGTTGCAGACAACTGACAGCCGCCATCGCTGCGGTGACAACCGTTTTCCCTTCTCCCGTTTGCATCTCTACGATGCTACCGGTAAACCCCGCCAGCATGGCCTGAATTTGAACGTCGTGCATTTTGAAGCCAAAACTTCGTTCAACCTGAGAGGCCACCATCCCACAGTACAGCGAAAATGATTCCCGCTGCAAACTGTGTTGGGATGCGGTTTGGCGAATGTCCTGGACTCGACTTATGATTTCTTCCGCTGAAAAGCCTGCCGCTTCACGAAACGAATCTTTCACACTGGCCAACATGGACTTGGAAAAACCCAATGGTCGATTGGGTTGCAACCAGCGCATGTTTTTGCGACGGGCTTTAGAGCTTAGAGCTGTCATATTGATCTGCGTTTGGCGTTACTAAACTGCGGCGGCGTTTTAGTGGTTGTCGTTGTACGTGAACACGGCATCAGTCTGAGGAGCTTGAGTTGAAACCGATGAAGCGTAAACACCGCCGGCCGACTGACCTGAATCGGAAATCACTTCGCCGGATCCGAGCGTGGCAAACTCGGGACTAAAATCAAACTTGTCGATATCGACGATGTTACAGCCATTACCGTCTTGTTTACGATTGATTTGGATGTTGTTGCATTGCAACAAAGTTCCATTGGATCGTTTCAGATTGACCACGGCCAGGTTGTATGTCAGCAACGAAGTAACGTAGTCTCGTTCGGCTTGCGTTACACGCTCTTGAGCCCGCAGCAACGATTCCAAATTCAAACCCGCATTGGCGTTACCGTCAATAAACTTCGCCCAACGCAATTCAATCGTACGAGCTTCACTTTGGGCTGCCGTTAAAGCTCGGCTTCGAGCCTGAATTTCCTGGTAGGCGGTGATCAATTCGCGGTAAGAAATATCGACTTCTGTTTGAATGTTTTCGAGTGCCAATTCGTATCGAGCCTGCAATTGGCGTGCTTCCAGACGACGCCGACAAAGTCTGGCCCGAGCCAGGCGGTTTCCAATTGGCAATTCGTATTGCAATCCAACACTGTAACTGGGTGCTCCGTCGGTAAATTGATCGATAAACGAACCGCCGAAATCATTGTTGCCGTTGAGTCCATTGACAAAACCTTGAGTCACCAGATTCAATGCCGGCAACAATTCGTGCTGTGCGATGCCCAACCGGGTTGCACCAGCCTTAACCTGTTGAATAGCAATTTGAACCTCGGGTCGATTCTGGATTGCGGTCTGAATTTCAGTCTGCAATTCGGAACTCATGTATTCCAGCGTTGGTTGTTCTACTGGAATAAGTTCGGCAAGATCGCTTCGACTAAGTTCCGGCGAGTTGATCAAACCTCTCAGTCGAGTTTCAGCATTGATGACTGCCGTGCGAGCCCGGATCAGATCCGAGCGGCGACTTTCAAGGGCTGAGGAAGCTGTCACCAGCTGGGTGCGCTGAGCATCAATCGTTTGGCGTCCTTGAAGCGACGAAACAATTCTTTCGGTATTCAAGTACAACTTAACCTGTTGTGCCAGAGTTGATCGTTCCTGGTACAGCAACCAGTAAGCACGAACCACTTCCAACAACTGGTCCTGCAACTCTCCGATGAATTCCTGCTCGGCAACGCCAGTGTCCAATTGTGCCAGAACAATCAGGCTGTTGTTGTAGGCAAAGCCGCGACCCCGAAGTAAGGGATGAGTGTATGAAATCGTCAGCTGTGAAGACGCTTGATTTCCTGGTACGAAAAACTGCGAATTATTATCCTGCCATCCAAAACGCTGTCCGATATCCAATTGGCCACCGTGGCGCGTCAGTCGTCGCACCCCTCCAGCAGCCTGAAAGATGTGATCATTCAGCCGACTTTGGTTTCCTCCAGCGACCAGCGTATTGGTTACCGGTTCACTTGTGTCATTCCAGGAGGCGTCGAGATACCTGACCCAATCGAATTGAGAATCCGCTTCGACAATGCCTGTTTCCACAATGACTGGATTTTCACGCGCAATTCGAATCTGTTTGGAATACTTGACCGCCATGTACAGCAATGTGTTGATATCCGTAGGCAACGGCTGTAGTTGCCGTCGTTGAGATTGAACGACATGCTGATCCCACCAGGGATGGGCTAGCGCGATTGTCTGTCCTGCTGAACCAGACTGATTTGAATCCAAGTGTTCAAAAATCGTATGGACATCAAATTCCGGCGATGCCTGCTGCGCGGAGGCTAATCCGGACATGCAAAACATAACCGCTATTGTCGTTATAGACCGTATGGACATTGGAATCCCATTTATTGAAAAGGCTGTTTGGGTTGGTTCAATCAGGGTTTATTGAGCACTCGACACAACCTGCATGTCGGGCATCTCTTGTGTCTTCGGCAAGAACAGGACGATTTTTTAGGAGTTTTACATCGCCGGCGTCGTCAAACTTTGCCCCAACCGGATTTTTTGAAATCGAACGAAGGATTACCCTTACTTAAGCACCTCATTTGGGTGGTCTTAAACAAAGTGCTGGCATTCATACAAGCATTCGATTCAGGTGAGTCGGACGCGCGACAGGGGCTTCCCTGAATAGCTATTTAGCCCAGCAAGTAGTTCTTAAACCGGGTCGATAAGTTTTCAGTATTTGTGGCGGGAAACGCAACACTTCATCGAAAGTGTTCGCTTTCAAATCCCCTTTTCTACCCACAAGTCCAGCCCCCCTTTTCGAAGAACCTTTTCAGATAATCCCGAGGATAAGATGCCCAATCCCGAGAAAACACGTTTTCAATCTATCACCGAAGCCCTTGAGGAACGAGTTTTGTTTGATGGCGTGCCAGACGCGACTTTCTTGTTGTCTACCGCCGACGCCCAAACCGATGTTCCCGCCCAAGTCCAGTTCGAGTCAGCCGAATTCAGTGCCCCGCGCGAATTGATTCTGATTGATGCTGGTGTTGAGGATGGCGACCAATTGCTGGCCGGGATCCTGGAATCCAAAAGTGAAAGCGCCCCGGACTTGGCTTGGGAGATCAAGTCGGAATCAATGGAGGGTTTAGTGCTGGCTTGGGATCGGGTCAGGCATTTGCGAATCCAGGTAATTCAACCGACCCATTGATATGGTCCTTGGACGATGCTCCAACAATCGCTGGCATTGATGGCTGGCCCGTATTTATGATTGATCTTGAAGGTCGGATAGACGCCGGACAAACCGCCTCGGTTAAAGTTGTCGTGGATGATCAATTCGACAACATCGATCAGCAACTTCTGGCCGAAGCGATTGCCGAAGCCGTAGACTCCTACGACGGGCCCGGCGAGTTGA
>CAYONX010000049.1:0-1387 GCA_964405425.1 uncultured Pirellulaceae bacterium | reverse complement strand
CTGGCCGAAGCGATTGCCGAAGCCGTAGACTCCTACGACGGGCCCGGCGAGTTGACGTTCAACGACGGGTCAACATTATCGTTTACTTCTTCCGACGGCACGACGATGGATCCGTTGGCTGTGACGCTGCCAGTGCAATCCGATGAAGCAACTCCCGATGATATGATCAATCTGGAAGGTAGCGAGAATTCGGAAATTAACGAAGATGACACTTCGGAATCGCAGACCGATTCGAATACAGATGGTGAGCCGGATCAAAATTTAATCTCCCACAAAAGTGAGGTGAAAAGTCCGATTGTGAAACGATTATCCAACTGGTTTTTTCAATCTAACGAATCGGTGTCGTAGCAAAACCATCGTCGAAAACTGGCGTTAGCTAGTCAAAACAACCACTATCTCTTAAACCATCCATTCGGATGGTTTTTTTTTTGCGCCTTCCTTGGACGAATGAATTTCCTGTTAACCGTCAATACCCAAACTACCGGGAGCGTGACAGGGAAAACCCTCGAATCTGGCCGATACCCAATTTGACAATCTGTATTTAGCGCGCCATCTGCAAATGGCCGGCAACATACTGATTGGTCAAAATTAAAAACGAGAAACGCAGCTTAAAAATTGGATAGCCATTCAACAGGGCAAGTCCAACGAAGCAAGAGTCAGCGATCTCAACACAGCCAATCAACCAACAACAATACCCAAGCATTGCTTACACAGTATTAAAACCCCCAACCTCAATCCTTTAACTGCATTACCACAAACGCCGACTTGCCACGGCCAGGCAGATTAAGGATTGTTGAACAACCTATGCCAAGGATCTCTCATGTCATCTCCCCATGGATTTGAATATCGTTCTCTATTCGAAAATCTGGAAGAGCGAGTTTTGTTTGATGGTGTGCCAGATGCGACTTTCTTGTTGCCTGACACCGACGCCCAAACCGATGTTCCCGCCCAGGTCCAGTTCGAGTCAGCCGAATTCAGTGCCCCGCGCGAATTGATTTTGATTGACGCTGGAGTTAAGGATGGTGATCAGCTGTTGGCCTCGATTCTTGAAAACAAAAGTGAAAGTGCTCTTGAGATCCGTTTCTTGGATGGCGACTCCGACGGAGTGCAACAAATTTCCGAGATTCTTTCTGCTGCGAATTACAAGTATGATGCGATTCACATTCTTTCGCATGGCGATGAAGGCCAGGTCAACTTGGGCAATACGACCCTGGATGCCAATAACTTTAGTGAATACGCAGACGAATTAGCAGGTTGGGCCGATGCACTAACCGAAGATGCCGACCTGTTGTTTTACGGTTGTGAACTCGCTGGTAATGCAGAAGGTGAACAGTTTATCGAAACGATCAGTGCGATCACTGGTGCCGATGTGGCGGCGTCGGATGAC
>CAYONX010000048.1:3457-32888 GCA_964405425.1 uncultured Pirellulaceae bacterium | reverse complement strand
AGGTTGCCAACCGAGCCGTCCGGGTTGGCGTAAGTTGCGTCGGTGACTGCTAAGCCAGATTCGGCGCTGTCCAGGAATCCGTCATTGTCACTGTCGGCGTCCAGATAATCGGCTTCATCTGTACCATCGGTGTTGACTGGAGCGTTGAAATTCGCATGGGTTGCGCCGAACGTGTTATTGCTGTCGAACATGTCGAGAACGCCATCGCCATCGCTGTCAACGTTGTCGCTACCGTCGTCGGCGTGACTGTCGTAGCCAGCGGTTGGGCGAGCTTCGATCGTGTCGGCGATTGAGTCGTTGTCGCTGTCCAGATCCAGATAGTCATCTATCCCATCACTATCCGAATCGACTGGAGTTGTACCTGTATTGTTGAGAAGATTGGTGCCTTCGAAAATATCTTTGATACCGTCGTCATCAGTATCGATAGATTCACCGGCGCCTAGTGTTCCGTCATTGTTGGCATCCAGGCTGCGAGCGTTCAGGTTTCCGCTTTCATAGAGATCGCTGATGCCATCGTTGTCGCTGTCCAGATCCAATTGGTCGATAACACCGTCGCCGTCCGTATCTCGATCCAAACTGACATCGATTTGCAGCTGGTATTCCAGTCCGTCCGTCATTCCGTTGAGGTCGTCTACCGCGTTACTGGAAGTCGCCAGAATTTGGATGCCGGCAACTCCACCGCCGATGTCGATAACATTGACGGTTTGATTTACAAATGGGGTTGCCGCGTGTTGAATTCCATCACTTTGGAACCCGGT
This sequence comes from uncultured Pirellulaceae bacterium, assembly GCA_964405425.1. Taxonomy (GTDB): domain Bacteria; phylum Planctomycetota; class Planctomycetia; order Pirellulales; family Pirellulaceae; genus Mariniblastus. The sequence goes on along the minus strand of CAYONX010000048.1, from coordinate 32,130 downwards.
AGCGAGGTCTGGTGTTGTGAATTCCCCTGAGTTGAAATTCAATGTGAAAGTTTCGTCGCTGCCGTTTAGATCACCATCGGCGGTGATATTTGAGATGGTGATTGTATCGCCAATTGCAATCCCCGGCGCGATAGCGCTAAGATCAATCGTTTGTGTTGAGCTTCCGCCGTTTTCTGGAACACCGAATATGGGAGTTGTTATTGTTGCTGTGATACGTTCTTCGCTATCCACAATCCCGTCATTATCGTCGTCCAGGTCGTCAGAATCGAGGATGCCGTCACCGTCTGTGTCGACACCAACCGCAATATTCGCTTCAACGGGACTGCTGTCATGAATGCCATCGCTAACGGTAACGGAAATTGTTCGAGTTCCTTCTGTTCCAGTTGCGCCATCATGGCGATAAGTGCCTGCGGCTAAGATAGATTCGACTGTTGCGATCGGAATGTCTGCACCACTGTCGTCGACAATAGTCAATACTCCAGAACCAGCATCGTAAATCACCTGGAAATCCGTGCCTCCAACATTGACCACGGTCGGACCTGCGTTGGTAGACAGATCGAAATCGACACCTCCCAGGCTAAAGACTTCGTCGCTGCCATCAACATTGCCGCTGAATTCAAGTGTTATGGATGTTAATTCCGTGTCGTCTGCATCGGTGACCGACAGGTCCGTGTCGGCGATTGCGACGGCAGCACTACCGAAAGTTGTACTGGTTCGAAAGCCGCCACGATCTTCGGTGCTATCGTCACCGTCCAAATCAACGACTGGCGCGATAGTAGTTCGGAAGTCGACCTCTGCATCACCAAACGTGTCAGCCAAATTGGATGCCGGATCATTGATGATTCCGTTTACGTCTGCAAAGGTGGCGCCGACTTGATCATCACTTCCGGTGAGATCGATATCTAATCCGTTCAAAGTCAGTCCGGATTCATCAATATCCAACAAGCCATCGTTATCGGAATCGGTGTCCATCGTATCGGTCACACCGTCGAAATCAGTGTCAATTGGCGTTAGCCCGCCTCCAGGCAAAGATGCATATGCAAGATCGACACCGTCGGCATTATAGGTATTGGTGGGTGCGATGTACCCAGCAGTGGTTTGTGCTTCGATATTGTCAACAATACCATCGTTGTCAGAATCCAGGTCCAAGGAGTCGATGATTCCGTCCAGGTCCGAATCTTGTGGATCGCTGCTGTAGGTCACCGTCAGCGCGGAAAAATCGAAAGACGTTACCTGGTTCAATGGCAAGACAACGTCAGTTCCAAACAAACGGAAGGATTGAACAGAAGTATCAAACGAAAATTGAGCCGTATATCCGTCTTCGACAGCGGATGTTGGATTCAGAAGAATATCGCTGAGGGCTCCGGCTGCTTGTAGTTGTGAAAAATCGACTGGCTCTCCGGTATCGGCGGTTGCTTGAGCTTCTCCTGCGGCAGAATTTTCGTAGGCGACAAGCGCGTCGATACCGTTTTGGTTGGCTAAGTTTGACCACGTTCCAACTTGATCCACCGCGATCGCGTCGACGAAATCATCCGGATCAAAATTATTCAGGCTAAGAAATTCCACGCTATCGATGACGACATTGCCTTGTGGCGAGGTGATCGAAATTTGCACGCTTTCTGGACCGGCCGACGAATTGTCTGTGTTGACCGTTGAACCAGCAATGCCTGCCCCGGTTACGTTTGTGATTGTGATTGTCGCGACACCGTCGCTCAGAATAATAACGTTCTGGCCATTAACTTGGCTCGCAGCGGCAGATGCGATTGCGTCGAAAGTGAATGTGTTAGTAACGGATTCGAAGATGGCGCCCTCGTTCGTGTCGAGTATTCCATCGTTGTCGTCGTCAAGGTCGTTTATGTTGGCGACTTGATCACCGTCGGTATCAAGGTTTAAAGTCGCCGTAGCGGCAACGCTGATTTCAGAATTTGAATCGGTAACAACGATTTCGAATACACGTTCATTATTTGCGATCGCTGACGTTTCGAAAGTTGTGGATGTGAGCAAGTTTTCTGCAGCGGCAGTTGTCAAATCGCCACCGGAATCGTTGGTGATAGTGAACGTGTTTCCATCAAAGTCGATGTCGTAGGTTGTGGCCCCGATGGTCAGGTTGTTATTGTTACTGGGGGCGTCGAGCGAAATTGCAACTGTTGATCCACCGTCGCCGTTGAATGTGACTGTTTCGCTGGCAGCAGCTTCGATACCGAAAACATCAATGGTGATTTGGCTTAGGTTGTCTCCATCGACATCAGTGATCGAGATGTCTGAATCGGTGATATTGGCTGGTGTGCCGCCAGGTTGAAACGTCGAAACGAAATCAGCACCAGCGACTGAAGAATCGTTGACATCCAGATCGATTGTGGGTGGGGCCAGGATTGACGTGTAATCCAATGCGACAAACGCACTGGTTTCAATTTCGCCGACTCTGAATTCGAGGTCCCAATTGCCACCCAGTTCAGAATTACCGGTTGTATCGTCTGAAGCAGCTACATCGGTTCCCGTCACTCGGCTTAGCGATTCAACAAATTCCTGGCCTTCTTCGCTTTGGGCTAGATCGCAGCCGTACAATAAAATATCTGCATCTGCGGTCAAAGCATCGGTCCACAAGGCAATTTCGCCTGCGTTTGCCGCCAGCGATTGAGCATCAAGAGTCGAATTTCCTAAATGTACCGCTCCGTCGCTTCCGTGGGACAATACATGGATGGCTGAATAGGGCTCAGTACTGCTTTCCAGGATCCGTGAAATCTGCTCGATGCCGTCTTCATTTGCATTGAGCAAACGAACTTCAAATGATTGTTCTGGATTGGCAGCGAGAATTTCATCCAACAATTGATTTGCGTTCTCGACACCCGAGTCGATCAAAATCAGTTCTCTTGGACCGGATTGGTTTAGGTCTTGATTGGATTCGGTAGCCATTTCTTGAACGAATAGCGGTTGCTCCTGGGCTTCAGGTACCAGAAAGTCGCCATCGGGTACTGCGTCAAACAATATCCGATCTTCAAGTTGTTCCATGATCCGTTGGGGACGTGACTTACTCATTTGTGCTCTAGATTGTTCTGTTAGCGAGGGGAGTGAGGGCGGAGAATCCACAGCTCAAGCGCAGGGATTCCCATGGAAAACCTAGGTCAAATCAGCGTATCGCACGTTCTAAATCTGATAGCAATATTTTGCCCGACGAAAAGTACTGGGGATTTTGCGGTGCTGTTAGTCAGAACGTAGTGATTATGCGGATACTTCCGGCAACACAGCCAACTGCCCAAGAATCGAAGTGAGCGTTATGGGCAGCGATTTCGGTAAAGAAATTGCTTTATTTGCCCTTTATCGCTGAATTTTCTGCCCCATGGGCATCCAAAAATGACGGTTGGGCAAACTGGTAAGCCATTGCATATCATGCATATCAGAGCCACCCTGTTGCCTTTAATGGACGAAACGAATCGCTAATTGTTGACGTCCGTTTCGGCAATAACGAAGTTTTCAGTTATGGCACACCGATAAGAAATTCAGCATCCAATCGCGCTAGATTTAACGGTTACCCATGTCCATTTGGCTCAATATTCAACTCATTCCAACGATCGTCGCGACGTTGCTCATTATTCCAACTGGGGTGATGGGGCAGATGCAAGATGCCATGCATCTGTCGGAGGTCAATGAACTGATCACCGGTCAACCGATCGATACTCAGTACATCGATATGCAGGTTCCTTGGTGGCAGGACACGATCCAACAAACCATTGAGCCGGATGCCGAGAGGTTTGAAGCCGACATAAATCAGCTGATGTATCTCGCCGTTGCAAACTCTGCCAAAATCAGCGTTGCGCGGCATGTACCGCAGATTCGATCGACATCAGTAACTGAGGCTGCCGCTGCATTTGATTGGTCAAAGTATGTAGAGTCTTCATGGAATGACATCAGCGACCCTGTAGGCAGCGACTTGACCGTCGGCGGAGGGGGGACTCGGTTTCGTGACGAAAGGTGGGAATTTGCTGCCGGGGCGCGAAGAAGGCTTCAAGGTGGCGGTTCGGTTGATATTTCCCAGGAACTTGGACACCAGGAAAACAACTCAACCTTCTTTGTTCCAGCCGACCAGGCGACGTCGCGAATTGTGCTCGGCTATACCCAGCCCCTGCTTCGTGGCCGAGGTCAGTACTACAACACCAGCTTGATTCTGTTGGCCAGGATTGATGTTACGTCTTCGCAGATCGAATTCCAGCGGCAATTGCAAGCACATTTGCTCGAAGTGGCTCGTGCATATTGGTCGCTTTATCTGGAACGAGCTCGGCTGGCTCAGCAGATCCGGCTTTATAAGAAAACCAAAACGATCAATGATGTTTTGGAATCGCGGCAGCAAATTGATGCACAGAGAACTCAGTTAATCAGTGCCAAAGCTGCCCTGGAAACACGCCGATCCGATCTGATCCGTGCGGTTGCAGCCGTAAAGAATTCAGAAACAAGGCTTCGAGCCTTGGTCAACGCTCCGGAATTGAACAGCGATAATCCGAATCTGATTGAGATTATACCTGTTGAGCATCCGTCGATTGAAGCGATACCTACGGATCTTGGCGTCGAATTCGCTACGGCTGTCGACAATCGACCCGAAATAAAAGCGGCGCTTCGAACGATCAAAGCCGCGTCGATTCGGTTGGATATGTCGCGACATGAAATCTTGCCTCGATTGGATTTGGTGACCCAGACGTACGTCGCCGGTTTACGTGGCAACAGCGAATTTGGCAACGCTTGGCTGGATCAATTTCGAGAAGGCGAACCAAGTTATTCAGTCGGTTTGCAATACGAAATCCCGGTTGGCAGACGAGCGGCGTTTGCCCACAGGTACCGTCGTCAACTAGAGATTTCACAGATGCGAGAGGAATATCGCAATTCGATGGAATTGATTCGCAGCGAAGTTGAAATCGCAGTGCGTGAAGTTGAAACGGCATATCGGGAATTGACGGCCAAGGATCGGGCGCGTATTTCGGCAGAGCTGGAAGCAGAGACCTTGGAATCCAGGTGGCGTCAGTTGCCCGACGATGTCGCTGCCGGCTTGACCCTGGAATCGTTGTTGCGTGCTCAGGAAAGAGTAAATCAGGTTGAGTTTGAATTTGCTCGCGCTCAGCTGACTTACAATCTGGCATTGGTAAATTTACGGCACTCCAACGGGACACTGCTTGAAATTCTGGATCACAACCAAACGGCCAATGTTGTTGGCTTGGCTAACGCTCAAGAAAAACCAGCAAAGACAAAGGGTCAAAGTCAGCCATCGAAGGTAAGCGAAAATCGACCGGTTCGCCTTGCCAACCAAATCGAAGAAACAAGTTCAACACGTCGCGTTATCAAGTAGAACGACAGGTCGACTGGCAGGATTCATCAGGATCGATGCTGGCACTCATTAAGGCCATCATTCGTTCGAAATATAGCCCCGCCAATTCGCTCTGCGGATTCACCTTGCTGCGGCCATTACATTTGCGTAATGTTCCGCTAATCTTTCGTGGCAGGCTGAACCTATGTATGCATTCCGACAATTTACTCTGTTAGCAATTGTGGTGTTGATTTTCTCGGGTTGTCACCTGCGCCCCAACTTTGGTCCACCTGGGACGATTGGAATGCAGCGAAGTCGCGCTGTGTTGTACGATCCGTTTCCCAGTGACGAATTAGGGCCTGCAGTGGTAGGAGGGCGTCCAAAAGGGTTTGAGCGTCCGCAGTCCGAAGCGACGAATTTGCAGGAAGTTAGAGGCTCGTTTACGACGTTTGCGCCCTCTTCTTTTCAAACGGTGCCTGGGCCTTCCGCCCAGCCAATTTTTACTGGACCTCAAGCAGCGTACCCGCAATTCCAACCAGGTTTTTAAATCCGGCTGAATTTCCGGGTGCTCGTAAGGTCTAGCGTTCAGCTTTCAACGTTTGGCGAGCTGATTCAAGATTTCGATTCCACGTTCCAAAGTGTCGTCATCGACCGCGTACGAGATTCGGAAGTGGGTGTCTTCGTCGCTGAAAATGTTGCCCGGGATAACCATCAAGTTGTTTTCGATCGCAGCTTCGACGAATTCTTCTCCTGAACCCCAGGGTAGTTTTGGGAAAACGTAAAATGCACCGCCCGGCTGAACGATCTCATAATTGTCTTTGAGTCCTTCGAGAATTCGATTTCTCTTTAGGCGATAGGCATCTACGTGTTGTGAAATATCGGTATCCATGGCGGCGACGCTGGCGACTTGGGCCGGATGTGGGGCACATACGAATGTGTATTGTTGAAGCTTCAGCATCGTGTCAATGATTTCTGACGGGCCGTGAACGTATGCGACTCGCCAACCGGTCATTGCATACGACTTCGAAAATCCATCGATGACTAGTGTTTGCGGATTGAATTGCGCGGCCGACACGTTTTCTTCGTCGTAACAGAATCGGCTGTAGATTTCATCAGACACCAGGCAGATGTCTTTTTTGGCGGCAAGTTCTGCGACGTCTTTGACGATCTGTTTGTCGTAGGTCACACCGGTCGGATTGGAAGGGCTGTTGATGATGATCATCTTGGTGCGAGGCGTGATTGCGTCTTCCAGGCGATTGACATCGATCTGAAAATCAGGGTAGGAACTGATTTTCACTGGCACGCCGCCAGCGAGTTCGATCAGGGCAGGGTACATCACAAAATAAGGATCAAAAAAGATAACTTCGTCACCGGGATTGACGATCGACATTGCTGCCAGCAGCAGCCCGCCACTGGTGCCCGATGAAACGAAGAGCCTTCGATCGTCATGTCCAAATTCGGCATCAACTTTTTCCTGAAGCCGCTCGCGAAGCGGTGCTATGCCTTGTGTCGGCGCATAGCCATTAAAGCCATCGTTAACCGCGTCGATCATTTTGGCCTTAACGTTTTCTGGCACGTCAAAATCTGGCTGACCAATGGATAGATTGATTGGATCTTTTAGCTTGCGCGCTAAATCAAACATGCGGCGGATACCGCTGGAATCAAATTTTCGCGTGCGGTCGGCAATCCAACTGTCAAGCATAGGCATATTTATTCTCCCGAATCTGGTAAGTGATAATGCTATGGGCAGTCGTTGAATTTTCAAAGGGCGTAGCAGATGTCGGGCTTATTGTGGTGGTTCATTTTATAGGCGCCGGTTGTGGATATGGTTGGCCGAAATTAGAATTCGGCTTTACCAAAGAATCTTGAGAAATCCTATGAGCGAACTGCATCACGAATGTGGTGTTGCGGCTGTCTATCATCTGCCCGGCGACCAATTGAGCCCGATTTGTCCCGATAGCAACCCTATGAATGCGGCCCAATTGATTCCGCGAATGTTGCTGGATATGCAAAACCGCGGCCAATTGTCCGCCGGCATTTCTCGATACCATCCAGATCCCCGAAATCGGCAACTGATTGATACGTATCGTGAATTGGGCAGTGTTCAGGAAGTTTTTCGATTGTCGCATAGTGGCAAATCAGCCAATTTGTTGAAAAAGTACTCGGGGCCGGCTGCGATTGGTCATGTTCGTTACGCGACGTGTGGCAAAGACGACAAAAGTTACGCTCAGCCGTTCGAAAATCATTCCTTTGATCAAAGGCTGTGGTTCAGTTTTGGATTCAATGGTCAGCTGGCAAATTTCGGCCAATTGTCAGCTGAAATTCTCGCCAAGAAAAATCACTGTATGGTGCGTGATACGGATACTGAAATCCTGTTGCACGAATTCATACAACAAATTCAGGACCATCCTGAAAAGCCGTTGAACGACATGATGTCGACAATTAGCGAGCGACTCGATGGCGCGTATTCGTTGGCGTTGATTAATGCCAAAGGCGAAATGTTAGTGGCCCGAGATCCGCTTGGGATCAAACCGATAGTTTATGCGGTTCAAGGGCCAATGTTTGCGGCGGCCAGCGAAAGTGTTGCTTTGTTGAATTTGGGATTCGAGCGGCATGAAATCAAGTCGTTGGCGCCAGGGCATTCGATCACGATCAGCGATGGGACAATTGACATTCGGGCCTTCGCAAAACCGCGAGCGAATAAAGCTCATTGCTTTTTTGAATGGATCTATTTTGCCAATGTCGCCAGCACGATCGATGATCGAAGTGTTTACATGGCGCGAACGGCCTTGGGCAAAGAGCTGGCGGATTTTGAGCGGAAGGAGGGACGGATTGTTATCGACGATGACACCATTGTGGTTCCCGTTCCCGACACCAGCAAAGCGGCTGCGGATTCGATGGCCTTTCATCTAGGAATTCCTTCGCGTGAAGGCCTGATTCGTAATCGATACAGTGGCCGGACGTTTATCGAAAGTTCTCAGGCTCAGCGCGCCGAAAAAGCGAAAATTAAGTACACGCCACTGCGTGAAGTGCTGGAAGGCAAACGCGTGATTCTGGTCGAGGACTCGATAGTCCGATCTACGACCATGAAAGCGTTGTTGCAGCGGGTTAAAGAGGAGGGCAGGGCGAAGGAGGTGCATGTTCGAGTCGCTTGTCCGCCAATTATGGCTCCCTGCTTTTACGGGATCGACATGTCATCAATCAAACAACTCTTTGGGCCCAAATTCTATTCGGTTGACCAACCTTTGACGATTGAAATTCAAGATGCAATGGCGACGGCTTTGCAATGCGATTCGTTGCGATATCTACCCGTCGAATCGATTGCTCGCGCGATTGAAAAGCCGGCCAATGATTTGTGTCAGGCATGCGTGACTGGAACCTACCCGACGCAAGCCGGTCAACAACTGTATCAATTGGACAAGCAGAGTTTTGAGGCCAATGGAGACCGTGGCGACAATATTGATGATGGCGTTCGCACGTACGAATCGGCGCAAGCGAAACAGATTTGACGGACAGCGAGCTTGCGATTTAGTGTTTGTCTGGTGTAGCTGAGTTTGAAATCAAGCCTGCGGCTTAATGAATTTGGCACGAAATACATCGTGGCCATTTTTTCTCATCCGTCGTTCGAAATGAGTTTGATAGTCCATGTCGTGCTGGGGTGCCGCAGGTTCGATATGAACGGGTGCCGAGAAGTTCGAGCACTCGACCAATAAATCGACGGTTTCTTCGAAGTATTGTTCGACGTCTGTCCAGAAATGAAGTCGGCCGCCTGGGACAAGAACTCGATCAACATTGGCCACAAATTCAGGCTGCATCACGCGTCTGCGTCGGTGTCGTTCTTTCCACCAGGGATCAGGGAAATAGACATGAACATCTTCGGCGCAAGCGTCGGGCAGTAATTCTCGGAACAGAAGCAACCCATCGCCGGATAGAATCCGTCCATTGGCAACATTGTTTTTGGCCAGTCGATACGCGCCGAATCGCGCGTATTTTTTGGCAATTTCGTTTCCCAGATAATTGCGGCCAGCATTTCGTTGCGACTGTTGCAAAACGAAATGACCTTTGCCAGAGCCGATTTCAAGTTCAAGTGGCTGGCGCTGCGGAAACAAAGATTGAGGGTCGAACGGCTTTGTTAACTCTTCGACGAAGCCCAGGTGATTGTCCAGTGAGACAGCTGGATCAATTTTAGGAAGTGCTCTGCGTCCCATGGCTGTACCAACAAAAAAACGGCACGATGTGCCGTAAGTGCTTCAAGTTAAAACGCAGTCAAAACTATGGAGTCTTGATCTTCTTGGTTTTTGATTTGCGGGCTTTGTTATTAGCCGGACGTTTGCCGTGGTTGGCTTTTTTTACTTTGTGATTTGGCTTTGTCATTGTTCATTACCTTTTTGCAAAATTTGAACTGCTAAGTTATCAGCAGATTTATCGATTAGGAAGGCTAAAACTAGCCCGAATTCGTAACGTCTTTCAATTCTTTGAGAATATCGTTGGCGTGGCCTTTATCGATAGCCATCTGACAGCGTTCGACGCCGGTTCCAAGGTCATCGCAAATACCGGAAATCCAGAGGGCGGCTGCGGCGTTGACCACTACGATGTCTCGAGATGGGCCAGGTTGGCCGTCGAGAACGCGTGTGATGATGTCTGCAGACTGCTGTGGATTTTGAACGACCAGCAGATCGGTGCTACCGCGTGAGATACCAAAATCCTCAGGCGCGATCTCGCGATGGGCAAGGTGGCCGTTTCTAATTTCAGTCACGTGTGTATTTGTCGATACTGTAATTTCACCAATGCCATCGTCGCCATGAACGACCATCGCACGTTCGACGCCAAGTTGTGCCAGTGCTTCAGCAAGCATAATTCGAGTGTCGCCGCGGCCGGCACCGAGGACCTGGAAAGGAGCGCTGGCGGGATTGCATAGCGGGCCGACCAGGTTAAAGATCGTGGGGAATTCCAATTTCTTTCGAATCTTCATCACCTTGGCAACCGAAGGATGAAAAAGAGGCGCGTAGCAGAAACAAATGCCAATTTGGTTCAGGCACTTTTCTACGACATCAACGGAGCAGTCGACGTTCACGCCTAATTCTTTTAAGACGTCTGCCGATCCAGATTTGCTGGTTGATTTGGAATTGCCATGTTTGGCAACCGATGCACCGGCGGCGGCTGCTACCAGTGCGGCGGCGGTGCTGACGTTAAACGTATTTTTACCAGATCCGCCAGTTCCACATGTGTCGACCACATTGCTACGCGAAGTCTTGATCTTCGTCATCTTCGCGCGCAGAGCCTTTGCGACTCCTACCAGCTCGGTAACCGTTTCCCCTTTTTCATGCAGGGCCGTCAAAAATGCTTTGATATCTTTTTCTTTTGCACTGCCACCGATAAACGACTCGATAACCTGCTCTGTGTCGTCGGCGGAAAGCGAATTACCGGCTCCCAGTGACTCTAAGGCGTGACCAATCACGAATTTAATACTCCAATTTCAAACATGCGTTGCAGCCATTGTAAAAATTTATTTGCTTCAACGTTACCCAAGACTACCAGATTCCTGTTTTTGTCTTGTTTCACAACTATCTGGCATTTAGAATCTCGGTCAAATTACGGATATATAACAGAAAAACCATGACGTTATGGCCAGAAAAGTGATTATTGACTGCGATATGGGCACGGACGACGCGGTCGCCTTGTGCTTGTCGCTTTTTGACAATCGGTTGGATATTGTTGCGCTGACAGCAACAGAAGGCTGTGTCACAGCCGATCAGGCCAACAATAACCTGCAGGCCATCCTGGCTGAGCTGGATCCAGATCGCTATCCACGGCTTGGCATGGCGGTGGCTGCAGATGACGCTCCACCGATCAATACATCCTATTTGTATGGGTCTGACGGATTAGGGAATGCTGGTTTTGAAGTGTCGAAACTCCAGCATTTGCATCCTTCTGAGAAATTGATCATTGATACGGTGCGTGACAATCCTAACGAAGTCACCATCGTTTGCCTTGGGCCACTTACAAATCTTGCCCGCGCTTTTCGCCGCGACCCGGCTTTGCCAGGGATGATTGACCGAATTGTCATTTCTGGCGGAACGGTTTCTGGACCAGGCAATATTACGGCTGCGGCGGAATTTAACTTCTATTTCGATCCGCAAAGTGCTCGCAGCGTCTTTCAATCAAAAACCACCAAGACTTTAATTCCGCTGGATATAACCAGCCAGGTGAATTTTGGATTTGATGTGATGAGTGAGCTTCCGGCCGAAAGCAATCGCACGGGCAGCTTCCTTCGAAACATACTTCCGTTTGCTTTCCGATCTTATCGACAGCAACTTGGCCATGAAGGCATCAATCTGAATGATGTTGTCGGAATGTTGGCCGTTCTAGAGCCGGGCATGTTCCAATTCGAGGAAATGAATGGCGACGTTGAAATCGACGGCGAATTGACTCGAGGCGCAACCATTTTTGATCGCCGCGTTCCCACCGAATCGCGGCCGAATATGGAAGTGGCTGTCGGCTTGAACATTGATGCTGCGAAACAGCAGATTCTTGACTTGTTAATGTTGGCTGGCAACGTCAGCGGCTAGTGGTCGGGGCTGATGTTGCCGGTTAGATTTTTTGCGGAGCGGTTTGCTTTGTGCTTGCCGTTTTATTCCGAGAACCTGTCACGGCCGCCAACGGTAACGAAAAGTTCCTTTTCTTTTCCGCTGCGGAAAACGGTCATTCGAACTTCCCGCCCAATTTTTGTAAGGCTGACCTGAGTCACCAAGTGCGAGTCGTTTGCGATTTCAATTCCGTCGAACTTAACCACGATATCACCGACCTTTACTGCCGAATCAGCAGCTGGTGAACCCGGCGTGATTGCTGATACTCGTGCTCCGTGAGGTCGTAACAGGCCAAGTGAGATTGCTCTCATCGGTGAAAAACGCGCGTCCAGCGAAACGCCAAGAAAGCCGCGTTGTACTTCACCATAATCGATTAGATCTCTTACAACTTTCATCGCCATTTTAGATGGAATTGAAAATCCAATTCCGTCGCTGCCGCCTGAATTGCTGGCGATCGCGGTATTGATGCCGATTACTTCGCCACGCAGATTAATAAGTGGACCACCACTGTTGCCTGGATTGATGGCCGCATCGGTTTGAATAAAGTCTTGAAAGCGAACGCCTTGAGGGCCAAGTTCGAGATCGCGACGTCCTTTGGCACTTACGATCCCGTAGCTGACGCTGTGACTTAGGCCAAACGGGCTGCCGACGGCGACCACGAAATCTCCAATTTCAGATTGGTCGCTGTTACCGATTCTCGCTGCAGTTAAATCTTCCCGATCGGTGAATAAAACCGAAAGATCGGTTTCACGGTCGTGAACAATACGTGTGGGATAAAACCACTTTCCGTCTGCTTCGACTCGTACATCTTCGTTTTCGGAATTCTCAATAACGTGATAATTGGTTACCACGTAGAATCTTGAATTGTGCTTGACCACTACACCAGAACCGGCCTCTTCGACGTAAGAGCCTTTGCTTTTCTTGTCACCACGAACAAGCGGGCTGGTTTGCTTTTTCGCTTCGATATGAACAACAATCGGCTTTGTCGCCTGAATGATGTTTTTGATCAAGCCAAATTGACGCTCAAAAAAGACAGCCTGGTCAGCAAGCTTGTCGAATTCTAGTTCGCCGTTGCTGACCGGTGGTGATTCAACGCTGGCAGTTTGCATTTGGGCCTGTGTCGCATAAGGGAGCCCAAGCAATGTCATTGCGAGCATAGTTGTGCGAACGAATTTGGTACGATGAATCATGTTTTGTTGAAGCTCAAATTGAGGTCACGAGGTAGGAACTTGGTTGAGTTACTGACACAACCAAATCTATCCGGACAACCATTACGATTCGAGGAAATTCGAACGAAGGTTGTCAGGAAAGGCCCCATCGGGGTCGGGTTGTAGCGATTACGAAATATTAAAGTCGTTCATTCGTAAGTCGTCAGTCGTTCCTTCCAGAATTACCGACCAGTCAACAACCGCACCTGGCTCGATTCCTGCCTTTTCTGCTTTAAGTTTGCAGTTGATGCAGCATGTCGCATAAGGCAGGGCCTGAAGACGAGCAAGTGGAATGTTGTTGTGACAAGCTTCGCATTTGCCGTAAGTATTGTTTTGGAATTGCTTCAAAGCGTTTTCGACGCATTGCAATTCACGACTACCAGCTTCGGCAAGCTGGGAGCTGATTTCGCCGTGAGCTGATTCAAGTGCGAAATCCACTGAGTCACCACCAGAATTCTGGCTCATTTCTCTAAGCAGGCTGTCATCGCCATCAATTGCCTGACGCAGGGCGGTGCGTCTCTGCAGCAGAATGTCTTTCATTTCCTGGAGCGATTTTTTGCGGCTCATTTAAACGTTTCCGTTAGCTATGGGTCTTGTTTTTGTATGGTTGCCGTTTGGATTCAACAGCATCGACATCCAGACGGATGACTGCTGGAACTATAGTTTTTTATTTGGCGCGTAAGGGGAATTTCATTGGGAAACGCTGAATTACAAAGTTGCGAAAACGCAACGTTGCAGCGAAATGTTGCGGGAAGGCATCAAATTGATCAACCGTATCCTCGCGACGCGACACAAATGAGTACTGGTTCGGAATTACCGTTTGTAGCGACAGAAAAAACCACAACGTCTCAAGATGTTTTTTGACCGTGCGCAAGTAAAAAGCTAGATCTATGTATGGTTCGCAATGACCTTTGGGCCAATGAGCCGAAAGCATTCGTCAATTTGCAGCAAATAAACTTGTCCGCGGCAATTGGCCATTACGAAAAAACCACTCCTTAAATTTGAATCCGGATAGTTGGTAATGAACAGCGTTAAGACTGACTCAGAAAATCTAGTACTGAAAATTATGGGCAAGACGGCCCAAGGTGAATTAATTCCAATTGCGTCTGACTCCTGCTTGCTCGCAGATACGTCTGCCAACCAGGCGATGCAGTTCGAGTGTTCTATAAGACGCGACCAGCATGGTGCTTTCGTCCGACACACTATTGGCGAAGTCCTAATCAATGGATCAGTTCCAAAAGCCAAGCAGCGACTGGCACAAGGAGACTTGATCAGCATTCAAGACAATGTGTACCAAGTACATCAGCTTGGCTTCATGCCTGCCCAGACTGCAGACGTCGATGAGACGTCCGGAAACCAGTCGGTCAACAGCCGCATAGAAGAATTAGAAACAGAGCTTGGCAGTCAAGCTGAGTCTTTCGATTCGATTCAGGAGCAATTCGAAGAATTCGGACAGAAAATGGATTCGTTGTCCAGCGACGGTGGTCAAGCGACAGAGCCTGGAAGTGCCAGAAACGACGATGCTGTATTGGCGGCCGAAAGATCGTTGCAAGCATTACATAGCACTCCTCAGCTTCCGAGAGAGTTTGAAGACGGAACCATGGATACTACATCGCAACTTGAGCAAGAAGATGTAGTAGATGATCCACGGACTTTGGAGCGTTTAAACGCAATGACAGAACTCCGCAGCGAGCCTAAGGATCTGTTGTCTGAAATTTCACAGGCTTCGGATACACAAGAACAAAGCTCAATGGCCACCCCTGAAAACAATACGGCTCAAGAATCGACAACGCAGAATGCGGATTTGGAAAGTGAGTCTTCGGATAATTCGTCACTCGACGAATTGTTGAAGTCGCTAAATTCAAGATCTGACGAAGTTGAGCCACAGGCTACAACGGGTGCCGAATCAGTCGATTCTCAAAGTGAAGCAACTACTGAGAGCCAAACAACAGAAACTCAAGATGAGACTTCTGCGAATTCACAGCAGCCAGCTGACGCCAGTGAATTGGAAGACTTGTTCGCGTCACTTCGTGAAAAAGATCAAAAAATAGTTGGCGAAGCCGAAGAAGATCAAGTCGCTTCGCAATCACAGCCTGAAGATTCACTGGATGATTTGCAGCGTAAGCTTAATCAATTGCAAGACGAATCAACTGGCTCAGTCGAATCAGCGGAACTAACGGACTCAACGCAAGGTGTTGAAACACCAAGCGAAAAACCAGCAGAATTGGCGGACCAAATCTTGAATTCTGAAATTTTTGAAAACCAGAATTCACATCAATCAACTGAAACCGAAGGCGGTAGCATGGAACCGTTGGCTGCCCAACCGGCACAGACGCCTGAACCCGTTGAATCGAAAAGCGAAGTAGAAGCACCACAACAACAGGAAAGTGTGGCTGAACTTCTGGCTCGCATGCAGGCAACTCCTGCGATGGATGAAGAAGCTGAATCAGGACAGGCCGACATGCTGCCCGTCGAGACACCTGTTTCAAGTCCGGTTAGCGAACCAGAAGCCGCTCCAGCGGCTGAAGCAAAAGGTGGTTCGGATGTTCAAGATTACATGCAATCGCTATTGAGCCGATTGAATGGCGGTGCCGCTGCTGCCCCCGAAAGCAGCATCGTTCAGGCAGCCCCAGAAACTAAGGCAACAGAATCAACTGTCGAGCCGACGGTAAGTGCTGAAGTTGTTGAAGAAGCACCTGCTGAGCCAAAGCTGAATCCAGAAGATTTCAAGCCAAAGCGAGTGGCGCCTGAGAATTCTTCTAATCTGGCCGCGATGAGAGAACTGGCCAACCAGTCATCTCGCAACGCCGTTCAACGCAGCGAGAGGAACAAGAAAAAACAAGAGGCTCATGCATTGCTATTGGCCGCTGGCGGTGCAATTGCAGGTGCTTTTGTTTGTACGTTCTTGAGCTCAAGTCCTGGCGACCTTTATTACATTCTGTCGGTACTGTTGTATTTGGCAACTGCAGTTTGCAGCGGGCTGTACGCAAAGAACAATCTGCTGCCAAGCTTGGGCTTAGGTGGTGGGGCGAAAAAGCCTGTCGCTCAATCCAATTCACCATCGATCGGTGAGCGGTTTGCAGCAATGTTCAAGAGAAAGAAATCGGCTGGCTAAGGAAGGAACTGTCAGACTACGGAATCGATCGGCTTGGGCTAAAAACGCCTGAGCCGATAATCGATCCCTGCTGTGTCGCAGAGTTTACAAAACGCCCTTGCAGCAATTCCAAAACCGTCGGGGCCGCTAAAGCCTCCAAATTGGCCTCCGCCTCGCAAGTGTGGTTCGAGGTCAGCAAAAATTCCTGGGATCCCTCGGCGCTGCATGCGCTGAGCGATACCTGAAAAGCACTGCTTTAATTCCGCAAGGATTTCCGGATAGCCGCTTTCGCCTTCGCCAGCGGGCACGAAATCATGCAATCGCTCTTCGTCAACGTATTTGCCTCTCGCCGATTGGGCATTCAAATGATCCTTGACATGAATCCAGCCAAGTGAATCTTTCATGCTCAAAAACTGATCGATTATTTCTGACTTGGTGTAGCCCTGAGTGACTAAATTTGCACCATCGAATATCAGGACAACGGCTGGGTGGTCGACAATTTTTTGAATCTGGTTCAACGTATTGGCGTTCTGGCCGACAAGATTCGCTTCCACTTCCAAACCAAAAGTCAAACCATGTTCGTCACAGACTTTGGCGATTGACTTCAGGCGTGTTGCTGATTGATCGATGTGGTTTGCAGGATCTTCGTTTTTTGGATGATAAAAAGAGAAGCCCCGAATCAATTTGCAATCCAGTTTGTTGGCGATCTGGCACGCACGAACGACCTGGTTTTCAAGGTACTGTTGAGGCTCGAAGAAACTGTTGCTCGTGCCGTCGTCAACATCAAGCAATTTCGTCTTTCCAATCGGCGAACCAATCGAAGACACCCTCAAACCGTACTCATCCAGTTTGCTTCGAATAAGATCCAATTCACTCGCATCAAGATCCATCACGTTTTTTATGCCGGACCCAACATCAATGAAACGCAGAGAAAGGTAGCTGAATCCGATCGATGCAAATGCAACAAATTGCTGGTCAATTGTTTTCTCGTTGGCGGCTTCGTCCGCAAATCCGCTCAGCAGTAATTCACATTCAGACATGTGCGATAATCCAATAGCTTATGTGGATACTTCAATAATCGAAGATATGCCGCCCCGAGGTGTGAATTCGGCAACTACTCGAAAATTGCGAGGTTCGATTGCGGCAACGAAATCGTCAAAAATTGAATTGACGACATTCTCATAGAAGATCCCTTCGCTGCGAAAAGATTGTAGATACATCTTCAGGCTTTTCAGTTCGACACATTTGGCGTCAGGCACATATTCAAACAGCAAAACTCCAAAGTCCGGCTGGCCAGTTTTAGGGCAAACCGACGTGAATTCAGGGCATTCGATCTTTATCGTGTAGTCCCGGTCAGGAAATTCGTTGTCAAATGTTTCGAGTTTGTCTTGAAATTTGGTCGGCATGGTTTGAAATACTAAATCGTTTCAATAATCATTCGTTAAAGGCTGCACACAGAGTGCATGCAACGAACGGGCAAAACCCGCGTGGGTTGGCTGCGTTATGGCCAACGCGAATGCTAACATATCAAAAAAATGCGACCGGAACATTGGGCATCCGAATTTCCGAAATCTATTCATCGCGCCAAGGCGAAGGTCGGCTAACGGGTCAGCCAAGTGTCTTTGTGCGAACTAGTGGCTGTAACCTGCGGTGTAGCTTCTGTGATACTCCCTACACGTCGTGGCAACCCGAAGGCCAGCAGCAGGATATCGATACAATTATGACAACGATTGGTCAACACAACGCGACCCACGTTGTAATTACCGGTGGTGAGCCAATGCTGCCGATGCAAATGACCGAGTTGACCCGGCAGATCCGTTGCCAGAATATTCATATTACGATTGAGACCGCTGGTACTGTGTTTCGCAATGTCGATTGTGATCTAATGTCGATCAGTCCAAAAATGACTAATTCTATTCCGTCGGCCGGCAGGGCAGGGGAGTGGTCTGCAAGACACAATCGACTTCGACAACGTTCCAAAGTGGTTCAGCGCCTGATTGACAGCCATGATTACCAGTTAAAATTTGTCGTGCAGAATGAAGGCGATATTGACGAACTTTGTGAGTATTGCGATTCGTTATCGGGTGTAGAGAATTCAAAAATATTGCTGATGCCCGAGGGAGTCGACTTGCAAGCGCTGCAGGAAAAGAAGTCCTGGCTGCAGCCGATTTGCGAATCGCGAGGGTTTACGTATTGCGCTCGAATGCATATTCAATGGTACGGTAACACACGCGGAACTTGAGAAACTGGAGCTATGGAAATAAACGAACGAGTCCAAGCGATTGACGACGTGTTAAGCCACGTGTGGATGGTGCGTACTTTTCTGAAGCATAGTGAAGAAGCGGAAGAGGATGATGAATTGCGAGACGTCCATCGCGAATTGTACGATTACATGCTCGCGTTGGGTGGTCCGCTGAAAGATGGTGATCATGCCAAATATCTAAAGCAGGCGAAAAAGAAGTTGCGAAAATTGAAAGCGGCTACTGAGCTGTTTTTGGAAATCCAGCCTGAAATATCTTCGCACACCAATTTTCAAATGGCCGCCAATTCGTTGAAGCTTGCGGTCGCTGAAGTGGATGCTCTGGTCAGCGCGGAGCCTTCTTAGCGGGCTGTTTCTTGGCAGGTTGTTTGCGCTTACCCGTTTTCTTAATTTGTGGGATGGAAGATGAAACGGGTCCTGTGATTTGGATTTCCAACGGTCGGCTGCGAATAGCGCTGTTTTCAAATGTTGCAACGGCTTCTACTTCGACGGTTCCACGTCCGAAGAAAAATGCCGGCACTTTTGCCACCAACGAATCGCCTTCGATTTGTTTGATTATACGTTTGTTGTGTAGCAGCAACACACTTGTTGCACCATCTGACTTAACATTGAACTCAATGGAGTCATTGATTTTGGAAACCAGAGTGCTGGACTTAAGTTCAACCTTTTGATTCTGATTGTTGATTTCGACGCCGGCAACCAGTGAGCCGCGAGTGGATATTGGGGAAGCAGAAACGGGTACGAAGCGAAATTCGTGATAGCCATCGGGCATGGTGTTTGTATCTATCGTCAATCCACCAATTTTCGAAGCACGAATCTGGCGAACCAACCGGCCATCGATATACATTTCCAACGCGCGAATGGCGGCGGGCGTGTTGTCGCTGCTGATGTTGAATTTCATATCTCCGCTGATGGGTTGGTCACTTAGAATATCGCCGGCCAGCTTGATGCGAGGGATTTTAGCCCACGGTTGGCAAAGCGCATCACCGACGATCAGCAACTGAAACGGCCCATCGACTGACTGGTAGTACGCTTCAGCCAATGTACAGCCGCGAACGTAATGGACGTGGATTCGAGGGTGTGGGAATTTTGCCTGGACCGCAAACGGCTCGACAATCGTGCCGGACGAGCCAGCGGCCCCAAACCTCAAAAACGAAGTTAACTTGGTTTGTGAAGCACTGATCAATCGCCCACCGAAGCTGGTCAAGTTTTCACAAATTGCGCCCGGCAAAAAACTGATGCTGGCCTGTTCCAGTTTGAAATTTGGAGCACCAATCGACATGCCGGCGATATCGTTTTTGAATTTTGGCAATACGGCCGGTACTATAACCGTGCGAAACCCAAGGGCATTCAACTCGTCTGCAGCTTCGTCAAATCCTTTGCGTCTTGTTCTGGTTCGAATATCTTTAGTCGACGTGAAATAGAAGGCGCCTTTTGGTTGTGAGCCATCGGAATCAATGCTGCGTTTCAAATATGCGAGCGTTTCTTTTTCACTGTTTCCTTTGTTACGATTGACGGCCAGAATCGTCGAAAGCATGTATCGATTTCCTTGATCAATGGTTGAATTGATCATGCCGTTTGGGCCCCAGAAATAGCTGCTGCGAAAACCGATAGCTGGCCCACCTCGCATTGGCAAGTTGGGTATCAGAGCGAGGCATTTCTTGAAGGCTGGTTCATCCTTGATTTTTTTGAAAGCTACGTCAGCGCGAACGTATTCTCGGCTGCACCAGCCGACGGCGATGCAGTTTTTCAGCCATTTCACTGACTGTTCTGTGTCGCCTTGCCATGCATAGCAACGGGCCAGCCAATATAAAACGGCCAACTGCAATGGATGTTCTTTTGCCTGCTCTTCAAGAATTTCAGTGGCTTGCTTGAAATCTCCGCTACCCGCTTTTGAAAGTGCAGACTTAAACTTGCGGCCGTAGTCATCCACAAAAGGGTTGGTTAGCAACTGCGAAGCGTTAGAGCGACTGTAGGTGTTGCCCTTAAGCGAAAGATATGAAACGTCCTGCGAAAGTACGGACTGATAAAAATAAGTGGCCGAATTGATCGATACCATCGGCGAAAACATTCTGCCGTTGTTGACGCGTTTCGTGTTTTCCGGGTCAGCCAGTGCCTTCGTTCTGTCAGCGGAGACGTCAATAATCGTAGGAAAGTCGGACGAATAGATGATGTAGCTGATCTGGTTTCCCAGATTACGATTTTCGATGGTCTTCAAGATTGGCCCAATAATCAGTTTCCGGAAATCATCTACCGGAATGACTTCTCGATTGGGAATACCGGCCAGGTATATCACATTGTCGCTGGGGATATCCCGATGGTGGACGTAGAAATTCCCGACTAGCTTCGACGACGACGATTCCGCGTTGATCACAACAACGGCATTTTCAGACCCAAATGCTGCCAGAGAAGAGAAACACAACAGGAGCGAAAGAAAAATGCGCATCAACTTGCCACAAATAAAATATGATCGACAAATGATTATAGCGCGATAGCTGTGCCAAGCCGATACGGAGCACAAAAGAATTTAGATATTCGCCGGGATACACAGCTGCGGATCGTTAAATCAACGAACTCGACACTGAAATCGAACGATGCCTCCGTCGCCGATTTTCAAAGGGTCGATAATCTCCCAGATCAGCTTTTCAGATCCCGCTTTGTTGGTTTCGGTTTTGAAATTAGCATCGACGCTGCATTCGGCTGAT
Source organism: uncultured Pirellulaceae bacterium (assembly GCA_964405425.1). Lineage (GTDB taxonomy): Bacteria > Planctomycetota > Planctomycetia > Pirellulales > Pirellulaceae > Mariniblastus. The sequence goes on along the minus strand of CAYONX010000048.1, from coordinate 10,986 downwards.
TCGTTGACATATTCAAGGCGCGGCGAAAGATTATCTAGAATGGTTACGTTGCCGATGCGTTTGCGACCGATGTTATCGAATCGAATTGTGAAATCGATCACGTCGCCTGGCTTGGCGCTGATGCGTGAGGCAAGTTTACACAGCCGCAAATCGGAGCTGGTTTTTGTATCGATCGATATCAGTTCCACCGCCCGATTAACATCATTCACAATGACGGGTTGATCCTTATCGATCGTAATTTGAGCGCTGACATCGCTGTTCCATGCGATGGCGGATTGCATGCCCAAACTGACTCGTGCCGATTCACTCGTTTCAAATTTACCGAACCGAATCAGCGACAAGTCTTCAAATGGTTTGAAGAAATGGCGAGCTCCGAGCAAGCGTACAACATTGTCAGACGAAACACCTCGCGTTTGGTCGCGAAAAGCGTTTGCGGTTTGAGTTTGTTTGTTCGATTTGGGCTGCAGGTTTTGTTGTGCCAAAGACGACCGTTGAGTGCGTTCGGCGGCAATTGGTTCGAGGTTTTTGTTCGCGACATTCAATCGCTGAGTTATCGTTGTGTCGTTTGACTGCAGCTTGCGACGTACCGATGCAAATCTTGGCGAGTAAATACATACTCGATTGCTGGGTGCGATGAGTACGCGTCCGTCTTCAGTGTCAAATTGAGCAACCGTATCTTCGATATCCAGGCCGTCTACTTGCCAGTCTTCGCCAGGTGCTGCTGGTAAATCCCGATCGTTGCCATCACAAACGTATTCATCGCGACGCGATTTTGGCATCTTGGCATATGTTTTTGGACAGCAATTGTAAACTTGCTGGCATGCAGAACAGAAACATCCTTCCATGTGATTGGTGGCTGGTGTGGCATCGGAAATGGATGCATCGTCGAACAATGGAATGGGTGAATAAATGAAAACCTGTTCTTCAGACGGTTTGCGACTGCCAAGTCGAACGATAGCCAGCGGCCGGCCAAGTCGTCTGGCAGCATGCAATGGATCCTGTCCAAAACCAACATCGATCGTTGATTGTTCATCGGTTCTCAACCGATAGGGCAGGGCGGTGTCCGGGTCTTCCAGGTAGACGATTTTTGTAACCAGGTCTCCACCGTTGGCCGCTTCGATATCTTCGGTCGTAAAGACAATTTGTACCGGATGCCGAGTTGCAAATCCGTTGGGCGGATAAAGTCGATCAACCAATTCAATGGTTGGATAGACGTCAATGATTTGCCCTTTGGACAGAGCGGTGGTTTTCAGTTGATAGACGGGACCAATCTGCATGCCTAGCAGCGATTGCGAAAATTGAGAATTCGAAAACGAACCGCCATTCCAATCGCCGCTCCAATACGCAACTTCTCCACCTTCAGGTACATGAACCATCACCGGTTGTGTGTAACCGCCGATGGCCGGTTCAGCGATCAATCGCTGAAATGCAATTTTTCCAGGTGCATCTGTAAAGCGGGATAGTTTTCTTTGCGCCGATCCAGGCGTTGCCATTAGCAAGCACAGACCGATGATCGCAACAAAAAATATTGAATTCCGCATACTGTTACCTTTGATGTTGGTTATCAAAAAAAGGCCGCTACCCGAAAATTGGGCAAGCGGCCTGAAGATTTCATTTTTCGGCACGCGTTGCCGGCTTTAGCGTCTTAACAGAGGCTTGCGATATGGCAGATTGCCGTGAATCAGGTCAGCCGGTGGTTGCGAATTAAAGTGCGTTGGTCGAACCGTTTCCTCATCGATCAACACTTTGTCAGCCGGGCGAGGATATGACAGGCCCGGTCGCTGGCGAAGGTGAACGTTAACTTTTGGTGTTGGTCCGGGAATTTGCATCGCCGTGTGATTGTGAAGGCTGGATTTACGCAATCCAGCTGGGCCGCCCAGTGGAATGTGTGGCGGGCCAGGTAAGCCGATTTGAGTTCCTACCGATGGCATGCCATAATTCGGTCCAGTGATACCAGAGATGTAACCCGTTGGTGCGCCACCTCCACCGCCTCCGCCGCCTATTCCTGGAGGCATTGCGCCAGCCATGATTGCTGCATTGGTACCTGGAATTTCAAGATCCTTGTTACCCACTCTCAGGATGGCAAGGATCGCACCGCGACGATCGGCTTCGACAATCGGATCAACGCCTGGATCCAGTCGTGTGCTGACAAGAACGTCAACGCCCGCAAGCGCAAGTTCCTGAAACTCAGGATCTGGAACGTAGATAACTTTAGTAACGAAGTTTCCTGCCGTTACCTGATCAAAATCTTCTGAAGTGAATCGAATTGGAACAGCGCTGTGTGCAAGGTAAGCTGCGGTGCGAGGGGTGACCGAGCCAATTTCCAAGGTTGGATAAAGGTCTACACCAGGCCGTCCGTTAACATCTGTGATCTTCAATCGGTAAACTCCGGCTTGGCCAAAGTTTTGACGAAATGGTACTGGGCTTGGATGAGAATCGTACATGCCGACTCCAGAAACGTCCCAGTAAACGAGCATGCCCTGAGGTTGAGCAAATAGCACTTGTACACTTTGATGTGCGACGCTGCCAAAGGGCCCGAATTGAGCCAAGTCGATACCTGGTTCCGGAGCAATCGTCGAAGCATAGCCAGCCGCAGAAAGTACACCCGGGCCAGGGCCGCCGACGCCAGGGCCAGGTTCCAGCAGCATTTGTGCAGGTGGCAGATTATGACTGACCGGAGCACCGACGCGAATCGGTCGTAGTTGCGCTGAAGCGACAGAGGTCAGCATCACAACCAATAACAGAGTAGTGATACGTGCGAACATCAAATTTCCCCCTAAAAAGTAAGCCGGATTTTTCCAATCCGACAGCGCCCGTCATTTTGACAAAGGCATCGTTGTTTCGTTCGAATTCTGGGTACAGTTTTCAGTTCATTGGCTGCAAACTAACGGTTGGTTCGCACAAATCAAACTGACATGGACTGTGATGACTGCCGTACCTAAACTGGCGACGGTAATCAAATTCGCAATTCCTTTGCCAATGCGCTGCATTACATACACACTTGCCTTGGAGTCGCTGCTAGTTTGTTTCGGCGTGTCATAAAGTGAATCTTTGGAAAATTCCGAACAACTTAGCAACGAAGATCAAATTACAATTTGTGATTGGATTGCTAGCTTTGGTGGTGTTAGCAACTTATCTGGTTGCCAGCAGATTTGAATCCAATGAATCGGCTTTCCATCGATCTTCGCCAACAATCACATCCCATAAGCCGCCATCCACACCATCCCAGCAGTTGTTGATACGGGCAGCCAGAAATTTGTCTGAGTCTTTGCCTTTGCAGGCAGCCGCACAGCTTGAAGTCAATCTGTTTGGTGAACATATCATTGCCAATGGCCAGTATTGTCAGATTGGGCAGGGCAGGGGAGCTTCGCGGCTGGAATTTGCATTCGGCGAACCAGACCATCCTCAATCCGTCCTGCAAATCTGCGATCAGGGTTTTTTCTATCGAATCAAGATGAATGATGATCGGCCGGAAGTGCAAACCATCGATTTGCGTCGAGTCGCCGACGTTGATCGGCAGAAATTGTTTGCTAGCCCTTCGAATTGGATGGCGACTGGTGGTTTGTCGAGCCTATTGCAGTCATTAGCCGAGAATTTTGAGTTTGAATCTGCACAAGCATCGACATTCCGAAGCATTCCGGTGCTGAAAATGCGAGGCAGTTGGAAGCCGGCGAAGCTAAAACGGCTACTGTTTGGGCAAACACGATACGCATCCATCCAAGACAAAATTCAATGGTCAGGAATTCGAAATAACATACCCGAACAGTGCGAAATCGTTTTGGGCAATGATGATTATTTCCCGTTGTTCCCTTATCGCATTACGTTTTTGAGAACATCAGATGTCGACGGCAAACCACAGTTGGTTGAAATGGCTGCATTGCAGTTATTCGAGTTGCAATTGAACGTTGATGTGCCGGATGAAAAATTCAAAATCAATTTTGACGGTATGGTAAAAACTCAATTGACCGATTCGATTGTGGATCGCATCGACCACTTGAATGAAATTCAGCGTTCGGCTGGTCGGCCACGCAACCGAGTGAAAAAGTGATATGCGAGCAGTTGTTCAACGAGTCATCCATGCAAGTGTTACTGTTGACGAGAACATCGTTGGCGAAATCGGTAGCGGATTGTTGGTGCTGGTGGGAGTTGAAAAAGAAGATACGCTCAGCGATGTCAAATACATTGCGGGCAAGGTGATCGGCCTGAGGATTTTCCCGGACGACGCTGACAAGATGAATTTGAATGCAGTTGACGTTAGTGCGGAAATCATGGTCGTCAGCCAATTCACGTTGCTCGGTGATGTGCGCAAGGGACGTCGCCCCAGTTTTATCGATGCCGCAGCTGCTGAACTTGGCAACGAATTATACGAAGCATGTGCAACGTTGATTCGTCAATCAGGGTTGAAGGTTGCGACAGGACAATTTCAGGCAGATATGAAAGTTGCACTTGTAAACGACGGGCCGGTTACCATTTTGCTTGATTCCAGAAAGCATTTTTAAAGTGCAATCTTAGAACGCAACTTCAAGCAATGAGCAGTGAACAATTTACCGTTGCACACTGTCGTTCAGCTGGTCTTTCAGCCAATCGTTCGCTGTGTTGGTGATCTCAAGCGGCTCGCGCCCGAGATACTCCATCAGGCTGGCATCATTCATCGCAAGAAAAATCAATAGCGCAAGTTTGCCGTAAGTAGAGATGTTGGCGTAGTAGTTACCGCTGAGCCATTTCATGGCAGTGCCGAAAGATCTCTTTACCCGGATTTGATTACCATTCCAGTCGACAGCGTATATTTCATCAAGTATCAAATGGGACACGAATCCAATCACGACAGCCCATGCCTTAAAGAATCTCACATGCAGCTCTGGTGACAGGCAAATTAAAAACGTGACGAGTCCGGCGATCATCGCGGCTGGGATGCTGTGCCACATACCGCGATGTTTGGTGAATCGTTTGAAGAGCCATCCGACACCAAATCGAACCACTACATAAATTAAACCGGCGCTGAAGGCCAGCATCTCGCGATCCAGGCCAAAGCTTTCCAGCCGCCGAATCATAAGCATTGGGACAAGCACCGACATGAAGCTAAGCATTTCCCGTTGCGGGATTCCAGACTTGCTGTCTAAATCGGGAAGCATGCCAGCGACACTGCACAGCGTTCCACCAACCAGGCATTGGGGAAGTGAAAGGTCAAAGCCGATGTATCCGCCGATGCCATAAGCGACACCCAGTACCGAGCTGGTTGTAATGTGCGTCTTAAAATCGGCCATTGTTGATAGTGCTGGTCTTCGAAAATCGAGGAAATTATAAATCGGTAATAAAGCAATCACCGATTTCGCGACAGATCAAAAGCTGTAGCAATCTCTCAGGGTGCAATCCGAGCTTGCTAGCAATTCAAACAATCTTGTTACAAAATCCAAAATGCGATTTAATCTGGGCCACGCCTCGGATTCACGGAAGGAACCGCATGTCAATATACGACCTACTAATGCTCGCCGTTATGGTTGGCGCTATTCTTTTTGGTCTATGGAAGGGACTAGCCTGGCAGGTTGCTTCGTTAGCAGCAATTTTCGTCAGTTATTTCGTTTCACTGAATTTTAGTCACACGTTGGCGCCTTACATTTCTGTTGAAGCGCCCTGGAATCGTTTCGCCGCAATGCTGATTCTGTTTTTGGGTACCTCTCTGGTTGTCTGGATGTTCTACGGTTACATCAAATCGACCATTCGCCGATTTCGATTGCGTGGCTTTGATGCACAAGCCGGAGGATTGGTGGGCGCATTCAAAGGCGTATGTTTGTGCATGTTGATTACGTTGTTCGCCGTTTCAGTGTTCGGTTCGAACGTGCGCAATTCGGTTGTTACTTCGCGGTCGGGTGGTTACATTGCTGGAGCGATAAATCGAATTAACATGATGGTTCCAGATGAAATTCATGCGGTGCTGGACAAGCACGTTCAGAGCTTCAACCAAAATCTGGAAAATCAACAGCCAGGTTTTGTTCAGAACAGTCAACAGAAGCTGGATGAAAAACTGCAGATCATTCATGGCACGCTAAAGTTGCCCCAATCCAATCCGAGCCGCCAACTCGATTCTCGGTTCACAACTTCTAACAGCGACGGCGGTAATTTTGCTGGTGGTCAGGCAGAGCAGGGGGGTGGTCAGAATTTCCAACCGCCCAACGTGCGTACGATTGCCGATGACGTATTCGATGCTACGAAAGAAGCGAGCAAGAATTTTCTAAATGAAAAATTCAATCGCTAGGCTTGTTGCGTTTGAAAATTAGTCGAACAGAGAATTGGGCCGCATTTTTGGATGTGCGACTTTTGTTTCTGTCAAAGGTAGCTTCATTCAGATCGACCAGATCAAAATTTCTATTCTTTTTTAGATTCTCATGCGATAAGAAAAACGCAAAGGATATGGGTCGAGCTATTCTTACAATTTGGAACTCCATATCAAATTTTTGATAATTCGCTGCAACTAGTTTCAGGGTAGGGCGAGTGCGACTAAAATTGATGCAGCCCCTTCCAATCTGAAAGAGATTTTTCTTATGCGTTACATCTATCTATTTGCTCTATCCAGTTTATTGCTTGGTAACAACAGTTTCGCTCAATCGGTTGATCTTGTCGTCGATCAATCACAATCCAGCGCCATGTTTGAAGTCGTCGGTGTGGCTGATACTTCGTCTGTTTCTGGTACCGCGGCGATCACATTGAGTCCGATCGCGCCGCCATTTTCAACTGGCCAGTTGACTGAACTTGATCTGACTCTTGCCGACGGTATCGATATCAGTTTTGTTGGCGGTTTGGTTTCGATTGAAGCAGCGCCGGGTTCGGTAATGATTTCTCTAATCGTTCCCGGACCAGCGGGAGTCGTTACCGCTGGCCAGTTTGATCAACTGGGCAATTTTGTTGAAATGCAAGGGATCGTCGAAATTTTTGATCCATTTGGACTTGCGGGCGGATCAGCTACTTTCGATCTGGCAGATTTTGATCCGGTCAGCGTGGATTTCTCACAGATTCAATTGACGGTCGACGGACAAGATTTGACCGTTAGCGCAAACCTGAATTTAGATCTCGACGCTAACGGCAATTCCGTCGCTGTCGCAGCAGCGATCGTGGCAGAAGGGGTGCTTCCCACGGTTTTGCTTGGCGACGTAAATCAAGACGGCTTTGTCAACTTGCTGGACGTTGAGCCGTTTGTGGATTTGCTTGCTGCCAGCGGATTTCAACTTGAAGCCGACATGAATCAGGATGGAAGTTTCAATTTGCTGGACGTGCAATTATTTGTAGACGTACTTGGCGGTGGTTAGTCGTGGGTTTGGAAACGCGAAACGGTTGGCAGAGATTGTCTCGACGCGGGAAATCTCGGTAAATAAAGAGAGCTAACCGAACATAAGAAACATTATCGGACGTTGGGGATTGGTCGAAATGAGCGGCCTACCCTGAAGTTCAGACTCGGTTTGTGGCCAGCCGGAGACGTATGGTCACTTGCTTTCGATCGCGTCCAAGCAAATGTCTTTGACCCCAATTCTTGCAGA